>CAKTYZ010000001.1 GCA_934635225.1 uncultured Kiritimatiellota bacterium
CATCACAAAACGCACTTCAGCCTTTATCCATGCGGGTGCAACGCGTTTCCGCACTCAAAAAATGGGTAAACTCCAGACAAGGTGGCGACTGCGGCGTTTGCTGAAGTCGCAGAACCGTGTCAAATATTCAGTCTGGGTTGGAATATGCGGGTTACGGAAGACGACTGGTGCCGTTCGATGGCGCGACTGCTTGGTTCTCATAGTGAGGATACAAAGAAACGAACGCGTTCTATCGACAAAGTGAACGCGTTCACTTGGTAGAATGAACGCGTTCATTTGCTCGAGAGACCGAAATCAACACGTCCGAAGCTCTAGATGGCGCACCTTGTCGAAGCCGAAGGTCAAGTTCCACGGTCGGTGCGGGAGCGTTTGGCAAGGAAGTCTGAAAACCGGGGCCGATTCCAGTCAAACATTTCCCAACATTTGCCGTTGCGTACAGAAACAACATTATGCTATAATACGCGTCAATTAGAGGGAAATAGCTTTATGAATTGCCGAGTTAGTGTTGTTGGCATTGTGCTTCTCGTCCTTGTTGGATAAGGTCGAGCGGGTGCGCGTACACTGATAACCGGTTGAACCGACAGCGAAACGGGACCCCGCTCAGACAGAGCGGGGTTTTGTTGCTAAAAAGGACAGGCAGGGAACAAAGAAATGACAAGCGATCAAATCAAGAAAGGCAAGGAGCGAGCTCCGCACCGCAGTCTTCTCTTTGCTTGCGGCATGAAGCGGGCGGACATGAAGAAGCCGTTCATCGGCATCTGCAATTCATATGAGAACTTTGTGCCCGGTCATTGTCATCTCAACTATGTCGGGCAGATCCTCAGGGAGGCGGTCATCGAGGCGGGCGGCGTTCCCCTGGAGTTCAACACCATCGCCGTCTGCGACGGCCTTGCGATGGCCCATGGCGGCATGAAGTACTCGTTGCCGTCGCGCGAGCTGATTGCCGATTCGGTTGAAACGGTTGCGCGTGCGCATTGCTTTGACGCGCTGATTTGCGTGCCGAACTGTGACAAGATTGTGCCGGGCATGCTGATTGGTGCCTTGCGCGTGAACATCCCGACGATTTTCGCCTCGGGCGGGCCAATGGCTCCGGGACATCATCCGCTTATGGGTGAGGATTCCGACCTCAACACGGTTTTTGAGGGCGTCGGTGCGGAGAATGCGGGCAAGATTACGGCGAAAGATCTCGAAAAGATCGAGGAGACGAGCTGTCCCGGTTGCGGCAGTTGCTCGGGCATGTTCACGGCGAACTCGATGAACTGTCTGTATGAGGCCCTTGGCCTTGCGCTTCCCGGGAACGGCACGATTCTCGCAATCGACCCAATGCGCAAGGAACTGTGGCGCGCGGCGGCGAAGCGCGCCGTCGCAATGGCGAAGAAGGGAGGTCCCCTGCCGAAAGAGCTTGTCACGAAGAATTCCCTCGACAACGCGCTTACCCTCGACATGGCGATGGGTGGCTCGACGAATACCGTCCTCCATACTCTCGCCATTGCGCGTGAAGCGGGCGTCGCGTTCACGCTGGAACGCATGAACGAGCTTTCGGCGCGTACGCCCTACCTCTGCAAGCTCTCTCCAAGCGGACATTACCACGTGAATGACCTTGACCGCGCAGGCGGCGTCATGGCGATTCTGAAGCGACTTCCGGGTGCGATGCTGCATCTTGATGCGCCGACAGTGTCGGGCAAGACGCTCGGCCAGCAGATCCGGGCGGCAAAAATTCGCAATGACGATGTTATCCGCACGATTCCGAACGCGTATTCGCAGGACGGCGGGCTGGCCGTCCTTTGGGGCAATCTCGCGGAAGGCGGATCGGTCGTCAAGAAAGGCGGTGTCGCGCCGTCGATGATGTCGTTCACGGGCAAGGCGATCTGCTTTGACTCACAGGAAGAGGCGTGCGCGGGCATTCTGGGCGGGAAGGTGAAGCCCGGCCACGTCGTGGTCATCCGCTACGAAGGGCCGAAGGGAGGCCCGGGCATGCAAGAGATGCTGGCGCCGACATCGTACATCATCGGCGCAGGACTGGGCGAGTCGGTCGCGCTCGTCACCGACGGACGCTTCTCCGGCGCGACGCACGGCGCGTGCGTTGGTCATGTTTCGCCCGAGGCGGCGGAAGGCGGGTTAATCGGGCTGCTCAAGGACGGCGACGAAATCATGATCGACATCCCGAAGCGCGCCATCAACGCGAAGCTCACGAAGAAAGAAATTGCCGTGCGCAAGAGAAACGCGAAGAAATGGGGTCCGCGCATCAGGGGCGGCTGGCTCGAACGCTATGCGCAGTTCGTCGGAAACGCCTCGACAGGCGCGTCTCTCAAGCAGTAAGGACTTTACAGGTTTCCACTACCGAAAGGAAAAGACAAAATGAAAATCAAATTCGGCACTGTTGCTGAAAACATCACGACCCGCAAGGAGTTCCCGCTCAAAAAGGCGCAGCAGGTTCTCAAGGGAAAGACCATTGCCGTTCTCGGCTATGGCATTCAGGGTCCCGGGCAAGCGCTCAACATGCGTGACAACGGTTTCAATGTGATCGTCGGGCAGCGCAAGAGCACGAAGGCGAACTCAAGCTGGATGCGCGCGAAGAAGGATGGCTGGGTCGAGGGCAAGACGCTCTTCGGCATTGAGGAGGCCGCCGAGAAGGGCGACATCGTCATGATGCTTGTCTCTGACGGCTCCGTTCCGGAGGTCTGGAAGAAAATCGAGAAGTTTGTCACCCCGGGCAAGTATCTCTACTTCTCGCACGGCTTCGGGCTTGTCTACAACAAGCTTACCGGCATCCATCCCCAGAAGGGCGTCGGTTGCGTGATGGTCGCCCCGAAGGGTTCCGGCACGTCTGTCCGCCGCAACTTCCTCTCTGGCGCGGGCATCAACAGCTCGTATGCGTTCGAGCCGAACGGGATGAGCGCGAAGAAGGTCGAGGAGGTCACGAAGGCAATCGGCATCGCGGTCGGTTCGGGATACCTCTTCCCGACCACGTTCCAGAATGAGGTGACGTCTGACCTCGTCGGCGAACGCGGCATCCTCATGGGTGCGCTCGCAGGCGTGATGGAGGCCCAGTTTGAGACGCTCCGCGCGAACGGTCACAGTCCGTCCGAGGCGTTTAACGAGACGTGCGAGGAGTTGACGCAGTCGCTCATCCGCCTCGTGGACGAGAACGGCATGGACTGGATGTACGGCAACTGCTCGCAGACCGCCCAGCACGGTGCGCTCAAGTGGCGACCGATCTTCAAGAAGGCGACGCTCCCCGTATTCAAGAAGCTCTACACGAGCGTGAAGACGATGAAGGAGGCGAAGGAGGTCATCCGCGACACGGGCTGCCCCGACTACAAGGAAAAGATGTTGGCGAAGCTCAATGACCTGCACAACCATGAGATGTGGCTTGCGGGTGCGGCGGTTCGCTCTCTCCGTCCGCACGAAGCCGCCAAGGGCAACGCCGCTTCGGCGGGTTGGGGTGGCCGCAAGGTCGTCAAGGGCAAATAAGCATTGCGACGCAGAGATCATCCAGCATTCCGCACAGTCTACATGAAGACAATTCGAGAGAGAACTGGCGCGATGGCGCTCGTCGAAGCTCTGGGAAAGGCCGGGACAGAGGTCTTGTTCGGCTATCCGGGCGGCGCGGTCATCGACATCTTCGACTGCCTGAGGGAGGCGAAATTCAAGTTTGTCCTCGGTCGTCACGAGCAAGGCAGTGCGCACATGGCGGATGGTTATGCGCGAAGCTCCGGGAAGGTCGGCGTGTGCCTCGTCACCTCCGGCCCCGGAGCCACCAACGTGATCACCGGCCTCGGAACGGCTTATCTGGACGGCGTTCCGATGGTCGTGATCACGGGGCAGGTCCCTCTTTCGCAGATCGGCACGGACGCTTTCCAGGAGGCGGACATGTCTGGCATCTGCCGCGCCGTGACGAAGCACAACTTCCTCGTGCAGAGCGCGGACGAGATTCCCGAAATCGTCGCGCAGGCCTTCTACATCGCCTCGCACGGCAAGCCCGGCCCTGTCGTCATTGACGTTCCGAAGAACTGCCAGCAGGCGTTCACCCGGGCGCAGTACCCGGAGCGCGTCAGCCTGCGGGCATATCATCCCGAGGTCTCCGCGACTTCGTCGCAGATCAGCCGTCTCGCGAAGCTGATCAACGAGGCGAAGCGGCCCGTCGTCTATGCCGGAGGCGGCGCCATCGCCGCGTTCGCCTTGAAGGAACTGGCCGACCTCGCGCGCAAGGCGCAGATTCCAGTCGCAACGACGCTGATGGGCCTCGGGGCCTTTGACCAAACGGATCCGCTCTCGCTTGGCATGGCTGGTATGCATGGCGCGCCCTGCGCGAACTATGCGATTGACGAGGCCGATCTCATCGTGGCATTGGGCGTTCGCTTCTCAGATCGCGTCACGGGCCGCATCTCCGCCTACGCGAAGAGGGCGAAGATGGTCCATGTCATCTGCGATCCCGCCGAGGTGAACAAGAATGTCGATGCCGACCTCGGCATCGCTGCGGATGTCCGCGACGTCCTTGCGGTCGTCAACTCGCGCGTCAAGGCGGCGGCGCATGACGAGTGGCTGAAGCGGATTGCGGGCTGGAAGGCTGAGCATCCGATTTCATATGAAGTGATGCACAAGGGCGTCATCATGCCACAGCAGGTCATCGAGTCGATTGACCGCATGGCGAAAGGCGAGGCGATCGTCGTCACGGACGTCGGACAGCAGCAGATGTGGGCCGCGCAGTACATCCGCCATCGCCATCCGCGTCGCTTTCTCACTTCGGGCGGCATGGGTACGATGGGCTTTGGCATTCCGGCCGCGATTGGCGCGGCGTTTGCGCGTCCCGAACTCAAGACAATCGCCATCTGCGGCGATGGCGGCGCACAGATGACGTTCGAGGAGGTCGTGGTTGCCGTCGAGCATAAGCTTCCGGTCACGTTTGTCATCATCAACAACGGTTGCTTGGGCATGGTTCGCCAGTGGCAGGAGCTTTTTTACGGCAAACGCTATTCGCAGACGATCTTCAAGCAGAAGGATGCGCGGTATCTGCCGGATTTCGTGAAGCTTGCCGAAGCGCATGGCGCAAAGGCGTTTCGCGTGATTGACCCCGCGAAGCTCGACGCGACGATGAAAAAGGCGATCAACTGCAAGGAGACCGCGCTTGTCGAGGTCATCGTCGAGCCGGAAGCGAACGTGTATCCGATGATTCCGGGCGGCAAGAGCGTGAAGGAGATGATTTTCAAATGAAAGAGACACAAGCCGTGCAGCGGCTCGACTGCTTCGTCGAGAACAAGCCGGGCGTCCTTGCCCGCATGGTCGGCCTCATTTCCGGGCGAGGCTACAACATTCAGGCCCTGAATGTCGGCCCGACGGAGGACGGCACGGTCTCCCGCATGAAGATCGATGTTCTCGGCGACAGCAAGGTCGTTAGTCAGATCATCCTTCAGCTCCGCAATCAGGTGAATGTCATCGAGGTCTCAGCGCGTCAGAAGCGAAAGGCGAAATGAACGGATGCTCCTGTTCGGGCATGAGACATGACGCGATGTGAATTCTTGAGGTTTTCGGCGGTGGCGGCGTTCATGCCGTCCGTGCGCGTTGGGTCGGCCTTCGCGGCGGGAACGCCGCGAAAGGGGGCGTATTCGGTCGTGATCCTTGGCGATACGCATTTTGACGCGGAACCGGCTGAGGTTTACCATTCGCATTACAGCGAAAAGGTCGAGTGGCTGAATCGTGTCCAACGCGCGGAGTTTGCGCGCAACGGCGAAATGTGGCGCGTGCGCTGTCCGAAGATGCTGACGCGCGCGGCGGCGAACGTGCGTGCGGATACGGCGTTCTGTCTCCAGTTGGGCGACCTGATTCAAGGCGATTGCGGCAATCCGGACGTTCACAAGAAGATGTTGGATGACGTCCTGAGCCGCTTCAAGTCAGAGCTGGGCGGTCTGCCTTTCGTGACTGTCGTCGGGAACCATGACATTCGCGGTACAGGCGCGGAGAAGGCGTATGCCGAATACATGCCCGCGCGAATGTCCGAAGAGCTTGGCTGTTCCGTGAAATCAAACAACTTCGCGTTTGCGAGGGGCGGCGACGCGTGGATTGTGGTCGATTTCAACCATCCCGATGTCACGGCGGTTGATCGCTTGCTGGACGAGACGAAGGGTGCGCGGCGCACGTTCGTCGTCTCGCATGGCCCCGTGATTCCGTCCGATTGTCAGGGAACGCGCTGGATGTTTCTGGGAGGTGCGCAGAAGTGGCAGTCGGATGCGCGGTTGCATTTCCGCGCACGCTTTGCCGAGCGGAACGTAATCGTGCTGGCGGGGCATACCCATTCGATGGAGTTGGCGCACTGGGAAGGTGCGGGCGGCAGTCTCGTGCAGTTCATCGCCAACAGCGTCTGGAGCAAGGACGGATTGGCCGTGCCGGACTTTCAGTCCGTCGGGCCGCTCAACTATGGCCAGCGTCAGAAACACTTCAAATGTCGTGCCGATGGCACGCCCGCGCGGGATGAAAGCGCGTTTCTTGGAGAATACAAGGACGGTCTGCGACGCTATTTCCGCGCGTTGGCGGCGGGAAGCTACCGTCTGGAGGTGTCAGATTCGGCCGTGACGATGCGGTTTTACGGCGGATCGTCCGTTGAGCCGACGGGGATTTGGCGTCTGGCATGAAGGTCGCGCGCGCTTGTTTCGGGGGGGGGGGGGCACGGAAAAAACTTGTTATGACAAGTGTATCGGAGACTTTTATAATGTGCTATAATTCTGTCCGAGAATGGGATGGAATCAATGCACGAAATCAAGCACAAGAGACTTTACGAAATCCTCAAGGCGGAAATCCTCGCAGGGACATACGGCCAGGCGCGTGCGTTCCCGAGCGAGGCGCAGCTGTCGCGGCGCCTGGGCTATTCGCGGACAACTGTCCGGCGGGCTCTTGACGAACTCCGCCACGAGGGGCTGATCAGGTGCCGTCAGGGGCGTGGAACCGTCGTCACCGATTGGGCCAAGCCGAAGACGTTCGGGCTGATCCTTCCCGGCGTGTCGCGCTACGAATACTTCCAGCCCATTGCGACGGAGCTCACGCAGCTTGCGCAGGAGAGGCGCTGCGCGTTCCTGTTCGCGAACATCGACGCGCTGGAGCCGGGCCAGTTGCGCCACAACGTTAGGGAACTTGCGGCGGACTTCATCAAGCGCCACGTGTCGGGCGTCGTCTACCATCCCATTGAGTTCCAGTCGGTGGACGACACGACGAACATCGACATCGTTTCCGTATTCCGGCGCGCACAGATTCCTGTCGTGCTTTTGGACAGCGATGTCATCCTTCCCCCGGCGCGAAGCGGCATGGATGTCGTCTCGATCAACAATGCGCTGGCCGCTGAAACGTTGGCGAACCACCTGTTGACGGCGGGCGCACGCACGGTTGACGTAATGATGCTGCCGAAGATGTTCCCCAACATGATGGAGCGCGTCCGGGGGGTCGCCAACGCCGTCACCCTGGCCGGCCGGCGATGGTCGATGAGTCAGGTCCTGTTCGCCGAGCCAACGGACCAGAAGGCCATTCGGGCCTACATGCGGCGTCGCCCGCGTCCGGATGCCTTCGTCTGCCAGAACGACGCGCTGGCGGCGGATTTTGCGTGTTCGCTGAGGCAGCTTGGGTATTCGATTCCGGAGGACGTCATGATCGCCGGTTTTGACGGCATGGACATCTCGCGCGTCATGACGCCGCCCCTGACGACGATTCGTCAGCCCTATGCCGAAATCGCCCGTGCCGTTTTCGAGCAGCTGATGCGCCGGGTACGGAATCCGGCGGGACCGGCCCAACGCATCTACCTGCCGGAAAAGTTGATTGTCCGCGCGTCAACGCAGCGGGAAAGGAAGGGGCGTTCGGCATGAGGGGCCTCCGATTTGTCTTGCCGTGTGCGCTTCTGCTCGTTGGCATCTGTGGCCGCGGGCGGGAAACGCCGTCAGGCTTTCCCGCACTTTCTGTCGATGCGCAAGGCGTCTTGCGGGATGAAGGCGGGCGGGAAACGAACCTTTTTGGAGTCAACTACTATGCGTGCTTTGCCTATTGGAGTTCGGCTCTCGATCGCGCCGGAAAGGATCCGTTCGAAACGATGCGCATGGACGTTGCGCATTTTCGCAGACTCGGCCTCGACTGTCTGCGCATCCACTGCTTCGATCGCCAGATCTCGGATGCGGAGGGGCATCTCGTCGATCCGGGCGGACACCTCGCGAAGCTCGACTACCTGATTGCGCTCTGTGCTTCGAACGGGATTGTCACCGTGTTGACACCGATGGCCCATTGGGGTGCGGGAGGCGACTACAAGGGCGGTTTCTGCGACCGCTACTGCAAGGATGGTTACGAATCGCTTGTCGGGGACGAGCGGCTTTGGGGCGTGCAGGCGACGTTCCTGAAGGAGTTTGTCCGGCATCGCAATCCGCATCGCGGCGGAATGACCTATGCCGAAGATCCGGCGATTCCATGCTTTGAACTCGTGAACGAGCCGCATTACCCCGAAGGGACGCCGGACGAAAAGGTCACGCGCTACATCGACGCGCTGGCGGACGCGATGCGGTCGTCGGGCGTGGCGAAGCCCCTGTTCTACAACCCATGGCGCGGCTATGCGCGCGCGACCGCTGCCGCCCGAATCGACGGCGTGACGGCGGCAAGCTATCCGCTGGGGATTTGTCGCGGGGGCGAGCGGCGCGGCAACCTCCTCCTGCGTCTCAGTTCCGAATCGCTCTTCGCCGATTGCGAAGATGCCTTTCGCGGCAAGGCCCGGATGATCTACGAGTTCGACACGGCGGACACGACGGCCTCGTACCTGTATCCGGCGATGGCGTACACGTTCCGCCACTCGAAGGCGCAGATCGCCGCGCAGTTTGAGTACGATCCGGTGCTGATCGCTGACACGAACGCGGGGCTTTGCACGCATTACCTCAATCTCGTCTACACGCCGGCGAAGGCCCTCTCGCTGGCGATTGCGCGTGAGGTCTTCCGCGCATTCCCGCGCGGGGTCGCCGCGTATGCGAGTGACGGCAAGGCGATCCGCTTCGGCACCTTTCGGTGCGTGGCGGCCGATGACCTGTCGGAAATGGCGACAGAGACCGCCTTCCTCTATACGAACGACACGGCGACGCGTCCGCCGAATCCGGAGCGATTGACGCGCGTCTATGGGCGCGGACGTTCGTCGCTTGTCGCCTCTGACGGCTCGGGCGCGTACTTCCTCGACCGCATGCGGCGCGGCGTTTGGCGCCTCCAGGTCTATCCGAACATCCTTTGCGTCGATGATCCGTTTGTGCGCCGCGACAATGTCAAGCGCGTCATCGCGCACGGAGACGTGACGTTGACGGTCAGCGTTCCCGATCTTGGCCCGGCGTTCACATGCACCGTGGCGCCGGGCGACTGGGTATTGGAAGGGGGGCGTGCGCGGCGGGTATCGCTGGACGATGCCCGGATGATCCCATCCGTTCCGGCCTATGACGTCCCGCCGCCGGTCGATTCGCCTCCGCCGGTCCGCTTGTCCGGCAAGAATGAGTTCGCGCCCGTGCGAGATGTCTGCTCAGGCTTTGCCCATCGGGAGTATCGGCAACGCGTTGCACCGCTGGACTGGACGGACGGCGACGCGGTCTATGTGACGGTGCGCGCGCTCAGGCCGGCGACGACGAAGCTGGAACTCGTCCTGCGCAAGGAGGACGGAAGCGCCTGGAGCGCAACCCTCGGCTTGACAGGGGACTGGCGTCGTCTGCGTCTGCCTTTGTCGGCATTTCGTTACCGCGCCGACAAGACGGCGGTTCCGCCAGACGGGAAGTCGCTTGCGCCGCTCGCCGAATGCGAATCGTGCGAGTTCATCATGGGACGCTGGCTTTTCCCGAAGACGTTCTCCGAAGAACAAGGATATGAGGTGCGCTACGTTGGCAGCGCGCCGGAGTCTTGATCGTTTCAGCAGAAAGGAGCGAACACATGAAAAAGGTGCAGATGAGACGGATGAATCGGCGGCTCTTGGCTTGCGGCGTTGCCGTATCGACGACGGTTGTCTCCGCCGTGACGACGAACGTGTGGCAGGGCGCGGCGACGGGTGGCCTTTGGAGCGAACCGGGCAACTGGTCCCGTGCTCTGACGCCGACGGTCGAGACGGTCTATGACTTCTCTGCGCTTGCCGACGGCGGTGGCGTCACGAATGACTTCGCGTATTCCCAGTCGGCGGCTCAGCTGAAGATCGCCGGCCTCGTCTTTGGCGCCGGCAGGGGCAGGATCACGCTGTCCGGAACGCCGACATCCGAGACGATCTTCGCCAAGAGCACGTCGATTGACGTTCCAGCTGGCACGACGCTTGACTGCAAGCTGCGCCATACGACAGGCCCTTGGAAAGACCAAGGGGCCGTTCTCGCCTTTGTTTCGTCGGGTGCGGTGCGCTTTTCAGGCAGCGCGTTCAAACCGACGCTGTGGACATTCGCGTTCAGGGGGGCGGATGCTTCGGCGACGTTTGATCGCGTGGGCGGAACGTTCGGCTCGTCAAGACTGCTGTTTGAAGCCAGCCGCGTGACGGTGAGCGTCGTCGGTGACGTGGCGTTTGCCGAGATTTATGACGGCCAGTGGCCGAACAGCTGGCCGACGGATGCGAATCGAATCGTCGGCGACGGGACGGCAACGCTGACGCTGACATCCGGATACGATTTGCGGCCGTCGTCAATCAAGTACACGCTGGTGACAGGGTTCCAGACGGTTGTAATGAACGGGGGCGGTTCCCTGATCTGCCGAGGTCCGACGTTGTCCGGCCGTTATGTGTTTCAGAACTGCGATGTGGACTATGGCCGTGCATGGAAGCCCTCGCTTCCGCTGGAGAACAACGTCATGGGCGGTCTCCAGTTGCCTCTTGGCGCGGCAGTTGACCTGGACGGCAACGCCCGTGTGCGTTTCGCCTGCGACCAGTTCATTTCCACATTGTCGGGACGAGGCACACACGGTCGCCTGGACATCGGCGGCGTCTGGGCTGACGACAGTGGAGACGTTCTCACCCCGGGCGCGCTCACGGTGGGAGAAGGGTTGACGGCTGAAACGGGTACGGTGTTCCATGCGCGCCTTGCGGGCACCGGCGGCGGGTTCGTCAAGAAGGGGCCGGCTTATGAACTCACGCTGACGGGCGCCAATGTCCATACGGGCGCCACGCGTGTGGCGGAAGGTCGCCTGACGCTTAGGCGAAGCCTCGCGTACGACAAGACGGTCTGCTGGTGGTCGTTCGACGGCATGGACCAGACGCGTCCGAAGGCGGGGCCGTCGCGTCGCTCCTTCTGGTTCGGTGCCGAAGGGGCGGGGAGCGTCGTGCCCGTCGAAGACGGAGTCCGCAGGACACGGGCCGTGCATCTCGACGGTGCGCGTCGGGCGGGCCTCATCCTGTCGTCTGGAGCCGGCAGCCCGCTTGTGACGGGCAATGCGCCGCATTCAATCCAGCTCTGGATCCGTCCGGCGCAAGATGGTTGCTGCGTGACCAAAAGCCGCCTGACATACGTTCTCGACTATGGGACGAACTGGGGCGCCGATTTCACGCGCGCACGCGTCGTGCTGTATCGTACGGCGGAAGCGAGCGACGATTACGTGTTGGTCTTTACGCCCAAGAACTACAATTCGGCGACCGTCCCGGTTGGGTACGGCGTGAACGTGCCATTGAAGGGCGCAGAGCTCTTTGATGGGAAATGGCATCAGCTCACGTGGGTCTACGGTCGGGAGCCGCGTCTGCTTGAAGCCTATCTGGATGGCGTATGCCGCGGGTCCGACAGGCTGGCGTCGGATCTGCAGCTGCCTGAGAACGACCGCCTTATGCTGGGCTACTACGATGGCCAAAATGTGAATTACTATACGGGCGGCATGGACGAGCTTAAGGTCTTTTCGCATGCGCTCTCGCCCGAAAAGGTCGCCCGAAGCGCCGTGTTCGCGGACGTGCAGGCCTCCGCGCCGACGCCGACGCCTGTCGTGCGCTGGACGTTCGACGACATGATGAACATCGGCGCGGATGCCTGCGGCATCGCGCCGCTCGTCGCCGTGGCCGGGCAGCCGGCGCCGAGACTGGTCGCGGCAACACATGCCATCGGGCAAATGGCGCTGGAGAAAGGCCGCCCCTTGCAGGCGGAGTGTCCGGCGTGCCTGCCGACGGGCTCGCAGTCATTTACGGTCAGTTGTCGTTATCTGGCGAGCGGCGACGTCTCCAACAGCCCGATTTTGCTTTGGGGCGATCCTGCGCGGGAATACGGCCATTTCCGTCTGCAAACGGCGAGTACAGACCTGCGTTCGCCGGGGGTCGGCTATTCGTCCGCCAATTCGCTCCGCAGTTCGTGGAACGCTTGGGGCAACGGCGCTCCTGCTGCCTACCATGCGACGGGCGCGGCGCCGGGAAGCGAGCCGTCGGCGGCGTGGACGGACTTCGCCGTTTCCTATGATGGCGCGGCGCGCGTTCTCGCGATGTATGTCGATGGATTTCGGATTGGCACGCAGGCGAACGTCAGCCTCATGATCGAGGCGGGTGATGTCGTGCGTGTCGGACATCAGACGATTGACGGAAAGACGACGACCTTCCCCGGCCTCATTGACGACATCTCGATCTTCGACCGCGCACTTTCGGATGACGAGGTCCGCGCGGTGGCCCGGAGCCTGCACGGCGAGGCGGTCGATCAGGTGATCGCCAGAAGCCCCGTCACCGTCGAGTCCGGCGCCACGCTGGCCTTTGAGGGGCCGTCTCACGCGCTCACGTCGCTTGCGGCAAAGGACGGGACGCTCGACATCGCCTATGAAGCGGACTTCACTCCGCCAGTCGGGCCGTTGTCCGTCGGCGCATTGACGGGTCGCGGACTCCTGAACATCGCGTCTGGCGTGGACTGCACGGTGACGGAGGCCTCGGGATTCGGAGGGACGGTCAGGGTGGCTGAAGGCGGTCTCTTTGCCCTTGCGGCCTCAAGCGGAACGATGGCCGGAGACGTCTTTCTTGCTCCTGGGGCGCGTCTCAAGGCGTCCGACGGCGGAACGCCCGCGCCAATCCGCACGGCGGGACGCGTCGTCCTTCCGTCGTCGTTGACGGTTGTCGTGCCGAACGGGGCCGCTTGTGGCCACCCGTTTGCGCTGGTCGAGGCGGATGGCATCCTCCTGATGGATCCGCCGGCGTGGAGGTACGAGACGCCGGATGGCACGCCGCTGACGGCGACGGACTACAGGGTTTTGCGGACGGCGACAGGCGTGTTTTGCCGACGTCGGAGCGGGTTCAGGCTGTTCATTCGCTGAGGAGGTTTGGCATGAAGATGCGGCTTTCGGGATTGGAGACGATGAGGGCATGGGGCTTCGTCGTGGTGGTCGGCTGCGGATTGGGCGCAGTCGCCGCGCCACGCCTGGATGTTAAGTTCGACGATAAGCGCGGCGGCGTGAAGTCCGTTGCGGTCGCAGACGATCCGGACCGGATGAACTGGGTCGAGGGCCTCGGGGAATGGGGCACGCCCGCGCCCTCTATGCGCCTGTCGTTTGTCGGCGCGAAGTCGTCGGGCGGTTCCCAGACGGCCGTCTGGACGAACCGGTTCCTGCGACTTGATGTCCTGCGCGAGGTCTGCGGAGATGCCCTGGACGAACGCTACGTCTTCACGGCCGTGTCGCATTGTCCCGTGTATTTCAAGCGCGGCGATGTCGGCCTCTGCGCGACATTCAACGACAATTATGAGGATGCGCTCACGAGCCAGCGCAAACGGTGCCACGCGCACATCTGGTGCGGCGGAGCGTTCGGCGGCGTACGGGCCCTCAAGATGGGGCCTTCCCCGACCGAACTCGGACTGTTCCTGACCGAGGGCACGTTGGACGCCTACTCTGTGCGACGGATCAGGAGCCAGTCCTCGAACGACCGCGGAGACTTCATACTCCACCCCGAGCCGTTTCACCTCAATCCCGGCGAGTCGAAGGCGATTGCTTGGCGGCTGACGGCCTATCCCGAGGGCGGCTTTCGCGCAGCGGCGCTCGCGTCAGGCGCGGCGGCCGTCCTGATCGACTTCGAGCACGAGACTGTTTTCCGGGGCGAGCGGTTTCGCGTGACCGCGACGGGCGCCGAACCGGTGCGCACGTGCCGCGTGACGGTGAATGGACGCGAGGCGCCCGCTTCGGTGTCGGGGTCTCGCGTGACGCTGGACTTTCGTCCCGACTTTGGCGGAGAGGCCGATTTCGTCTTCGAGCTGAATGGGCGTCGCCATCGGGCGAAAGGCTATGTCTCGGACGATTTTCGGACAGTTGTCGGACGTCGGGTCGAGACAATCCTCCGAGAGAACCAGTGTCACGACGAGAAGAGTCCGCTCGACGGGGCTTTCCTCGTCTACGACAACGAGGAGTCCCGTCAGTATTACGATGCGCGCCTCGCCGACCATAACGCGGGACGCGAGCGCGTCGGCATGGGCCTGCTGATCGCACGCTGGGCGCAGGTCTGCCCGAGCCCCGCGTTCGACGCTGCGCTTGCGCGCTACGAGGCGTTTCTCGTGCGCGAGATCTGGGACGAACAGACGGGCGAGGTCTTCGACGACATCGGCTTGCGTGAGCGTCGCAAACGCCATTATAACGGGCCTTGGTACGTCAATTTCTGGTTTGAGATGTACAATCTGACAGGAAAGCCAATCTATCTTGACCGCATCGAGAAGGGCATTCGCCGCTACTACGAGAAGGCGGGACCGACCTTTTACCCGATCGCCTGCAACTTCGGCGAATGTCTATCGACGCTTCGGAAGGCAGGCCGGGACACGGCCGAACTCGAACGGCTTCTTCGCGCCCACGTTGACGTGATGCTGGCGAAGGAGAACGGCTATCCGTCGCAGGAGGTGCGCTTCGAACAGACGCTCGTCACGCCGCCGACAACGGTGCTGTCGGGCTATGCCGAACACGTGCGGCGCGATCCGGTCGTTCTTGCGGCTGTGTCGAACCACATCGCCGTGCTGACGCGGTTCGACGGCAATGCGCCAGACTATCGGCTCGCCGGAATGCCGATTCGCCATTGGGATGGCTTTTGGTTTGGCAAGGCACGGCTGTACGGCGACTCCATGCCGCACTACTGGAGCTGTCTTTCGGCTTTCGACTATGACTTCTTCGCACGCCTCACGGGCGACCGGAGTTATTTCCGCCGTGCCGAACGCATCTTCCGCAATCTGCTGTGCCTCTATTTCCCGGACGGCAAGGCGAGTTGCGCCTACGTCTATCCGTATTCCGTCACGATGATCGACGAGACGGGCAAGGTGCTGGAGCCGGCGCGTCGCGGGGAATGCTTTGACGTCTGGGCGAACGACCAAGACTACGGGCTTTATTATGCGTTGCGCGAGGGAACGTTCGACGGGATGGATCCGATGGGGCTTGCGAATGATGACGATTGGTCGGTCGTGACGGTCGATTGCCCGGGGGAGAAGACGACGGTGAATCTAGCATTGTCGGGGGCGACGATTCGCGGCGAATGGGAAGAGGTCCCGCGCGCAATCGCCGATGTCTGGGACGGCAATGACCGCTGGTGCCATTTCAATCGGCGGACGGTCGCCAACCGCGTCGTGCCGACATCTTACGCGCGCATCCCCTGGCGGGCCGGGCTGAAGGTGCGGGTGACGGCGCGCGATCCGGCCGCGAAGCTGGAGGTTCTTCCGCGCGGCGGCCCGCTCCATGCGTTTGGCACGGGTGCGGTCGAGGTCGTGCCGCAGGGCCCGTGCAAACTGATCGTCTCGGCCGACGGCGACATGACGGGCCGAGCGCTGAGCCTCTTCGTCGAAGCGGCGGTTCAGACGCCGGATTGGGGCGCCTGGAAGAAGGTCGTCCGCTTTGGACCTGGCTGGCACGATGCCGCGAACGATGCGCGCATCGTCCCGAATGCCCACGGCATGCCCGTCGTGTCGGTTGCGGACGATGACACGCTCGTCTATCTGGACGCGGGCGCGCGCGTCTGCGCGGCAATTGACGTGGACGGCGCGAAGCGCGTGAAGATCGCCGGCCCGGGCACGATCGACCTCTATCCGCGCGCACAGGGCTATGACCGGCAGTTTCGTGGCGAAGACCTCTGGGGCGTCGCGAAGGACTGGGAACTGCCGGCAGTCTGGATTCATAACGGCGCGGAGGACGTCTCGGTCGAGGATCTCGTGATGCTGTGCTCGTTCCGCGGCATCTGCGTCCGCAATGCGAAACGTCTCTCGTTCCGGGACGTGAAGATCTTTACGCACGCCTGTTCGGGCGACGGCATCAACGTCGTCAACCTGCAAGGGCTTGTCGCGCGCGATTTGTTCGTGCATTCGCAGGACGACTCGTTCTGCGCCTACAGCAACTACGACTCGTATCGTTATCTCTGGGACGGCCCGGAGGCCGTGCGAGAACGCCGTACGGGCGATCTGCTGGTCGAGGACTCGCTCTTGTGGACGGCCTGTCGTCCGCTCGTCTTCTGCGGACACGGAACGAACAGTCGCGAACAGCCGGATCTCTTGGAGAATGTGACGGTGCGCCGTTGCGTCGTTTTCCCGACGATGGGATGTGCGCAACCGCCCGAGAATCCGCTGGACGGCGGTTCGGGCGTTATCCGCGTCCTCAACCAAAGCGGCGTCTACAGTCGGCGCCTGCGCTTCGAGGACCTTGAAATCGACTGGACCAAAGGCTTTGTGAGCAAGCTCTTTCATGTGGAGGTTCGCAGTCGCGAGACGGCCAGTTTTGGCGAGGGCGACGGCTATCGGATCGAAGACGTCCTCTTCCGCAACATCCGTTGCCTCGGCATGCCGGACCGCGTGGCGAAATCCGTGATGGACGTGCGTCCCGTCAAGAATCCGCGCAAGGGCCGCGGCATATTTGAGGTCCGGGCCGAGAACGTCACGTACGACGGCGTGCCGGTCGATCCGTTCGCGGCCTTGTGCGGACCTTGATTCTTCTCTTTTGGTCGCATGCGAATGAGCCGCGTTTCGTGACAGAATCCACTCGCTTCAGACGCTTCAGCGTGGTGACTTGTAAGGGGTGGTGTGGCTTGCCTTTCTTCTTTGCTGCCCCATCAAATATTGCCATTTGTTGTGCCAACCTAAGCGGCTTTCGGTGTTTTTTGGTATAATCTCCGCCCATGAGATCAAAAGGGCTTTGCATCGCTGTTTTTGCCGCGTTTCCGGTTTGGGCCGGGACGAACGGAGTTGAAACGCTGTCATCGGTTGTCGTTCTTGGGGTGCGTGACTGCGCACCTGCCGCATCTGTTCAGAATGCACCGTGGGAGCGTGCGTCGTCTGCGCTGGCAATGCGAGGGCAGGGAACGGCAGGGACGCTTTCTGACTTGAGCGTCAATGGTTCGGCCTTCTCTGAGGCGGGACTTGTCTTTAATGGCGCGACGGTGCGCAATGCTCAGACGGAGCATTTCAATGTCGATTTGCCAGTGTCGGGCGACTGGCTGGGGCGTCCGCAGGTGCTGACGGGGCTGAGCCTCTTCCGTACGGGCGCGGGGCATCCGGCGGGATCGCTTGCCGTTCGGCTGGACGACCGTCCCTCGCGCGGGGGGGCGGCGACGCTGGGCGTTGGGCTGGACGGGCTTGTCTTTGGACGTGTGAACGATTTGGAGACGTTCGGCCTGGGAGAGACGGGGCGTGCGTGGGCCGGAGCTTTCGTTGAAATGGCCCATGCTGATAAGATCGACGGTTACGAGTCGAATCCGATGGATCGTGCGTCGGCGGGGGCACGTTTCGGGTTCGGATCGGAGACCTGGGCGTTTGACGCGCTTGTCTCGTGGCAGTGGCGCGACTTTGGCTGTACGGGTTCGTATGGCGCGAATGAGAAGTACCCGGCATGGGAAGAGGACCAGACGGGGCTCGTGTCTGCGGACTGGCGTTATGACGCGGGTGACGATCAGGCGAGTGAGATCTCGGTTCTTTGGACGCGCGGTCACGACGCTTATTGGCTTTACCGCGATAATCCCGACTTCTACAAGAATACGCATCTTGCGGATTCCGTCACGTTTCACGGCACGACGCGGCGGCATTTCACGGATTGGGCATTTTTGGATTTGCGCGGTGATGCGGATGCGGAGATCTACTCGACGACGCACCATAACAATTATTCGGGGTTCAGCCCGAAGACGAAGAATGAAAGTTTCCGTCGCTTCCATGGGTCGGTTGCTGCGCTTCCGGGCGTGCGCTTTGGCGATTGGGAACTTGCGTTGGGCGCGGCTGGCGAGTTCTACAGCGATTATGACGCGGCGTGTGCGCCAGCGGGTGGAATCACCTACTATGTCAACGATGTCTCAACGGTCGAACTCAGCTATCGCGAAGGTTGCCGCATGCCAAGCTTCACGGAACTCACGTATGACAGCCCCGACAGCAAGGGCACGATTGACTTGCCGCTTCAACGCACGCGCACGGTGAATCTGGACTGGACATGGGAGAACTCGGAGACGGTTGAGGCTTTACGATTTGCACGTTTGGGAGCGTTCGCGATACAGAGCGAACGTCTTGTCGACTGGTTGAAGCCGAACCCTTCGTCAGGCTGGAAGGCGACGGCGCTAGACCCTGTGACGGCGTTTGGCCTTTCGGGCGATGCTGAATGGCGTGCGACCGAGTCACTCTCGTTTCTGCCGCGCGGGGCGTTCGTCCTGAAGGAGACCTCAAGCGACTATTGGGCGTCGCGTTATGCGATGGACTATCCGATTGCGTCATTTTCGTTGGAGGCTTCTTATCGCATCCTCGACAATTGGCGTCTAGCCTATCGTCAAGGTGTGGAAGTTTGGAAGTCGAACCCTGTTCGTCGTGGATCGCGTGTTCGCAACATCTCGCGCGTCGAAACAAATTACGAGCTGCCGTTTTGCCGTAATCTTGAGATCGCACTTGGTCTTTCAGATCTCTTCGATCAGGCTTTTGAAGTTTATCCCGGACAAAAAGCCCTTGGCTTTACAGGCTATCTGGCCATTACCTATCGCTGGTGAATGTGCCTTTACAGTCTGATGCGGAAATGAGCCCTCGGATTCTGTCACGGAGGAGATGCGTTTCCGTCGCAGTCCGCGCGGCGGTTTTCGCCAGCATCGTTGCTGTCACTCCCCATCTGGCATCGGCCGTCGGCTTTCCGACACCCGTCGAGGATGTCTTGACGTTGGATGTCCCGGGCGGTTCGGTGAGCAATTATTCTGCTTCGATACCTGCTTCGGTTAAGATGGTAGTAAAGGTGGGCGCGGGCGAAGCCGTGCTGTTGGGCGCGTCATCGAATTTCTCGGGGAGAGTTGAGATCCGGGAAGGGACATTAAGGGCCTCAAACTCAAAGGCGCTTGGCCAAAATTCGCCGATTGAGGTGACGGGCAACGCGGCGACGTTGGACTTGAACTTCTACCAGTCGACTGCTTTTGCCAAGCACAACTTAACGATTCGCGGGCAGGGCGTTGGCGGCAAGGGTGCGCTGCGGCTCACGCGGTCGTCGGTTGCGGACACGAACGCGGTCTTCGTTCTTGAGTCTCTGTCCTTGTCGGGCGACGCTCGCATCGCCGTTTCTCGCCCGTTCGGCATTCGCGATGCCTTGAATTTACGGGGGCATACCCTCACGCGAATTGAGGGGAAGGCGCAGTGGCGGCTCAATCCCTCGGGTCTATCCAGCTGCACGATTGACGCAGGCGTCATCTCGAACATGACGGGTCAGATATCCTTCTACTTGAACACGCCGACGTTTACGAGTCCTGACCTGACGTCGCTCCATGTGGTGGACAGTGAACTCTACTGCTATCAGCCGTATCCCGAGGTTCCCTGTCGGGTTGCCTTCGTCAACGGCCGTTTGACGGGCATTGGCTCAAATACGCGGCGCGATACGTTGAGTGGCCCTGTGATGGTCGACGGGACGAACCTAATCGTCACGACGGGATACGGGAACAATCAGTATCTCCAGTTCGTTGGCGAGACGAAATCGACTGCGGACTTGACGGTGTGCGGATCGTATGAGGGCCATTACTTTTTCAATGGCCCGTTCACCAGTACGGCCTCGGTTTCTGTGCAAGACTCATCGAGACTGTTCTTCACCTCTAATGTGACGCGGCGGGCAGAAGGACTGCTTCTTGGTGATAGGGCGCGTGCGGACCTTTGCGCGGGCGTAGTTGACGTTGGTCATGCGGCGATCGGATCGTCCGACGGCGGGGATGTGCTCCTGTACCAGACGAATGGCTCGTTCCTTGTGCGTGGCGCGATGGTTCTCGGCGAGCGGGCCGCAACGCGCGGCGCGTATCTGAAGACGGGCGGATTGACGACTTTCGGTGGCTCTGTCACGCTTGGGGCGGCGAATGGCGCGCAGGGAGTCTTCTGGGGCTCGGGAGGCGACATGTGGTTGGACGTGGATAATGCGCAGGTGCGGATCGGTGATGGCGGGCGCGGATTTCTGGGTCTTTGGAAAGGTGCGCGGTTCGGCTTGTCCACTGGCATGGCGGGCGAAGGCGGGTGTGTGCAGATTGCATCTGCCGACGGCGGCATGGGGATGCTTTCTGTTTCTGGCACGGGTTCGGTGTTTTCGGTTGAGCAGGTCCGTCTCGGGGTCGAAGGAGCGGACACGCAGAGCGCTGTTGTTCTCACGGATGGCGGCACATTGAAGGCAGGACGTTTCCTGTTTGCCCCGAATCCCGGACCGAAAGCGCGACGGGAGGTTACGGTCAATGGAGGGCGCGTCTGTCCGACGCGCGGAGGAGCTTGGAATGGTCTTGGTTCGTGCGGTGATGTCTGGACGGTCGGGCCGAACGGGCTGACGATTGACACGTCAGAGGTGGCGGACGACGCAGGTGTGGAGTGGTCTTGCGCACTGAAGGATCAGCCATCAGGAGGCATCGCCGCAATCGACCTCCCGGCGAAGGCCCTGGAGACGCGTGGCCCTGCGTTTGTGGACATCCGAGGTCCGGCGGGGAGCTGCGGCGCGTGGGCGATGGCGGAGTATGACGCGAAAGGCGAGCGGTTGTCGCGGATCGTGGTGATTGCGCCGGGAAGCGGCTACGACAAGACGACGAAGACCGTCTTGCTTCCCGTAGGCGGGGCGAGTGCGACAACATCTTGCGCGGGCTTCAGGTTGACAGGCGCGTGCGCGGGTGGGCGACTCGTGAAACGCGGCAGGGCGTCGTTGACAATGCGGGGAACGAACGCCTACACGGGAGGAACGGTCGTCGAGGAAGGCACGCTGATCATGTCAGGGGCGGATGCGTTCCCGGCGAATACGCCTTTGGAGGTGGTGCATGGCGCGACATTCTCAGGCGGAGGGCATCTCGTGCAGGTCTCGTCCCTGTCGGGCTGCGGCACAGTTAGCGACTGCACCGTGGCGGTCGCGTGCGAATTGCGGGTCAATCTGGGCAATCTAATGGCGTCAGGTGCGCCGCTGACCGTCGGCGGTGCCGTCTCCTTCGCGGATGGCGCATGCGTGAAGGTTGAGGATCCCGAGAACCTGCCGCGTTTCCGTCGGGCGGCGGGTCACGCGGTCCTCCGGGCTGCAGGTGGGTTTTCGGGCGCAGTCCCCTCCCTCTCGGCCATGGATTCGGACCTTTCGGACTGGACGCTTGTGCCGCATGGCGATGGACTCAAGCTCTGTCCGCGTCTCGGAATGATTCTGGTCTTCCGCTGAGGCCGTCTGTGCGCATCGAAGAGCCAATGGAGGCTTGCGTTTCGGTTGACATCAGACGATTCTTGCTCTGTTACAGACCCTTGTTTTGATTTGTCTGAACCCAAGAGCCGTTTTTTTTGCTATAATCTCAACCATGAGTGAAGGACTGCGAGAGACTTTTATCAAATACCTGACGGGGTTCGTGCTGGTGCTGATTGTAATCGGCGGACTTGTCATGATGTATCCTAACTATCGGCGAAGCGAGTCGCTGAAGCGCCAGAACGCCGAGCTGCAGGCGCGGATTGACCGCAAGAAGGCCGAGATCGCGAAACTTGCCGAGAACCAGCGGCGTTTCCGTTCAGACGCCGACTTTGTCGAGGCGATTGCGCGGCAGAACCACCGCGTCTTTCCGGGTGAACTCGTCTTCATTTTTGACAAGGAATGATTGCGAACCTTCTACGGTTGCTGATTGGTCTGTCGCTCCTGCCGGCTTGCTGGGGCATGTCGCGTGCGTTTCTGGATTCGGTCGTCACGGCGGCGGGCGGGGGTGGCTTGAGCGTCGAGTCTCTGTCTCTTTTGGGCGGCATCGCGGCGTTCGCGCTTGCATGGATGGCGTTGTCGCATCCCGTGAAGGCCTATGTGTTGGGCCATGAGTTGACGCACGCATTGTGGGGTCTCTTGTTCTTGGCGCGACCAAGCGACTTGACGGTCAACGCTTCGGGTGGAAGCGTGAAGCTCTCGAAGACAAACTTTCTCATTACGCTTGCGCCTTATTTCTTTCCGTTCTATACATTCGTCGTCATCGTCTGTGCGCTTGTCACGGCGGCATTCCTGCGTCCCCTGCCGTGTCTCCCGTTGTGGCTGTTCCTGATTGGCTTCACATGGGCGTTTCATGTTCTCTTTACGTTGGAGACCCTGGGACAGCGTCAGCCAGATGTGAAGACGTATGGACGCGTCTTCTCGTGGACGTTCATCTTCCTCGTGAATGTCGGCATTGTCCTTGTCTGGCTCGCGGCGACGACCTCGCTCACCTTCGGCAATCTCGGTGCTTCTGTCATGCACCGCGTCAGTTCGTCCTACACGGCGACAGGTTTGTTCTTTTGGAATGCGGGTTGTTGGGCGTGGGAGAGGATGCGAAATTAACCGCGAATCATCAGATGTTGACTGACTCGAATTGATAAGAATCATTCAAAAGGCATTGAAAATTCACCATGTTTCCCGATCTCATAGATATTGGTTTCTTGCATCTGAAGACATATGGCGCGTGCATGGCGACGGGCTTCCTTGTCTGTTGGTGGTTGGTCGAACGTCTCAGCGGGCGAAAGGACCTCTCAAACTTTCTTCTCTCGCTAATGGTGTCGGGTGTCGTCGGTTCTCGCGTCGCTTATGTGATTGAACATTGGCGGTCCGAGTTCGCTGCGCATCCCGAGCGCATCATTCGCGTCGATCAAGGCGGGCTGATGTTCTATGGCGGACTGATTCTTGCGCTGGTCGTTTCTTTCGTCTGGTGTCTTCACAAGAAGGAGCATCCGCTTGCGCTTGCCGATCTCCTCGGCACGGTCGTTCCGCTCGGGCATGCCTTTGGGCGGTTAGGCTGCTTCTTTTACGGCTGTTGCTATGGGCGCGATTCAGATGCGTGGTGCGCCGTCACGTTTCCGGTTGGCAGTCCGAGTTGGTACGGGCATAAACGGACGCTCGTCTCCGTCCTGCCGACGCAACTTTTTGAGGCGATGGCGCTTCTTGCGCTTTTTGCGTTCCTGCTTTTCCTTTATCGGCGTTTCCGTCGTTACACGGCGGGCGTCTACTTGATGGGCTATGCGGTCATCCGCTTTGGCATTGAGTTCTTGCGCGGTGATCCGCGCGCGGACGTCGGTCCTTTCTCTATCTCGCAGACGATTTCCATCGGACTTGTCTTCGTGGGCGCGGCGTTGTTGGCGCTCGACTTCCGGCGAACTTCTTCGCGCTAATGAAACGCTAATTTTTCTTTCTCCGGGATATGCTATCATAGAGCGTGTCGAAGGAGAAAGAAATGGCTGTTCGGACTAGGCTTCTTTTTGCGTGTGCAGCGTTGGCCGCAGGTGAGTTTGTCGCCTCGCGTGCGCCGACGTATGCGGAGGCGTGGCCGGCCGCGGCTTCCGCCGCGTTGCTGGTCGCGCTTTTTGGTTATGCGTGGGCGGTGCGTGGCTGGGTTTTCGTGGCGATTGCGTGCGCGGGTCTCGCACTGTTCCTTTGCGCGTCTGTTGAGCGCGAACGGGCATATCGAGAACGCCCTTGGCTTCGCGCCACGCGCCATGAGCCGATTGCGGTGACCTCGCGCCCGATGTGCGACGCGACACGACGGGACTTCTCCCGACGGGTTGCGTTGGGGCTTGGCGTCGATGGGGATCTCGTTCGGTTGAACCGTGCGATTCTGCTGGGCGAACGGCGCGGAATGTCGCCACGCCTCAAGGAGACCTTCGTGATGTCAGGGACGATCCATATCTTTGCGATTTCGGGACTCCATGTAATGGCTGTTGCGCGTGTCCTCATGACGCTTCTGCGGTTCGTCTGGATTCCGCGTCGTTTCGTCGGTGCGGCGGTGATTCCGCTGTTGTGGGGCTATGTCGCGCTCATCGACTTCCCGCCAAGTGCGATACGCGCGGCCGCGATGGCAAGTCTTGCGTGTCTCGCGCCGCTTTTCAGGCGCCGCCCGGATGGCGTGACGGCTTGGGCGTTGACGTTTCTCGGTGTCTATCTTGCGCGTCCGATGCGGATTGTTGACGTCGGGTGCGGACTCTCCTTCGCTGTCATGTTGGCGATTTTGGTCGTTGGCGATTGGTTGCGTGACCGCCCCGAGAGTTGGAAGAAATCTTTGGCCATGACGTTCGCCGCGTGGGCGGCGGGACTTCCGATTGCCGCGCATGTCTTCGGGCGTGTGACGCCCGGAGGCCTACTCGCCAATCTCGCGCTCGTTCCGGCGGCGGGCGTGACGGTTTATGCCGGGACGGCTGGTCTTTTGGCGAGTTTCGTCTCGGAACCGTTGGCGGCCCATCTGAATGCGCTTTCAGCGCTCTTCACGAAAGCGATGCTTGTCCTGTCTGATGGCGTTTCGCGCCTTCCGGGCGCGAATGTCGAGGTTTCGAACTGGTCGATTCTCGTTTGCTTGGAATGGTACGCCGTTCTTGGTTTGGTCTGTCTCTTGCGCCATTTGTCGCAGCGTCGCCGTAAGCTGTTTTGAGATTTTGACAAATGGCTCGCTCTTGATATGCGTGTCCTTTCCGAAAGTAGTTGCGCGTTTGCTCCCCCTTAGTCGCTTGAATTATGGTATCATAATGGCAAAAGAAAGGAAGACACGAGATGTTGAACACTGTTCTGACGAGAAAGACGGGTATAGGAATGCTGCGCCGCCGACTGGCGCTGTCGCTGTTGGGGGCGATTGGCTTTGCGCAACAGGTTTTTGCGGGCCTGTGGTTCTCGCCGTCCAATGGCGCGGACGGAATCGACCGCTGGGATGACCTGAACTGCTGGTACACGTGGCATAGCTTTAGTGAGAAAGCCAAGACCTACGCGGAGACGGTCGACGTGAACCTCATTCGTCCGGGTACGATTCTTGTTGATTCCAGTGTCTGGTCCGCCGGTTACTACTATGTGAAAGCCGGATCTGAGAATGACAAGCCCGTCATTATCCGCATCGCGGAGGGCGGTTACCTCCGGGCAGGCGATGGCAGGATGCTTTTGGGCGCGAAGTGTCATGATGGTAAAGGTGGCGGCCCGGCAGTGCTGGACATCCGTCCTGGTGGGACAAATATGGCGTCTCTTGTCGTGGGGGATGTGGGGCCGGCTGTCGTGACGAACGCAGGAACCATTTTCTTCAACCCAAAGCTTGACATTGGACAGGGCGCGGGTTCGACGGGGTTGTATGTTCATGACGGTGGACGGAACAAACTCGACAATGCGGCGGATATGCGCGTTGGCATCAACGGCACGGGTGAGCTGCTGGTTCGTTCGGGAACGTTCAATTGGTTCTGGTTCGCGGAGAACGGTCGTCGAATTGGCTTTGTTGACGTGGGCTCTGGGTCGGACGGCACTGGAACGGGACGGATTATGGTCGAGGATGGTGCAACGATGCAGACGGGGCCTCTTTCTCTGGGCGGTCGGGATGCTGCCGGCAGGGGCGAGGTCTGTCTGCGGGGCGGTTCTGTCAAAAATCTGGCGACATTTGATCAAAACGGAAAAGTGGAGCAGCTGTGGATTGGCGCCGCGACAAATGCGGAAGGCATTGTGCGTACGGACAGCTACGGATGTCTCTCCGGTTGGGGAAAGGTGTATGCGAATGACCTTGAGGTGCGCATCGGCAACGGCAAGATCATGGCGGACGGCGAAGGCGTCGAGCGCGTGCTGGACTGCTCGGACTGGGCATCCGTCTCGAATGTCCTCGCTTCGACGGACGCGACGGGCGGCTGGTATGCCGTCAACAAGGGCGCGGTGCTCTTTCCGGTGGTGAACGCCGCCATTGATGCGAACGGCGGCGACAACTGGAGTTGTAGCGCCGGCACGAACAGCGTCGGGTGCGCACGGCGACTCAAGACGCCTGACCTCGTGAATGCCGTTCACGTCACGGCGAATCGCGACTGGCAGGCAGCCGGATGGAACTTCGGCGTCATGTTCCTCGCGGACGACCGCTCGGACGCGTATGCGGCGGAGCTTCCTTCGCAATACCGTCCGCTGGGCTTCTGGAAGGCCGGGACGTTTGGGAATCGGAGCGATCTCAAAGACGTTCGGCCGTTCAAGCGGGCGGAAGTCCGATTCCGCTATGATGCGAGCAAGATCCGCAAGACGGACAGCTCTTTGGTCGTTCTGCGCTGGAATGAGGCGGCGCAGACATGGCGTCGGTTGCGTCGGTATTCGGTCTTGCCTGAGGATGGCATCGTCTCATCGGGAGAGCTGACGCAGATCTCGGGTGATTCGGAATGGACGTTGGGCCTGTTCTGCGTGGCTGAACTCGAACGACAGGGGATGGTCTACTATGTCCGCTAAGAGGATTGCCCTTGTTTGTGCGTTGCTGTTGGCGGCGCACGGTCAGAGCTTGGCGGGCGAAGAGTCGGCGGAGTATGTTGTCCGCGCATCTTCTGAATGGATTCCCGTCACGCCGTGCGTTGCACCGGCGGCGGGCAGCGCCTTGGACTTCTCGGGTTTGGGGTTCACGGACGGGCCTTGCGGGAAGCACGGGCGGATTGTCGCTCGCGGACTGCACTTCGAATATGAGCGGAAACCCGGCGTCGCGCAACGCTTTTACGGCGTCAATCTCTGTGCGGGCTGCACGACGCTTCCGAAAGACGAATCTCGAAAACTGGTCGAGAACTTTGTTCGGATTGGCTACAATGCGTTGCGGATTCACCACCATGAGAATTCGCTTCTGAAGCCCGAGGGCGATCGGATGACCTTTGATTCGGGGGCGTTGGACAGGTTTGACGCGCTCATCGCCGAATGTCGTTCGCGCGGCATCTACGTGACGACCGACCTTTTTGTCTCGCGCACGATACCCAAGCGAGCGTGCGGCATCGACGAGGATGGAAATCTGGAAGAAGCGAAGGTCCTCGTGTTGTTTCATCCGGGCGTTCACTCGAATTATCTGGCGTTTGCGAAGGGTCTCCTGTCTCACCGAAATCCCTATACGGGGTTGACCTATGCCGAAGACCCGACGCTGGCTTGGATTTCGCTCATCAATGAGGGCAACCTGCCGAACTTCGGCACGCATCTTTTGAAGACGTATGCGGCGTTCGTCAAGCCGTATTGGCAGAAATGGCTGACCCGACGGCGCGCGACGGATGTGCGTTACGCCGAGATTCCCGAGGCGCTCCCGGATGTCTTGTCAGAAGAGGCCGCTCGAACGAATCGCCATGTCGCGGCGTTCCAGCACTTTCTTGCGGATCGCGAGGCGAGGTTCGCGCAGAAGATGCGGCGGTGGCTGCGCGAGGATTTGGGCTGCAAAGCGCTCGTCACGGACATGAACTGCTGGACTTTTCCTGCGACGCTACAGTCTGTCCGCGCCGAGAACTATGACTATGTCGATGACCACTTCTACTACACGCATCCCGAGTTCCTTGGCAAGGGCTGGTGCCTGCCCGCGCGCGTCATCGGCAAGACGAACATCCGCAAGGGCTGGGAGGCCGGGATGCCGTATCTCGCCTCGCGACGTCTTCTGGATAGGCCCTTTACCGTTTCCGAGTACAACTACTGTCCGCCGGGCGACATGCGGTGTGTGGGTGCTTTTCTCTGCGGCGCGGCGGCGGCGTTGCAGGATTGGGCGGCTCTTTGGCACTTTGACTGGTCGTGCGCGGCCAATGGCGCGGTTGATGCTTCTCGCAAGGCCATGAACCACTTCGACATCACGGGCGATCCGATTTCCCTGGGGGCTGACCGCCTGTTTGTCAGTCTCTTCTTGCGGCGTGACCTGCCGACGCTCACGCGCACGTTTGCGACGCTCTATCCGCCGAAGATGGTGAAAGACCTTGACGTCCCGGTCAAGGGTCTTCAGATTGCCGTGCCGTGGGTCGGCTGGCGGGCGCACATCGGAGGCCTTTACGCCGACACGATCCCTGACGGGTGGGAGAATATGGGTCTCTATACGGGAATCCGTTCCGAAGATGAATTGCGAGAGGACCTTGGCCTTTCGTCTACTGCGGTGGTCTCCTCGCCGGATGGCGGCTTTTCCATCGATCGCCGCGAAGAGACGGTTTCCCTCTCGACCTTGCGCACGGCGGGAGGCTTTTTGCCCTCGGCGGGCCGCATCGAGGCGGGGGGACTCTCGGCGGACGTCTCGTCGGGACCCGCGTCCGTGTGGGTGACTTCGCTGGACGAGAAGGCTCTGACGCGTTCGTCACGAATCCTCTGCACGGTCCTGACGGACGTCCTTCAGGATGGCATGCGTTTTCGGGATGCGACACGCGAGGTGCTGGTCTATTGGGGCGACGGCACGCGTAAGTTGATGCGGCGGTCGCGAGTTCATGTCTCGCTCGCCTTGGAAAGAGGTTCTGCGCCTATCGTCTATTCGCTCAAGCCTGACGGTGCGCGGCGGCGGAAACTGGTGTCCGAGATGCGCGAGGGACGGCTTTGCTTCGTGATAGACACGGCTGGCGATGGCGTTGAATCCGAGTATCTTTTTGAGATTGTCCGAGAATAATCGTAACAAGAGATTTTGTAAATTATGATGAAGTGTGCTTTTTTCGCGTCTGTTTGTGCCTTTTCGGTGTCCGTCTGGGCGGCGGACGTGCTGGACCTTTCTGGAAAATGGCGCGTGACCTCGTCCACGAATGCGACGCTCGCATGCGATGCCCTCGTTCCGGGCGATGTCCATACCGCGTTGTTGGCGGCGGGGAAGATACCTGATCCTTATTGGGGATGTAACGAGACGAATGTCCAGTGGGTGGCGCAGGAGGACTGGGTCTTCACGCGCACGTTTGACGTCTCGCCTGCGTTCGCGGCGAAGAAACGTATCGTCCTTGAGGTCGAAGACGCCGACACGTTTGCGGACATTTACCTGAACGGCACGAAAGTCGGCGTGACGGCGAATCGTTTCGCGCGCTGGACATTCGACGCAAAGGGAGCGTTGAAGGCGGGACGCAACGAGATCCGGGCCGTTTTTCGCAGTGCTTGGCGTGAGGCCGACCGACGTGCGTCGGCGCTCGGGCGTAAGTTCCCGATGAGCAACGTGCCGTGGTCGAAGAATCAGGCACTCATCCGAAAGCCGGCCTGTCATGCAGGCTGGGACTGGGGGCTTGCGCAGATGACGACGGGTTTCTGCGGTCCTGTGCGGTTGGTCGCGCATGATGGGCTGAAGATCGATTACGTCTATTCCGAGCAGACGTTCAACGATGATCTTTCGCGCTGTGATCTTACGGTCTTTGCCGATGTGACGGATGCTGACGGACTCGTCTCGACGGTCACGAACCACGTCGCCATCGACAATCCGCCTCTTTGGTGGCCGAATGGCGCAGGCGAGCAGAAGTTCTACACTTACTCCGTCAAGGTCGGTGACGAGCAGGTGACGCGCCGCATAGGTCTGCGCAAGATCGAGGTGCTCACGACGCCCGATACGGACGTGAATGGCAAGAAGGGCGCGCGTATGGCTGTGCGCGTCAACAATCGTGAACTCTTCATGAAAGGCGCGAACTGGATTCCCTGTGACGCCTTCGAGACGCGGCAGACGCCGGAGAAGTATCGCGATCTGCTTGGAAGCGCGGCGGCGGCGAACATGAACATGATTCGCCTTTGGGGCGGCGGACAGTTTGAGCATGACGCGTTCTACGATTTGTGCGACGAACTGGGGCTTCTCGTCTGGCATGACCAGATGTTTTCATGCGCCGTCTATCCGGCGACAGCGGAATTCCTCGGCGAAGTGAAGCGTGAACTTTGCCATCAGTTGCGTCGTTTGCACGATCATGCCTCGCTGGCGCTCTGGTGCGGTGACAACGAGTGCGTGGGTGCGCTCGGCTGGTTCGCCGAGACGAGGAATGATCCCGCCTACTACAAGAACGCTCTGGTGAAGCGCCATGCCCTGCAGGACGCGATGGTCGCGAAATACGACCCGTCGCGGATGTTTTGGCCGAGTTCACCCTGTGCGGGACCGGGAAACTTCGCGGACAACTGGACGAACGACTCTCAAGGTGACATGCACAACTGGCAGGTTTGGCATGAGAACCGACCGTTTGACGCCTATTACGCCTATTCGCCGCGTTTCTGCAGTGAGTTCGGGTATCAGAGTTTTCCCTCGATGGAGGTCGCCGAGACCTTCGCCACGCGTGAGCAGATTCTGTCGCGTGCAGCCGAGTTCGAGTGGCATCAGAAGAATCCTGGCGGGAATCGACGCATTCGTGAGACGATGCAACGCTATTTCAAACCTGTGAAGGACGTCGAGTCGGAACTTCTCCTCTCACAGTTCCAGCAGGCGATGGCGATCAAGATGGCAGTGGATGGCTGGCGCGCGCAGCGTCCGCGCTGTATGGGCACGCTTTTCTGGCAGTTGAACGACAACTGGCCCGTTGCGAGCTGGAGTTCGATAGAGTATGGCGGCAAGTGGAAGCCTCTTCAGTATCTGGCGAAACGCTTTTATGCGCCGCTCGCCGTTGTCGCACAGCCTGAGATCACGAATGGTCAGGCGGATGTGTCGAAAGGCAGGGTCTTTGCCCTCAACGATACGGAGGAGACGATGAGCGGCGAGTTGCGGGTCGAATACTGGACTTACGACGGCCAGGTCGTCAGGACGGAGGCGAAGTCCGTCAACCTCCCGCCTGACAGCTCGACAGAGGTCGGTTCTTTTGTGAAGCCAAACGGCGCCGATCCGACTTTCCTCGTTCTGACGCTTCAGACGCCGTACGGGGCTTTGCAAAACGATTGGCATTTCGGCTTCTACAAGGATATGCCTTTGGCGAAAGCGGTGGTTGAAGTGGCGCGAAGGGATGGGGACTCGAAGATCACGCTCGTTACGGACAAGCCCGCGTTCTTTGTTTGGGCGAACGCATCGGGCGTGCGCGGCGAGTTTGACGACAACTGCCTTACGCTTCTTCCAGGACGTCCGAAGACGCTGACATTCTCGGGTGCGTTGTCGCGGGAGGCGTTGTCTGTCACGCATCTTGCGAATCTTGCGCCATGACGCGCAACATCATTGCGGCGGATGGAGGAATTCCTGTCGGTTGTTTCCAGGACGAGAATTCCGCTTGCATCAGGGCCTCGCTCGAATGAGAGGGGCCCTTTGCCATCATGAGAACCTGGTGGCGAACAGGCTTCGGGACGCTTGATGAACATTGACGCGAAAGTTCCATGTGCCGCGTCAGAACGCTCTCCATTAGGATTTGATATAATATCCATATGGCGAAAGACTACGGTGACGATAATATCAAGACGCTGGATCCGGTGACGCACATCCGGATGCGTCCTGGCATGTATGTCGGTGAGCCCGGTACGGGCGCGATGTACCATGACTGCATCTATATTTTGATGAAAGAGGTGATTGACAACTCGATTGATGAGTTTGTCATGGGCTCCGGCAAGAAAATCGACGTGACGGTCAACTACGATACGGGCGAGGTCTCCGTGCGTGACTACGGGCGCGGCATTCCGCTCGGCAAGGTCGTGGACTGCGTGTCGCAGATGAATACGGGCGGCAAGTTCGATTCGGACGCCTTCCAGTTCTCGGCGGGCATGAACGGCGTCGGCACGAAGGCCGTGAACGCACTGTCGGAGTTCTTTGAGGTGCGCTCTTTCCGCGAGGGCGAGTTCTCCGAGGCGTATTTCGAGGAAGGTCGGCTGAAGTCCCAGAAGCGCGGCAAGCAGAAGACGGCTGAGCGTGACGGCACGTTCATTCGCTACAAGCCGGACGTGAAGGTGCTGAAGCACTTCAAGGTGCGCGAAGAGCATGTGCTGCGGCGCATGAAGATGTACTGCTATGTGAATGCGGGGCTGACGATTAACCTGAACGGGCAGTCGATCTGCTCGGAGCATGGTCTTGCTGACCTCATCGCGGACGAGGTCCAGTTTGAGAAGCTATATGCGCCGTTCCACGCGAAGACGAAGAATCTGGAGATCATTTTCACGCATACGAACCGCTTTGGCGAAGAGTACCATTCGTTCGTGAACGGACAGTACACGACGGATGGCGGAACGCATCTGACGGCATTCAAGGAGGCCCTGACGAAGGCTCTCAACGACTATGATGCGAAGAAGAAGTTCGATGGCGATGACATCCGCGATGGTCTCATCGGCGCGGTTTCGATTCGCATCATGAATCCGGTTTTCGAGGGACAGACGAAGATCAAGTTCGTGATGAACGACATCCGCGCTGATCTCGTCTCGGAGATGAAGAAGGAGATCCTGACGGCACTCCACCGTGCGCCGGCGGAAGCTGACAAACTTATCGCGAAGATCGAGGAGACAGGGAAGATTCGCAGTCAGCTGAACACGATCAAGAAACAGGCACGCGAACGTTCGCAGGCCGTCTCGGTGCGCGTTCCCCAGTTGAAGGACTGCAAGAACCACCTCAGGCTCGACAAGATCAACAAGAAGACGGGGCAGCCCGAAGGCGTGGATACGATGATCTTCCTGACCGAAGGGCAGTCAGCCGGCGGTACGTTGGGATCGGCGCGCGACACGATGAATCAGGCCGTCTTCTTCTTGAAGGGCAAGCCGCTGAACACATGCGGATTGAACAAGGAAGTCCTTTACCGAAACGAGGAGTTCTACAATCTCATCAAGACGCTCGACATTGAAGAGACGCTCGACCATCTGCGTTATGGGCGCATCATCTTCGCGACTGACGCCGATGTGGACGGTCTGCATATTCGGATGCTCTTGACGACGTTCTTCATGCGGTTCTACCGCCAGCTCATCGCGGACGGACGCGTGTTTATCCTTGAAACGCCGCTTTTTCGCGTTCGCAACAAGAAGGAGCATTACTTCTGCTATTCGGACGCGGAGCGCGAAGCGGCAATCAAGAAGTGCGGCAAGGGGTGCGAGATTACGCGCTTCAAGGGCCTCGGCGAGATTGACAAGGACGATTTCAAGGGATTCATCGGTGACGAGATTCGCTTGACGCCTGTGACGTGTTCGGATGATCAGGACGTCGAAAAGACGATTAAGTTCTACATGGGAGCGAATACGCCAGAACGCAAGGACTATATCATGGACTCGCTCGTTTGCGACGCGGCGGAGTTCTGATCGAAAGGGGAGAAGAGCGAAATGAACAAACTGGTTGGTTGTGTCGTGGTCTGCATGGCGTGCGGTTTGGCGCGAACGGACACGCTGCGGGCTTGGGACGGTTGGTCGATGCGTTTCGTCGATGCGTCTGCGCGGCTTGAGCTCGTTCACGCGGCGAGTGGCGCGCGCGTGGAAGGGACGGTGTCGTTCACGGGGCCGGCGAAGGTGACGGGGGCTGGTGTCGCGGCGGATGCGGAGACGGCGGCGTGGCGCGTGACAGATTCGCGCGACGGCGTGAAAGGCCGCTTGGCCCTGGTCGATCCGGCGGGGAATGTCAACGGCTACATTACGTTCCAGCCGGATGGAAGCCGCCTTTCGCTGCTGGTCTACCATCGTACGGCGTTCGCCTTCGAGGGTGAGTTGAAGTATGAGGCGACGGTCTCCTACCGCCCGGATGCGATTTCCTGTCGCGTCACGCCGAAGGCGGGCGATTGCGTCTTGTCGGTGAAGAGCGGCGCGGCGGTCTCGCGCGACGACGATGCGCTCTTCTCGGCTTCGGCGGACGAGGCGCTGACGTTCTCGTCGGGACGTCTTGCGCACACGGAGAAGGGGTGGCGTCTTGATGCGGCGTTGGCGATATCCGAGCCGACGCAAAATGCGCTGTCGGTGTCGGTTCTGAAGGACTACTTCCGCTCGCGCTGGGTGCCTTGCTATTGTCCGCTGGACAGGACGCGCGCGCCACAGGCACCGACGGGTTGGTTAAGCTGGAACACGTACTTTGATCGGGCGGGGTCGAAGGAAAACCTCGCTGAGGCGCGTTTCGCCGCAAAGTGGCTCAAGCCTTTCGGGCTGGAGATTTGGAACATCGAATCATGGCAGGACAACTCGGACCGTCTCCCGGTGTCGAAGTTCCATAACATGAATCTGGAGACCTACAAGGTCCAATTCCCCGAGGGCATGAAGTGGCTAGCGGACGAGATTCGCAAGCTTGGGTTCAAGCCGGGGCTTTGGATGGCGCCATACGGCACGGGAAACGAGGCGTTCTATCAGGCGCACAAGGGCTGGTTCCTGCATGATGCGAAGGGGGCCCCGATTCGTTCGTGGAACGGCAAGTTCACGCTTGATCCGACCGTGCCTGAAGCGCTCGACCATCTGACGAAGATATTCGACAAGGCGTCGCACGACTGGGGTTATGAGTTCTTCAAGATAGACGGAATGTCGGGGCGTGGGCCTGGCTATTGTGCGCACCTCTATGAGCGACCTGAAATTCGCGCACGCTTCCTTGACCCGAACTGTCCCAATCCGTTTGAGCGGACGGTTGCGGCATTCCGCAAAGGCATTGGCGATGACCGCGTCTTTCTCGCCTGTCAGGGACACTTCACGGGCGCGGAGGCGGGTTACGCCGACGCGAGTCGCACGGGCGCGGATATTGTCCATCCAAACAAGCCTGTCAGTTGGCAGAACATCCTGCTTCAGGCTCGTTGCACGATCAATCAGATTTTTGTCCACTCGCTTGTCTTTTGGAGCGACCCTGACTGCATGCTTGTCGGACAAGGGGCACTTGCGCGCGAACAGGCGCAAGTCGAGACGACAGTTGTCGCATTGCCGGGGCAGCAGACCTTTGCGGGGGACAAGCTTGCGGAACTCGCGCCTGACCGCGTGAGACTGATTCAGCAGGCGCTGCCCGTCTGTGCGACGCAACCGGGCAAGCTCTATCCTCAGTTCGGCTATCTGCCGGTCTGGGACCTTCACATCGCGCGTCCGTTCGGAGATTGGCACGTTGTCGCGCTTTTCAATTGGGGCGACGCCGAGGCGCGAATCAGCGTGGACTGGGATGAGTTGGGCGAGTCATCGGAACGGCAGTTCTTCGGTTGGGAATTCTGGACTGACACGTTCCTTGGTGCGCAGAAGGAGCGGCTGGAATTGGCAGTTCCCGCACGTGGCGTACGTCTTGTCGCCTTGCGTCCCGACGCGGGGCGTCCGCAAGTCCTGACGACTGACCGCCACGTTACGCAGGGCGGTGTCGAACTGAAGGACGAGCGATGGAAGGACCGTTCGCTGACGACGACGGTTCATGTGGTCGGCGGTTTCCCGCTGACGATCCGGTTCGCGATTCCGGAAGGTTTCGCCTTGCAGCGCATTTCTGCCTTGGGCGCACGGGTCACGACGGCGCAGGAGTCGGAGGGGCGTGTCCTTGCAGTCACGCTGGCGAGCGATGTCTCGGCAGATGTGTCGGTGCAGATGGCGTTCTGACCCGTCAGCGGGCAAAGTCCGATTTCCTGTCCTGCCAATTGTCGTCGCGCATTTTCCGTAGGGTCATTCGGCCATTGTCATTCGTCCCCTTGGACATATGAGGGGCTTTGACAGCTTGTCCTGTCCTGTTCTCGCTCGCGATACTCTCGCATGCTCATGCCGTAACGGTTCCGAAAGAGACGTTTGAGGCTGGCGGGATTCTTGAACCCGCAGAGTCGTGTGACCCTCCCAATAGGGATATTGGAGTTGCGAAGTTCGTGGCAAATGGCGGTCAGACGGATAGAGAGAATGTCTTCAAAGACTGAACTTTTGCGTATTTCTCGATACCGGAGGTCAAGCAGACTGCGCGAAACATGGAGATGTGAGGCCACATCAACGACACCGATGCCGCGACAGGCGTTGGCTCTGATGAATTCAACCGCGCGATTGATCAACTGTGTCGCGGGTGAGAGGCCGTGCGTCGATTCTCTGATGACGATTTCACACCCTTTTACGACAGTTGTTTTTTGTACGGCATTCCCCCGCATGAGCTTGTCCAGAGATTGTGCGGCGACATAACCGATTTCTTCGAAGTTCGGCTTGATGCTGGTGAGTCGCGGATTTGTCGCCTGACAGACGAGGATGTCGTTGTCACACCCGATGATGTTGCATTCGTGCGGCAATTGGATATGGACGCTTTGCGCAAAGGAAGTGATGCGTTTGGCCGCGAGGTCGTTGGAGGCAAAGATGGCGGTCGGTTTCGGTAGGGCATTCAGCCAGTCGGTCTCCGAGGCTTCGTTTGCAAAGAGCGTCTTGACGGGCAGAGGGTGGAGTCCTCGCGCAAATCCGATGTATCGCCGTCGGCTCCATAATCGATCGTCAACCGTGTAGAATGCGTAAGACGCGAAAGTCCCCTGCGCCTTAAGGTGATGTGCAGCCTTAGCTCCAATCTCCTCATCGTCCAGAATGACGGCACGGCAGTGCGGTGACCGGTCGGAAAGTTCCAAGAGGGCTTCGTTCGCGATGACGGTCGGAATCTTCGCTTTGAGCGAAGACGAAATGATGTCGTAGATGTCGGGCTCGGCGGAGATGATCAGCCCATCGCATCCAGTGGCGATTTCTTGGGCCAGCCTCCCATTGATGGCTTCCGTACGAGTTGTAATCAGGACGGCATCCCATGTCGGATGGTCGTTGAAATAGCGGAGAATGCCGCGCAGACGTGCACGCCCATCGATTCCATTGGTCGGAATGACCAAGACGACTCTCCGTGAGGTTGACCGATATGCTGTCATTTGACGATAAGTATAGCATTTGGCGGTGGCCTTCCGCAAGCGGCGTTGTTGAAAAGGCAACATATGTCTTGTGTGGAAAGTGATGTCCTTTGTGGTAGAATACGCTTGACATAAATTTATAAGGAGGCTATCCATGATGAGAAAGTTGCTGTTCGGCATATTGCTGGTTTGTCTTGTGCGGATGTGCGCGTTTGCGGTGGATGGATTCAACTGGGTTGGAACTTGGTGGGCATCGACGACGGATTTCGCGACCGACACCCGTTACTGGGAGAATCATTGGCTGCCTTCCGCTGGAGGTGTCGCTTATTATCTCGGAGCAAACTTGAACAATCAGGTCTTCGCTTCACCCGTAACTTTGCGTGGGCTTGACTTCGGGGACGTTCAAGAGGCTTCCGGACGCCCGAAGATCCTTGGCGGCGAGTTAGTGTTGTCGGGGGACGCCTTCATCTCCGGCTCGGGGCGTGGGACGTCTGGCGCATGGGGGCGGATTGGGCACGTATGCTCGACGGTGCGTGGTACGGGCGACAACACCTTGACGAAGAAGGGACGCGGTGAGTTGATCGTCGATACGCCGTTTGCCGATTTCGGGACTCTCGTCGCCGGGGGAGGTCGCCTGACAACGACGAACGAGTCAGGGCGGCTGTTCGCGACAGACGCGACATTGGCGTGGAAAGGCGGCATCTTCCGTTGGACACCGACTCTGTCCGCTGGCGAGTCGGCATCGGCTTCGACGGGTGCGACCGCTTACGGCCCGTTTGGCGGCACGCTGATGTGGGGACGTGGAAGCGGAGCTTCGGTTTGCCTGACTCTTGAGAGTCTTGCCCGCACGGGCGACGGCGCGACTCTTTGGGTCGCGCCGGACGGTGGGGCCGCTGCGTTGGGTGAGACGGAGCGTCTGTTTGTGCTTGAGACCTTGCCGCAGGTGAACGGACTTTTGGATCCGGGCCTTGTCACGCGGGACGTCTCAACGGGTTCGTGGCCATTCTGCTTCACGACATACGATTCGGGAAAGGGCATCGTGCCGTATCCTGTCTCCGCGATGAAGCCCCTGGAGGAGGCGAGAGTTGAAGATGTCGCGCGGGTGACCGCATCGCTTGCGTTGACCGAGTCGAAGCGTGTCGCGGCGCTGGTCATCGACAATACGTCGGAACTGTCGATCGCTGAGGGCGCAACGCTTTCTGTCGGCGACGACGACACCGCACACGCGGCAGGCGTCATCTTCAATCGGCAGGTTGAGTTGGGTTCGGCCCTTGAATTCGTTGGCGCGGGCACGCTGGACTTCGGTGCGTCGCCGGGCATCATTTGGAATGCCTCGAAAAACGGGAATGGCAGCGGGTATGTCAATCTCAAGACGCGCATCACAGGTTCGGGTGGGGTCACGTTCGCCTCGCGCGGCGGCATGACTGCGGCGGACTATCCGATCTCCACAGGCAAGTTCAACGTCTATGCGGGCGTGGGCGGCTGGAGCGGTCCGACCTACGTCAACGGGACCGTCCTCTTACTGCGCGCGTCGAACGCCTTGCCGTCTGGTGACATCTATGTCCTGAACAGCTCGGGACTTGAAGGTGGCGAACTTCTTCTCTCGGGCGGGATTAGCTGGAGCTTCTCCCAGAATCTGCACTTGGCTGGCCGCACGAACGGTTCGGTGGACGAGGCCGTGTTGCGTACGCCGCCGGCGACGGTCACATTCAATGGAGGTGTCTACTTGGATGAAGACGCGTCGCTGTCGTCTTATGATCCAAACGGTCTGGCCACCTTTGACTTCCGTGGCGGTCTTTTCGGCCCGGGTGCGCTGGCGTTGCCGAACGGCGCGACAGTGAACCTCTATTCGCCGGCGACGATTTCCGGCATTAACGGTTTCGGAAATGTCACGCTGAACGTCTCGACGAACGGCACGCTCGGCACAGGTCGCGTTTGGTTGCGCGGCGGCAGAGACCATCGCGTTGTCTTCACTGGCCAGTCTGGTCTTGTGGTGGGCAACGAGATCCGCTGCGACGCGGGTTCGCTCGATCTCTCGTTTTCGTTCGCCAAGGTCGCGCTGACTCGGTCAGGGTTTTTCTCGTCGGCGAACCTCTCGACGTTCTCGAGCCTGACATTGGGCGCCGACATTGATTTTGGGCGTATTAACGCTGTCTGTTCGCAGGATGACGCTGCGGGCGCGGATCGCATCGTCGCGGACATTGGCGGCGCGACGCTGGGCGTTGGCGATGACGGTGCGGATTCCGTGTTTGCGGTGCCGCTTGCTGATGGTGCGGGTGAACTTGCGCTGGCAAAGCGCGGAACGTGCGAGGTCGAACTCGTGCCCGCCGCACGCACGTATTCTGGCATGACGTCGATTGAGGCCGGGACTCTGCGATTGAATGACGATCCGTTTCTCTCGCGTTCGCTCCTGTATTGGCTCGACGCCGATCAGGAGGATAGTCTGACGAAGGATGCCGACGGTACGATCACGACCTGGCGGTCGCGTGGAGGGTGTGCCGACGTGACGTTCACGGCGGTGGACGGGATATCGACTTGGGGCGCGAACAAGGTGAACGGACGCAGCGTCGTCACGACCGGCGAGGCGGGCGCAACCCGTTTGCGCGGCGACAAGTCTCTGACGCAGAACACGGTGTTCGTCGTCTACCGCATTCACCGGGCGACGGGATACATGGGGCTGTTTGGCAGCGCGGACGAGAAGGACGACTACGGCGTGCGCCTCGCGGACAACTCCCCATCCGCTTCAACGGGTTGGACATCGCACCGAAGTGATTATAACTACAATACGACGTGCTGGATTCGCCGCGATGGAGGACGTGGCGGTCCGGCGGGCGTGGACTCGGGCGAGACGCACATCCTCACGCTTGTCCATGACCGTGATAACTGGCCGCATTCGGACAGTTGGGGCAAGAACACGCGGTCGGCGTCGTTTGTCCCGAGCCTCGGCTACTATGTCAAAGGACGTCCCTTTTGTGGCGACTACTGCGAAGTCCTCGCGTTTGACCGCGTTCTGACAGAAGTCGAGATGCGGAAGGTCGAAAACTACCTGTCGGAGAAGTGGTGCGCGAAGACCATCTGGGAAGACGTCGGCGTCTCCACGTTTCTGCCGGTGGATACGGCTCTCCGCATCGAGAGGGGCGGTGTGCTGGATCTCGCAGGGCAGTCGCTGGCTGTCGGGTCTCTCACGGGCGGTGGCGTAGTGACAAACTCATCCGCTGTGCCGGCGACGCTGACGGTGACGGGTGCGGCGAACTTCACGGGACGGATTGGCGGACAGACGACTTTGGCGTTGCAGACGACATCGGACATTGGCGGTGTCGTGTCCGAAGGTGCTACGCTTGAGGCGAATGCGGGCACGGTGACGGTGGAATCGCATCGGTTGACTCCGCCGACGGACGGTCTCTCTTACTGGTGCGATGCGGCGTGGACGAACACGATTCTGCGCGACAGCATGGGTGGCGTGACGAGTTGGGTGTCGCGGGCAGTTTCGTCGGCGTCGGCGCTGGTCAACGCGACGGGCGTTCTTCCAGGCGCATGGAACGCCTGTGCGCGACCGACTTATTCGTCTGTGGCGATGGACGGAAAGCCTGGCATAGTCTACGAGCAGGCCTGCCGTGCGCTCTGGGCGGATGCGAAGAGTCCTGTGCGTACGGTCTTCTTGGTCGTTCGGTTCAACGGTTCTCAGGTTGCGAATGCAGGACTTTGGGGCATCGGTGGCAAGTCTGTCGGCTATCGCACGGTGTCCTACGGAGCCTCCTTGAAACTTGCGAGTTGGTCGGACTGTTATGTGCGGCCAAGCGTCCGATCGGATCGTGTGGCGATGGACGGAATTGATTACGCCGAGGAAGAGATTCCTCTTGGCGATGGCGTGACACGTGTCTTCTCCGTCCGCCTCAGCGGCGATGCCGAGTCGGACGAGGTGCATTTCGCCAATCTCGGTCTCGGTCATGTGCCCGCTTGCACGACCTGCATCGGTTCGTTTGACGGGAACAGCTCGATTAAGGGCGCAATCGGCGAGGTTATCGCCTATGACCGTGTGTTGTCCGACGGGGAGATGCGCACCGTCGAGTCCTACTTGATGTCGAAGTGGCAGATGGCTGACTGGAAAGCGGGTGATGATCTGGAACTGATGGAGAGCGAGAATGGGCTGGCGGAAGGCTCGTTGTCCGTCAGAAGCGGCGCGACAGTCCGTGTGCCTGACGGGACACGGATTGGCGTGCTCTCTGGAGGCGGCGGAACGATTGCGGGCGGAGACTTGACGGTTGATGGCATCGCGGTTGCAGTGCGTGACGACGGTTCGGTCGAGCAGATTGATGTGGGCGGAGTGGTTCGCCTCTCCGAGAATGCGGAATTGCGCGTCTCGAATGCCGAGGTCCTGCGAAAGAATGTTTGGTGGCCGTTCCTGACGGCGACAACGCTGGAGGGTGTATTCGCCACGCACAACCTTCCGAAGAGCGTTTCCCTGCATCTTTCGGCGAACGCGGCGAGACTGCTGCGCGCAAAGGGGACATTGATCACCATTCGCTGAGAGGTCTGCCATGAAACGTCTACTATATCTTTCCGCGTTGTTTTCTTTTCTGTTGTTGGGCTTTGCAAGAGCCTCCGACCGGGCTTCCGACGTGTCGAAGGTCGATGTGGTGGGGGCAGACTTCAAGTCAACGCAGGTCATGGGCGACGGCGACTGGGATCGGGCTCTGATCACAGGCACGACGCCGGGCGGAAAGCTTCTCTATGCGCGTGGCGAGGAAATTGTTCTTTCACTGAAGCTGGAAGGCCTTCGGAAGCCGCTGCCATCCGGTGTCTATTTCATCGACTGGGAGCGGACGGGCGATGACGGCGTGACGGAACGCGGACGCGAGCCGTTGCCGTTCAAGGACGGTTGTTTCGTCTATCGCACGCGAAGCGATAGGCCGGGGTTCGTCTGTTTGGAGGCGAATGTGGTGACGGCAGACGGGCGGCGCGTGAAGAAGAGCCACCGCTGGGAGCCTCGTGTCTTCTTTCGTGGCGGTGTCGGCGTGGCTGTCGACGACATTCCCATGGTCCCGGAACCCGAAGACTACACGGCGTTTTGGCGCGCGTCGCTGGACGAACTTGCCGCCGTGCCGATGGTGCCCGAGTTGCGGGAGACTCCGTGTGCGGATACTCGCGTCCGATGCTATGCCGTGCGCATCCCTTGCGCGGGTCCGTGGCCAGTCACTGGCTATTTCACTGTGCCGAAGACGGCGTCGGTCACGAACCGTCTGCCGGCGTCGGTTGGCTTTCGCGGCGCGTCGCAACAGGAGCAATTGCCGCCGACGAAACCTCCGTATGATCGGATCGACCTTTGCATAAACCCGAACGGCTACGAGTTGGGGCGGGGACCTGACTATGTCAAGAGCTTCTTCAAAGGACTTTCCGAGGACGGCGCAGGTTACGGGATGGGGCCGAAATCCAACGCGGATCGGCGCACGAGCTACTGGAAGTATTGTGCGCTCCGTGCCGTGAGGGCCGTCCAGTGGATGAAGACGCGCCCAGAATGGAACGGATGCACGCTGACTCTCGCCGGTGGTAGTCAGGGCGATTGGCAGGCGTATCACGCCGCAGCCAACGTGCCGGGCGTCACGCGGATTTACGCGGACGGATCATGGGGAGCGGACTGGGGCGGACAGTCTCTGCTTGGTCGCCTGAAGTCATCGTATCGTCCGAATGTCTGGTTCCCCGATATGGCGTATTTCGATCCGATCTACGCGGCACGGCGCATCCATTGCCCTGTGCGGATTTGCTTTGCAGGACTGGGCGACGCCTGTTCGACGCCAGCCTCGCTGGCATTGCTCTACCGCAACCTGTGTGGGCCGAAGTCCATCACCTATGTGCAAGGTTCGACGCACGGCTGGCGCCCGGTCGGGCAGCAGTCGCAGACGGTGCGGGATGTCGTTTCACTTCTCCAGTCGGCGTTGGAACGCGGCGAACGGAAGATCAAGGTTCCGCGTACGATCTGCCGGGTGACATCCGCGAATGGCCGTGCCGTCCTGGAACTGAAGGGACTGTCGGATCGGGTGATAGACTTCGCTGGATCGGAGATACGCCTGTCGGATGGGGGAGAGTTTCTCTCGCTTGTCGCCTGCACGAACGTCTCCGTGCGCGAGGCTCGGCTGGCAGTGGACGATCATCGAACGGAACGAGTCTGCGCCGCCGTTCGGGCAGAAGGTTGCGAAGGCTGTGCATTTGAGCGGCTGGAGGTGGTGAACGCAACGTGCGCCTTTGCGGACATTGTCTCGACGGAAAACGTCTATCGCGACTGTCGCGTCCGCGTTGACGGACGTGCCGTCGGGTTTGCCGTGCGACAGGCCGTCATCGGCCCTCGTCTGCTCGGCTGTTCCGTTTCGGGCGATGCGGTCGTTGCGGTCGATACCACACGAGGGCAGAATCCTGACGTACGCGGGCTCTTCGTCGATGGCGGCACGGTTCGTCTTGCAGGCTCGGACGGACGGCTGGAGGATTCGGTTTTTGCACACGGAGGCCGCATGGAGACGGGAGAGGCCTCTTGCTGCGCGAACGAGACATGGGTGGACGCGGCGCCTGCAGTGCGCACGGACCTGATGGCCTTCGTCCGAAAAGAGATTGCGCATGGGGCGAGACGGGTGACAATTCCGCGCGCCCGCTACTGGTTGACCCCGCCGCCCGGTGAACCGGCGTATTTCGCGCTCTTCGGGAAAAGCGACGTGGAGATAGACTTCAACGGGAGCGAACTTGTCGGAACGGTTCAGGCTCCGATGTTCACGCTGAGCGATTGTACGAATGTGACGGTGCGCGGAGCAACGGTGGACTATGCGGATCTCCCGTTCACTCAAGCTGTCATCGAATGCGTTGACGGCGATCAGAACTGGGACGTGCGCATCATATCAGGCTATCCCATGCCATCCGCGGTCGCGCTGGCGTCCACGTCGTCCTTTTGGCCAGTGCAGGCCTACGGGGCGAAAACCCATGAGCCGGTGAACTTCATGCGCTACCGCAACGGTATCGCAATTGCACGCACGGGACGAGACACCTATCGGGTGACGGGGGGCGAGTGCCGAGCGGGTGCAGTGGGCGACATCGCCGTCTGGAGTTGCGTTGATCAAACGCGCATGGCGCGTGCGGGCGCAGTGAACGTCTGGTCGTCATCCGGTTGCCGGATTGAAGATGTCTGCGTCTTTTCCGTGGCAAACGATGGATGTGGTTTCGCAGAAGCGCTGGCGACGAGCAACGCCTATGTCCGTTGTCGCCTCTTGCGGCGCGATTCGAAGACGGATCTCTTTCCGCGCGGTCTTCGTCGCTTGCGCAGCGGCAACCACGATGCCTTCAATTCGCGGCGTTCGTTTGTCGGGCCTCAGCTGGACGGTTGCGTGTTCCAGTACCATTGCGACGACTGTGTGAACATCAGCGGTTACTACACGTTCGTCTTGGGGCGGTCGGGCAAATCCTATCGCGTTGCGACCTATGCGCAGGAGCGACTGCGCACGGGTGACCTCTGCCAAGTCCTGTTGCCTGACGGCGAATCGCCCGGTGACGCATGCGCGACGCGCGTGGCGGAGTCCGCGCCGTTGACGGACGAGGAAAGGTCACTTTTCGCGGGGCTGGGTCTTTGGCCGGGATGCGAGAAGAACTTCCGTGCGGCGCAGGAGGTCGTGCTGGAAACGTTCGTGGACTTGCCTCCGGGAACGCTTCTTGGCCCACGCAGGCGCATGGGCGGAGGTTATCGAATCCAGAACTGCACGATGGGGCACAATCGGGCGCGTGGCCTTCTCGTCCAAGCGTCGGACGGGCTGATCGCCCGCAATGTTCTGGAGGGGATAGAAGGCTGGGCGATACTGCTGGCCCCCGAATGCGCTTGGCTGGAAGCGGGTGTCGGAAGCCGTGTCCGCATCATGGACAATGTCTGCCGAGGAAACGGAGAGGGCTTCTACATTGGCGGACGGAGTCTGTCGGGAAAGCCCTTCGGCGCTTCGGCACGTTCGGATATCGAGATTTGCGGCAATCGGATTGAGGGGGCGAATGTTGCCGTGACGGGATGTGCAAGGCTGCGGCTTTCGGACAATAGTATTCTCCCGCGTGAGAATCAGGAGCCGTTTCGTCTTGTCAATGTGACGGAGGTAAGCCGCTCTCCCGTGCCAAAGTCAGTGAGATGATGCGGCAAATGTCTCTTAAGCGTCCGTGTTTTATTCTGTAGATTTTTGTTGACGAATGCGTTCTTAGGTGTGTGAGGGAGAAAGGCAGAGTCCTTCCGCCCGGCACAAAGACACATCAACACACACAAAAGGAACATAACCATGAACAACAAAATCAAGAATACCGCGACGGTGCTGGCCGTTGCGCTCGTAGGATTCGCTGCCTTTGTCGTGCGCGCGGAGCGTCCGCCGCGCCGTGCGACCGTCGAGGGAGCGAAACTCCACAAGTTCTCCAAGACCGTCGAGAAGGAGCGTCCGCAACTTGACGAAGAGACAAAGAAACTCATTTCGGCTTATCGGCGTGCCCCGTCCGAAGCGAACCGTGCCGCACTGGAGAAGAAGGTCCGCGAAAATTACGACAAGGTTATCGCGCGCAAGCAGGCGAAGCTCGAAGAACTGAAGAAAACGGCGCGACACGAGTCAAAAATCAAAGAAATGGAGGAGATTGTCCGCGAAGTCATCGCCGATAAGGAGAACCGCGTCGCCCGCTCGATGCAACGTTTCACCGACCCGCGTCTCCGTCTGGGCGCTCGTGAGGCGAAGGATGGTTTCCATCCGCTGATTGGAGGCGGAAAGGGCGTCTCGATCGCCCATACGGAGGTGACGAACGCCGACTATGCGAAGTTCAAGACGGACTGGCCTCTTGCCGATGACAAGCCCGTTGTCGGGGTCTCCTATCGGGATGCCCTCGTCTATTGCGGTTGGCTGACGGCGCGCGGAGACGGTGCGATCTACCGTCTGCCGACCGAGGAGGAGTGGGAGATTGCCGCCGGGCACATGCCGAAAGACGCCGACTTCAACGCCAAGGGAGGGGACGGCGTGCTGTCGCCCGTCACCGCGCACGGGAAGACGCAGGCGGCGTGCGGTGCAATCGACATGTGGGGCAACTGCTGGGAGTGGACCTCAACGGCACGCGGTGCCGGGAAGCGCGCCGTCAAGGGCGGGGCATGGTCGACGCCGCGTACAGATTGCCGGACGGAGTGCCGCGAGTTCGCTCGCAAGGAATTCGTTGGTCATCCCGATGTCGGATTCCGCATCGTGAAGGAGGTCAAGTAAAGAAACTCATATGCTTTTCCGCTTCAAGGAAGTTCCCTTGAACGAAGAAGTACCGCGCCATGACAAGGGAAGCCTTTCTTGGCGCGAATGCACCGTCAATCCGCAGTCAAGAGGCGCGGCGACGCTGCTTGTCGTTTTTGCCATGTCCTCTCTCGTGTCGGCGGTCGCGTATTCCAAGCGCGAGGCGTGGAAAGCGCTTTCCAATAACCCGTAATCGGGAATTCCCTACCGCTTCTTCAGGGTCGGCGTGGAGTTGCGGTAAGGTGGCTTTCGCAAGGGTTTCGCCTTGCTCCGTTGTTCTGTGAACTCGATTGCGCGTGTGAGTCGTTCAATGGCGTGGTTCATCTCCCCGTTGTCGGGAAAGCGCACGTGCAGCTGTTCGACCGTTTCCTTCGCCCGTCTCAGCTTGGTGAGGCGTTTGTCGGGCGCCGTGCGGTCCTCCTCGGTTGCCGTGAGCGCGGAAACGAGCGCATTCGCCGTGTGCGTTGCCTCGGCTTCGACTTGGGCGAGCGCGGCGGCTGTGCGGATGTACCCGATGGTCAGCGCGGCGAAAAGGCCGAGCGCAAGGACGAGCGCCGCCACTGCGCCCACGGCCGCCGGCGGGTTGCGCCGCGCCCACAGCGCGAGACGGCGCGGAACCGACGGCGGACGCGCCGTGACGGGTTCGTGCGCGAGATAATGGCGCAGGTCGGCCGCAAGGGCCGTCATGTCGGCGTAGCGTGCCGTCGGGTCATGCGCCGTTGCCTTCCCGAGAATTGCCTCGAACTCGGGTTCTGTGTGTGTGTGCAGATGTGGCGCGGCTTTCTCCTGCAAGGTCATGCCGAGAGCGTAGACGTCGCTCATGACAGTCGCGTTCTCGCCGCGCAGGAGTTCCGGGGCCATGTAGCGGCGCGTCCCTGAGGCGTCTGTTGCCGTACCCGCGAGACAGGCGAGGCCGAAGTCCCCCAGCTTGACGGTTCCTCTTCTGTCTATCAGAATGTTCGCGGGCTTGATGTCGCGGTGGAGGACGCCGTAGCCGTGTGCGTAGGCAAGCGCCTCTGCGACAAGGGCTCCAAGTCCCGCGACGTCGGCGAGCGAGCCGAAGGTGTAGTCGCGCGCCGTCACGCCGTCCACATGCTCCATCGCGAAGTAGCAGCTTTCGCCGCTTGTCCCTGCCGCGTAGACGTCGAGGATGTTCGGGTGGTGAAGCTGTGCGACGAGACGCGATTCTGCGGCAAACCGCTTGCGGAACGCGGGTGCCGACGAAAGGCGCGGCGCGAGGACCTTGACGGCCACCGTGCGGTCAAGCGAGAGCTGGTGCGCGGCGTAGACGACGCCCATGCCGCCGCGCCCGATCTCGGCAAACGGCGTGAAGTCCGTGCCGTCGAGCGGGGGAATGCTGTTCGCTTCAGGCGAGACGGACGCAAGACCCGCAAGCGCATCCAGCTCAACGGCGAGGCTTTTCAGGTTATCGGGAAGTTCCGTTGTCATGCGTGAGGAAACTTTCGTTTGAGACCGATGGTTCCGCGAGACGTTTTTATCGCAGAGGCGCAGAGCGTCGGGCGGTGTTCTTTTGAGCCCCTGCGTCGTTGCGAATATCCGCTGTTGAGATCGCCATCATTCGTATTGCGGTGTTGAAAATGGCATTCCCGTAATATTCCTTGAGTAATGGCAACAAAATCATGTGAAAGTTATCGTCAAACGAGATAAGATGTCTGTCAAAAACTGCGGAAGCATGTGAGTTCCATCAGCTTGCGCTGGAGGCGTTCGAGGGCGCGGACATGGCGGATGGACGCCGCCTTTGGCTCGATGCCGAGAATCTCGGCACAGTCGCCATTGCCGAGCCCGTCGAAATGGCGCAGGATGAGAATCTGTCGGTCCGCGGGGGCGAGCGTGTCGAGCGCGGCGCGGAGGATCTCGTGGCGTTCGTCGCGGTCCACGCGCGAGACGGGCGAGGTGACGTCGGCGGCGAACTGCCCCCAGTTGAGACCGGCGGCACCTGTCTCGTCTGGCGCATCGGCGACTTCCACCTCGCGGTACGCATCGCGCGCGTCCGCCCCGAGGTTCTTACGCTCAAGGTCGGCGAGTGTTTGAAAGAGGATTGTCCGCAGCTTGAAGTAGACAGGGACGTCTTCATGCGCGGTGAAATAGGCGAACCGTTTCGCGCATGCCTCGTAGGACGCCGAAAGGACGTCCTCAGGCGAGAGGCGTTTCAGGAGAATCGGCTTCAGATGCCGTTCGGCGAGCGCAAGGAGCCGCGCACGGTTCTCCGCGAACGCGGCTGCGAGCAAACTGGCGGTGTTCATTTTGTCCATTGCGGCACATTATACCAAATCTCCTCGTGCATTCCACGCTCATCAAGGGGGAGACAGACGCGCGTGTCGGCGGCGTCCGGACGTCTCAACGGAGAGAACGGAATCTCTCAACGGAGAGAACGCGATGACTCAACGGAGAGAATGTCGCGTCTCCGTTGAGACGTTTGGGCCTCTCCGTTGAGACGTCCTGCCGTCTCCTTGGCACGGTACGGTCATTCCCCAAGCTTGACGTCGCTTGCGGTAGCCTGTCGGAAAATGGTATACTCGATTCAGTTATGAGATGAAAGGACTTCGGATGTTCAGGCGAATTTGGATGGCGTTGGCGGCAGGTGCCGTTCTGGCGGGGTGCTATGAGCGGACACGCGACGACCGGGCGGTCTGCGATTGGCGAATCGTGGCGGCGGAGCAGTCATCGCGCTGTTTGGTGATGTATTTGGGCGCTCCAGCCGGCGAACTCTCTGAAATCTGGCGGTGGGATCCCGCGCGCGATCCCAATCTGCCGCCGATGGCCGTGAAGGCGTTCGCCTCCATTGACGAGGCCAAGCCGATTGACGGCGGGCAGACTGTCCTCACATGCGCTTCGGGCGGCGGCGTGGGCGCTGTCGATGTCGCGACGTGCCGCGCCAAGTGGTTTGCGTACATTCCCGAACATCGTGACGGCCCCCATTCGCTGGCCGTCTTGCCGGATGGACGGATTGCGGTTGCGAATTCAGTGGGCGTGGACGCCTTGCAGCTGGTCGATCTTGCAGACGCGCCGTTCGACCCGGCACGGCAACGCATCGTGCGCGTGGCGACGGTTCCCGGCGCACATGGCGTTTCGTGGGACACGCGGCGCGGCACGCTTTTCGTGCTGGGCTACACCAACGTCTTCGAATACGCCTATTCGTCCGCACAGCTGTCGGTGAAGGAGCTCCGCCGCTGGAACTTCGCGACGACGTGTGGCGACGCCTATGGACATGATCTCGTGCCGGACGGATGCGGGGGCTACTGGTTTTCCAATCACTCGGGCGTTTGGCGTCTGGATCCGGATACGGGCGGCTTCACGCCCGTGCTCGACGAGAAAAACGTCAAGAGTTTTTCTCGCGATGCGCAGAAAGGCGACCTTCTGGTCACGCCTCGGACGCGTTGGTGGACGGATCGCCTGACCGTGCGCACGCTTGACGGAGCCTCGCGTACGCTCGGACCGATTCCATCCGCCCGATTCTACAAGGCCCGTTGGCTGAAGGTGCGTGAATGAGCTCGTGAGCTTGGCATCGTCTGCGGCGGCTCGGATTCCATCGTCTCTTCTTTGCTGACCCGGTAGATTCTACAATTTCCACAGACACTTCAGCGTTTCGGAATATTTGCTATAATATACGGAACTTTCAAGAAAGACAAAGATGGCCAACTATACTCGTGAAGAAGTTCTGAAGTACCATAAGAGAGGAAAAGTGGCGGTAACGCTTCCGAAACCGCTCAAAACGAAGGACGATTTGTGCCTTGCCTACACGCCGGGCGTCGCGCAGGCGGTGAAGGAGATCGCCGCGAGTCCAGCGGCCGTCTATGACGTGACGGCGAAGTCAAACCTCGTCGCGGTCGTCTCGGATGGCACGGCGATCCTTGGGCTTGGCGATCTGGGCGCAACGGCGTCCATCCCCGTGATGGAAGGCAAGGCCGTCCTCTTCAAAAGCTTTGCCGGGGTCGATGCCTGGCCCGTTCCTCTCAACGCCTGCCGCGTCGGCGGCTCCAACACGGGCAAGACGGATCCGGAGCGCGTCATTGCCGCCGTGAAGGCCCTCGCCCCCCAGTATGGCGGCATCAATTTGGAGGACATTGCCGCGCCGGCGTGCTTCGAGATTGAAGACCGGCTTGATGCCGAGCTTGACATTCCGGTCTTCCACGACGACCAGTGGGGCACGGCGGTCATCGCGCTTGCGGGAGTCATGAACTTCGCGCAGCTTGCGGGGAAAGAGCTGAAGGACCTGAAGGTCGTCATGAACGGTGCGGGCGCGGCGGGCACGCGCATCGCCGACATGCTCAAGGCCGCTGGCGTCGCGGACATCACCATGTTCGACATTCGCGGCGTTCTCGCGAAGACGCGTACCGACCTCTCGCGCCAGAATTCCGTCCATGCGCGCGACGTGCCCGAGGACTTGTCGCGGCGCGAGGCGATGACTGGGGCGGACGTCTTCATTGGCGTTTCTGCCGCGAACGTCATTTCGGGGGATGACGTGCGGGCGATGGGCGAGTTTCCGGCGATCTTCGCCATGGCGAATCCCGATCCGGAGATTACGCCCGAAGAAGTCGCGAAGGCGCTCAAGGACCGCAGATACGTGATGGTGACGGGCCGCAGCGACTATCCGAACCAGATCAACAACGTTCTGGGCTTTCCTTATCTCTTCCGCGGCGCGCTTGACGTGCGCGCGACGACAATCAACACGGAAATGAAGGTGGCGGCGGCCCATGCCTTGGCGGCGCTTGCGCGTCAGCCCGTTCCGGAGGAGGTGCGGGCGCTCTACCCGAACGAGACCTTGGTGTTTGGCACGAGCTACCTCATTCCGAAACCGTTTGACCGTCGCCTTTTCGTCGAAGTCTCCCATGCGGTCGCCGAGGCGGCCGTCAAGAGCGGCGTCGCGCGACTGGATATTGATCTTGCGGCCTATCGCGCGGAGTTGACGCGCCTAATGTCCGAACAGAAGTAAAAGGAGAAGAAACTACATGAAGAAGTTCCTGAGTGCAAACGAAGCGGTCGCCCACGCGGCGGCGCAAGCGGGGTGTGTGGTGGCGTCGGCCTATCCGGGCACGCCTTCGACGGAGATCCTGGAGAACATCGCGAAGTTCAAGGACACGATCAACTGCGAGTGGGCGGTGAACGAGAAGGTCGCCGTCGAGACGGCGGTCGGCGCATCGATGGCCGGTGCGCGTGCGTTGACGGCGATGAAGCACGTTGGCCTCAACGTCGCGATGGATCCGCTCATGACGTTTACCTATGTCGGGCCGCTCGGCGGGTTCGTTCTTGTCTCGGCGGACGATCCGGGCATGCATTCGTCGCAGAACGAGCAAGACAACCGCAATCTTGCGAAGTTTGCGCGTGCGCTCCTTCTGGAGCCGGCGGATTCGCAGGAGGCGTATGACATGACGTGCGCGGCGTTTGAACTGTCCGAGAAGTTCAAGGTTCCGGTGATTCTGCGTCTCACGACGCGCACAAGCCACTCGGCGTCGCTCGTCGAGCTGGGAGACTTCAAGCCGGCTCCGCATCCGCTTCTTCCCTATGTGAAGGACATTCGCCGCAACATTCCCGTGCCGGCGTTCTCGCCGACTCAGCGACTGAACGCGCAGAAGCGTACGGCGGCGATGGAAAAGGAAGCCGTCCGCTCGAAGTTCAACAAGGTCGTGAAGCCCGCGAAGGGCGTCAAGGTCTCCGCGAAGGCGAAAGGCCTCGGCATCGTGACGAGCGCGGTCGCTTACCAGTACGTGAAGGAGATCTTCCCGGATGTCGTGATCTTGAAGCTTGGCTGGACGAATCCGCTCCCGAAGGCGCTTATCGCGAAGTTCGCGAAAACCGTGAAGAAGGTCCTTGTGGTCGAAGAACTTGACCCGTTCCTCGAAGACCAGATCAAGGCGATGGGCATTCCCGTGGTCACGCACAAGACCGAGCTCAACATGCTGGAACTGAACGCCGACCGCCTCCAGAACCTGCGCCATGAGATTCTTGGCGACGTGCCGAAGGCCAAGGTGAGAAAGGTTGACGAGACGCTGCCGCGCCGTCCTCCGGTTCTCTGCGCGGGTTGCGGTCATCGCGGCGTCTTCTACGCCCTGCACAAGCTCGGCGCGACGGTGACGGGCGACATCGGATGCTACACGCTCGGCGCGTTTCCTCCGCTTTCGGCAATGGACTCGACGATTTGCATGGGCGCGTCGATTGGCAATGCCGCCGGCATGAAGAAGGCCGGGCTCAAGGGGCGCATTTGCGCGGTCCTCGGCGACTCGACATTCTTCCATTCGGGCATGACGGGCATCCTTTCCGCGCTTTACAACGGCACGCCCGTGACGACGGTCGTCCTTGACAACCGCATCACGGCGATGACGGGGCATCAGGACAACCCGGGCACGGGCAAGACGCTTGCGGGCGATCCGGCCCCCGTCACGGAGATTGGCGACATTGCGAAAGCCTGCGGCTACAAGAAAGTGGTAAAGGTTTCGGCGGACGATCTTGCCGCGCTGGAGACGACGCTCAAGGACGCGATGGACGGCGACGAGCCTGCGCTCGTCATCGCCTACGCGCCGTGTCGGATTGCGGCGAAGCTCACGAAGGAAGGCCTGTGCGAGACGGACGCGGCGAAGTGCAAGGCGTGCGGCGCATGCTTCAAACTCGGGTGCCCGGCGATTACGCGAGGCGAGGAAGTCGCGCCGGGACGCTTCAAGATGAAGATTGACGCGTCGCAGTGCGCGGGTTGCAAACACTGCTCGCAGGTCTGCAAGTTCGGTGCGATCAAGCGCGTCCGCTGAGGCCGTTCTGCCGTGAGCATGACGTGTTACTCCGAGACGTCCGAAGGCGTCATCCTCAATGTCCGGGCCCAGCCGCGCGCGTCGCGCGCGGGATTGGACGGCCTTTGGGGCGATGCGGTGAAGGTGCGCATCCGCTCCGCGCCCGTGGACGGCAAGGCGAACAGGGAGCTCGTCGAGACGCTGGCGGAGACCTTTGGCCTGCCCAAGTCGCGTGTCGCCTTCAGGGGCGGCGAGACGTCAAAGACGAAGCGTCTCCTGCTGACGGGGATGACGGCCTCGGCGGTCGAAGCCGTCCTTGGCAAGCTGCGGGAGAACGGAGGGGTCTGCGGGCGGTGAGGCTTTTTGGTATAATTCCCGTCGAAGTGAAACAAGGAATGTCCATCAAGAAACGAATCGTTCTGCTGGTCGCGGTTCTCGCGGGGACTGCCTTCGCCGAGAAGCAGCCGTATTCCCGTTATCAGACGATTGTCGACCGTCAGATGTTCGGGCCTTTGCCTGTCGGCTTTGATCCGGCGAAGATGCCGAGCGAAGTGACGCGGTCGGCCCAGAAGGAACTGACGAAAGAGCAGGAGCAGCTGAAGAGCGCCATTCGCTTTTCCGTCATCAACATGACGCCAGACGGACAGGTCGCCGTGGGCTTCACGGACAATTCGGACGGGAAGAATCCGCGTCACTACTACTTGAAGGTTGGTGAGACGCGCGGCGGTTGGTTGGTGAAGGAGGCCGATCCCGAGACGGCGACGATGACGATCGCGAAAGGCGACATCGAGGTCACGCTTGTCATCGGCGGCGATTCCGCGCAGGATGCCGGAGCGACAGCCAAGGCCGGCGCGGCTCCGGGAGCGGTCGATGGCGGCATCATGCTTCTGAAGGAGACGGCTCGTCGTTCGCCCATTTTGGGCGGCGGGACATTGCGCAGTCGCCGCCTCGCGCGCGAGGCCTATGACCAGAAGCAGGCGGAGGAGCGTCGCAAGCAGCAGGAGGAGGAACGGCAGGCGCGCGAGGCCGAGCGCGAGGCGCAGAAGCGCGAATTCCAGGAGATGCGCGAAGGCCTTCGCGCACAGCTTGAATCCCTGCGTGAGGACATCAAGGTCAAGGCCAAGGCCGCCGCCGACGAAGGCGGACAGGAGCAAACGGAACATGAGAACAACGACGCTGAGTGAATTTCAGGATTCCATTCGCCAGACGGGCGGCTACTGCACGTCGCCCGACTGTCGCGCGGTGACGCGGGCGAGACCGTCCGCGTGGACGACGCTTCGCTACACGTGGGGCGTGACGCGCGTCTTTCCATACAGCGCGGTAGCCGAGCCGTTCGGCAAGCTGACGACGGACGTCTGGGCGCAGTTCTGCTTCTCGACGGTGACGACGGCTGAGCGTCTCGGCATGAACGTGACGATTGAGGGCTTTTCGGACCGAATCGCGCACAAAGGGCCTGTCCTTTACGTCTGCAACCATCTGTCGATGACGGAGACGATTCTCCTGCCGCCGGTCTTGCTTGCGGTTTCGCCGTTCAGTTATGTCGCGAAGGCGTCTCTTGCGCACCTGCCGTTTCTTGAGAAGGCGGCGGAACACATGCGGATGGTTCCGATCAGCCGCGTCTCGCCGCGCGAGGATCTCATGAACATCTTGCGCGTCGGAACGGAACGGATTCACGGCGGCGACAGCTTTCTCATCTTCCCGCAGGGGACGCGATGCGAGGTTTTCAGCCGCAAGCGGTTCTCGTCCATCGGCGCGAAGCTTGCCGAACGCGCAGGGTGTCCCGTCGTTCCGATCGTCGTGGATACGCGCTGCCAGCCGACTCGGAAAGAGGGGCTTTTGCGCAAGGTCTTCAAGGACTTCGGGCCTGTGGACACGCAGTACGACATCCGCGTCGCCTGCGGACCGGTGATTTCCGGCGGGCGTTCGCGCGAACTGCATGAGGCGTCCTTCGTCTGGATGGCGGAGAAACTGGAATCATGGGGCCTCCCGACGGATTGGGAGCGTTGATTGGCAAGCAAGAAGAAAGGAAAAAGAAAGATGAGGAAGCTTCAGTGGATGTCGGCTGTGTTGACGGCCGGCGCAATGGCGGCGAACGCACGGACGGTCGAGTGTTTCAACTCGGATTGGGAGTTCGCTCGGGAAGGGCAGCCGTTCGCGCGCGTTCAGGTTCCGCACGACTGGGCGATAGAGGGCCCTTTTGACGCGAAGCATGGCGGCAACGTGGGCAGTCTGCCGTGGAAGGGGAGAGGAACTTATCGCAAGTCGTTTGTCCTGCCGGACACGCCGAAGGGGCGAGTCTTCCTTGAATTCGACGGCGTGATGGCGCGCGCGACGGTCTTCGTGAACGGGCAGCCCTGCGGGCACGGCGACTACGGCTACCTCGGCTTCGTCGCGGAGGCGACGCCCTACCTCCTCGCGGGGACGAACACGGTGACGGTCAAGGTCGATACGCTCGACCACGCCTCTCGGTGGTATCCGGGCGCGGGCATCTACCGCGACGTTCGCCTCGTCACGACGGACAAGGTGCATTTCGACGCGGACGCCCTGCGGATCGAGACGGACCACGTGCTGACCGACAAGGCGAAAGTGCGGGTCGTTGGCGCGGTTGAGAGCCGTGCGGTTGCTGACGCCTCGGCAAAGGTCTCGGTTCTTCTGCGCGGACCAGATGGGCGCTTTGTGGACGATGACGATGCGGAGATCGGAATCGACGGGTGCGAACGCGCGGACTTCTGTCTCAATCTCAAGGTGCGGAATCCTCAGCTTTGGCAGATGGAAGACGGGGCGAAGCTCTACACGCTGGAGATTCGGCTTTCGGGCAAGGACTTTGCGGACACGCTCGTGCGCCGCATCGGGCTGCGTGAGTTTCGCTTTGACGCGGACCGGGGCTTCTTCCTCAACGGCGTGCGCGTGCAGCTCAACGGCGTGGACCTCCACAGCGATCTCGGGCCGCTCGGCATGGCTTTTGACAAGGACGCGATGCGCCGCCAGCTTGCGGTCATGCGCGACATGGGCGCGAATGCGCTTCGGACCTCTCACAACCCGCCTGCGCCGCAGGTGCTGGACCTCTGCGACGAGATGGGCCTCTTCGTCTGGGACGAGGCGTTCGACAAGTGGAACGCCACCTGCGGACGCGGCGACATCCCGCTGGAGGAGTTCGTGCCGCGCCAGCTCGTGAAGCTCGTCCGCCGCGACCGCAACCACCCGTCCGTCTTCGTCTGGTCGATCGGCAACGAGATCTCGCCCGGAAAGGCGACGCCGCCTGGGCAGGAGGACTGGGCGGGTCCGATCGCCCTCGGCACGAGTGCCGAGCGTTGCGCATGTTTCCGCCGCGTCATGCTGGCGGAGGACCCGACACGTCCCGTGGCAATCGGCAGTTGCTTCCCGGGTGCGATTGATCGCGGCGACCACAAGGCGCTTGATCTTGTTGGCTGGAACTACGGCGACAAGTACGTCACGGCCTACGCGAAGGATCCGAAACAGCCCGTTCTCGACTCCGAAAGCGCGTCTGCGCTCTCGGAGTTCGGCTTCTATGCGGACACGTTGCCGAAGAACAAGACCGACTTCGCCTTTCAGACGGAGAATGTCGATTCGTATGACATGAACGCCGCGCCGTGGTCGGACATCCCCGACCGCGAGTTCGCGCGCATGGAGCGCGACACGTTCTGCGCGGGCGAGTTCGTCTGGACGGGCATCGACTACCTCGGCGAGCCGACGCCGTACCAGCCGAGCGCCGAGAAGCAGTACGGCTACCTGCCGCGTTCGCGGAGCTCTTATTTCGGCATCTGCGACCTTTGCGTGTTGCCAAAGGATCGTTTCTACTTGTATCGCTCGCATTGGAACAAGAAGGACTTCACGTTGCACCTCGTGCCGGGGCACTGGAACTTCCCGAAGAAGGCCGGGCAGAACGTGCCCGTCTTCGTCTACACGAGCGCGGACGAGGCGGAGCTGTTCGTGAACGGCCGCTCGCTCGGCCGGCGGAAGAAGATTCCGGATGCAGGCGTTGTCGATTCGGAGCCGGCGAACTACTACTCCGTCATGCCGCGTTATCGCCTGATGTGGAACGAGGTCCCCTACGAGGCGGGCGAGGTGAAGGCCGTCGCGTATGGAAAGGACGGGCAGATTCTTGGTGAGAAGATTCTGCGCACGGCTTCCGCGCCGACGCGCGTCGTGCTGACGCCCGAGCCGCGCTATGGCAGCCTCTGCGTCGTCGTCGTCACGCTGGCGGACAAGGACGGCACGTTCGTCCCGAACGACAGTCGCCGCGTTTCCTTTGCGGCGGAAGGGTGCGAAATCGCGGCGGTCGGCAACTCGGATCCGCGCGGCTTCGAGAGTTTCAAGGACATCTCGGGGCATTCCCTTTGTTTCGGGCGCGCGGCAGTCTACCTGCGTCTGAAGCCGGGACTGCCGGCCCGTCTGACGGCGCGTGCGGAAGGGCTGGATCCGGCGGAAATCACTCTTGAACCGTTACGCTGAAAACCATCGGTTGTGGTATAATACGCACTATGAAGATTTCTGGAACCATTACGGCTTTGGTGACCCCGTTCGCAAAGAACGACTCGGTCGATTACGGCGCGTTGAAGGCTCTCGTCGAAGAGCAGACGGCGGCGGGCGTCGAGGGCATCTGCTCTGTCGGCACGTCGGGCGAATCCCCGACCTTGTCGCACGAAGAGCATCATAAGGTCATAGAGAAGACGATTGAGTACGCGGCGGGCAAGTGCCTGATTGTCGCTGGCACGGGCGCGAACGCGACGGACGAAGCCGTCTCGCTCACGAAGGCGGCCATTGGCTATGGCGGGGCGGACGCCTGTCTGCAGGTCACGCCGTACTACAACAAGCCGAACGCCGAAGGCCTTTACCGCCATTTCATGACAGTGGCGGATCTCGGTCTTCCGGTCGTCCTCTACAATGTTCCCGGGCGTGCCGGGCGGGAGATTCCGCTGGATGTCGTCGTGAGGCTGGCGCAGCATCCAAACATTGTTGCGATTAAGGAGGCGGCGGGGTCCGTTGAGCGCGTCTCGGCGATCAAGAGCCGACTGCCGGACTTTACGGTTCTTTCGGGCGATGATTCGCTTGCGCTGCCGATGATGTCCGTCGGGGCTGAGGGCGTCATCTCCGTCGCGTCGAACGTGATTCCGAAGCAGATGGGCGACATGATTCGTTTGGCGCGCGCTGGCAAGTTTGTCGAGGCGCGCGCACTCCACGCGAAATACTATCCGCTTTTCCATGACCTCTTCATTGACGTGAATCCGGTCATGGTCAAGGAGGCGTTGGCGCTTCTTGGCAAGTGTGAGCGGGCGTTCCGTCTGCCGCTCTGCGAGACGACCGACGCGAATCTTGCGATCATGCGCAAAACTCTCGCGGAACTCGGCCTTCTCGGTTGATTTCCGTGCGGTCGCTATGGTATAATACGCGCAATTTTCATTCAAAAGCCTCTTGAAAGGGGCTAAAACGAAGGAGCAAAGAAAACATGGCCAAGACGCCGAAATTCGTGAACACCAAGGTGTTCGACTGGGTTGACAAGTGGAACAAGGTCTGCACGCCCGACAAGATCGTGGTCGTGAAGGGCACGAAGGAAGAGCACACGAAGATCTGTGAGATGATGGTCAAGAACGGCCAGTTCATCAAGCTCAACCCGAAGAAGCGCCCGGGCTGCTACCTCGCCCGCTCGCACGAAAGCGACGTTGCGCGCGTCGAGGGCCGTACGTTCATCTGCTCGAAGAAGGAAATCGATGCGGGTCCGACGAACCATTGGATGGACCCCGAAGCGATGAAGAAGCTCATGCTCAAGAGCTACAAGGGCTGCATGAAGGGCCGCACGATGTACGTGATCCCGTTCGCGATGGGTCCGATTGGCAACCCGATTACCCAGTACGGCATTGAGATCACCGATTCCCCGTATGTCGTGGTGAACATGGACATCATGACCCGCACGGGCGACGCGGTGATGAAGCACCTCGGCAAGGACGGAGACTTCATCCCGTGCATCCACTCCGTCGGCGCGCCGCTCAAGAAGGGCCAGAAGGACGTCGCGTGGCCTTGCGCGAAGCGGATTGAGGACAAGTTCATCACCCAGTTCCCCGAAGAGCGCCAGATTTGGTCGTTCGGTTCGGGCTACGGCGGGAATGCGCTCCTAGGCAAGAAGTGCTTCGCGCTCCGCATCGCGTCGAAACTTGCGAAGGATCAGGGCTGGATGGCCGAACATATGCTCATTCTCACGCTCACCAGCCCCGAGAAGAAGCAGTACCATATCACGGCGGCGTTCCCGTCCGCTTGCGGCAAGACCAACCTCGCGATGATGCTCCCGAAGCTCCCGGGCTGGAAACTCCAGACGGTCGGAGACGACATTGCGTGGCTCAAGCCGGGTGACGACGGTCGTCTTTACGCGATTAATCCGGAGAACGGCTTCTTCGGCGTTGCGCCGGGCACGTCGATGGATTCGAACCCGAACGCGCTCAAGAGCTGCAAGAAGGGAACGATTTTCACGAATGTCGTTCTCACGCCTGATGGTGACATCTGGTGGGAAGACATGGGCATCAAGGCTCCGAAGGAAGGCATTGACTGGAAGGGCAATCCGTGCTATGTCTGCGCGGACGATCCGTTCCGCATGGGTCCGAAGCCGGGCATGACGAAGGCGGAGATCAAGGAGCTCAAGTACGTTGCGGCTCACAAGAATTCGCGCTTCACGGCTCCCGCCGAGAACTGCCCCGTCCTCGACAAGGAGGGCTTCAACGGCAAGTTCAACAAGAAGCCGACGGGCGTGCCGATTGACGCGATTCTCTTCGGTGGCCGTCGTCCGTCCACGATTCCGCTGGTGAACGAGGCGAAAAGCTGGACGCACGGCGTGTTCATGGGTTCGGCTGCGGGTTCCGAGGTGACGGCCGCCGTCATCTCCGACCAGATCGGACAGGTCCGCCGCGACCCGATGGCGATGTTGCCGTTCTTTGGCTACAATGTCGCCGATTACTTCCAGCACTGGCTGGAGATGGAGCGCACCTCCGCCGACGCGACGAAGCTGCCGAAGATCTACTTCGTGAACTGGTTCCGCAAGGGTGATGACGGTCGCTTCATGTGGCCGGGCTTCGGCGACAACAGCCGCGTCCTGAAGTGGATCTGCCAGCGCATCGAGGGAACGGTCAAGGCGAACGAGACCGCTATCGGAAACCTGCCGTTCGCGAAGGACATTGACCTCGCCAATAACGACGAGAAGGCGAAGTTCCATGTGGTCAAGGCCGACCTCGAGGAGATTCTCAAGGTTGACGTCGCGGGCTGGAAGAAGGAAATCGAGACGATTGGCGCGTCCTATGACCAGTATGACGCCCTCCCGTCGAAGGACTCGAAGGTCGCGTCGAAGACTGCGCACCGCGTCCCGAAGGCCCTTCGTCAGGTCCTTGCCGATGTCACGGCGGCGCTCGCGAAGTAAGTTTCGCGGCATTTGGCGCAACACCATGTGCGCCGAACAAGAGAAGGGCAGCGGCGTATCGCCGCTGCCCTTCTTGCGTTGTGGCATTTTAGGGGAAAAGGTCGTTGAAGATGGGCTTTTCGCGGTTTGTTCGGAACGATATGGTATAATATGCGCCATCATGACAACAGTAACGAAGACTGTGCGGTTTGATGCCGCGCACATTTTGACGAATCATCAGGGACTTTGCAAGAATCTGCACGGACACACCTATCGCGTAGACGTCTCGGTTGCGCAGACGGACGGAGTGGGAGGCGACATGGTGATTGATTTCAAGGACTTGAAGCGGATTGCGACGGAGGTCATTTGCGACCGTTTTGATCACGCTTTCATCTACAATACCGAGTCTGTTGGCGAATGCGAAATTGCGGCAGTCGTCGAAAAGCACGGTATGCGGACGGTCGCGATTCCGTTTCGCTCTACGGCGGAGAATCTTTCAAGGCTGTTCTTTGACGAACTCCGAGCGAAGGTTTCGGGGCTTGTGTCCGTCTGTGTTTGGGAAACGGCCGACAGCCGTGCCGAGTATCGCGTGTGATGAAGAGGTCTTTTCAGCTTTTTTTCGAGTTCTTCAAGATTTCGCTCTTCGTGATTGGCGGGGGCTATGCGATTATCGCGGTGGCGGATCAGGTGTTTGCAAAGCGAAAATGGACGGAGGAGGGTGAGCTTTTGGATGAACTTCCCGTCTTTCAGATGATTCCGGGGCTCATTGCAACGCATGTCGCCGTTTATGTCGGGCGTAAGGTCGCTGGATTGCCAGGCGCGATTCTTTGTGTCGTTGCGGTCGCATTGCCTTCCGTGACGATCTTTACGGCTGTTGCCATGGGCTATGACGCGTTGCCGCTCGACAATGCGTATCTTCTCTGTGCGTTCGTTGGTCTGCGCAGCGCGCTAACAGGCATCATTGCCGCGACGGTCCTTCGCAGCTGGACTAAGGCGACAAAGGACGCCTTCTTCTTTTCGGTTTTAATTGCCGCGTGCGTCGCTCTTCACTTTGGCGCACCTGTTTGGGCAGTTCTTGTCGTGGCGATGGCGATTGGACTGGTCAGTCTCGTGCGTGCGCGTGGAAGACAGGCGAAAACTTTTTGCTCGTTCAGTTGGTTGCCGCTCTTGCTGTTTCTTAAATATGGTGCGCTTTGCTTCGGCGGTGGCTTTGTGCTGGTGCCGATGTATATCGAGGATTTTGTTGGCCCGACGGCGTCTTTCCTGCAGGTTTCTGCCGATGAGTTCTCAAACCTGATGGCGCTCACGCAGATGACGCCGGGGCCGATTGGCGTGAATGGCGCGACTTACTTTGGCTTTCGTCTTGCAGGGATTCCCGGCGCAGTGCTGGCTTCGGCGGCTCTTCTTTTGCCAGGCTCTCTTCTTGTCTACCTTGCGCTTGCGTCGCTCGACCGCTTCAAGACGAGCCGGATCGTGCGTGGCATTTTACGCGGCGCGAAACCCGCGTCCCTGGCGTTGATGCTGGTCGCGCTTTGGGCGTTCTTGGGGTTGAGCGTCTTTGCGAACGGCCGGTTTAACGGGTTCTCGGCGGTTCTTGTTCTCCTGAGCCTCGTGCTGACCTTGAAGAAGGTCATCAACCCCGTCTTGCTCATTGTCCTCACGGCACTTGTTGCGCTGTTCTTGCCATGCGCTTGAAAGGAAAGTTATGATTCAGCGATTTGAGTTTCCCGGATTTATCGATGTCCATGTCCATTTCCGCGATCCGGGCGTGCCGGAGGCGGAGACGACCGCGACGGGTCTCGCGTCCGCTGCGCGTGGCGGCATGACGGCCGTCGTCACAATGCCGAACACGACGCCTGCCTGCGATTCGGTCGAGGCAATGGACGCACAACGCCGCGCGGCTCACGACGCCGCGTGCGCGGCAGGTTGCGAACTCCCGCTTCTGTTCCCGTCCGCCTGTCTCACGCAAGGACGGCTGGGGCGCGCGGTCGCCGACTTGGAGGCCCTTGCGCGGGCGGGGGCGGCGTTTTTCACGGACGATGGCACGTATGTCGTTGAGACGAGCGTGATGGAGGCGGCGATGCGCCGTGCCGCCGCGCTCGGCCTTGTCATCTCCCAGCATGCGCTTGCCCCGGGGCTTTCGGAAGCGGCGTGCATCCGTCGAGACCTTTCCCTTTGCCGCGAGACGGGGTGTCGTCTGCATGTCCAGCACATTTCGACGGCGGAAGGCGTCGCGCTTGTCCGCGAGGCGCAGAAGGAGGGACTTCCCGTCACGGCTGAGGCGACGCCGCATCATTTGTTGCTCTGTCAGGACGACATCGTTGGAGATGACGGCAACTACAAGATGGCGCCGCCGCTGGCGACTCAAGAGGACCGTGCGGAAGTTCGGCGCGGCGTGAGGGACGGGACTTTGATGTTTGCGACTGACCATGCGCCGCATCCAGCGGCAAAGAAGAACATCGGCTATGCCCACGCGGCAAACGGCATCATCGGACTTGAGACGGCAATACCGATCACCTATCAGGTCATGGTCGAAGAAGAGGGCATGCCGGTCGAAATGTGGGCCGAGGCCTGGTGGCGGATGCCACGGACGATTTTGCCGGCGCCTTTGGCCGCGCAGCTGGAGGGACATGCAACCCGTGTCGTTGTCGGTGAGCCGCATGCGGTGGATCTTGACTCGTTCGTCTCGCGTTCGCGCAATTGTCCCTATCAGGGAATGATGTTTGGCTGTTGGCCATGTCCGTGACGTCCATGCGCTTGAAAGGAGCCTGAGATGATATCCGTCCTCACTTTTGCTTCGCTTTGCCTGTTGTTGGTTTTCGGCAAGATCCTTCGCGTGCAGATTCCGATCCTCCAGCGGCTCTACCTTCCCTCGTCCGTCATCGGCGGGGTCATCGGGCTTGTCCTCTTCACTTCCTGCGGCGCGGCGTTTCCGCCTGAACTCAAGGCGACGATGGCGAAATGCCCGGGATTCCTGATCAACGTCATCTTCGCCACGATCTTCCTTGGGGCGGCGGTTCCGAGGGCGGCGGAGATCGTTCGCTTCGCGTTGCCGCAGCTCACGCTCGGACAGATTCTCGCTTGGGGGCAATATGTGGTCGGCCTCGGCCTCGCGGGTTTCGTCTTCACGCGGTTCTTTGACGTGCCCGCCGCGTTTGGCAATCTTCTTGAACTTGGCTTCGAGGGCGGGCATGGCACGGTCGGCGGCATGACGGATTCGTTCATCGCCTTCGGCTGGGAAGACGGCATTGCGCTCGGGTTCACCATCGCGACCATCGGCATGATCGTCGGCATCGTCTTCGGCATGGCAATGATCCAGTACGCCCACAAAAAGGGCATCGTCAAGCAGGTGCGGGCTTTCAAGGACCGGACGGTGAACGAGCGGCGCGGCGTCCACAAGCGCGACAAGCGCCCGTCGGCGGGCCTTCAGACCGTCTACTGCGATTCGATAGACTCGCTCGCTTGGCATCTGGCGATCGTGGGCCTTGCGATGCTGATCGGCTTTGTCCTACATTGCTGCATTCCGATGAAGGGATTTCCTCTCTTTCCGCTTTGCATGATCGGGGGTGTGCTTCTTTCGCTGTTTGCGAAGGTGGCGAAAGTCGATCTGCTCGTGGATCGCGTGCAGATGGAGCGCGTTTCGGGCGCGGCGCTGGATTTTCTCGTCGTCTCCGCCGTCGCGACGATTCGGCTGGAGGTCGTCGCCGCGCATTGGCAGCCGCTCGTCATCCTTTGTGCGGTCGGTGCGCTCTGGAGCGTTTGGTGCATCTTCTTCATTGCGCCGCGCATCTTCCGCAAGGCGTGGTTCGAGCGTGCGATTGCCGAATTCGGCCAGGCGACGGGCGTGACGGCGACTGGGCTGATGCTCTTGCGAACGGTCGATCCCGAGAACAAGACGCCGGCGGCGATGAGCTTCGGCTACAAGCAGCTGCTGCACGAGCCGATCATGGGCGGCGGTCTCTGGTCCGCGCTCGCGTTTACGCTCGTCTACAAGATCGGTTGGATTCCCGTCTTCCTGATTTCGCTTGCGATGCTGGTCTTCTGGTCCATTGTCGCGGCGATCCTTGCCTATCGAAACCGCACGCTCTTCCCCTCCTCCAAGAGATCGACGCGGCGCGTGTCGTCTTAGTCCGTCGCGCGGGGAGGGGCGTGCGTGCCCCCTGCGTCTGCGCCGCAGCCAAGGGATGAGAGATTTAATCTAATCCTAATGGAATGCACATTGGTTTCTAACACGAAAAGCGCATACTATGTGGCGATGAAACCGAACTACAAGATCGTCACGAAGGACCTGAACTTCTTCTACGGCGAACATCAGGCGCTCTTCGAGAACAACCTCGCCATTGAAGCCAACAAGATTACGGCCGTCATAGGGCCGTCCGGTTGCGGAAAGTCGACGCATCTGCGCATCTACAACCGCATCTACGAGCTGCATCGCGGACAACGGGCGGCGGGCGAAGTCTTGTTGGACGGGAAGAACATCCTCGGCCCTGACATTGACCTCCTTGAACTGCGGCGTCGAGTCGGAATGATTTTCCAGAAGCCGACGCCATTTCCCCTGAGCGTCTTCAACAACGTCGCCTATCCGCTTCGACTGCACTTCAAGATGAGCCGCGGCGAGATGCGTGATCGCGTGGAGGAGGCGTTGAAGGGCGCGGCGCTTTGGGATGAGGTCAAGGACAAGCTGGATGATCCGGGCACGGCGCTTTCGGGCGGACAGCAGCAGCGTCTGTGCATCGCGCGCGCCCTCGCGGCAGAGCCGGAGGTCTTGCTGATGGACGAGCCGACAAGCGCCATCGACCCGGTCGGCACGCTCAAGATCGAGGAACTGATGGACCGCTTGCGCAAGCGTTTCACAATCGTCATCGTCACGCACAACATGCAACAGGCGTCCCGCATCTCGGACGTGACGGCCTTCTTTTACAAGGGCCGTATTGTCGAGGTCGGCCCGACAAAGGAAATCTTCACTAATCCCAAAAACAAGCAAACGGAAGACTATGTCTCCGGGAGGTTTGGCTGACATGACCATGAAAGTGCATTTCGAGAAGGCCCTGGTGGACCTGAAACAGTTGATTGACGAAAACGCGACACGTGCCCAAATCGCGGTGACGGACGCGGTCCGCGCCATGGAACGCGGCGAGGCAGCCATTGCCGAAGCTGTCGTGCAAGGCGATTCGACGATCGATCTTGCCGAGAACGTCATTGAAGAGCGATGCCTTGACATCCTTGCGCTCTACCAGCCCGTGGCGACGGATCTTCGCCGCGTCATCACCATTCTCAAGGCGAATGGCGAGATCGAGCGTGCGGGAGATCTTGCCGTGAACATCGCCGGACGCGTGGCGGACGCGCGGACGTTTGCCGTGGACGAGCCTTGGGACTTCCGTCGGATAGGGACGCTTGCGGTTCAGATGTTCACCAAGTCCCTGCGTGCTTTGGCGACGGGAGATGTCATGACGGCAAGAGGGCTTTTGGTGGCGGACGATGAACTTGACGCGCTTCATCGCGAAAGTTACGGTCGCGTTGTGAAGGGCATTCTGGCGCATCCGTCTGAGGCTGGCTATTACCTTGACATGTTGACCGTTTCGCGGTGTCTTGAGCGGCTGGGAGACCTCGCGACGAACATTGCTGAAGACGTCATCTACCTCGAGACGGCCGAAATCGTGCGCCATGAGCCTCCGAAAGGGGCGTGACGCGGCGTTCTGCAGGGGCTTAGGGGTCGAAGTGGTCGGACTGGCGGGGTTCGGACCCGCGACCCCAACATTAAAAGTGTCGTGCTCTACCAGCTGAGCTACAGTCCGATTCGGAGGTCAACAAGTGCATATTATATCAAATCCCATCCCGCTTGTGCGGAGGATTTTGCTATAATATAACAATCTTGAACTACAAATACCTCTATCAGGACCATCAGAACGTCAGCCATGCGGGCGAGATCGCCGCGCGTGACCGGGCGGATGCGTATGCCAAGCTTCGCAAGCAGGGCATACGCCCGTATCGTGTGATTGGCGATGACCCGTGGAATTGGCGCCCGTGGGCGATTTCTGCGGGCTACGTCATTCTTTCGCTTGGGCTGGTCGTCGTGGGGGTCATAGCAATTTCACAGGCCCGACAGTTGCGCGAGCTGCAGATGGCCGACATCGAAGAAAGCGAGTACTGAACATGAAAATCGACACGTTGTGCGTCCAAGGCGGCTGGAACCCCAAGTGCGGCGAGGCGCGTCAGGTCCCGATTTACCAGACGACGACCTTCAAGTATGACACGACCCAGCACATGGCCGACCTTTTCGACCTGAAGGCGCCGGGCTATTTCTACACGCGCCTTGCGAACCCGACGAACGATGCGGTCGCCAAGAAGATCGCCGCGCTCGAGGGCGGCGTCGCGGCGATCCTGACGAGCTCGGGGCAGGCCGCGAACCTTTTCGCCGTCCTTAACCTCTGCAGGGCGGGCGATCATGTCGTCTCGTCCGCCCAAATCTACGGCGGAACCTTCAACCTCTTCAACGTCTCGCTTCGCCAAATGGGCATCGACTACACGTTCGTCGATCCGGATGCGGACGCGAAGACGATCCAGAGGGCGTTCCGACCGAACACGAAATGCGTTTTCGGTGAGACCGTCTCGAATCCGTCGGGCACAATTCTCGACATCGCGAAGTTCGCGAAGATTGCGCACAAGAACGGCGTGCCGCTCATCGTCGACAATACGTTCCCGACGCCGATCCTCTGTCGCCCGTTCCGCTTCGGGTGTGACATCGTGACGCATGCGACGACGAAGTACATCGACGGCCACTCGGCGCAGGTCGGCGGTTGCGTCGTCGATTCGGGCAACTTCGACTGGGAGGAGCACGCAGATAAGTTCCCGGGGCTTGTCGAGCCGGACGCTTCGTACCATGGGCTCAGCTACACGAAGTCGTTCGGCAAGCTCGCCTACATCACGAAATGCACGGCACACCTGATGCGCGACTACGGCGCGATTCCGTCCCCGTTCAATGCGTTTCTCGTCAACCTCGGGCTGGAATCTCTCCATGTGCGCATTCGCCGTCATGCCGAGAGTGCGCTGAAGATCGCGCAATGGCTCAAGGCGCAGAAGAAGGTCGCTTGGGTCAACTTCGCGGGGCTGAAAGACAACAAGTACAACAGGCTTCTCAAGAAGCAGTTCGACGGTCCTTCGCCGTGCGGCGTGATGACATTCGGCATCAAGGGGGGGCGCGGGGCGTCCGTCAAGTTCATGGACGCCTTGAAGGTCATCGGCATCGTCACGCATGTCGCGGACGCCTGGAGCTGCGTTCTTCATCCCGCATCGCATACGCATCGCCAGCTTTCGGACGAGCAGCTCAAGGCCGCTGGCATTCCGCCGGACCTCATTCGCCTTTCGGTCGGCCTTGAAGATCCCACCGATCTCATTGCGGATTTGAAGCAAGCTCTCGCAAAAGTCTGAGAAGACATTTTCCCTCTTGCATTCACTAATTCAATCATTCGCGATTCGATCGTCTTCCTCTCCTGCTCCTTAACGTCCTCTCTTCAGCAAGCCACCGCGCAGTCTCTGCCAAGGGTCTCCCGTTTTCCCGTGGAGGTTCGCTGATGGGCGGGTCGCTCTCCCGGACGATGGCACGGCTTGGATGACGTTTGCGATGACGGCACACGAAGATGACGGCACACGAACATGAAAAGAAATGATATAATACGGGTATTATGAATAATGTCCATAGATCATGTCACGAACATGAAAGATTCCCTGCCGTACGCATGCTCACCCTGCTTGGTTTGTCTCTGGTCGCCTCCCTGTCCGTTTCTGCGGTATCTCCGACGTCCCTGACGCTTGCTTCTCCCGACGGGCGGCTCAGTGTCGGTTTCGAGACGGACGCGCAAGGAATGCGCTGGTCTCTTCGGCGTGATGGGCGGACGCTGGTGCTTCCGTCTCGGCTGGGCGTGACTTTCGCGCAGAGCAATCAGCACGGCAAAGGACTGGACCAGTCGGAGATGAAGGTCCTCAATGTCCGCCGCGACTCGTCTGACACGACGTGGACGACGACGCTCTATCGGCGCGGCACGGTGCGCGATTGCTACAACGAGATGACGGTCGAGTTGGAGGAGACGGAGGCGCGTGCCGTCCGCGTCGGTCTCGGGCAGACGGAAGTCGTGCGTTTGCCGCGTCGGATGAATCTCGTCTTTCGCGCGTCTGACGAAGGCGTGGCCTTCCGCTATGTCTTTCCCGAACAGCCGGGCTTTGACGGCTTTGAGCTTAAGGACGAGGTGACGGAATGGCGTTTCGCGGCGGATGCGCAGGCGTGGACGACTTCCTATGCGCACGAGCGGAATTCGCAGGAGGCTCCGTTCGTGTACGGTCCGCTGGCGAAAGTCGATCCGATGCGGTTCGTCGGCATGCCCGTGCTGGTCGAGACGGAGGGTGCGACGCTCGCGCTGTGCGAGGCGGCGCTTTCAAACTGGGCGGGGCTCTTCTACCGTGCGGCGGGCGATGGCACGGCGACTTTGCGCGCGGCGCTCTCGAAGATTCCGCCGTCTCCGGCGTCGACGCCGGACATCGCGGTTATCGCGATGACGCCGGCCAAGAGTCCGTGGCGCGTCGCGCTCGTCGGCGACGACGAGGTGGACCTCCTGCGCAAGAACGATTTCATCGTCAACCTCAATCCGCCGCCGGATCCGGCGATTGACTTCTCCTTTGTGAAGCCGGGCGCCTCGACCTGGGACTGGTGGGTCGAGTCGAACAATTCGCTTTCGACCGAACTGACGCTGAAGCTCATTGACTTCGCCGCCGAGATGGGCTGGCCTTATCACACGATTGACGGGGGCTGGTATGGCTTCGCGCGTCGCCCGAACCACGGGCCGAACGTGCCGCTTCTACCGCGCAAAGATTTTGACTTGGCCCGGATCGTTGCGCACGCGCGGACGAAGAACGTTGGCGTCTGGGTATGGATCCACTGGCAGGAGATTGACGACATTGGGTTGGAGGAGACGTTCGCGCGTCTGGAAAAATGGGGCGTGGTCGGCGTGAAGACGGACTTCCTGGACCGGCAGGACCAGTGGATGGTCAATTGGTGTGAGCGCGTCTGCCGCGTCGCGGCGAAGCATCGCATCATGATGAATTTCCACGGATCGTTCAAATCGACGGGATCTGAGCGCACTTGGCCGAACATGATCACGCGCGAGGCGATTCAAGGCAACGAGATGAATCTCTTCGGAAAGTCGGTGACGCCAAGACATTGCGCGACTCTGCCGTTTACGCGCTTCCTGCTGGGGCCAGCCGACTTTACGCCCGGTTCGTTCGCGAACGTTCATTCCAAGGACTTCATTCCGCAGTCCAAGAAAGGGCATCGCTATGGCGACGAGACGGACCGATGCCCGCACTGGGCCGAGGAAATGGGGACGCGCGCCCATTCCATTGCCCAGTGCATCCAGTTTGACTCGCCGTTGATGACGCTCTGCGACTGGCCTGAACGCTATCGGGGCGCGGCGGGCATCGACGCGCTTCGCAGGTTGCCGTCGGCGTGGAAGGCGACGCGGCCGATCGAAGGAAAGTGCGGCGCATATTATGCGGTCGTGCGCGAGACGCATGACGGGCGGTTCTACTACGCCGCGACGACGGTGGCGCGGCGTGACCTTGGCCTGACGCTTGATTTCCTTGGAGACGGTGCGTGGAAGATGTCGGTCTTCGCCGATGATCCCATGCGCACGCCAACGGATGCAAAGGCGCTTGCAACCGAGACGCGAATCGTCCGGAAGGGCGAAAAGGTCACCTTCTCGCTTCAGGACGAGGGCGGTGCCGTTGCGATCTTCACGCGCGAGTGAGCGCGACGCCTATGAGACGAATTGGGCATGAAGCTCGTTGAACAGGCAGTCGAGACGCTTGTCGGAAAGGTTCGTGCGGACCTGAGCGGCGCGAAGTCGCTTGCGCACGTCTGCGTTGTCGTGCCGACGGTCCAATCAGGCCGACGACTGCGCTTGGCGTTGGCCGAGCGGTTCGGTGCGCTCGTGCCCCCGTGCGTCAAGACGCCGCTGGGCCTTCTGCTGGACGAGAGCGATCCCGCATTGGCCGGTCGGACAGACGAGATTGCGGCGTTTGCAGACGCCCTTGGCGCGGAAAATGCGGAGCGGACTGTCGTTCTCGAACGGGCGCGCCAGCTCTCGGATATTCGTGCCGTGCTGCTGCCGAAGGGGCTTTCCTTCGCTGCCGTCGCCGAGGCGATTGCGGTTGATCTCCCGGACGAGGCGGAGCGTTGGCGGGAACTCGCCGAGATTGAGGCGGAATACCTTGCCGCGCTTGCCAAACGCGGAAAGAAGGACAGAATCGGGGAGGTGAAGCGAAAGGAAGACGAGGGAAGAGTCGAGGACGGAATCGAGGAGGTTCTGAGATTTGACGATCTCGCCGCCTTCTCGCCGCCTTCCTTTGCCCCTCTTTTGTCCGCACAGGTGACTCCCTGTGCGACGCCGGCAGACGAAGCGGCGCGTATCGCGGATTATTTTGCCGCTGTGGCGGAGGACGAGGCATGGCCTGCGTTGTGCGTGGCCGATCCGGAACTCTTTCCTGAGATTGAGACGGCGTTCAAGGCACGTGGCCTGACGATTCGCAATCCGGCGCAGACGCGCCTTGTCACCTCGTCGCTGGGGCATCTCGTGCGACAGGTCGTCGAACTTCAGCGCACGCAGTCCTATTCCGTCTTCTCGGCGTTCATTCGCGGTGGAGACGCGCGACGCTGGATTTGCGGCGAACTGGGCCTTTCCGATGAGGACATGACGGCGGTGCTGATCGATCTCGACAATCGGCAAGCCGAGTATTTGCCCGAGAAGATCGACGATATCGCCCCGAAGACGGAGAAGAAACTGCGCGCCGTCTTCGAGTTTGTCAAGGTCCAGTTCCGCAAGAAGAGTCCGCGCGCACTTCTTGGGGCGATCTTCAAATCGCGGACATTGGACGAGACGGCGCCCGGGGACCGAGAGTTCGCGGCGGCGGCAGAGGCCGTCAGCACGCTTCTTGCCGAATGTGGGGATGACCGTGACCTCTTGGCCTTGCGCTTGGACGAGGCGACCTATTCGCTGGAGCCGGACGTGGGCGACGTGATCGTCACGGACGGCTGGATGGAACTTCCGTTCTTGGCGGCGGACGAGGTCGTTGTCGCTGGCTTCCAGGAGGGTTGCGTGCCGGAATCGGTCGTGGGGCATCCGTATCTGCCGGATTCGCTTCGCCATCGACTGGGGCTGCCGGACAATGCCTACAAGGAGGCGCGCGACCGCGCGATTCTGCAGTTGCTCGTCTCGCCGCGCGCGGCGGAGTCCGTTCGGGTCTTCTTCCATGCGATTGACGCGAGAGGGGATGTCGTGAAGCCGTCGCGTCTGCTCTTCGAGACGGATGACGACGCGGACCTCATTGCACGGGTTCAGGCGTTCTATGGCGTGCGGGCCGGCACGCCCGAAGGGGCTGCGGCGGACTTGCCGAAGAACTGGAAACTGCATCTTCCGATTCCGCCCGCATTCCGTGCGCTGGAGAAGATCTCGCCCACGCGGCTGGATGGCTATCTGCGCTGCCCGTTCACCTATTACCTGCGCGACAAGGACGTGCTGGGCGACAAGCGGATGGACGACCGCGCCGAGGAGCTGCAAAGTTGGGAATACGGAAACCTCGCGCACGAGGCGTTGGAGGCGTTCGGCCTGTCGGACCTGAAGGATTCGACGGACGCTGCGGCGATTCGCGTGTTTCTGGATGAACGGGTGGACGCTCAGCTGACGGCGCGCTTCGGGATGGCCGTCCCGGCGATTGTCTGGATGCAGGGCGAGTCCGTCAAGCGGCGGCTGCGGAACTTCGCCTCCCGTCAGGCCGGACGGCGTGCGGACGGGTGGCGGATTGTTGCCGTCGAGCGCAAGCTCGAACTCTCCTATTCCTTTGTCCGAGCGGACGGCACAAGCGGGCAGACGCGGTTCCATGGCAAGTGTGACCGAGTCGACTTCAACGAGGCGACCGGCGAATGGTGCGTCATCGACTACAAGACGTGGGACAAGGCGGACAAGGCCAAGAGCTTTGAGAAGAAGAAAGACGGCTCGCTTGTCTGGAAGAGCTTTCAGTTGCCGCTCTACTGCGCGATGCTGGATGCGGACGGCGAAGGCCTTTTTGCCGCCGCTACGCGCGAGCGCATTTCGTCCTGCTACTGCGTTCTCGGCAAGACGGCAGACGACGTTCTCTTCACCGCGCCTGTGGGCGGCGGCTACCTGCCGCTGGCTGAGGCGGAGATTCGCGAGCTTCTGCCACGCATCGAGCGGGGAATCTTCTGGCCGCCCAGTCCGACGCGTGACTGGCAATGGGATTACAAGGACTGGCTTGACCCTGCGCCGGAAGAGACGGTGGATGAGGATTGGATTGCCGATCAGGAAGCGCGGCTGAGAATCAGTTCAGAAGTTCGCGGAAGGACGCAATGATGCGCGTCGGATGCGTCGCCGCAAGGACTTCGCGCGTGTTTGTGCCGATGAGCGCGATGACGTCCATGCCCGCCGCCTGAGCGGCCTCGATGCCGTTGATCGCGTCCTCGAAGACGAGGCACGTCGAAGGTTCGGCTCCTATCAGGGCGGCTGTCTTGAGATAGCAGTCGGGAGCCGGCTTGCCATGCGTGTATTGAGATGAGTTGACGACGCCGGCGAAGTAGGCGCGAATGCCAAGCCCGTCGAGGACGTAGTCAACATTGTCCTGTGAACCGCCTGTCGTGATAGCACAGGAAATCCCCGCGCGGCGCGTCGTCTCCAGAAAGTCAATCAGTCCGTCCGGGGCCTTCAGGTGCGGGCGGAACATCTCGCGGTAGAGTGCTTCTTTCTCGCGGAGAAGGTCATTGATGCGTTCCTCGGAGAGAGGCTGGTCGAACATACGGACGATGTAGTCCCGTCCCGGTGCGCCCATCCACGCGACGACTTGCTCGGCGGTCAGATGCCCGCCATGTCGCCGGGCGAACTCCAGCCAGGAGAGAATGTGGTAGTGGCAGTTGTCAACCAACACGCCGTCCATGTCGAAAAGGTACGCTTTCTTGCCTTCCATGGCCGCATAGTATATCATTTTACGTAGACGGGTGGTGAAAGCGGAGACCCGACGCTGCCGCCGCGCCTCGTTTTTTTGGTATAATACGCCTTGCGATGGGTGAGAAGCTTCTTTGGCAGATTATCAAATATGGCGTGATTGGCGTTTTGGCGACGCTCGTGAATCTCGTCATCGCTGGGCTTTGTGCGGCGTGGGTCTGGCCTTGCCTCGGGCCAGACGACCTGCTGGTGCGGGCGGGCCTCTTCTCAAGTGTGGCCGTTTCGGATGCGATACGTGCCATTCTCGCCGTTTATTGCAATCTTGTCGGCTTTTTCGTCGCGAATGTCTTCTGTTGGCTTCTGAATCGGCGCTATGTCTTCACGCCAGGGCGGCATCATTGGTTCGTCGAATACCTGCTGTTCATCGCAGGGAGCGGTTTCGCGGTGCTCTGTGGTTCGGCGGTCATCTGGGGGCTTGTGCGGTTTCAGGGGATGCAGACGACCTATTCGTTCGTCGTCAATGTCCTCGTGTCGGTCGCTGTCAATTTCGTCGTTCGCAAGTTTTTCGTCTTCAAAGGCTGACAGACCATGAGAGAGATAATCTGTGCTTCCGTTCTCGTCCTGTCCTGTGCCGCGTTTGGCATGGCGGCTGCGCGGGAGGAATCCTTCCGTGCTCGGGATGATTCATTTCAGGGCTACGCCGAGCGTGCCGTGCGCGAGGCGGCGGAAAAGGCCGCGACGGAACGTGCCGCTTGGGAGAAGGCAGCACGTGAGACGGCGGAACAGGCCGCGAAAGCCGCCGCCGAGGATCTCGTCAAGTCGGCCGCCGAGAAGGCTGCGGCCGCGGCCGCAGCGTCTGCGGCAGAAGCCGCCGCGAAAGCCGCCGCCGAACAGACGGCCAAGGCGTTGACTGACGAAAAGGCGGCCAAGGAGGAGATGAAGGCGGCCGAGGAGAAGGAAAAGGCCGAGCGTCTGGCGACGCTGAGCCGGATCGAGACGCGCATCTTCAAGCTCAACCACGCGTCGGCGGCAGAGGTCGCGGAAAGCTTCAATTCGATGTGGAGCGGAGACTTCGGCGAGAAGTGGAAAGTCGCGAAGATGGCGGTAGCGTTTCCCGAATCGAACTCGATCATGGTGACGGCCCCACGCCTCATCCTCGACGCGTGCGAGAAGTCCATCGACGAACTGGATGTCGAAGCCCAGCAGGTCTACATCGAGGCGCGTTTCGTCGAACTCTCGAACAACGCCTCCCACAAGCTCGGCATCGACTGGTCGATGCTGGACGGAATGCGCGGCGGCCTGAGCCTGAACGCTGGCTGGAACGAGCGGAAGATGGAGGGCGTGTCGAAGTTCAACAGCGCGAATGGCGAGTACACCATTGACACGACGCAGGACCCGAGGACGTCGAACGCGAATCTCTCGTACATCAACGGCACAATCGGCATGGACGATCTCTACATCATTCTCCATGCGCTTGAACGGAGTCAGGACGCGCGCACGTTCTCGAATCCGAAGATCATCGTCTCGTCGGGCAAGAAGGCGACGGTTGACATGACGACAAAGTATCCGAACGTGACCGTTGCCGTCAAGCGGACGATCAACGATTCGACGCAGTCGATTGACCTGGACATGAAGATGGCGACCATTCCGGGAGAGGATTCGCTCATGTTCGCCAAGGAAGCTTTTTTCAGCTGGGGCATTACGCTGGACGTGACGCCGCGCATTTCCACAAACGGGCTCATCAACGTGACGATCGTCCCGACGATCAGTTCCCTGGACACGAGCGTGGAACGGACGGGCTTCATCCAGTCGGCCGATTCGACGGGTACCTCCAGCAAATATCCGGTCATCAATGTCCAGCGCCTCCTGACCGAGTTCAACATGTCGAGCGGGACGACGGCCGTCATCGGCGGTCTCTCGCGCACGGTCGAGAGCCAGATCGACAGTGGCATCCCGTGGCTTCGGGACTGGTGGTGGATCGGTCCGCGGCTCTTCGGCTCGAAGCAGCGCGTCAAGGAGCAAAAGGAAATCATCGTCTTCGTGACAGTCGGACTTGTCGATCCGCGCAAGATCGCCAAAGACGCGGGACTTCCGAAGAATGCCGTGTTGGGTCGCCAGTACACGGAAGACATCCGCGTCGAACCGGGTGACCGCACGCAGCATGTCGAGGGCATCCAATCGCTTGATTTGCGGGCTCTTGAGGATCAGTATCGCGATCCACGCCGGACCAACCGCATTCAGAAGATCTCGTTTGACGATTACATCCCGTTTCGGAAAGATCCAGAATATCAAAGGAAATAAGACAAAAGAAGGAATAGTGGCAAGGTTATGAAGAAACTGTTCGGAATCATCGTTTCAACCATCGCTTGCGTGGCTTTGGCTGATCAAGTCGAGCTCAAGTCCGGTTCCTTCCTGAAGGGGACGGTCAAGAGCGTCTCGAAGGATGCCGTCGTCTTTGCGTCCGATGACCTCGGCGACGTGACGATTAAGGTCGCGAACATCACGAAACTTGACGTCGGCGATCATGTCGTTCAGCGCACGGACCTGACCGAGACGCGTGAGACGTTGGCCGTCGCGAACGGTGCGTATGTCGTGGGTGCGCAACCGCTGGCGATGAGCGAGGTCAAGGCGATTGACCCAGTTGCAGAGAAATGGCATGGCAGTGTGTCGGCGGCTTATACCGGCAAGCGCGGCAATACCTATGAGAATTCCGCCGCCGTCCGCGCGCAGGTGAACCGCCGGTGGGAGAAGGACCGCTTCCTCGCGCGCCTTGCGTATGACTATGGTATGGACGGAACGGCGACGACCGACAACAAGAAGACGATGGACAAGTGGGAGGGCGAGGTCAAGCACGATCACTTCTGGCTTGCCAAGACCTACTCGTACGAGGACGTCCTTTGGGAACGCGATACGGTCAAGGCCTTGAACGCGCGCTACACGGTAGGCCTTGGCGCGGGCTATCAGTGGCTTGACGATGTGGCCTACGAGCTGACGGGCCGCTGGAGCTTCAGTCAGGAAGTCGGCGTGAACTGGATCAAGGAGGAATGGGAAAACAACGATGACGCGAAGGACGACGGCTTTGGCGCGCTTCGCTATGCGCACCATCTTCTGTTTGTGCCGAAAGGGCTCGAGAATTGTGGGTTCTTCCACAATCTGCGTTTCTTGCCGGAAGTGGACGACTGGGACAAATATCTCGTCCGCGCGGACATTGGCTTCCAGATGAAGCTCATCGGCGACTTCACGTTTGACGCGCGCGTCGAGTGGGACTATGATTCCAAGCCTGCCGACGGCATGAAGAAGGACGATTTCCTCTATCTCATCGGTGTCGGGTATAAGTGGTGACAAGGTGAAATGTGCGGCAGAAAGGCGTAGGTGCAGGGATAAGTGAAAGTCGCGATTGTCTATCCTCCGCTGAAAAGCGAGAAGGGCGTGCCCCTCCTCACGCAGAACCGCCAGTTCCAGTGGTTCTCGCGCCCGACCTACATCTTTCCCGTCGTTCCGGCGACGGCCGCGACGATGCTGAAGAAGGCGGGGCATGACGTCCTCTTTCTCGACGGCATCGCGGCAGAGCTGACGCCGGAAGCGTTTGACGCCCGCCTTGCTGCGTTTCATCCCGATCTCGTCGTGCTGGAGACGAAGACACCCGTCATCAAGCGGCACTGGCGGTGGATAGCCGAGAAGTCGGAAGGAAGAAGCGCGGAAGGCCCGAAGTTCCTTCTCGTCGGTGACCATGTGACGGCGTTGCCGCAGGAATCGATTGCGAAGCCGGGCGTGTGGGCCGTCGTCCCGGGCGGAGACTGGGACTATGGGCTTCTGGATTTCATCGCGGCGGGATGTCCGCGCGGCGTTCAGCCGTTTGCGCTTCGGGACACGTTGAAAGACGCGCCTTGGATAGACCGTGACCTCGTTCACTGGGAACTTTACGCGAAGAAGAACGGCAACTTCCGCCGCACGCCGGGAACGTACATCATGTCTGGGCGTGACTGCTGGCACGGCAAGTGCACGTTTTGCAGCTGGACGACGCTCTATCCGAAGTATCGCACGCGTGACCCGATTGATGTCGTGGACGAGATCGAAACGCTCGTCACGAAGTACGGCGTAAAGGAGGTCATGGACGACTCGGGCTCGTTCCCCGTCGGCACTTGGCTCACGACATTTTGCGAGGAGATGATTCGGCGCGGTCTGCCGAAGAAGGTGCGCCTCGATTGCAACATGCGGTTCGGGCGGCTCACGCGCGAGGACTACCGTCTGATGCGCCGCGCCGGTTTCCAGTTCGTCCTTTTTGGCGTTGAGAGCGCGAATCAGGAGACGCTGGACCGCTTCCAGAAGGCATTGAAGGTCGAAGACGTCGAGAAGGGCGCACAGTGGGCGACCGAAGCCGGGTTGGACGTTCACGTCACCTTCATGTTCGGTCACGCTTGGGAAGGACCGAAGGAGATCGCGAACACGGTCCATCTCGCGCGGCGTTTGCTGGCAAAAGGCTGGGCGAAGACCCTGCAGTGCACGCTCACGATTCCCTATCCGGGCACGCCGCTCTTCAAGGATTTGGAGGCGAAAGACGGTCTCGTCACGAAGGACTGGGACGAATACGACATGCGCCGCGCCATCACGAAGACGCCGTTGGTTTCCGAAGATGCGCTCAAATGCGCCATTCGCGAAGTTTATCGCGGCTTTCTTCAGCCGGGTGCGCTTTGGCATCGCCTGACGTCGACTCGCACGTTGTTCGACTTCGGCTTCTACTATCGCGGCATTCGTTCGCTGATCGGGCATCTCGTCGATTTTGGCCAATCGAATGGTTCGGACGAATCTCGGTGTGCAGTTCGGTCAGATTCTTGTCGAAAGCTGGACGAGACAGGGTGTCAAAGCCTCGCCGACCGCGAATGAACGCGTTCTCCCGTCCAAGTGAACGCGTTCTCTTGGGTAAACGAACGCGTTCTCCCGCCTAAACGAACGCGTTCTCTTGAGTGAATGAACGCGTTCACTTGCATCAACGAACGCGTTCACTTGTGCCGACGAACGCGTTCACTTGGACGGGAGAACGCGTTCACTTCATCTCCGCCCTACCGAGGAAGAGCATTGGCGATACGGAGATGCCTCTGCTTTCTCCTGTCTCTGTTGCGTTTAGGTGAGGAACTCCAACAAAAGTTTACAGCAGTTGAGTAGAATTGCGGTTCGGCGCGGTGACTCGGTATCCTCATGAGCGAAGACCTCGGTAAGAACTGGGTTGAGTTGCCATGTCAGCCGCAGCTTTCCGCCGGTATGCCGCCGACGGGTCTGATGGCACTCAGGGACGGTACGGTCGCGCTGTTCGGACAGGTCTTCAAGGACAAGACACGGGCAAAGGATCGTCCGTCCGACGATCAGGCCGTCTGGATGGCGCTCTCGAAGGACGGTGGCCGGACCTACGGCGAGATGCGTCTTGTCATGCAGGCCGCGAACCGTAGTCTCTGCGAGCCCTGCAGCCTCCGTTCGCCGGACGGTCGGTCGCTGCTCCTCCTTGCGCGCGAGAACCGCCACAAGGGGTGCAGCATGATGGCGTTTTCGCACGACGAGGGGCGCACATGGACGACGCCCGTCGATACGCCCTGGACGCTCACGGGCGACCGCCACGAGGGCATCTTGCTGCCGGATGGCCGCTACGTAATCGCCTTCCGTGACCAGGCCGTCGGCTCGCCGACGCGCGGCCAGTACATTGCTTGGGTCGGCACGTTCGACGACTTGGTGAACGGGCGCAATGGATAGTGCCGCATCCATCTGCTGAAGCACAACAGGCTTCCGGGCAGTCCGTGGTGGGACACGGGCTATTCGGGCGTCGAGCTGCTGCCGGACGGCACGATCGTCTGCACGACGTATTCGCGGCATTTCGTCGACGAACGTCAGTCCAGCGTCGTCTCCACCCGCTTCAGGATCTCCGAGATCGATGGGAAGAATCTATGATACAGAATCTCGTGGGGACAGACCCCAGATTGACAATCTAAAAATCACAGAAAAACCGTTGATCGGCTGACAGCGGGGGGAGAACGGTGCCGTTCGGCTGTCGGTAGGGCGTGGTGCCGAAGTTGACGGTGACGACGGTGCCGTCGGCGAAGGCCGTGCGCTGGACGAGGCGGTCGGGCGTGAGCGCACGGTGGTCGGTCATTTCGCTGTAGCCCGTGTGTCGGGCGATGGGGCTGGTCATGCGATAGCTTTCGATGAAACGCTCTTTCCGTTCCGTCCACAGCCGATGGTCGAAGATGTACATCGGAGCCGTGCCGTAGAGGACATTGAAGAGGTCGCGTGTGCGCCAGAGGCTAATCGGTCGGTTCGAGTAGTCGTACCAGTACCAGTGCGCACAGCAGCAGTCGTGGTAGACGAGCTCGAAGAGCGGAATGCGGTAGCGGGCGTTGAGGCCAAAGTCCGTCACGCGGGCGAACTCCTCCGCCGTCAGGCCCTTGGGGTCTGTCCCCTCGCGAAAGATGTTCGTCCGTCCGCAGCCCGGACGTCCGTGCGGCATTCGGCAAGGCGTAGGCGAGAGCATTCCCTCGAAGTAGTCGCAGAACGGCACGGCGAAGTCGACGCCTTGTTCGCTGCCGACGACGAGCCCGAATTCCTGTCCGAGGAGACCGAGGATTTCGCCGATGGCCTGGCGGCTCTGCGTGCGGGTCGCCGGATGCGCCGGATTCGCGCATTCCTCGGCGCCAACGGCTGTCGTCACGTCGATGAAACGGGCGGTGAAGGGCTTCGCCTTCAGTTCGCGCGCGACGTGTTCGCGCACACGGGCAGGCTGGCAGCGCGTGCACTGGGCGACGCAGAAGCGCTTCTGTCCATCCGGACAGGTCACGCCCCACGCGCGGCGGAGGTCGTTTGCGTCCGCGCTGTTCCAGATGGCGCCGTCCGGCCACGCGGCGGTATTGCGGCAGATGTCGTCGCCGTCCGGCGGCCAGCCGAGCTGCCGCACGAGTTCGGGCGGGTAGATGTCGCGATAGCAGTCGTAGCGGCCGATCAGCACGTCCGGCATGGATGCGATCTGGACGACGTCATTCGGTGGCGCGTCGCTGCTCCAGAGAAAGCGGTCGAGGCCGGCAGCCTTCAGTTCGCGTGCCATCGCGGCGTGTGTGGGGTCTCCCTTGGCGGGGAAATACCAGACGTTGGCCGCACCAAGCAAGCGGTCGACAACCAGACGTTCCTTCGCCTTTTCGCGGAAAGTCGTGACGAGTCCGCTCGCTTCGGCGGCGCGGCGGTAGCGCTTGGCCATCGCCACGTAGCCGCCGCGATCGAGAAACGCATAGCGCACGACGCGCGGTGCACCGAACTGTCCGCGCTCCGAGGCCCAGGCCGGGCCCAGCGCAACGGGGACGCCGTTCGTCGCCGTGACCTTGATCAGCGCATCGTTTCGCGTCTCGGCGATGGTCATCCAGCCGGCGCCGGTGGCATCCTCTTCGACGCCGAAGAAGGCCATGCTGGTGGCGGACGACCACATCGGGAACTCGTCCGCGCCGACGAACGTGCGTTCGTGCATCGGTAGGCGGAATCCCTCGCTCAGCGGCAGGATCATGTGGTCGCCCGGTGCGCCCGCGAACGGATCGGGAAAGGGGAGACGATCCTTCAGAAGTCCGCGTCCGGCAAGGGTGACGGTGAATTCGGTCGAGGCCGTCGGGTCGGTCGCGAAAATGAGGGCGAGCGGCGTGCCGGTCTCGGCATCCGTCACGCCGAAGCGCAGGGCACGGGCGGATGCCGTGAACTTGCGGATGAGAAAGCGGGGATAGGCGCGGGTGCCGGCGGTTGTGCGCCAGATACGGCCTGTCCGCCGGTCGGTGACGGCGAGCGCCAACGTGGCGGTCTGGATTTCGATGTCGAGCGCGTCCGTGCGCAGGGCGGCGACATCCGGCAGGTCGGCGGCGCGCGGGACGGTGCCCGTGCGTTCGAGCGAGAGGTCTTTGAGGTCGAAGTCGGCGTCGTGCTGTCCAAAGATGCGCGGCATAAGCGCCGCGCCGCCTTCGGGAACGACGAACGTCGATTCGGTCGTGCCGTTGGGCTGGGCGCGGACGCAGCCGTAGCGCCAGGAGAGGGCTTGCCCGTTTGTGCTGAACAGGGTCGCCGCAAGAAGCACGCCGGCCTTGTCGGTTTTGCGAATGTTCCCGAGCGAGCAGACGAGCCGGAAGGCCTCGCCGGGACGTACGGCGATCTGGCCGTCGCGGCGGGCGACTTCCCAGGATGCGTCTCCGACGTGGGCGACCCGCGTGACCTCGCCCGTGGGTGTCAGAGAGAGCTGCCCGTCGCGCACATACGGTCGCCACGGCGTCTCCGCCGCGCGCGCGGCAAATGCCATCGTCAAGAGAAGGACGATTCGACCCTTCATAGACAAAATCTCCGTGTCTTCGTTCCTCAGAAACCTTCGTGTTAAACGCCGTAGGCGAAAACTGTCAAGCTATTGTTCCGTCGGCTTGATCTTGAGGCCCGTGGGCGTCTCTTCGACGGGATAGAGCCGCATCCGCTCGTTGGGTGATGTGTTCGGCTGATGAAGGGTGAGCGTCAGTTCGCCGCCGAACGTGCGAAAGAGCATGCCGTGCCCGCCATCGCGCGTGTAGAGGGGCGCGAGGTGTTTCCAAGGCCCGCGAACCGAACCGCTTGCGGAGACGCACTGCAGGACGCTGTAGCCGTGTCCCTTGACGAGGTTCGACCAGATCATGCGCAGGGCGCCGTCCGCTGTCCGAGCCAGAAACGGGCCGTCCGTCACGAATTCCGCGTCCGGCTCGTCGGCTGCGCGGAACAGTTCGATCGGCTCGGACGTGAAGTGCGCGAGGTCACGGCTCAGCGGCGCGGCCATCATGCGCCCGTTCCCCGTTTGGCACCACTCGTGGCAGAAAACCATCCACGGCTGGCCGTTCTCGACCCAAAGCGTCCCGTCCAGGCACATCCAGCCGGATGGCGTCACGCTGCCGTCCTTGACGGGCTTAAACGGGCCGAGGGGACTGCCGCTCTTGAACACCCACACGCCGCGCGGTTGGCGCTTGCCGCCCTTGAAGCCGTCCTGCAGCAGGGACGGAAGCGGATGCGCGGCATCGGCGGCGAAGGTCAGCGTCACGAAGAGCCAGTAGGCGCCGTCGTACTTGTGGACCTCTGGCGCCCAGACGGCCGTGCAGGCGTTCGAGGACGGCAGTTCGAGGACGGGCGTCTTCTCGCTCCAGTGCGCGAGGTCTTTCGAGGTGCGGACCGCAACGCCGCGTCCGCCCGACCAGGGCTTTGACTCGTAGAGGTAGTATGTTCCGTCTTCGGCGAGCACGAACGGATCGCGGATGCGGAAGTCGTCACGCGAAACCGTCGTCGGATCTGTCGCCTGCGCGGGGCCGTGGGTGAGCAGCGCGGCGGTCAGCGTCAGGACTGTGCGTTGGGTGGTGTTCATGTTTTGTCTTTTTTCTTTCGTTTGTGTTTTTTTGTGAATGTCAGAGATTCAGCAGCTTGGCCTTGAGGGCGAGGGCGACGGCCTCGGCGCGCGTGGCCGCGCCGAGACGGATGAACGCCGACTTGAGGTTCGCCTTGACGCAGTCGGGCCCCACGCCGAGCGCCGTCGCGATGTCGGCGTTGCTGAAGCCGCGTCCCGCGTAGTGCAGGATGTCGAGCTGGCGTGGCGAGAGGTGCGGCGGCGCAGCCGTCGTTTCGAGCAGCGTGCGGATCTCGCGGCTGTAGACGTGTTCGTCGGCGAGCGTCCGCCGGATCGCCGCAACGAGTTCGGTGCGCGACGTGTTCTTGATCAGCGCGCCGCACGCACCGGCTTCGAGCGCCGCACGCACGTCCGGGCTGTCCAGGAACGTGGTGAGGATGACGACCTTCGTCTCGGGACGTGCGCGCAGGATGCCGCGCGTCGCCTCGACGCCGTTCGTCTTCGGCATCATGAGATCCATGAGAACGATGTCGGGATGCGTGGCGGCCGCGAGCCGGACGGCCTCTTCGCCGTCGGTGGCCTCGCCGACGAGCGCGATGTCGTCTTCGAGGCCGAGCAGGGCGGCGAGGCCCATGCGGACGATGAGGTGGTCGTCGGCCAGCAGAACTCTTATGCGTTTGCGTTCGGACATGCGATATCCTCCTTGAGCGAGACCGTGACTTTCGTGCCGCGTCCCGGCCGCGACGCGATCTCGACCGCGCCGCTCTTCTCGGCTGCGCGTTCGCGGATGCCCTGAAGGCCGAAGTGCCCCTGCACGGGACCTGGCGCGGACGCCTCGTCGAAGCCGCAGCCGTCGTCCGCGACGGAGAAGCGGACGCGTCCCTCGTGGTATTCGCCGGCGATGCGGATGTTCTCGGCGCGGCCGTGGCGGAGGGCGTTGACGACGAGTTCGCGGACGATTTTCAGGATGGCGTGAACGGTCGATTCGGACAGGTCTTCACGCGGCACGTTGAACCGCACGGTGATGTTCGCCCGTTCGGTGTGCGGCGCGATCGTGCGCTGGATGGCTTCCGTCAAGTCCTTCTCCTCAAACGTTCGGCTGTGGAGATCCCAAAGGCAGCAGTACAGTTCCTGGCGACAGGAGGCCAGCATCTGGTTGGCCGTGTCGAGGAACTTCCGGGCGGGGCCGAGCGTGTCCCGTCCAATGCCGAGAGCCGTCTCGATCTGGAAGGCCACGCCGGTCAGGGTCTGCGAGATAGCGTCGTGAAGCTCCACGGCGAGACGTGTGCGCTCCTCGACCTTCAGGTCGGCGGCCGCGTGCTGGCTCTGCTCGCGCGCGAGCTCCTGTCCGCGCTGCTCGGAGCGGACGGCGAGCGCATGGTTCCAGACGAGAATTCCGGCGAGCAGAAGGACGAGCAGGGCGATGACGGCCAGTAGCTTCAGGGGCGTCCACCACGGCGGACAGCGGAGGATGACGAGGTCGGCGGCGGTGCGGGGAATGAGCGAGAACCCGGTGAAGCGCGGAAGAAGCGGCGTGTCGGCGGCGTTCTCGAACTCTGCGACGCACAGGCCCGTGACGGAGACGGTGCAGCCGGGCTCAAGCGACGGGGCGAGGCCGTTGACGAGCGACGAGACGTCGACCGAGACGGTGCGCTTGCCGCAGGCGAGAATCAGCGCGCCGGAGAAGCGCAGGTTTTCGGACGAGTTGACGACGGTGCCTGTCAGGCGAAGGAAGCGGCCGTAATATTCCGTATTGGCGAAGCTGCGTCCGTCGGCGTCCGCATAGAGGGTTTCCGGGTCGATGTCCTCGCCGACGGCGAGCGGTTCGTCGGGGCCGGGGTGCGGTCGGATTTCGGCCTCGACCAGTTGGAGGTTGCGCTGGTCGGGCTCGGTGAAGCCGACGACGGACAGCCGCTGGCCGGGATGGGGACGGGGCGAGTCCGTCACGGGCGTGATCGGCAGAAGCGTCTGGCGGTCAGTCCGCAGGAAGACCTTTCGCCGTCCGACGGCGAGCACGGTGCCTTCGGCGCGCTGGCGGTGAAGGGCCTCGCGAAAGGCGAAGGGCGGCGCGGCGAATGGGTCGTCCGCCGGTGGCTTCTCGACGGCGAGGCCGTCGGTGCCGAAGAGCAGGATCTCGTAGCCGAGGAAGCTGCGCCAGACGCCGAAGCGCGTTACGAGTCCCGACAGGCGCACCTCGGCGTCCCGCAAGGCCGTCAGTCGGTGCAGGGGGATTTCCGATTCCGGTACGGCCGCGAAGACCTTGCCCGTCGGCGTGCGGAGCGTCAGCAGGTTCCAGACCTCGTTGACGTCGTCACGGACAGCCGAGGCGAGAACGCCTTGCACGCCGACGGTCTGTCCGAAGCATTCGCCGCCGTTGACCTGGCTGCCGGTCACGTCCGGCGCAGGGGGCAGTGGCTCTCGCCTGAGCCGCACGACGGACTCGGCGAAGAAGTCGTTTTCGTTGTTGGTGATGGGCTTGGAATGGCCGCGTGCGGCGATGACGTCGCCCGGACGGCAGTCGGGCAGGTTGGAGGCGGCGACCCAGAACGAGGAGGTCGCTGTGTCGTTCAGGAGATAGACGCGTGGCAGCGTGCCGCCGCGATTGACGACCGCGACCCGATCCGTGACGCAGAACGTGCCGCCCGCCGCCGCGAAGGGGGTGACGGCGAGGAGGGCGAGGGACAGGATCTGTGACGGAACGCGCATACGCCGCATATTATAGCGAATTCGGCGGCCTTGTGGGGCATTTCAGTCCCTACCCGTTCGGGTAGAGGCGGTGAAGAGGTTGCTCTGCTTCGGCGAGACGCAATCATATCGAACGCTGTTATTAAACGCGGAGCGGTCGATGGCCGGGCGATGAGAGGCGACAGGGAGACTCGCTTCGCGCAGTTCTGTCGGCTTCGTCGCCCCTTCAGGGAGTCCCTGTGTTAAAATGTTTCTGCGCACGATGGCGTGCCCCATACCCATTCGGGTAAATTGCCGGGACGGGAGGGATTTGCTACAATAGACAACAGCAAAGAAAGGAACACTCCCATGACAACGAGAAAAGCCATGCAAACGAAGACAGCACGACTCCACAAACTTCGTTCGGTCGTATTGTTCGGCTGTTTCGCCTCCGTCGGCGGCGCGGCGTCCGTCGAGGATTACGTCGTGACCGTCGAGCAGGGACAGACCAACCGCATTGACGCGGCGTTCGTGTCCGAACTGGGCGAGCGAAATCTCGTCAAGCGCGGGCGCGGCGTCCTCTGGAGTTCGTCCGCGCTGGCGAACTACGCGGGGACGATTACGGTTGAGGAGGGGGCTCTCATGGTGTCCGGCAACGGCGACCTCGGCACGACGGCGGGCGAGACCGAGATCAAGTCCGGCGCGACGCTGATTGTCCACACGGGCGCGGACGTGGACGGCTCGGCCGCCGCCAATGCGCTGACGTTCACGGAGGGCATCACGGTCGCGGGCGCGGGCGACGAGCAGTGGGGCGCGGCGGTCTGTCAGCCGGAGGGCGGCTACCAGCAGCAGCGGCTTTTCGGCGGCCGCGTGACGCTTGGCGGGGACACGACGTTCGACATGGGCGTCAATGCCGGCCTGACGGGCGGCGAACTCCTCATGCACGGATTCCGACTGACGACGCGCGGCACCGTGTGCTTCAACCGTTCCCGCATTCGTCCGCTGGCGGACAGCGCGATCGGCGACATCGACATCGAACGCGGCACGCTGATGCTGAACAGTTGGGTCAGCGGCGACTTCGGCGACGCGGCGAGGACGGTCACGGTCAAGGACGGTGCCAAGGTCTATCTCTACGAGGCGGGGCAGATTCCGCTCTGGAAGCTGGTCGTCGAGGAGGGCGGCACGGTCTTGGCGGCCTGTTCGCTGGCACACGCGGACGACGCGGCGAACTACAACCGCTGGGGCGGCGATGTCGTCTGGAACTCGACGGCGACGAATTCCGTCCTCCGCGACAAGGTGGCTAGCCTGACGTTCCTCGGCAAGGTCACGGGCACAGGGACGATTCCGGCGGGTCGCGGCACGCTGACGTTCGGCAAGGCACTCGACTGGGCGGGCGGGCTTGACGTCACGGAGGCGACGGTCGTGCTGCCGTCGTCCGAGAACTTTTACGGACACGGCGGACTGATGGTGGGCGTGCGCGGAGACGCTTGGATGGGCGGCTTTGACCAGGAACGTGCGGATACGGCGTGGTCGTATTGTGCCGATGGGCCGGGACCGCAGCTCGACTCGTCGTGGTGGGCGGACACTACGAAACAGGGCGTTTCCTCGCGTGGCTACATCTGGAATCGCGAAGAGACGAACGTGACGTGGCAGGTCTATTTGGGCTGCGTCTACGAGAACTGGATCTACGTGGACGGCGAGTCGGTTTACAACAACAAGCGCGACGGCTGGAACAATGTCATTGAACTGATGCTAACGCCGGGTGCACATGCGATTGACGTTCGGACACAGGCGAATGGCGTCGTCGGCGGGCCGCGTGCCGAGAAGGGCGACCTCGACAAGCTGCGCCGCGTTTTCACGGACGGGACATTTGAGGTGCTGAAAGATCCGGGCAACGGCTTCCTCTTCACGACGGACACCGTGTCGCGTGCCGAGGTGCTGCTGGAGAATCCGCATCGTCTGGGCCGCCTGAACGTGGGCGCGGCGGTGAAGCTGGATGCGAACGGTCTGCCGCTGGTCGTCGACAATCTCGCCGGTGCGGCGGCGGTGACGAACGCCTTGAGCCTGCGCGTGAAAAGCGCTTGGACGCTCGCCGCCGCCGACATCGCAGATGGCCGTGTGCTGACGGTCGAGGCCCCGCTGTCGTTCGATGACGGCGTGACGATTGCCGTGCCGGATCTTGACGCCGTGCCGCGCAAGGTGAAATACCATCCGATCGCGTGCGCCACGTCCATCACGGGCTTCCCGGTGGACACGGTGATTCGCGGCGCGAAGCGGGCGTGGCGGCTTGTCCTGAACGACGAGGGGACGGAGGCCGGACTGGTCTACATACCGCGTGGACTTGCGATTGTCATTCGGTGACGCAGATGAATGCGCGTGTCTTGTGCGGAATCGCGGCGTGTGCGACGTTCGCCGTCCTCGCCGCCGTCGAATGGGAAGATCCGTCGGTCAATGCCGTGAACCGGCTTTCGGCGTGCGCGTTCCTGCCGCCGCTTGCGGACGAGGCGGCGGCGCTGTCGGATGCGCTGGAGCCGGCGACGCCCTACGTGCGGTCGCTGAACGGAAACTGGAAGATCAGCTGGTGCGGAGACCCGGCGCAACGGCCGGTCGATTTCGGGCGGACGGACTACGACGATTCGCGGTGGCAGACGATTGACGTGCCGTCCTGCGTTGAGCTGCGCGGGTTCGGCACGCCGATCTACACGAACGTTCGCTATCCGCACGCCTGGCTGGAGCCGCTGATCCGCGACCGTTTCGCGACGAACGTCGTCTACAATCCCGTCTCCAGCTACCGTACGCGGTTCGCCGTGCCGACGGACTGGGCGGGGCGGCGCGTGATCCTGCGCTTCGAGGGCGTCGGCTCGGCCTATTACGTGTGGGTGAACGGGCACAGGGTCGGCTACGCCGAAGACTCGAAGCTCCCCTCTGAGTTCGACATCACGCCGTGCCTGAAGGAAAGCGAGAATCTCCTCGCCGTCGAAGTCTATCGCTGGTGCGACGGCAGTTACTTCGAAGATCAGGACATGTTCCGCTTCTCCGGCATCTTCCGCGACGTCACGCTCTACGCCGAGCCGACGGAGTCGATTCGCGGCGTGTGCGTGAAGACGGCGCCGGTTGGCGGAGACGGGAAATGGCGGCTGGAGGTGACGGCGGAACGGGACAACTGGAAGGGCGTCCTGTTCGATGCCGCACGGCAGCCGGTCGCTGCGCTGTCGAGCGGCACGAATCGCGTTGCCGTGTCCGCCCCGCGTCTCTGGAGCGCCGAAGATCCGTACCTTTACACGCTCGTCCTGAAATCGGCAACTGACTTGCGCGCGCTGAAGGTCGGCTTTCGCGACATCCGCATCGAGAAGGGCGTCGTGAAAGTCAACGGACAGAAGGTGAAGTTCAAGGGCGTGAACCGGCATGAGACGAGTCCTGAGAACGGGCGCACCGTGTCCGTCGCCGACATGGTGCGCGACATTGAGCTGATGAAGCGCTACAACATCAACACGGTGCGCACGAGCCACTATCCGAATCATCGGCTCTGGTACGACCTCTGTGACCGCTATGGCCTCTACGTGATGGCGGAGGCGAACGTCGAGGCGCATGAGCCGGGCTATGCCGAGACGTCGATCGGGACGCGGCGGATGTGGGATCAGACGATCGTCGAGCGCAACGAGCGTCAGGTGCAGTTCTGCCGCAACCATGCGTCCGTCGTCTTCTGGTCGCTCGGCAACGAGACGGGGACAGGCCCCGGCTTCGAGGAAGCCTGCCGCCGCGTGAAGGAGCTGGACGCCACACGGCTCGTCCATTGGGAGCGCGGCAACTCGATTGCGGACATCGACGGGCGCATGTACATGACGCCGGCGTGGCTGAAGCGGCGCGGGCAGATGGGGGACGGGCTGCTCGAAAGCGATCTCCGCATCACGAACGAAGGCGACCGTACCCAGCACAGGGGCAAGCCGTTCTTCTTCTCCGAGTATGCGCACGCGATGGGCAACGCGCTCGGCAACTACCAGGAGTACTGGGACGCCTTTTATGCGCACGACTCGCTCGCGGGCGGCTGCATCTGGGACTGGGCGGATCAGGCCGTGTGGAAGGACACGGATCGCCTGGACGCGGACGGGCGCCGTGTCCGCTACCTCGCCTATGGCGGCGACTTCGACGACCAGCCGAACGACGGCAATTTCTGCTGCAACGGCGTCGTCGGCCCGCTGCGCGGGGTGACGCCGAAGCTGGAGGAGGTCGGGCACGTGCACCGCAACCTCGTTGTCACGGGCGACGGACGCGGCACGTTTACGCTGACGAACCGCTTCTCGTTCACGGCTTCCGACGCCTTCGACTGCCGGTGGGAACTCGTCGAAGACGGGCGAGCTGTGCGCACAGGCACGGTCGACCTGTCGCGTGTCGAACCGCTGTCGAGCCACACTCAGACCTACGACCTTGCGCCGCTGGGACTACAGCCTGGCCGCGAATATTTCCTGAACGTCGCGTTTCGGACGCGGGAGGACACGCCGTGGGCAAAGGCCGGATGGGTCGTTGCGCGCAACCAGATCCGGCTGGAGAACGGGCCGGTGCGGCGTTCGGAGCGGAGGCCTTCTGAGGCGAACGTGCAGGAGACGGCGGACGCCGTGCGGGTGTCGTGCGGTGGCACGAAGGTCGTCTTCTCGCGGCGCAGCGGAACGCTTGCGAAGCTGGAGATGGCAGGCGTGACCATCCTGGAAGACCGCGCGGGCGTCGTCACGGGCCCGCGCCTCACGTGCCTGCGCGCGTTGACCGACAACGACGTCTGGTTTCGCGGCGCGGAGCGTCCCGGCGAATTCGACATCTTCAAGACGGGGCTGACGCAGCTCGCCTATCACCCGGAGCCGCTGGCGGTCGAGACGACGGACGGCGTGACGCGGGTGCGGTGCCGCACGAAGGTCTGCGGCGCGAAGACGGGTGGCTGGCTTCAGACGAGCGACTGGACGTTTGCCGCCGACGGGACGGTCGAGGTGCGCGAGCGGACCGAGCCATTCGGAGACCTGCCGCCCGTCTTGCCGCGTTTCGGCACGAGCTGGCGGCTGTCTGCCGCGCTGGAGAATATGGCGTGGTACGGACGCGGCCCGTTCGAGAACTACGTCGACCGAAAGACGGCGGCGTTTGTCGGACGCTACCAATCGACCGTGACGGGCCAGTACGTGCCGTATGTGCGACCGCAGGACTGCGGTTACAAGTGCGACGTGCGCGAAGTCTCGTTCACCAACCGGGACGGGTACGGCGTCCGCTTCTCGGCGGATCGTCCGCTCTTCGTTCAGGCGCTTCATTACACATGGGAAGACCTTGAGTTCGCCCGTCACCGCAACGGACAGCCGCGGCAGTGGCATCCGCTGACGCCGCGCGCGGAGGTCTGCCTCAACCTCGATGTCGGGCAGTGCGGGCTGGGCGGGCGTTCCTGCGGGCCGTGTCCGCTCGACCGCTACCTGCTGAAGCCGAAGGCGGAGGCCTGGACGATGCGCCTGAGCCCCGTTTCTCCGCCGGACTTCACGGACGCGGTCGTGCGCGGCGCCGAACGGCGGCCCGTGTCGATTGTCACGAACAGGGCGGGGCATGCCGTCCTGGATTTCGGTCGCCATGCGGCGGGCTGGCTGGAGGTTCGCCCGTCGGCGGCCGGCGACTATGCGCTTGTCTGGGGCGAGCTGCTGGACAGGGACGGAGGCGTGCAGACTAATGCGTTCTATACGCAGAAGGAAGGGCGCATCCGCTGCGCCGTCACGAAAGGCTCTTTCGCCGCGTCTGCGGCGTGGGTGCGGATCCCGTACCGGACGGGGAACGGCAGCTCCTTCAACACGCGTCCGATCGGACGCTTCGGCACGGTGATGCCGTTTCGCTGGCTGGAAGTCGCCGTGTCGCCGTTCCCCCTGACGGCGGAGAACGTGCGGCAGGTGCCGATCCACTATCCCTATGACCTGGAAGAGGAGGCATTCGACTGCGACTCGTCGGAGCTTGTGCGTGTCCATGACTTCTGCAAGCATTCGGTGGCGGCGACGACCTATACGGGCAAGTTCATCGACGGCGACCGCGAGCGCCTGCCCTATGAGGCCGATTCGTTCATCACGCAGCTGAGCACCTACGCGATGACGTCCGACGACACGCTCGTCCGGCGAATGGCCGATTACCTCGCGACGCACACGACGTGGCCGACGGAATGGAAGCAGTTCTTCATCAGCATCGTCTACGCCGACTGGATGCGCACGGGAAAGACCGACCTCGTGGCGCGGCACTATGACCGGATGCGGAGGGACAAGCTCTGGCACCACCTGCGGCGGGCGGACGGGCTTCTGGTCACGCGCGGCCCGACGGTGCGTCCGGCGCCGGACGGCCAGTTGCCGCGCGACATCGTGGACTGGGCGATCTGCTACCGCGACGGCTTCGTGATGCGCGACGTGAACGCGGTCGTCAACGCGCTCCATCTCCGCAACTTGCGCGAAATGGCCGAGATGGCCGACGCGCTCAGCAAGGCGGCGGATGCGGCGGCGTTCCGCGCCGATGCGGCCAAGACGTTCGCGGCCTTCCAGGCGAAGCTGTGGGACGCGGCGCACGGGTGCTACCGCGACGGCGAGGGGACGGATCACGCGACCGTGCAGGGGAACGCGATGGTGCTCGCCTGCGGCGCCGTGCCGCCCGGCCGCATGGCGTCCGTCGCCGACTTCGTGGAGGCGAAGGGCTTTAGCTGCAGCACGTACATGGCGCAGTTTGTCCTGGACGCGCTGTTCTTGGCGGGGCGCGACCGCTCGGCGCTGAAGCTCATGACGTCATCAGAACGCCGCAGCTGGCTGGGGATGATGGCGCAGGGCGCGACGATCACGCCGGAGTTCTGGGACCTCACGTTGCCGGAGAAAGGCCGCATCCCCGACATGAGCCACGCCTGGTCGACGGCGCCGCTCAACGTCATCAGCCGGTTCGTGCTGGGCGTCACGCCGCTGGAGCCGGGGTTTGCGCGCGTCCGCGTCGCGCCGCAGCTGGGCGGCCTGACCCGCCTGTCGGGCACCGTGCCGACGCCGCGCGGCGCACTGCGCCTGTCGATGCGGCGGACGAAGGACGGCTGGCGCATCTCGCTGGACACGCCGGTTCCCGCTGTGTTCGTCTTCGGCGGCACGACCCGCGCCCTCCCGTCCGGCGTGACCCAGCTTGTCAACTAGAACGCGCACGTGGCGTGGGGTGCGGTTCGGCGCGGTGCGAGTTGCCAGCGTCGCGCATTTTGTGTATACTATACAACATGAATACGACGCATCAGTTAGTCTTTGGCTCCTGCCTGTTTTTCGTTGGTGCGGCGATGACCTTCGCCGCCGAACCGTGGGAGGACCCCGCCGTCAATTCCCTCAACCGCCTGCCCGCGCGCGGCATCGCCGTGCCCTGCGAGACCGAAGATCTCGCCTTCGACATCCTCCAGCAAAAGCGGCCGAAGGGCGATTCGCGCTGGATCCTGCCGCTGGACGGCGAGTGGGACTTCAGCTGGAAGCGTTCGCCCGAATGCGCCGATTGGGAGAAGACGGCGCGTCTCGCCGTGCCGGGATGCTGGCAGCTTCAGGGCGTCTTCGATCCGCCGCTCTATGCCAATGTGCGCTATCCGATCGCGAAGGACGCGCCGCGCGTCATGACCGCGCCGGCTGACACGAACTGGACGGCGATGGCCTACCGCAATCCCGTCGGCCTCTACAAGACGACTTTCACGCGCCCGTGGCGCTGGTGGTTCCGCAAGACGACACTTCACTTCAACGGCGTGTCGTCCGCGTTCTACGTCCGCGTCAACGGCAAGACGGTCGGCTATTCGGAAGACAGCCGTCTGCCGTCCGAATTCGATCTGACGCCATACCTCAAGTGGTTCGGCGCGAATACGCTGGAAGTCGAGGTCTACAAGCATTGCGACGGGACCTACCTTGAAGATCAGGACTTTTGGCGCCTTTCGGGCATCTTCCGCGAGACGTATCTCGTCTCCGAACGAAAGGACGCGCCGTTCGACCTTGTCGTCGAGACAAAGCTTTCGGACGACCTCAAGAGCGCCTCGTTCATCGTGCGCGACGAGAAGGGGAACGTCCTCAAGGAGCGCAATGTGCCTGACGTCAAGCTGTGGAGCTGCGAGACGCCATACCTCTACATCACCCCGATTGAGCACAAGTGGGGCTGGTGGATCTTCAGCGGCATCGACTACCGCGCCGTGTCGTTCGGCTTCCGCAAGGTCGAGATCCGCGATTCCGTCCTCTACATCAATGGCAAACGCGCACTTGTCAAAGGTGTAAACCGCCATGAGATGGAGCCTTCGTCAGGCTATGTGGTGACGATGGAGGGCATGAAGAAGGACATCGAAACCATGAAGGCGTTCAACATCAACGCGGTGCGCACATGTCACTATCCGGACGTGCCCGACTGGTACGACCTCTGCGACCGCGAAGGCATCATGGTCTGTTGCGAGGCGAACAACGAGTCCCACGGCTACGGCTACGGGAAGGAGTCCCTTGCGCGTCGCGCCGACTACAAGCAGACCATCGTCGAACGCGGCACGCGCATGGTCCAGACCTACCGCAACCATCCGTCGATCATCTACTGGTCCATGGGCAACGAGTGTGGCGACGGCGAGAACTTCACGGCGCTTCGTCAGGCGATGCGGGCGATAGACTCGACGCGTCCGATCCATTACGAGCGCGCGATCGACGGCGCGAATACGGACATTTACGCGATCATGTATGCGCGCCCGTGGGATGTCGAGAAATATGTCTCGAACAATCCGAAGAAGCCGGTGATCCTCTGTGAATACACGCATGCGATGGGCAACTCGAACGGCGGCATCCAGAAGTACTGGGATCTTGTGCGGAAATATCCGTCCTTCCAGGGCGGGTTCATCTGGGACTTCGCCGACCAGGCCCTCTGGAAGACCGACGCGCACGGCAAGTGGCTCGCGTACGGCGGGGACTTCGGTGATCGCCCGAATGATGGCAGCTTCAACTGCAACGGCGTCTTTGACGCGCTTCGCAATCCGCATCCGGGGGCTTATGAGGTGAAGCACGCCTATCAGAACATGAGTTGCGAGGCGTTCGACTTCGCGACGGGCAAGGTGACGGTGCGCAACGGCTTCTGCTTCCGCGATCTCGACGACTATGTCTGCCAGTGGACGTCGCACGACGCCGAGGGCAAGCCCGCAGCCCGCGGACTCTTCGAGCTTGGCGAGCTTCAGCCGGGCGAGACGAAGGTGTACGCGCTTGAGGGCTTCAGCGGCGATTCGGTCGTCTTCCGCTTCTTGGACGGAAGCGATTGCGTGGCGTGGGATTCCTTCTCGAAACCCTTCGTGCCGAAGACGCTGGCGGCCTCGGGGGAAGAGGTCGCGAAGATCTTCAAGTTCAACCTGTGGCGCGCGCCGACGGACAATGACCGCGGCTGGAAGATGCCGAAAGTCTGCCGCGTCTGGAAAGAGGCGACGGGTCGGCAGAAGATTCCGGCGGGCGCGACGAGCGCACTCAAGACGACGAAGCTGGAGGACGGTGCGCTTCTCGTCGATTGGACGCTTACGGTTCCGAAGGGGTTGCCGCCCATCCCGCGCGTCGGACTGACCTTCACGGTGCCGAAGACGGATGCTGTCGAATGGCTGGGCCTTGGTCCGTGGGAAAACTACGCCGACCGTGCGTCGGGGGCGATGTACGGCGTCCACCGCGCGTCCGTTGGACTCGTCTCGGGTTTGGCTGACCCGAAAACGGGGACGATAGACTATCCGAAGGACCGCCTCAACCCTGACAACTACATCACGCCGGGCGAACAGGGCTATCGCACGGGATGCCGTCGCCTGACGGTTGGCGAAGTCACGGTCGAGGCGGTGAACGCACCGTTCGGCTTCAATGTCTGGCCGTATCCGCAGACGATGCTTGAAGACAAGAAGCACCAGTGGGAGCTGACGGAATCGGAGGCGCTCACCGTCAATATCGACGCCGTGCAGATGGGCGTCGGCGGCGACGACAGCTGGGGCGCGCGACCGCATGACGACGTCATGCCGAAGGACGGCGTCTATCGTCTCGTCTTCAAGGTGAAAGGGCTCTGAGGCGATGGCGACGCTTCATCTCGGCGTATTGGGTTCGGGAGCCGGCTCGAACATGCAGTCCATCGTTGACGCGGTGGCGACGGGCCTTTTGGACGCGGAGATTCGCCTTGTCCTCGCGGACGTTCCGGACGCGAAGATCCTTGACCGTGCGCGGCGTCACGGCATTCCCTGCCAGTATCTGGACTGTGCGCCTTGGAAGACGAAGCTCGAAGGTCCGGCCGAGGACAGATGCGTCGAGTTGCTGAAGAGCGCAGGGGTTGACACGGTTGTGCTCGCCGGCTTCATGCGCATCGTCAAGCCGAAGCTTCTGGCGGCGTTCCCAAATCGCGTTCTCAACATCCATCCTGCGCTTCTGCCGGCGTTTCCCGGCGTCCACAGCTGGACGCAAGCGCTGGACTACGGGTGTAAGGTCGCCGGCGTGACGGTGCATTTCGTCGACGCGGGGACGGATTCCGGCCCGATTATCGTCCAGAAGTCCGTGCCGATCCTTGAAGACGATACGCCTGAGACGTTGCACGCGCGCATTCAGGTTCAGGAGCATCTTGCGTTCCCTGAGGCGCTGAACATCCTCTCGAAGGGCAACTACCGCATTGAGGGAAGGCGGGTCCGGGTCGGATGAATCTCGCATCGCTCATCGACCATACGTACCTGAAGCCTGCCGGAGACAAGGCGGCGATCGCTTCGCTTTGCGCGGAAGCGAGACGGCAGGGCTTCGCCTCTGTCTGCGTCAATCCGGCCGAAGTGACGACAGCGTCACGGCTTCTCAAGGGCAGCGGCGTCCGGGTCTGCACCGTCATCGGCTTTCCGTTGGGCGCGAACACCAATCGCACGAAATGCTTTGAGGCGGCGGACGCGATTCAGGCGGGGGCGGACGAGCTTGATCTCGTCGTGAACCAGAGGCTTCTCAAGCATGCGCCGAAGGCGTGCGAGGCGGAGCTTCTCCAGTGGGTGCGAACCTGTCGGACTTTCCGTACGGGCGTGACGCTGAAGCTCATCCTTGAATGTTGCAACCTGACGAAGAAGGAGATCGTTCGCGGGTGCAAGATTGCGCGGAAGGTCGGTTTTGACTTTGTGAAGACCTCGACTGGGTTCGGCGCGGGCGGGGCGACGGTCGAAGATGTCGCGCTCATGCGGCGGACGGTCGGCCCTCGGATGGGCGTCAAGGCGGCGGGAGGGATCCGCGACCGGGCGACGGCTGAGGCGATGGTCGCGGCCGGAGCGACGCGTCTGGGCTGTTCTGCGGGCGTGGCGATCTGCGGTTGAACGGGGGTAGCATGCATGCGAGGGGAGCGTGAGAGATGACGGAGTTCATGTCCTTGATCGAAAAGACCCTTGACGCGGTGCTTCCTCCTGTCGAGACGCGTCCGGTCGTCCTCTCGGAGGCGATGCGCTATGCCGTGGGGTCGGGCGGCAAGCGGATTCGTCCGCTCCTCTGCCTGGCGTCTGCCGTCGCGGTTGGCGGGAAGGCCGAGGATGCGCGCTATCCGGCCGCGGCGATTGAACTTCTCCACAACTATACGCTTGTCCACGATGATTTGCCGGCGATGGACAACGACAGCGAACGGCGCGGACAGCCGACGGTCTGGAAGAAGTTCGGCGAAGCGAACGCGGTCTTGGCGGGAGATGCCCTGTTGGCGCTTGCATATCGTGTGGCCGCGAAGGCGCCGCGAAATGTTCCGGCCATCATTGACGTGCTGGGCGAGAAGGGCGTTGGGGTCGTTCAGGGGCAGGTCGAGGACCTCAAGCGGGATGAGGGGACCGATGACTTCATCTACCTTCACAAGACCGCAGACCTTTTCATCGCCGCCGCGCAGATGGGGGCCCTCGCGGGCGGTGGCGAGGCCGCGGCGGTCGGTTGCGTGGGTCGATTTGCCCGCAATCTCGGCTTGGCTTTCCAGTATGAGGACGATTTGCTGGATGGAGACGGACTCTATCCGCCGGCGGAGACGGCGGCGCGGGTCCGAGAAACGACGGCGGCGGCGGTGGCGGCCCTGGACGGTCTGGCCGGTGAAACGTCTTTCCTGAGAGACTTGGCCCGGAAGCTTGTCGGGCGAAAGTCTTGAGACATGCGGACGGAAGACAAGCGGATATGGTATAATACCACTTTGCAATGAAACGACTTTTGACGATTCAGGACATCTCGTGCGTCGGACAGTGCTCGACGACGGTTGCGTTGCCCTTGGTAAGTGCGTGTGGGGTTGAGTGCGCCGTCTTGCCTCCGGCGGTTCTCTCGAACCATACGGCGGCTGGCTTCACGGGCTGGACATTTTGCGACCTGACGGCCGAAATGCCGAAGATCGAGGCGAAATGGGTTGAGCAAGGCATTGGATTTGACGCGTTCTACACGGGCTACGTCTGCGAGAGCCACATCGACCCGATCCTCTCGATCATGAAGACGTGCGCGCGGCCGGGGGCCGTGCGCATCGTCGATCCGGCGATGGCCGACAATGGCGTCTTGTACGCGGGCTTTGCGGCGGACTTTCCACAGAAGATGGCGCGGCTTGTCGCGGGCGCCGACTACATCCTGCCGAACCTGACCGAGGCCGCGCTCCTCGCGGGCCGCACGCCGAAGCTCGAAGGCTACACGAAGGCCGAGCTGGAGGGGCTGATCGCCGATCTGCATGCGCTCGGCGCGAAGAACGTCGTCCTGACGGGCGTCAGCTTCGAGCCGGGGCTTCTGGGCTCCGCCGTGTCGGACGGGGCGCACGTCACGTATGACTTCAACTCGCGCCTGCCCTGTGCGTTTCACGGCACGGGCGACGTGTTCGCGTCCGTCTTTGCGGGCGCGATTCTGCGCGGCAAGACCGCCGCGGGTGCTGCGGCGCTTGCGGCGGATGTCGTTTGTGCCGCCATTGAGGCGACGGAGCCAGACCACTGGTATGGCGTCAGCTTCGAGAAAGTCATTCCCTACCTTTCGACCCACATCTGAGTTTAACATGAAAACACGCATGCTTGTCTTGTCTTTGGTCGCCGTCGCCTCTGCGACGTGCCTTGCCGTCGATTGGAAGAACCTTGATGAAGAACATCATCTGGGCGGTCGGCGGACGAGCGCGGGCTATCTGCGCGGCAAAGTCGTGCTGGTGGACCGCTGGGGCGTGAGGTGCCCGCCGTGTCGTGCACTTTTGCCGCGCGTTGAGCAGGTTTGGCAGAGCTTCAAGACAAAACCGTTCGTCGTCCTGGGTGGACATTGCAAGGGCTGGGGTGACGCCGAGGGCGTGAAGGCGTTGGTTGACCAGCATGGTCTCACGTATCCGATTTACGAAGATGCGGGGCTTGCCGTCGGCGAACCTTCTTTTGACGCCATTCCGTTCATCTATGTCGTTGACGAGACGGGGCTTGTCGTCTACCGTGGACATGACGAGCGTACGGCGACGCAGGCCGTCGTGACGGCGTTGACGGACATGGAGTCACCCCGAAACCTTCGGCAATGGAAGCGATTCCTTGATTTCGAGGTCGAGAACCTTCCCGGGCGGGCATACCAGCGGCTCAAGGAATTCAAGAAGAAGTTCCCGAATGAGGCGAAGGCGTATGCTGAGAAGGAGCGTGCGATACAGGCGATTCCCGACGTGAAGAAGCTATCCGAACTCGTTGAGTTCGCCCGGAAGTCAAAGGACATGCCTGCGTTCACCGACAAGCAGAAAGGGAAACGGCAGGCTTACGAGAAGACCGTGCGAGACGCGATTGCGAACCCGAAATACCAGGCGCTTTTGACGTCGAAGGATCCGCGTGTTGTGCAGGAGGCGAAGAACTCCCTTGCCGACTTGAAATGGACGGCCGCGTCGTTTTGAGAAGACCATGACCGAATTCAAGAACATTGCCGAGATTCTCGAGCGCAACGCCCGGAATTGGCCGAATGACGTCGCTCTTGTGGAGATCAATCCGCAGGAGCTGGAGAACCATCATACGACGTGGCGAGAGTATTCGCTGATCGAGTCGTCGCCGATCGCGGCGTTTCGCAGCGAGATCACTTGGCAGGAGTTTGACGAGCAGGCGAATCGCTTTGCGAACTTTCTCCTTTCGCGCGGCTTCAGGAAGGGAGACAAGGTCGCCATCTTACTGATGAACTGTCTGGACTGGTTGCCGATCTACTTCGGCATCCTCCGCGCCGGATGCATGGCCGTACCTCTCAACTTCCGCTATACGGCGGAGGAAATTCGCTATTGCCTGGACCTCGCCGATGCGGACGCGCTTGTCTTCGGTCCGGCGTTCGTCGGGCGTGTCGAAGAGATTATCGACCGCATGCCGCGCGTGAAGACGCGGCTTTATGTCGGAGACGACTGTCCGAGCTTTGCGGAGCCCTATCGTGGGCGCGTCGGGTTTTGCAGCGCGCGTCGCCCCGAGATCCCGATTGTCCCGGAGGATGACGCGGCGATTTACTTTTCCAGCGGCACGACGGGCTTTCCGAAGGCAATCGTCCTTCAGCATCGGTGCCTTTTGCACAGCTGCGAAGTCGAGCGGGCGCACCACGGCCAGACGCGGGAGGACTGCTTCCTCTGCATCCCGCCGCTCTACCATACGGGTGCGAAGATGCATTGGTTTGGCTCGCTGCTTGCGGGCTGCCGTTCGGTGCTTCTGATGGGCGTGAAGCCGGAGTGGATCATCCGTGCCGTGAGCGAGGAGCAGTGCACGATCGTTTGGCTTCTCGTCCCGTGGGCGCAGGACATTCTCGATGCCATCGACCGTGGCGACGTGAAGATTTCGGACTACAAGCTTGCGCAGTGGCGGCTGATGCACATCGGAGCCCAGCCCGTGCCGCCGGCGCTCATCAAGCGGTGGAAGGACGTCTTTCCGAGTCACGATTACGACACGAACTACGGGCTTTCCGAATCGACGGGGCCGGGGGCCGTGCATCTTGGGGTCGAGAACGTCGATCATGTCGGCGCTATCGGTGTCGCGGGCTACGGGTGGGAGACGAAGATCGTCGGCCCCGACGGCAAGACGCCCGTGAAGCCGGGCGAGGTCGGTGAACTGGCTCTCAAGGGGCCGGGACTCATGAAGGAATATTACAAGAATCCTCAGGCCACGGCCGAAATCATGAAAGAGCCGGGCTGGTTGCTGACGGGCGACATGGCCGAGGAGCGCGGCGGTTTCATCTATCTTGTCGATCGGGCGAAGGATGTCATCATTACGGGCGGGGAGAACCTTTATCCCGTTCAGATCGAGGACTTCATCCGCGCGAACCCGAAGGTCAAGGACGTCGCCGTCATCGGGCTTCCCGACGCGCGTCTCGGCGAAATTGCGGCGGCAATCGTGTCCGTCAAGGAGGGCATGTCCTTGGACGAGAAGGAATTCAATGACTTTTGTCTCGGGTTGCCGCGTTACAAACGTCCGCGCAAGGTCATCTTCGCGGATGTTCCGCGCAATCCGACAGGCAAGATCGAAAAGCCCAAGCTCCGCAAGACGTATGGCGGCGCGGGGCTTGTCGCCCAACAGAATGGAATCAAGGAGTAAGAGATGCATACCGTACTCAACCATCCGCTCGTCACCCACCGCGTCACGTTGATGCGCGATCAGGCGACGCCGCCGAAACTCTTCCGTGAACTCGTCAACGAACTGACGGAGTTTCTCGCGTTCGAGGCTCTGAAAGACGTGAATCTGCGCGGTGTCGATGTCGTGACGCCCGTGGCGAAGGCGCGTGGTGCGCTCGTTGACGAACGCATTGTCCTCGTGCCGATCCTGCGCGCGGGCATGGGCATGCTCGACGCGATGCTCCATGTGCTCCCTTATGCGAAGGTCGGTGTCCTTGGCATGCAGCGCAACGAGGAGACGGCCGAGCCGATACCCTATTACGCAAAGGTCCCGCCGGCGAAAGGGGACGAGCTGGCGATCGTGATCGACCCGATGCTCGCGACGGGCGGGTCGGCGTGCGATGCCGTCGCTCAGCTGAAGAAGCTCGGCTACAAGCGCATCAAGTGTCTGCATCTCATCTCGGCACCCGAGGGTCTCGCGAAGTTCGAGAAGGACCATCCGGAAGTGCCCGTCTATGTCGCGGCGAAGGATGAGCGGCTGAACAGTCACTTCTACATTGTCCCCGGTCTTGGCGATGCGGGCGACCGCATCTTCGGAACGCTTTGACAACCACCACTCAACAAAAGGAAAAACATGCTCAAGAAACTGTTCAAGCTTGACGAGAACAAGACGTCCGTCAAGGCCGAATTCGTCGCGGGTCTCACGACGTTCATGACGATGTCGTACATCCTCGCCGTGAATCCGAACATCCTTTCGGTCGCCGGCATTCCGCGCGGCGGCGTCTTCGTCGCGACGTGTCTGGCCGCGTTCGTCGGCACCGTCCTCATGGCGGCCCTTTCGAACTACCCGTTCGCGCTTGCGCCAGGCATGGGGCTCAACGCCTTCCTGACATTCGGCGTCTGCCTTGGCATGGGCTACAGCTGGCAGTTCGCGCTCCTCGCGGTCTTCGTGGAGGGCCTTGTCTTCCTCGCGCTTTCCCTGACGCCCGTGCGCGAGGCGATCTTCAACTGCATTCCGTTTACGCTCAAGAAGGCGGTGGCGGCCGGCATCGGCCTCTTCATCTGCTTCATCGCGCTCCAGACGGCGAAGGTCATCGTCAACAACGATGCCGTGCTCGTGGGTCTCATGAGTTTCAAGAACGCGCCGTTCCACACGCAGGGCATCTGCGCGGTCCTCGCGATTCTCGGCACGGTGCTGACGGGCGTCATGATGGTGCGCAACATCAAGGGGGCGATTCTCTACGGCATCTTCCTCACCTGGGGCCTCGGCATGGCCGCACAGGCGGCGGGCCTCTACGTTCCGGACGCGGAGTCGGGCTACTTCTCGCTCTATCCGGCCCTCTCGTTCGCGGGCATTGCCGACTCGTTCAAGGAGTTCGGCCAGACGTGCGGCGCACTCTTCGACCCGGCGGGCTGGACGCACAAGGGCGACCCGAAGACGGGCTGGGCGCTCGTCAAGGGCCTTGACTTCTTCGTTGTCATGTTCGCGTTCTTCTTCGTGGACCTCTTTGACACGCTGGGGACGCTCATCGGCGTCTCGATGAAGGGCGGCTTTCTCTCTAAGGAAGGGAAGCTTCCCCGCATTTCTGGCGCGCTCTGCGCGGACGCGATCGCGACGTCGGTCGGCGCCGTCTTCGGCACCTCAACGACGACGACCTACGTCGAGTCGGCCTCGGGCGTGATGGCGGGCGGCAAGACGGGACTGACGGCGGTCACGACGGCGGTCCTCTTCCTCGCGGCGCTCGTTTTCGCGCCGGTCTTCCTCGCGGTGCCAGGCTTCGCGACGGCTCCGGCCCTCATCATCGTCGGCTACCTGATGCTCTCGTCCGTCGCCGAAATCGACTTCTCCGACGCAAGCGAGGCGATTCCCGCGTTCCTCACGGTCACCGCCATGCCGTTCGCGTACTCGATTTCCGACGGCATCATGGCGGGCGTCATCTCCTATACGCTCATCAACCTCATCGCCGGCAAGGCGAAGAAGATTCACTGGATCATGTATGTCCTTACCCTTGTCTTCATCGCGAAGTACGCGCTGATGTAAGTCCTCGAGGCTGGTTAAGGACAAGAAGAGTGAAGAAACTTAACAATTACGTCAAGGCGATTCAGGACTTCCCGAAGGTGGGGGTCCTGTTTCGCGACGTGACGGGCATTCTTGAGTCACCAGACGGCTTTCAGCTCGTTCTGGATTTGACGACGGGTCTTCTCGCAGACTGCGAATTCGATCTTGTGGCTGCGCCGGAATCGCGTGGCTTTATCTTTGGCGCGGCGCTCGCCGACCGCTTCCGCACGGCGTTTGTGCCGATCCGCAAGCCGGGGAAACTGCCGCGCGAGACGATTTCAGAGACGTATGAGCTCGAATACGGAACGGCCGAGCTTCATATGCACGCCGATGCCGTGAAGCCGGGACAGCGCGTGGTGATCGTCGATGACCTCCTTGCGACGGGTGGCACGGCGAAAGCCGCTGCGAAACTTGTCGAACGGCTGGGCGGTACGGTCGTGAAGATGATCTTCCCGATTGAACTGGAAGGCTTTTGCGCACGGACGAACGCGCTGAAGGGATATGACGTCGCGACGCTCGTGAAGTATCCGGGAAAATGACTTAACGGTAAAAACACCTCTCTATAAGGATAACTATGGAAAACAACACGGAAAAGAAGCGGTCCGAGGGCGGCGTCTATGACGCGCGCACGCTGGGGCTGTCGAAGATGGGCGTTTTGGGCGTCCAGCACATGTTTGCAATGTTCGGCGCGACGATTCTCGTTCCGATCCTGACGGGTCTCTCGCCGTCGGCGACGTTGCTTTGGGCGGGACTTGGGACCTTGCTCTTCCACTTCCTCACGAAACGGATGGTGCCGGCGTTCCTCGGCTCGTCGTTCGCCTACCTCGCGGGCTACTTCGCGCTCACGGGCCTCGCAGGTTCTTCGGGCTATGAGACGCTGACCAAGGACGTGGCCCTTCAGTATGCCTGTTTGGGCGTCGCAGCGTCGTCCGTCATCTACTTTATCGTCTCGGGCTTCGTGAAGGCTTGTGGCGTGAAGACGGTGATGAAGTACTTTCCTCCGGTTGTCACGGGGCCGATCATCATCGGCATCGGTCTTGTCCTCTCCCCGGTTGCGGTCAACAGCTGCGAGGCCTCTTGGCCGATTGCGCTGGTCGCGATTGCGACGGTGATCGGCTTCTCTGTTTGGGGGCGGGGTATGTTCAAGATCATCCCGATCCTGATGGGCGTTGTCTTTTCGTATGTGGCGGCCTACTTGATGGGCAAGGTCGGCTGGGTGGCGCCGATTGACTACACGAATGTCGCGAACGCCGCCTGGATCGGCCTTCCGGTTCATTGGGACCGCACGGTGTTTCCCGTTTTGGGGAACCCTGACATGGGGCTTGTCGTGACCTCGCTGGCGATTATCGTTCCGCTGGCGTTTGCGACGATTATGGAGCATGTCGGCGATGTCTCGGCGATTAGCTCGACCGTGAACCGCAATTTCTTCAAGGATCCGGGGCTTCATCGCACGATGCTCGGCGATGGCTTGGCGACATGTCTCGCGTCGCTCTTCGGCGCGCCGGCGAACACGACGTACGGCGAGAACACGGGCGTTCTTTCTCTCTCGAAGGTCTATGATCCGCGTGTGATCCGCATTGCGGCGGTTCTTGCGGTTCTCGTCTCGTTCTGTCCCAAGTTCTCGGCGCTCATCGGCACGATTCCGGGTGCGACCATTGGCGGCGTCTCGTTTGTCCTCTATGGAATGATCTCCGCCGTGGGGGTTCGCAACCTCGTCGAGTCGCAAGTCGATCTCGGCAAGTCGCGCAACATGCTGATTGCGGCGATTATCCTCGTGCTGACGCTCGGCATCTCGTTCTCGGACGCGAAGGCGATCAAGTTCGCGGTCGGCGGCGTCAATTTCGCGCTCTCGGGCCTTGCGGTCGGCGCGTTGACGGGCATTCTTTTGAATGCGCTCCTGCCGGGCAAGGACTACCAGTTCTCCGAGACGGATCCCTCAATCAAGGACGCGGACCGTTGGGGCGGCGTCAAGCCGGACGAGAAGTAAGGACTTTGCACCCTCACGGCTTGCGGAATTCAACTGTTCGCCTGTATGCCGTAATGGCCTTGGCAGACACCCTCGGGGTTCTGTCGGCGAAGCTTGGCCTGTCGGACTTCTCGTCTTCGCTCTTCTTCTGGTTTGCCGTTCTCCCTCTTCCGGCGGGCGCGCTTTGCCTGAAGTGGGGCGGCAGCCGGATCGTCGGGTGGTCGGCCCTCTTGTCGGCACTCGCCTGCGTCGCGTTGGCCGTCGGCGCGTCGAGCCGGTCTTTTGCCGTTCTCGGGGTTGCCCTTGCCGGTTTCGCGAACGTGGTTCTTCAAGTCGCTGCGCCCGTCTGGATGGCGGAGTCGTTTCCTGCTGGTCGTCTGGCGGGCGTTCTGACGGGCGGCCTGTTCGTCAAGACGCTGATGGCGGTCGCGTTTCCCTTTGCCGTGGCGCTTGCGTCTTCCGTGGGCTTCTGGCCGTTGGCGCTCGCGCCTTTCGTCGTTCTCGCGGCTTGTGAGATTCGTTTGACGCGTTCGCCGCGTCTTCGGTCGCATGCGCCGCCGATGAAGCCGATACGGGCTCTCGGACGCGGCCTTCGCCGCGTGTTGTCCGATCTGGTCGTGGATGTGGCGATGGTTGCCTTCGCTGTTGCGATTGTCGCGGATGTCCTGTTCAACCTGTCCGTCCCAGAAGTGGTGGCGCGGCGTTTCGGGTCGGGGGAGATCGCCGTGGCTCTCGTGTATGCGGTCCTGTTCGGCGTCAAGCTGCCCGTGATGCTGGGCGGGATGTGGCTCTTTCGGCGGCTGGACGCCCGGCGGACGTTTCTTCCGTCTGTGCTGGTGGCGGTGACGGGTACGGGGCTGATGACGGCTTTCGGGGGCTATTTCGCGTGTCTTGTCGGCGTGGCGTTGTTCGCCGCCGGTTTCGCGAACGTGTACGGGCAAGTCTTTGACGCGGTCTTGTCACGGCATCCGACGGCGGCGGCTTCCGTCTCCTCTCTTCTGGTCTTGTCCATCTCGGCGGGCGCATTGGCCTCGCCGATTCTCTCAGCCGTTCGTGCGTGGGGGGTCTGCACGCCAGAGGTTGCCGTCTTTTCCCTTGTGTCGCTTTTGCTTCCATTGGCGGCTTTTCTCAGTCTTGCTCGGTTACGGTCATGAAAACGATTCTCTTCTTCGTCTATTCCAACAAGTACATCTGCGCGAACCGCATTGCCGGGGCGCGGCGTTTTGCCGAACGGCGCGGCTGGAATGTCCAGGTCATCGAACGAGACAACCGTCTGCTGGACGTCAAGGGCGTAATTGACTTCTGGAAGCCAATCGGCATCATCGCCGAATGTGCAGGCGGCGTGCCGGAACTTTCGCACGAGACGGTTGGAGAGATTCCGCTTGTCTATCTTGACGAGGACCCGGACGGCGAGAAGGGGCGTGCGTTGTACGTCAACTCGAACAATGCGCAGGTCGGCGAGGCGGCGGCAAAGGAGCTGTTGTCGCTGGACCTGCCCCACTACGCGTTCGTGGGCTGGCAGAAACCGCGCTTTTGGAGCGAGGTCCGGCGCGAGTCGTTCCAGTCGGCCATTCGGTTGCACGGCAAGGCGTGTCAAGTCTTTGTCAGCCCGCGAAAAGCCTCAGAGGCGCGTTGGCGCGGGGCGCTGGGGGCCTGGCTGAAGGAACTCCCAAAGCCGTGCGGGCTCTTCGCCGTGCACGATCCCGTTGCGGAAGAAGTGCTTCAGCAAGCGGCGGTCTTGGGAATCTGCGTGCCCGAAGAGCTGGCGGTCGTGGGCGTTGACGACGATTCCGTCATCTGCGAACGGACGATGCCTCCGCTCACGTCCGTGGGGCTGGACTTTGAGCGGGGCGGCTATCTCTGTGCGCAACTCTTGGACGAATGCATCAAGAATCCGGACTTGACGGACGTCCGGCTTGTGTTTGGCGTGACATCCGTGGTTCGGCGCCTGTCCACGCGGCGGTTCGGACTGAGCGATTGCCGCGTGGACAAGGCCATCGTCTACATCCGCCGCACCGCGTGCGAAGGCGTGACGGTTCCGATGGTCGCGGCGGTCATGGGCCTTCAGCGGCGCATGGCGGAAGTCGTCTTTCGCCGCGTGACGGGCCATTCCATCCATGAGGAGATTCTCATGGTGCGTTTGGAGCAAGTCGAGAACCTCCTGCGCAATCCGCGTCAGGAGATCATGCCCATTGCCCAGCTCTGCGGATGGAAGTCCCCCGCCGCGCTTCGAGCCGCATTTCAGGCGCATTACGGCAAGTCCATGCGCGCTTGGCGGGCGGAAGCCGTGGGCGGCTGTCGCCAAGTCACCTGACGCCGTCGTCGGTTGCATCTGCCGCGTTTCGGTTTTGAGATGTGTTGCCCGTTCCGGCGGCGAACGCGTGCGGCCATCAGTTCGTCATATAGTTCTCATAAAGGATTGGCTGAGATCAGGCGGACGGTGACATGGAACCTTCTTCGGCTTTCTGGGATGCGCAAAACAGGCGAAGATTTTGCCGCAAAATTTGCACTCTTCTGCCGGCGGATATGCTATACTACGGGTGTCTATGGAAAACCATCCGAAAGGAACACGACTCATGCGAACGAGAAATATGAAAGCGATGCGGAAAGAATTGACCTTTCTCAGGGGGGGGGGGGGGGGCTGCCTGATCTGCGCACTGTTGTTGTCGTTTGGCGGTTCGGCGGCGACATTGTACGTCGATAACGGGATGCTTGGCTACGATGGGCATGACGGGACATCGCCCGCGTTGGCCCTTCGGCGCATTCAAGAGGCGATTGACAAGGCCGCAGACGGTGACACGATTCTCGTAGCGCCCGGCATTTATGGAGAGGATCAGGGGCTGGGCCGCACGGGGAGTGCCGTCGCGGCTTCAGGCGGGCACTGGTGGGGGAGTGCGCGCATTCTTGTCGCCAACAAGTCGTTGCACATCAAGTCCACGGACGGCGCGGAGGTGACGCACATCGTCGGCGCGCACGATTCGTCATCGACTTTTGGCCTTGGCGATCACGCGGTGCGTTGCATCGACGTCGAGAACTCTAATTCGGACAAGGAGAATGTCTTTGAAGGTTTCACGTTGCGGAATGGTGCAACGCGCGAAAACACAAATCCCAGTGGACGCGGCGGCGCGTTGCACGTCTCATCTGACGGCAACACGCCCGTCTCGGACAAGACGTTTCTGGTCGATTGCGTCGTCTCGAACTGCGTGGGCGCAGTCGAGGCGCTGGCCTTGGGCGGCACGTTCGTCCGCTGCCGCATACAGGACAATGCGTTCTTGGCGTCCGACATGAGCAGCCCGAACAGCGCGTCCAACCGTCGGCTCTCGACCGGGACGGCCTATTTCAACACGCTTTTCGGACGCAACCGGACGGTCGATGCCGTGACGGCAGAATCCGTTTCGGGGTCGATTTTGCTTTCGCCCGGCGGGCGGTTCGTCAACTGCACCTTCGCCTGCAACCTCGGTCGGTTCTACTCGCTCAGTTTCAACGACTTCCGCAACACGCTCGTGTCCGGCACGCAGTTCGACACTTATGGCGGTGGACGGCACCAGAACCGTGTGGACGACACGACCGCGACGCGCAACCTCATCGCGCCGGCTCTCGGCGACGTGCGTCTGCGGGCGGGTGCGGACGCGGCGACGGCGGGCGATGCCTCCTTTGTTGTGGACGCGGAGACAGTTCCTTTCCCGACGCTCTTTGCCGTTGAACGGTTCAGGGACCTGTACGGCGCGAACATTCCGCAGACCGGGGCGATTGCCGCCGGCTGTTCGCAGACGGCGGTCGTGCCGGCCGCCGGCGCGGTCGTCGCGAAGGACACGTCCGTGCAGTTCGGCGACGCGGCGCAGCCGCAGTACCAGCCGTCCTACATCTATCCGACGGACGGGGCGGAGACCGTCCGCGTTCGTTGCGAACGGACGGAGGGGCAGTGCGCCCTGTGGGCTTCTGTCGTCAGGGGGCAGGAGACTGCCGCCTTTCCGCTTCCAGCGGACGGCGCGTTCGAGGTGACGCCGCCGGCGTCCGTCACGGAGACGGTGACGGTCGCGTTCGAGCGGACGTCGAACGTCCGCTACGCCGACCCCACGGTAGCGGAGTCGGCGGATCAGGACGGCTCGGCGGCGAAACCCTACCGCACGCTCGCCCAGGCACTTGAGGCGCTGGGCGGCGCCGCCGGCGCGGTGATTGCGAATCCTGGCGTCTACGACAGCGGGGAGATGTCCACAGGCGATTCCCGCGACGTGAAGGCGCGCGCGGTCGTGCCGGATGGTGCCGTTCTCGCCGCGCGCGACGGGTGGACGAACACGTTCATCAAGGGCGCGGCGTGTCAGCCGTCCGATCAGGACAAGTCTAACGTCGCCCTGTATGCGGACGCCATCGCCGGCATGGGCAAGTCTGCCGTGCGTGGTGTCTACCTGGCGGGATTCCGTGCGGCCGTCTGCGGCTTCACGCTGACGAACTGCTATGTGCGCGGCGCGACGGACGCCGGCGGCGGCGGGCACAACAATCTGGACTACTGCGGCGCCGGCGTCGCGGGCGTTGGCCGCGCGGAGAACTGCCGGATTGTGGACTGTCACGCCTTCCGAGGCGGCGGGGCGTGGCAGACGACGCTGGTGAACTGCATCCTCGAGCGCAACACGGCGCTTTACGGTGGCGGCGCGTCCGATGATGCGAAGCACTACGGCTGCCTTTCCCGCGAAAACAGGTCGGCGAACGCCAATACGGCGGCGGACGGTCTTTTCTACTGGAACGTCTGCGAGAACGGCACGCTCCTCGATGCGCGGACGGGCGGGCCGAAGGCTGCCACCTGTACGCTCAAAAATACGCTGGTCCGCTCGAAGATGAGCAACGGCGACATCGCGGACGACGTGGTTTCCGAGGACCTTTTCCGCCATTGCGCGTTTGCCGATGACATGAACGGTGCGCAGTCCGGTCGCTTCAAGGCGTACATTCAGGCGGGAGACGGAAATGTCCTTGCGCCATTGGGCGCATTGAATTTAGATGCGGACGGACGGCCCGTCGTCGGCGCCTGTGCGGCGGTCGATGCCGGTGACGCAGCGTTGAATTCGGCACATATCGGCAAGACGGATCTTTTCGGCGGGCAGCGTGTCTACAGTGCCCGGCTTGACATCGGTGCGTTGGAGGGTGACGGAAGGCCCGTCTTCGCGCGGGCGATTCGCCGGTCTCGCGTGACGGTCACGGAGGCGTCGCCGTCCGTGGTCACGAATGCGGACGGGAAGGTCGTCTTGCCGGTCGGGGCGCGGCTGACGGCCGTCGTACAAGGCCCTCCTTCCGGCGAGCGTTATCTGCTTCGGGTGCGGGTTCCGGGCGGCGGCACGCTGACGGTCACGGCTGACGGCGAGACGACCGTCTGCACGTCAGATGCGCAACTCGACCTAACGCCAGCTGACGAGACGTGGGTGCTCGCGTTTGCCTACACGGGTTCGGACGAGGCGGTCATCGAAGGGCTGAAGCGCGCGGGAGGTCTTGTCCTCATCGCGCGATAGTGGAAATTGAGACAGGAAGAAAATCGACAGATGGAAAACACGACATCAGCAAGCGTTGCGTGGCGCCTGATTTGCACCGCCGGCGCGGTGTTTCTCAGCGGTCTCGCGAGCGCTGAGACCTTGCGCGTCACGGACTTCGGCGCAGACCCCACGGGTGCACAGCCGAGCCAGGATGCTGTCATGCGGGCCTGTCGGGCTGCTCAGAAGGGGGACACGGTACTGTTCCCGTGCGGCGTCTATGCGTTTCGGAAGGGTGTCCGCGTTGAGAACCTCCAGAACGTGACGCTTGCGGGAGAACCCGGTGCGGTCATCCGAATGCACAACAACCCCGAAGGCCCTGAATCGGAAAGTTCGGGTGGCTTCAGCGTGAACAACAGCCGTTCGGTTCGCATCGAGCGGCTGCGGCTGACGACGGACAATCCGATCGGGTGCGCCGGACGCATTGTCGCGAAAGACGCGGCGGCGCGGACGGTGGACTTCCGCATTGACGCGGCGTGCGCGTTCACGGGGCGTGAGCACGTCTTCCAGATTGACACATGCGATGAGGAGGGCGCGCCTGACCGTGCGCTTGAGACGCATGAGGCGATCCGTGCCGTCACCAATGACGTCGGCGCTGTGCGTCATGAGGGGCTTGCGTACACGCGGCTCGGCGAGCGCCTGATTCGGCTGTCGCTTCCGTCGTGGGCGTCTGTGCAGGCGGTCACGAACGGACATCGCGCCTTGTTGCGGTACTCGCGCAGCAGCGGCACGGCGTTTTGGATCTCCAACGTGCGCGGTCTCACGCTGGAGGACATCGAAATCTCGCGCACGGCGGCCATGGGCATGGTCCTCGCGCCCGGCACGGCCGATGTCACGCTACGACGGTTCTGTATTCGCATGGCGGCGGATGACCCCGCGCTCCACGCCTCCAATTCGGACGGCGTTCACGTCTTCGGGTGCGAAGGGACGCTGCGACTGGAGGACTGCCATTTCAAGGGCCTGGGCGACGATGCGTTCAACGTGCATGCGATGGGCGGGGAGATCGCGCAGTTCGACGCCGCGCAGGGGAGGGCGACTCTCATCCTGCGGCTCGTGGACCGCAAGCCGCTGGCGTTGCCGTCCGGCTGGGCCCGCGCGGGTGACGCGGTTGACGTCTACGACCCGCAGACGCTTCGCGTCAAGGGCTCGCTCAGGCTGTCGCAGTACAGGGACGGTGCGGTGTCCTTCGCGCCGGTGAAGTTCACGCTGGCGAAGGGTGACATCGTCACGAACGTGCGTCACCTGCCGACCGTCCGCATCAAGGACTGTTCGGTCGAGAACACGCGGGCGCGCGCGTTCCTGTTGCAGACGCGGCACGCGTCGGTCGAGAACTCACGCTTTCGCGGCCTCCCGTCACCCGCGATCATCGTCTCGTCGGATGTGAAGACCTGGAACGAGATGGCGCCGACGGAAGACTGCGAGATACGCGACTGCACGTTCGAGAAGTGCGCCAATTCCCTCAACGGACTTCCGCTCGGGGCGGTCGTCGTGAAGCTCAACCACAACGGCGAGCCGTCCGACCGCCCGGCAGGGGCCTTTCGGAACGTGCGCATCATCGACTGCCGGTTTGCGGACATCGGCTCGAACGCCGTCTATGCCGAGTGTACAGAGGATGTGCGGATTGCGGGGAACGTCTTCCGTCGGACATGGGCGCGTGCGGCTTCACGGGCGGAGACTTTCGATATCCGCCTGAACAACTGCGCTTCGGTGCGCATTGAAGGGAACGATTCGGATCGGCTCGCCGCAGGCCTCGTGACCGGAGTGGACAATTCGCCGCGCCTTGCAGAGGTCTTCTCGGATCATATGGTCTTTCCGACAGGTAAGGAGCTGCGCGTCTTCGGAACGGGGGAAGGCGCGGTCGCCGTGCGGTTCAGCGGACTGGAGCGGCGGACGACCGCCGTGCGCGGACGCTGGTGCGTGATGTTTCCCGCGCTGGAAGCGGGTGGCCCCTACGAGCTGGAGGCTGATCTCGGCGACCGTCGCCAGGTCGTCCGAGATGTCATGGTCGGCGAGGTGCTGGTCATGGCGGGACAGTCCAATATGCAGTTCCTGTTGGGCGAATCGACGAACAAGGAGCGGTTCGAGGATTCGCGCATCCGGATGTTCTCGACGACACGGCTTGAGCGCGGCGCTGTCTTCGGCGCGTCGGACGGCTGGGTCCCGCTCACGAAGAAGTCGGCCTGGGCATGGACGGCCATCGGCTGCGAGACGGCCGTTCGGCGCGCACGGGCCACGGGGCATGCGGTCGGGGTCATCTGCTGTGTGCAGGGCGCGAGCGTCATCAAGACGTGGATGCCGCGTCCACTGGCGCAGGAGCCGCGTTTCAGCCTGCCGCCCGAAAGGTGCTCTCATCCCGACGAGCGAGAGGACGCCTATTCGCTCTGGAACCGCAGCGGCACGCTGTACGAGCGCCAGTTCGCCGAAATCGCGGGCTACCCGGTCTCGTCCGTCACGTGGTATCAGGGCGAAAGCAATTCGCACAGCGTCGAGGAGGGGACTCTCTACGCCGACATGCTCGCGGCGCTCATCGGGCAATGGCGTGCCGATTTCTGCGACCCAAACCTGCCGTTCTACATCCTGCAGCTGGCGGCCGACACGACGGGCGGGCCGAACCGTGCGGCATGGAACGCGGTCAAGACGTCGCAGGTTCGGGTCGCGGAGACGGTGCCGGGCGTGACGCTGGTGCGCACGGATGACATTTGCGAATCTGACAAGGGGATTCATCCGCCGACCAAGCGGCTGATCGCCGAGCGTTTGGCAACGCTCATGGGAGGAGGGAGGCCGTGATCTTTTTGCCTCTGCTGTTGTTCGCGTCGTCGCTTGCTCCGTCCGACTGCCCGCCGCCGGTGAATGCGCGCGTCGTGCAGGATGCGCCGGGTTACAATGCGTGGCCCATGATACAGGCGTTCGGAACGAATCTCGTCTGCGTTTACAGCCGCGACAGCGCGCTTCCGGCGGACGGACATACCATCGGCGCAGGCAGCCGCGATTCGTATGCGCGGGTTTCCGCTGACGGCGGGCGCACTTGGTCGAAGGAACATGTCGTCGCGGCGGATTCTGTCGTGGGCGAGGTGAACGAGGGCATCGGCCTCGATTCGACGGGGGCCGTACTCGCCTGGGTGCGGTGCTGGGGCGCGCCGGAACGGCGCTGTCATGAGCTTTATCGGTCGGAGGACGGGCTTTCGTTTGCAAAGATCGCTGTGCCGAGGCTCGATCCGCTCCCAATGCAGATTACGGACCCCGTGTCCGTGCCCGGATGTGGACTCGTCTCGCCTTGGTTCGCGGGCAGCTATGACGCCTGCGACGGAAACTCCTGGGGTGTTCTTGTCAGTAAGGATGACGGCCTTACATGGGAACAGCGCACAATTGAAAAGGGGCTGTCCGTAGGGGAATGGGTGACCGAACCGTCCCTCATTTTTCTCGGCGGGGGAAGACTGCTCATGATCGGACGCTGCGAACAGGGTCTCGGCCCTCAGTTTCAGGTGACGAGCGCGGACGGCGGCAGGACATGGAAAAAGTTTCGGACAAACATCGGCGACGTGCAAGAGTCGACGCCGAGTCTCGTCTACGACGCCCGCACGGGGCTTGTCGCGAACTACTACTACCAGCGCGGTGCGCGTCGACTCAAGCGGCGCGTTGCACGCGCGGCGGACGTTTTCGACAACCCGGCGGGGTGGCCCGAACCTGAGACCCTTGCCGAAGGCTTTGAGCCACGAATCTATGATGCGGGCAATGTGAATGTCACGAGGCTTTTGGGGAACTCCGATCTTTGCGCGTGGTATACGGGAACTCCGTCCAATGCGGCGGTTGTCGTGACGACCGTGTCGGCTCCTCTGTGCGTGCGGCGAGCGATTCCCTAAGAAATTCAGGAATTATGGTTGCTATGGGGGTGGCTTGTCCATCCGCATGGAGACACCTCTTCCATCCGCATGGAGACGCCCCTTCCATCCGCATCGGTTGACGCATCCGTTCCAGGTCGTCCCTGGCATCTATGGGGTGGAGTTGTTCGCTTTTCTTCTTTGGTTGATCCCCCTGGCCTTCCTCTCTTCTTTGCTGACCCGTTAGATATTACCATTTTCGGCAAGCCCTGAGGTCCGGGGGGGTTGCATTCGCGCCGAATAGATGATAAAATATCGGTATTGTTTTATCCATAAAAGACACATAGGAGGATTAGACATGGCTCGATTCACACTTCCGCGTGACATCTATCACGGCAAGGGCGCACTTGCGACCCTGAAAACCCTCGTCGGCAAGCGTGCCGTCATCTGCGTCGGCGGCGGCTCAATGCGTCGCGGCGGGTTCTTGCAGCGCGCAGAGGAGTATCTCAAGGAGGCGGGCTTCGAAGTGAAGCTCATCGAAGGCATTGAAAGCGACCCGTCGGTCGAGACGGTGATGAAAGGCGCGGCTGTGATGCAGGAGTTTCAGCCCGACTGGATCGTCGCGATGGGCGGCGGTTCGCCGATTGACGCCGCGAAGGCGATGTGGATCAAATACGAGCATCCTGAGGCGACCTTTGCCGACATGTGCAAGGTCTTCGGGCTCCCGAAGCTCCGCACGAAAGCGCACTTCTGCGCAATCTCGTCCACTTCCGGCACGGCGACCGAGGTGACGGCGTTCTCGATCATCACGGACTACGAGAAGGGCATCAAGTATCCGATTGCCGACTTCGAGATCACGCCGGACATCGCCATCGTCGATCCCGAACTGACGTTCACGATGCCGCCGAAGCTCTGCGCCCACACGGGCATGGATGCGCTGACGCATGATCTGGAGGCGATTGTCGCGGTTGCGCACGCGCCGTATTCGGACGCGCTGGCGATCCACTCGATGAAGATGATTCGCGACAGCCTCGTCAAGAGCTATGGCGGCGACACCGCCGCCCGCGCCGTCATGCATGATGCGCAGTGCCTCGCGGGCATGGCGTTCTCGAACGCGCTCCTCGGCATCGTCCACTCGCTCGCGCACAAGACGGGCGCGGCGTTTGCGGGCGGCCACATCATCCACGGCGCGGCGAACGCGATGTACCTGCCGAAGGTCATTCGCTTCAACGCCGCCGTGCCGTTTGCGGCCGAGCGTTATGCGAAGTGCGCCGACGAACTCAAGATTGCGGGCACCGAGACCTCGCAGGAGGCGAAGATCGCCGCGCTCATCGCGTGGGTGCGCAGGTTCAATGACGAACTCAACATCCCCCATTGCATCAAGGACTATGCCGCGAACGGGCTTCCGGTCTACAAGACGGCGGTGAACGAGGCTCAACCGGCGATGGTCGGTGCGGACGAGTTCGAGGCGAAGGCCGCGCAGATCGCCGAGAACGCGATGGGCGACGCCTGCACGGGCTGCAATCCGCGCCCGATGGACGCGAAGCTGATGGAGAAGGTCCTGCGGTGCTGCTGGGACGACTCCGAAGTGACGTTCTGAGCCGTTTGTCCGTCGGTTGGTTGTCCGCGCCGTGCCTTAGGGGCGACCGAGCGCGGCGCGGACAAGCGCCGACTGCGTGTTGAGCGTGTCGGCGAGGGGGCGGTAGTGGCTGGTGCCGTTGCCGTCCGCATAGACGGTCGCAATGGGAATCTGCAGGGGCGGTTCCGGCAGCTTGACCGCCGCCACGAGCATCCGCGACTCGTAGTCGTAGCGGTCGCCCGCGAGCGCGGCGAGGCGTGGCAGAAGCGCGCGCGGGATGCCGCGCAGTCCTGTCTGCGTGTCGCGCACCCACCGCCCGGTCAGGAGGAAGAATTCGCCGCAGGTCCAGAAGTTTCCAAGGCGGCTGCGGAAGGGGACTTTCCCGTCGAATGCGCGGACGCCGAGCGTGACGCGGTTCGGATGCGCGGCCGTCGCCACGGCGACGCGGCGGATGTCCGGCACGAGGTGTTGGCCGTCCGCATCGGCCGTCACGACGCCCGCAACAGCCGGAAGGGAATGGAGGATGTCGGCGAATGCGGTCTTGAGCGCGGCGCCTTTCCCCCTGTTCGCCGGATGGCGGAGAAGGCGGACATTGGTCTGAGTCGCCACTTCGTCGAAGACGGCGGATGCCTGTCGCGAACCGTCGTCCACGACGACGATGACCGCGAAATCGTCCGTGAGTTCGCGGATGAGCTGTGGCAGATATGGACTCGGCTCATAAGCCGGCAGGATGAGGGCAAGGTTCGTCATACGGCGGACATTATATGATATAATATCCATCATGAAAAGAGCGGAACTGGAAGAGCAGATTAGACAGGTGATTCTTTCGAGCGTGGAGGTTGACGGCCTGACGGCGGCGGATTTGCCCGCCGAGGCGTCGCTTTTCGGCGAGGGCGTCGGTCTTGATTCGATTGACGCGCTGGAGATCGGCGCAGCCCTGCGCAAGAAGTTTCAGGTGAAGTTCAAGGCGAATTCGGCGGAGAACAAGGTGCATTTCCGCTCGATTGCGTCATTGGCGACGTTTATCGCGACGAATCTGGGCCTCACGCTGGAGGATTGACGACATGAAGACGAAAGAGGAAGTTCTTTCCGCAATCGCGGATGTGCTGGTTTCCGAGTTCGAGATTGACCAGGCGAAACTCCTCCCCGAGGCGCGCCTGTTCGAAGACCTTGACCTTGATTCGATTGACGCGGTTGATCTCGTCGTCCGTCTCCAGCAGCAGACGGGGCTGAAGGTCAAGGCAGAGGATTTCAAGGCGATTCGCACGTTGGGCGATGTCGCGGACGTCATCGTGAAGCTTGCGGGCGAACAGGCGAAGTGAAGCGATGGACGGTCGGTCCGCGCGAAAGGCTCTGCGTCTTGTGGGGGCGGTCGCCCTTGTGTGGATTCTTTACCTTCTGAAGGCGAACGTCTACTTTCGGCTCTATCCGGCTGTTGTCGTTGCGCTGGCGTTGGGGCTCTTCGCCGTGTCCCTGTTCCGCACGCCGCTCGTCGAGCGCATTGCCCGGGCGCGAGGCGTGACGCTCGACGCGCGTGGCGTCGCCTACTGTCGAAAGGTCACGATTGCGTGGGTCGTCTTCCTGTCCGCGCATTTGGCCGTGACGGTCGCGACGGTCTTCGCGAGCCGTGAGGTCTGGGCCGTGTACAACGGATTCCTTTCCTATCTCCTGATAGGCGCGATGTTTGTGGGGGAATACGGAATTCGTCGGAGGGTCCGCCGTGGCTGATGTCATCTTCTATTCGTCCGGCACGACGGGTGCGCCGAAGCGGATCATTCGGACGGATGCCTCGCTGGAGGCGGACGCGCGGGCTCTTGTCGCGGCGTTTCCCGACTTGTGGGCGACGCGGCCGCTCGTTGTCACGACGGCGCGTCCCGAGCACATGCTTGGGCATCTCTGGTGTCAGCGCGTTCCGCGTCTTGCGGCGTGTGCGGTTCACCCGGGCGTCCTCCTGTCCGTCGAGGAGCTGGCGGCAGTCTGTTCGCAGGCCTCGTCGGTCGTCTTTGTCACGACGCCGTCCTTTCTGGAGAAGGCCCTGTCCCACCCGGACTTCGCCTCGCTTCGCGGTCGCCTTGCGGGAATCGTCGTCTCGGGCGGCGCGTTGCGGGAAAAGACGGCGCGGGCCGTGGCGGAGGCGCTGGGAGTCTGGACGCTGGAGATCTATGGCTCGACGGAAGCGGGGACGGTCGCATGGCGTCGGCAGGATGCGGGCGAGCGCTATACGCTTCAGGCGGGCGTGTCGGCGACGCTTGACGCGACGGGGGCGCTTGTCGTCGATTCGCCTTATGCGATGACGCGTCCGTTCACGATGTCGGATGCCGCCGCGTTCGTTGCGCCGCGCCAGTTCCGCCTTCTCGGGCGATTGGACCGTCAGGTCAAGGTCTTGGAGGAGTTCGTCTCGTTGCCCGCTGTCGAGGCGGCGTTTGCGCGGCATCCGCTGGTGGAGGCCGTGCGCGTCGAAGTCTGCGGCGAGGATGTCGCGCGTCTGGGCGCGCTGGTCGTCCTCTCCGCCGACGGGCGCGACGCCTTGGCGAAGGGCACGTATGCCGCGCTGTCGGCGACGCTTCGGCGCGAACTTCTGCCGGTCCTCGGAGAACGGGCGTTTCCGCGCCGAATCCGCTTTGTCCGCGAGCTGCCAGTGGACGCGCGCGGCAAGACGACGGCGTCGAATGCGCGCGCGGCGTTGGCGGCCTGGTGTCGCGAACCGGTCGTCTGCGACTGGTCGGCGACGGCGGATCGCCTTTTGGCGACCTTGGTCTTTCCGCCCGATTGCGATTGCTTCAAGGGGCATTTCCCCGGCTTTCCCCTCCTGCCCGGCGTGGCCCAGCTGTTCTTCTTGCGCCACTTCGCGCGGCAGGCCTTTCCCGATTTTCCCGAGACGGCGGTTTACCAAAAGCTCAAGTTCCAAAAGCTTGTCTTGCCGTCGGTTGCCGTGACGGTGCGCGTGACGCGCGAGGGCGCGGGACGCTTCTCGTTTGCGCTTGACGTCCCGTCTGGCCGCGCCGCGTCGGGACAGCTTGCGCCGACGTGACCGTAGGCCGGACTCACGCCTTCTCGCTGTTCCTCCAGCTGCTCATGGAGCGCCCTGTCGTGTTCCGAAACAGGGCCTTGAGCGTGTTCGGGTTCTCCCATCCGCAGTCGGCCGAAATCTGGTCGATGGTGTCCGCGCTGGTCTTGAGGCGATGCTTGACCTCGTCGAGACGGATGCGGATGATGGCCGCATGGACCGTCTCATGCTGAAGCTCCTTGAACCGCATGTCCAGGAGCGAACGCGAGACCTTGAGATGCCGCGCGACGTCGGGAACGCTGATTTTTCGCGTGGCGTTGCGCGCGATGAAGGCGAGTGCGCGCTGGATCATCTTTCCCGTGTTGGAGACGGCGACGGTTGAGCCGCGCAGGACGACCTGCTTGATGCCGACGAACACCGTCGGGCTTTTCGTCCCCGGCGACCGCTTGCACGACATGGCGCGGTCCAGCAGCTGCGCGGCGAGATAGCCTTCGCGCTTGAAGTCCGGCTGGATGGACGAGATCGTAGGCTCGGCGTTCTCGCAGAGAATCGGGTCGTTGTTGACGCCGAGAAGCCCGACGTCATTCGGAATCTTGAGACTTGCCTCATGACAGACGTCCAGGACCTCGTAGGCGCGGTCATCGCAGGCGGCCATCACGCCGCAGGGTTTGGGAAGCGATTTGAGCCACTGGCGGAGGGCTGTTCTGCTTTCCGTTTCGCCTTGAAAATGCGTGATGTCAAACATGCGTGCGATGAAACCGGCCTTCTCCAGCGTATCGCGGAAGCTTCGCCCGCGCGCACGGCTCCAGTCGTCGTCCGTCGGATAGCCGACATAGCCGTAGCTCTTGTAGATGCCCTGTTTCAAGAGGGTGTTTGCCGCCGTCCGTCCGACGGCTTCGGCGTCGCTCTTGATGGTCAAGACGTCTGTCCGTTTGGCGAAGCTCGCGGATCCGACATTCATGAGGACGGTCGGCAGTTTGCAGGCCGCGATCTCGTGAAACGCGTCTTCGGCCTCGGGAAGCCCGACGATGAAGCCCGTCGCGCCACGTGCGATTTCCTTTCGGACAGTCTCCGCCGTGAACTCGTGACGGGTGCGGTAGATGGCGAGATTCCAGCGCGGGCCTTCCGAAAGGTATTCGAAGATGCCGTTCAACTTGTCCTGTCCGGCAATGCCGGCCATGCGCAGGGCGATGACGACGTGCTTGGGCTGATAGTTCCTCATGACGGTAAAGTATAGCAAATTGCCGCGTGAACGAGAAGACGGCTTGTGAAATCGAATAGGTTTATTTGGTGAAACGCATATGGCTTGTCGGACGCGCGTTTGCTATACTGTCCCGCGTTATGGGATTTCTGTTGACAATGGCGGGTCTCGGCGGCCTTCTTTACGGAATCGACTTCGGCACGATTGCCGCGGCGATGCCGTACATCCGTGCGCTCGGGCTGTTTTCGGACAGTCAGCTCAGCGTCGTCGTCGGGGCGGTGCTGTTCGGCGGCATCGTCTCGTCACTGACGGCGGGCGTGCTGTCCGAGAGATTCGGGCGCAAGCGGATGATCGTCGCGTCGGCCGCGCTGTTCCTCGTCGCGATCCCCGTCGTCTGCCTGTCGTCTGGCTCGTTCGCCGCGATGGTCGTCGGGCGCGTCCTCCAGGGCATGAGCGCGGGCTACATGTCCGTCGTGATGCCCATGTATCTCACGGAGACGCTGCCGCCGGCGATTCGCGGGCGCGGCACGGGCGTCTTCCAGTTCTGCCTCGGGCTGGGGCTTGTCCTCGCGGCGACGGTCGGCTACGTCGTGGCGGCGACGTTCGGCGAGTCGCTGAAGGACCTCGCCTGGAAGGTTAACTTCTGGTGGACGATGGTGCCGGTCGCGGTTCTCTTCTTTGGCGCGCTGCGGCTCACCGAGTCGCCGGTCTGGCTGGCGAATCGCGGACAGAAGACGTCGGACAGCGGACAGCCGCAGACGGGTCCGTCCGGCGATTCAATCATTCGACGATTCGACCATTCGATTATTTCTTCGCGCCGCTTCGTCGTGCCGTTCCTTCTGGCCGTTCTCGTCCTGACCTTCAACAAGACGACGGGCATGAGCTCGATCACAAGCTATTCGGTCGTCATCTTTCACAAGGCGGGGTTCGCGGGCTCGCTCGGCAATGTCGGCGATTTCGCGATCAAGCTGACGAACTTGCTGATGACGGTCGTCGCCGCCGTGCTCGTCGACAAAAAAGGACGCACGTTCCTGCTGAAGCTCGGCACGGCGGGGATGACGCTCGGCCTCGCGGCAATTGGCGGCGTCTTCCTTGTCATCGAGCGGTTTGGCGTCGCGGCGAACGCGGTGACGGGCGGGCTGTGCCTGGCGGCGTTCTTCCTGATGCAGGTCTTCTACGCGCTGGGGCCGGGCATCTGCGTGTGGCTCGTCCTCTCGGAGCTGATGCCGCAGCGCATCCGCGCCAACGGCATGGCGATCGCGCTCTTCATGAACCAGTTCGTCGCGTGGGGACTCGCCTCGACGTTCCTGCCGTGGGTCAACCGCTGGGGCTGGTACTCGATGTTCTTCTTCTTTGCCGTGAACGGCGTGCTGTATTTCATCACGTCCTGCTTCATCCCTGAGACGAAGGGCAAGACCCTGGAGGAGCTGGAGACGCTGTTTGCGAAGAAGGCAGATGATTGAATGGAATCGAACCTAACCCTATAACCTAACACCTAAAACCTAATCACTTATGATCACAGAAACATCCATCAGCTATTACGGTCTCAACTACGTCGAGCATGCGGAGGCCGACTTCAAGGAGATGAAGGCGCATGGCGTCACGCAGGTCATCCTCGCCGTGACGGAGTTCGACTTCGACTTCTGGCGTCCGAACATCCCCGCCATCGTCGCGAAGGCGCACGAACTGGGACTGAAGGTCCTCATCGACCCGTGGGGCAACGGCAAGTACTTCGGCGGCGAGCAGGTCTCGAAGTTCCTGCAGGACAATGTCGAGAACCGCCAGGTCTCGGCCCTCACCGGCGAAAGACTGCCCTACGCCTGCTTCAACACGAACTCCTACCGCGACTATTTCAAGAACTTCTGCACGACGCTTGCGCGAGAGGCGAATCCGGACGGTTTCTTCTGGGACGAACCGCACTACGCCTTCCCGAAGGGCATTGCCTCCATCACGGGCGGCGTCGCCGACGACTGGACGTGCTACTGCCCCGTCTGCCGCAAGCGGTTCGAGGACTACTACGGCTACCCGATGCCGCGCTACATGACGAACGACGTGAAGCTGTTCCGCTGGCGTGAGGCGCTTGTCGTCCTCTCCGACACCTCAAAGGCCTTGAAGGAGATTGACCCGAAGCTGGAGATCACGTGTTGCGTTCACGCGACACAGAACGGCTATTACGTCTCGGAGTATCGCGGCTACGACAACTGGGACCTGGTTGGGGCCTGTCCCTACTTCGACGTCTTCTCGACGACAATCGTCAACTGGGCCTTGCCCGAGGACTTCTACCGCGACATCACGGCGCGCACGGTCGCGATCGCGAAGAAGTACGGCAAGAAGTCCGAGCGCTGGCTCATGGGCTACTACAAGCAGCCGAAGGACTGGGCGCAGGTCGCCAAGTGGGTGGACATCGCCGAGGCGGCGGGCGTCGATCGCCTTGCGGCGTGGACGTATCGCGGCGGCTATGGCACCGTCGTCGGTGCACCGGACGCTCTCAAGCTCTGGGACACGATCGGCGAGAACTACCGCCGCGTCTGCAGGAAGTGAAAGGCAAGAAAGAAGGAACGCGTTTATGATAAATGACTACGGATACATTGAGAAGGCGATCTCCAACATCAGGGAAGTCGCCGAGAAGCAGGAAACGAACATCCGCGCGGCCGGCAAGCTGATGGCGGACGCCATTGCGGCCGACCGGCTTATCTACGTCTACGCGGGCGGCGGACACACCACGCTCGCCATGGGCGAGATGTTCTTCCGCGCAGGCGGGCTTGCGAACGTCAACCCGATGATGGAGACGGCTCTCTCCGTCTTCAATCAGGCGCTCAAGTACCTGGAGCTGGAACGCACCGTCAACTTTGGCGCGTCCATCGTCAAGTACTACAATCCGCAGAAGGACGACGTCGTCATCTTCTTCCACAACATCGGCATCAACCCCGCGACGATTGACGCGGCGGAGGAGTGCCGAAAGCGCGGCCTGAAGATCATCGCCGTCGCGAGTTCCTATTGGCAGAAGGAGATGCCGAAGGACCACTTCATTCGCCACCCGAACGGCAAGAACCTGTTCGACTATGCGGACGTCTGCATTGACGACTACAACCCCGTGGGCGACGCCGTCGTGCACGTGCCGGGCTTGGCGACGCCGATTGGCCCCGTCTCGAACGTGGTGGACTTCACGATTGCCCATCTGCTCGAAATCGAGTGCTGCCGCCAGTGCGTCGAGCGCGGGATCGTGCCGCCGGTTTGGAACTCGGCGAATGCGCCGGGCGGTGACGAGAAGAACGCGGCCTACCTCGCGAAATACAAGCCGCTTGTGAAATGTCTGTGAGCAAAGAAGTTGGAAAGAAGGAGAAGTGCGGATGTCGCCTGTCCGTTGTCCTTTGTCAAAGTATCGGGAGCGTTAAGATGAAGAGAGGCGTTTACGGTCTTCTGTTTGCTGTCGCGCTTTCCCCGTCCGTCGTCTGGGCCGGGAATGCGGCGAATCCCGACGCCATCGAGCTGGAGCCGATGCCGTGTCCCGTGGAACTGTCCTCGGACATGGACGCGCCCGTGCCGTTTGACGAGAAGACGACCGTCACGGTCGACTGCTCCGACGCGGAAGCCGTGCGTTGGCTGAACGACCACTTCGCCGACTGGTACGGCGCGTTTGCGCCGAAGGCCGTCTCTGGCGCGGCAGGACTCGCGCTTCGGAACGGCGATGAGGCTTACGCCGTCCGGGCGGACGCGACGGGCGTGAAGATCGCCGCACGCACCCTCGCGGGCGTGCGCTGGGCGGCGTATTCGATTCGCCAGCTCGCGATCGCGAAACGCGGCATGTTCAAGACGGCAGGACACCTCCTGCCGACGCTCGCGATCTCCGATGCGCCGCATCTCGCGTTTCGCGGCCTCCATCTCTGCTGGTTCCCTGAAATACGCAAGGAACAAATTGAGCGCGCGATTCGCCTCGCCGCGCTCATGAAGTTCAACTACGTCGTTCTGGAGCCGTGGGGCATGTTCAGGAGCGAAAAGCATCCGTGGTGGAGCTGGCCGGACGCGAAGATGACGAAGCCGGAGGTTCGTCGCCTCGTCGCGCTCGGCAAGGACCTCGGCGTGACGCTCATCCCGCAGATCGCCGCGTACGGACACGCCGGAGCCGCGCGGAGCTGCACGTCGAAGCATTCCGTCCTCGACCTGCGGCCGGAGTACGAGCCGCTCTATGAGCCGGGCGGCTGGAACTGGTGCCTGACGAATCCCGAGACGCAGAAGGTGCTGCGCGAGCTGATCGCCGAGATGCTGGAGACGTTCGACCGTCCGCCGTACATCCACTTTGGCTGTGACGAGGCACAGCCGCCGACGTGCCCCGACTGCCGGAAGCGTCCATACGGCGAACTCGTCTGCGAACACATTTCGGGGCTGGTGGCCTTCGCGAAGGAGCAGGACGCACGAGCGATGATCTGGCACGACATGTTGCTGGACAGCGCGGACCCGCGCTGGAAGGGGTTCATCGCGAGCGGATCGACGCTGACGGCGAAGCTGGCGGATGCCTTGCCGCGCGATGTCATCATCTGCGACTGGCAGTATTCCTACGGGGACATGAAGGAAACGCGCAGGAACTGGCCGACGATGAAGCATTTCCACGACAAGGGGTTCCCTGTCGTCGGATGCCCCTGGCTGAACTTCAACGCGATGAAGCCGATGGCGGATTCCATCGCAAAAATCGGCGGATTCGGCTTCCTTGAGACAACATGGAACAGTCTGCACGGCTGGAACTGGCCGAAGATCTACCGCTTCGCCTCGGCGGCGGCCTGGGGCTCAAAAACGCCCTCGCATGGGCGCTATGGCACGACGCCGCAGAGCGATGTCATGTTTGACCGGGCCTTGCGCATGGTGGGGCACGACATGAAGGTGTCGGACTACCGCGACACGGGACACGTCGAATATCAGATTCCGCCAAGCTGGTGGTTCGACAACTGAACCGGGGACAAGGCGCGAAACCTCAAAGACACGACTATTTGGAATTCAAGCAAGGAAACGAAATGAACATCAAGAAAATGAACAAGGGGCTCGACTTCCTGCGCGAGAAGTACGGGGCCGCAAAAGGCGAGATCGCGCTCAGGGACGGCCACTGCCATGTCGGCGCGACGCCGCTTTTGCCGGGGCGCATGGAGCGCAAGATCGTCGAGCTCAAGAAGATGACGGAGAACGGCACGCTCGAGGGCGTCTCGACGCTCCGCTTCGCCGCGTTCGCGCCGAAGGGCACGGACCTTCAGGCGATGCTCGCGAAGGAACTCGACCTCGCGGCCTATCTCGGCGCGGCGGACGTCGTGCGCGTCATGGCCGTCGCGAACGGCGCGGCGATCAACGTCCTCGCCAAGCTCGCGAACGACGTGAACGTCTCCGTCGAGATCGGCGCGAACCTGCCGAAGACGGAACTCGGCTACGACCGCCACGAGATCATCGCCAAGCGCGGCGTCGCCTGTGACCAGACGGTCGACACCCACACGCCGCACGCCTCGATCCGCTGCTGGGACGTGAAGGACTTCGTCGAGTACACGGACGTCGATACGGAGCTCTTCGGCCTCAGCTACGAGGAGGTCTGGAACGTCCGCGCGGCGTTCGCGCTCCTGCAGAAACGCGCGGACGCGAAGGTCTGGAAGGCCGCGTGGGCCAAGGCGACGAAGGCCGCCGCGCTCGCGTTCGCCGCCGACAGGGCCAAGGCCGCGAAGGCCATCGCCCTCAAGAGAGGAATTGACACGAACGAATCCATCAAGGTTGCGGAGGTGCGCTAATGAAACCAGTCAAGATCGCCATGATGGGCATGACCCACGGCCATACCCGCAAGTACTACCAGACGCTTCTCGACAACAAGAAGCTCGACTGGGTCGCCTCCTGCGCCCAGAACGCGGACGCGAAGAAGACCTATGAGCTGTACCGGACGGGCGTGCCGTGCTACCTCGACCCCGAGGCGATGTACAAGGCCCATCCCGACATCGAGGCCGTCGTCATCGCGTCCGCGAACGACCAGCACTTCGCGCAGATGAAGTGGTGCGCCGAGAAGGGCATCCACATCCTCTCGATGAAGATCCCGACCTTCGACCGCAGGGAATACGACGAGATGATCGCGATGTGCGACAAGGCGGGCATCGTCTGTCAGATCGAGCTGGAGATGCACTACAATGCCGTTGTCCAACGCCTGAAGAAGCTCATCCGGGACGGTGCGATCGGCAAGGTCAAGGCCGTGCAGGCGACGAACATCACGCTTTCGCCGGTGTGGGCCTTCCCGTGGCAGGGCGACCCGAAGGCGAGCTTCGGCAAGGTCGAACACCTGAAGAAGGGCGATCCGCGCTTCAGGGGCGGCGCGCTCTGCGACCATCCGCACGTCTTCGACCTCATCCGCCACCTGACGGGATCGGACTTCGACTACATCTACGCCGAAGTCGCGCCGAACCTGCGGGACGGCCTCAAGGTCGAGGACATGCTGATGGCCGTCGGCAAGATGAAGGACGGCACGGCGTTCCTCTTTGATCCGTCGTGGTCACGGCTGGAGGAAAAGCTGAAAGTCCCGGGTCCGGGCTGGGAGCGTTTCCCGAAGCGCATGGAGGTGAACCTCACGATCACGGGCGAGAAGGGGATGCTCACATGCGACTGCTTCGGGCCGAACGTCTACCACAACGGTGCGCCGAACGACCGCTACACCGTGCAGTACACGTACTTCGACGAGTGGATCGGCCTCATCGACGAGTTCGTCTCCTGCATCCGCGAGCACAAGACGCCGCTCATCAACCTGAAGTGGCACCGCCAGACGATCGAGGCCATGCTCGGCTGCTACGAATCGATCCAGTCCGGCAAGATCGCGAAGGTGGGGTAAGGAGAAGCGCATGGGGCTTGCGTTTGCGTCACTCGTCCTGGGGGCGGCACTGGTTGGGCCGCACAACGGCGCACCCGCCGTGTTGATCGACGGGAAGGCCGTGCCGCCGATGCAGATGCTGGTGTTCGAGACGTGGCATCCGCGACCGAGAGCTGAACAGCGCGCCTACTACCGCAAGCTCGGCGCGGCGGGAATGCGCGTGTTCTACGTGACGTGCGCGACGAGTTGGCGCAGCCCCGCCAACAAGGCCAAGGGCTGGCCTGATGGTGCGCATGCGGCCGTTGAGTCCGTGCGCGAACTTCTTCGGTCTGTCCCGGACGCGCGCGTCATCCTTCGCCTGAACGTGAGTCCGCCGGCGGCATGGGTCGAGGCGCATCCCGAGGAAATGGTGACATACGATGACGGCTCGCGCCGCAAGGTGGTCTGCAGCACGATTGGCGGAGAGCCGCTGAGCGGCATGCTGTCGCTCTGTTCGGGGAAATGGCGCGAACGGGGTGCGGAGGCGCTGCGTGAGTTCTTCGCGGTCATGGACGCGAGCGAGGTGGCGGACCGGGTGATCGGCACGCTTCTCTGCGCGGGCGGGACGAGCGAATGGTACTATCCGATCGGGATGGTCACGCCGGAGGGGCGCACCGCCGGACATTGCGAGCCGTTCCGCGCGGAATACGAGCGGTTCCTGCGCGCGAAGTACGGCACGGTCGAGGCGCTGCGGAAGGCCTGGCGGCGACCGGAAGCGACGTTTGCGCGTCCCTTGGTGCCGACGGCGGACGAGCAGGACCACATCTTCAAGGCCGACTCGCGCATTCTCGGCCATTTGCGGAACTGGGAGTCCGCCGGGCGAACGGTCGGCGCGAAGGGCGACAAGACCTCCGTTTCCAGTCGCGGCGTGTTCCTCGACCTGGACCGCGCGTGCCATGTGGCGGACTTCTACGACGCCTGGCACGAGGGCGTGGCGAACACGATCATCCACTTCGCGCGGACGCTGAAGGCGGTTTCGCCCGATCGCTTGGTGGGAGCCTTCTATGGGGCGTTGGCTGAGACCGGCTACTATGCCTTGGGCACGGCGACGGGGACGCTGAAGATACTGGATTCGGGGGTGGTGGATTTTCTCGCCGCGCCTGGAACGTACAACAATCGGGAGCCGGGGGGAATCGTTGCCCAGCGCGAGGCGCCGGACTCCTTTCGCCTGCGCAATTGCCTTTACGTCTGCGAGGACGACAGCCGCACGCACCTGTCAAAGCCGTGGCTGCAGCGCGACGCGATGGCCCTGTATGCGGCGGAAGACGCGGTGACGACGCTCAAGCGGGACTTCGGGCGCAACCTCTGCGAAGACCTGTACGGCTGGTGGTTCGACATGGGGAACGGCTGGTATGAGGATGACGGCATTCTCGCACTGTTCCGCCGCCAGCAGGAAATCGCGGTGGAGGCCTTTGCCGCAGATCGGACCAGGCGGAACGAGATCGCTCTCGTCTACAGCCTGCGCTCGGTGCATGTCGTCTCCGACTACACGTCGAAACTGGCGCTGGACTACTGGCGCACGTCGGACCTCGGACGAATCGGTGCGCCCGTCGATCGCTATTACATTGATGACCTCGATCATCCGAAGATGCAGGACTACAAGCTGTACGTAATGGCCAACGCCTACGACCTGACCGAGGCGGAACGCGTGCGCGTCTGGCGGAAGGCCGGGCGCAACGGGGCGACCGTGCTGTGGCTGTACGCGGCCGGCTACGTCGACCGCGCGGCGGAGGCGCGGCTGCACGCGGACAACATCTCGAAAACGGTGGGCATGAAAGTCGAGTCAATCGACCGCACGATCTTCCCGCACTTTCGTCTGGAGCCGCAAATTCGGCTTTCTCCGGCCAAGGCGGGCAGACGCTACGGAGTCATCGATGCGGACGTCCACAGCAACATCTGGCTGGACCGTCCGCTCGTTCGCCCGGCTTACCTGAATCCCGGTTTCCGCGTCACAGACCCCAACGCAACGGTGCTGGGCCGCTACTGCTCGGACGGGAGCGTGGCGCTCGCGGCGGTTAGGACGAACGGCGTCAAGTCCGTCTACTGCGCGACGCCGACTGTCCAGTGGGATCTTCTGGCCGGGCTCGCGCGCGCTTCGGGCGTCCATCTTTTCGCGACGCAGGGGGACGTCCTGTACGCCTCGGAGAACTACGTCTGTATCCATGCGACGGGAGACGGTCTGCGGACAGTCACGTTCCGGCGGCCCTGCGTGCCGTATGAGGTCTACGAACGCACCGCGCCGCGCGAAAGGGTGGCGTCCGTGACGGTGGATTTGAAAAACGGCGAGACGCGAATGTGGCGGATTGCCGAACTCAAGGAGGAACGAAAATGAACAAGACCAGAATGGAAAAGAACAAGATGAGCCTGTGCGTACGCCTGTGCGTCGGCCTGACGGTCGCCTCGTTCGGAGCTTCCGCTCTTTGGGCGGAGTCCGCCGTGTACGACCTTCGTTTCGACACGGCGTATCCCAGGTTCCTGCAGAGGACTGAGCAAACCCTCTGGGGGGGGGGGGCTTCCTTGCAGGAGGTCGTCTCTCTTCAGGCCAAGATGCATGGCAACTGGATCGGGAGCGAACCGATCCCTGCCGTCGGCGTCATCTATGACCGAACGGAAGAGGGCTTTGCCGTGCAGTTTCAGGCGATGCAAGGGCTGCGGAAGGTTGTCCGCGCCCGTTTCCGCCAGTCTGGCGACAGCATCGTCGCCTCGGTGGACAGATGCGGGTCTGACAATGCCCCCATCGGCACGCGGATGGCGGAGACGAACTTCACCCAAGTTGCCGCGACGACGGCTGACGGCATCGGCTATGGCGTCTTCGACATCGTGGCGGGGACGGCCGAGACGATTGCCGACCTGCCGGCGGACGCGGACGGCCTTGTCATCAACGTCGGGAGGCTGACGGTGACAGCGGACGAGGATCTGACGGTCGCCGTGCCGGTCTCCGGCGACGGCATCCTCGAATACAAGGGGACGGGAGAGACGGCCCGAAGCCTTGTGTTCGGGAAGTTCCTCACCGCGCAAGACCAAGTCGTCGCGACCGACACGCCGATCGGCGCCCTGAATGTCACGGCGGGCGAAATGGGCGGCGGCTGGTGCAATTCGAGCGGCGAATTGAATCTGGAGCCGCTCCAGGAACAGTGGAACGACGAGCGGACGTCCTTCACCGTCCAGTTCCACTGGCTGAACGACAAGGGCTATCTCAAGGCGGTTGCGGTTCAGTTCGCGCAGCGGGGACTGGACATCGTGGGCAAGGTGATCAAGGCCGCACAGGCAAAGGGAGCGGCGGGCTACGGCACGGATATGCTGACGGACACGGTGAATTGGCCGGAGAACGGCACGAGCATTGCGGGGTCGGCCACGGCGTCTGGCTATGGACTCGCCAATTTCGCTTATGTTGTCACACGACCCGCCCGCGTGGTTTGGTCGGGAGAGAAGAGCCTCACGGGCGGGCTGGTCGTGAACGCCTGCGCGGTGTCGGTTTCAGACGCTCCTGTCGCGACAGGGACGGTGGTCACGGTGAAGAATGGCGGTGTTCTCAATCTCCATGTCGGCGGAACCGCCGAGGGGGCGCAGTTCGTCACTTACCTGCTGGAGGCCGGCTCGGTCCTCAATTCCGACGCCGGCTACGCGATCAGCAATGGCGACCGGCTGTTCCTCGACCGAGCGACGGTCAACTGGACGGGAACGCGCGGCGGCTACTTCAATTCGGTGACGGCCGACGGCGACTGCTGCCTGAAGATGCCCACGGGGACGTCGTTTGACGTGGGCTTCAAGGGTGATGCGGTTTGGTCCGCGTCAGGAGACGGTGGGCTTGTCGTCAACGGGGACGTGCGCCTGGTGGCTCCGCAGTGGACGTTCTCCGTGGTGGCGGATGAAGATGTCCTCTTTAAGGGCGAGGTTCGTGAGTATTCGGCGGAGGGCTATCGCGGCATGAAGATGCGGAAAGCCGGGGCTGGCGCGGCAGTCTTCGAGAAGGGGTGCCGGATATCCGGCGCCTTGACCGTGGAAGGCGGGGCAATGAGATTCCACGAGAACGCGTCGTTCGGGCCTTTGGTGACTGGCGGTGGCGCGTGTGCGCTGTCCGTTGCGGCGGGCAAGACGTTGGCGTTCACGGATTCGGCCTCTGTGGCCTGGGGCGAGGGCCGCATCGACGTTGAATGTGCGGAAGGGGCCTGCGTCCGGTTCGGCGACAATGCGAGCGCCCTGACGTTTGCGCAGCTGAGGCGTGTCCGCCTCAACGGCGTGAAGGCCGGCCTGTCTGAATCGGGTGAACTGGTGCCGAGTCCTGGCTTAAGGCTGATTATCAGATGAAGACAGTCGTTCTCATGTTGGGGGCGGGCCTGTGCATGGCCGCAGCATCCGCAAGGGCGGACGAGAAACCTCGGCTCACGGGGCCGGTCGTCCGCGTGGAACGGCGCGCGGGACGTCCGCAGGTTGTCGTGGACGGCGAGGTGACGCCTGCGCGCATGTTCTGGGGCCGGTCGAACTGCCGTCGGATTCCTCTCGCGACGGACTGGCGGCGGCACGAAATGCGTCTCACGCCGCACACGGCTGTCAAGAGCGGCGTCTTTCGGTTCGTCACCGAAGAGAATCGAGACGGTCGCTGGGAGGTGCGCGGTCTCTGCGTGCGGCCGCCCGAAGGCGCGGCGCGGCATCTGCAGGCGCGTCCGCAAGACGGCAAGCATCCCGTCCTGCAGACCGATCCGCTTGCGCTTGAGGCCGAGAAGACGTATTGCGTGTCATTCGAGATTCGCGGCTCGGGGTTGGACTGGTTTCAGGTCAACCTACATCAGCAGGAACCCGGCGCCTACCGCTACCACGCCGTCTCGGTTCCGTGGGACGACGCGGAGCTGATGACGCTGTGCACGGACGCCCGTCAGGCGCGGGCGGCGGGCTGTCGGTTCATTTCCTACTTCGCGCCGCTGTGCTGGTTCCCGGAAGGAGAGGAGAACTGGGCGCCGTTTGACGCGCAGGCGCGGCAGATCCTGTCGCTCGTTCCGGACGCCCTGCTGATTCCGCGCGTGAGCGTCAACGCGCCGGTCTGGTGGTGCCGGAAGAATCCCGACCACACGATGTTCCTGGAGAACGGTCCGGCCGGGGACTGGGCCAGCGTCTCGTCGCGCCTCTACCGCAAGGAGGCCGGCGACTACTTGCGTAAGGTCGTGCGGCACTTCATGGAGACGTTTTCGGACAATTTCGCCGGCATTCACTTCTCCGGGCAGAACACCGCCGAGTGGTTCTACTGGAATTCCCAGAGCCGCTTGCACGGCTACGACGTGCAGACGCGGAACGCCTTTCGCGCCTACTTGGCGGAGCGGGGCGATCCCGACGCCGCGACGGCTGAGGTGCCGACGCCGGCGGCGCGTCATGCCGGCGAGACATCCGCCGAACGGTTCTTCGACCCGGTTCAGGATCGGCGAATCTTGGCGTTTGCCCGCTTTCAGCAGGAGGAGATGGTCGATCTTGTGGGCGAACTGGCGCGAATCTGCCGCGAGGCGACGGACGGCAAAAAGCTCGTCCTGTCGTTCTACGGCTACAGCTGGGAGCATGCGGGGAACGGAATCGGTCCGGCGAACACGGGGCACTACGGGCTGATGCGGTTGCTGAAACGCTGGGGTTCGTTCATCGACGTGCTCTCGGGTCCGCAGGCGTATTCCGGGCGCGACGAGATCGGCGGCGTGTCGTCCGTGATGAGCCCGGCGGAGACCATCGTCCGCCATGGCATCCTGTGGGTCAACGAGGACGACTTGCGCACGCATGCCGTCAGCGAACGCGAGGTTCAGATGCGTTTCTCCTTGACGCCGGACGTGCGTGGCGACCGTCGGGTGATGACGCGCACCGTCGGGATGGAGGTTGCGCGCGGTCTTGGCGGCTGGTGGATGGACTTGTTTGGCAGCGGCTGGTACTCGGACCCGACGACTTGGGCGATTGCCGCCGACCTGCATCGGTTCGAGCGGGAGATGCTGGAACGGCCCTTGCGCCCCATCGACATTGCGGCTGTTTGCGACGAGGAGAGCGTGATTCGGCTTCGGCTGACGAAGGGGCGGAACGTCCCCGTTTACGATTGCTTGCGGCGGTCGCGGGACCAGTTTCCCAAGAGCGGCTATTCTGTCGGACAATATCTGCTGGAAGACATCCTGGACAATCCGCCGGACGTCAAGGCGGAGATTCACTTCGGCACATGGCGGCCCCGAGACATGGAGCGACTGCGCACCTACGTGAAGGCGCGTTCCGACGTGACGCGCGTCTGGTGCTGGGCGCCGCCGGACGGCGTGACGGGGTTCGATCTTCAGCCCGTGACCGTCACCAATGTCGCCGTGCGAGCGACCGAACGTGGACAGCGGTTCGGGTTGCCGTCCGCTTGGTCCGTTGCGAGCCCGACGCCGATCGCGCCGCTTTTCCGGGCGGCTGACGCAGCGGCACAGGAGGTGCTGGCGACATGGCCGGACGGGTCAGCGGCCGTCGCCGTTCGCCGGAATGCGGACGGTCGCGGGCATTCGATCTTTTGCGGGATTCCGGAGATTCCGGTCGGGCTTGTCGCCTGTGCGGGCCGTATCGCGCGGGCGCACGCGTTTCTGCCGCGTGAGATGGTTGGCCGGGCCGTCGTCTGGCCGGGCAACGGATTCGTGACAGTGCAAGCCATCGAGGATGCGACATTCACGGTCGAGACGGAATTCGCGGGCGAGGTCGTGGATGTGGTCTCCGGAGCGAGTTGCGGATTGGGTCCGTCCGTCAGGCTGCGCATGAAGGCTGGCGATATCGTCATCCTGAAAGGGGCGGCACGATGACGGTGCCATCGGTTTGCGCCCTGTTGCTGGCCTCGGCGATGTGCGGCGTCGCGCGGGCGGCTCGCGCTTGCCGTCCCGGACGGCGCGGGCGAAGTCTCCATGGCAACGCGGATCGCCGACTTGGGCTGGAGAGTCCGGCTCGACCGCTTCTGGAAGCGGTTCGTCGAGACGGGGCGTGCGGAGGATCACGCCGACCCGGACGCTCGCGCCGACCTTCCGGCGGCGGCGGTCTCCGTCTCGTTTGAGCTGCCGGTGGGGGCGTCCCGCCGTGTGCCGTTCGCCCTCGCCTGGTGCTTTCCCCACCGCGTCGCCTGGGGCGGGGGCGTCCCGCGCGGTCGGACGTTCCGAGGGGCGTTCGACCCCGCGCTTGATGTCGGCAACCACTACGCGGCGCGATTCCCGACGGCCGAGTCGGCGGCGGAGACGCTCTTCGGGAGACTCCCCGCGCTGGAGTCGGGGACGGTCGGCTTCGTTCGGGGCGTCCTCGCTTTGCCGGCCCCCGACGTCGTGAAGGAGGCTGCGCTGTTCAATCTTTCGACGCTTCGCACCGAGACGTGCTTCCGCACGTCGGACGGACGCTTTTTCGGATGGGAGGGCGTTTTCGACGGCGAGGGCAGTTGCTACGGGAACTGTACGCATGTCTGGGGCTACGAGCACGCACTCGTCGATCTCTGGCCTGACCTCGCGCAGGGCATGGTGGAAACCTGGCTCGCCTACGCGCTGGACGACGACGGACGGATTGCCTTCCGGACGCCTCTGCCGCTCGACCCAGCGAATGCGCGGGACGTCATCGCGGCGGCGGACGGCCAGTTGCAGGTCATCCTCAGGGCCTATGAATGCTGGCGAAAGACGGGCGACGGTGCTGGAGAGGTGCGCGTCCGGTAGCGCGGGGCCGCGCTACAACTGCGGGCGCGACTTCGTTCTCCCGGACGAGCCGGCGCTCAGGATGGCGTGGTATCCGGAGGGGCGCATGCCGGAGAAGCCGTTCCCGTACTATGGGGAGAGCATGACGGGCTTCGAGTACATTGTCGCGGCGGCGTTTGCGCAGCGTGGCGAATTCGCCACGGCCGAGAAGGTCGTGCGCGACGTCCGTGCCCGCTACGACGGACGGCGGCGCAATCCCTTCGATGAGGCCGAGTGCGGACACCACTATGTGCGCGCGCTGGCTTCCTAGACGGTCCTCAAGGCGTGGGAGACCGCCGTGCCGAAAGTCGTCTGGTGGAGACGCTGAGCTGTCTCTTCTCGCGCTCAGGGCTTTTCTTGGGTGCGCACGGCGGGGAGATCAAGGAGCCAAAAGGAAACGAACGCGTTCTCCCGACCAAGTGAACGCGTTCTCTTGAGCAAACGAACGCGTTCTCCTGACCAAGTGAACGCGTTCTCTTAGGCAAACGAACGCGTTCTCTTGATTGAATGAACGCGTTCACTTCTCGCGCGTGCCTAAGAGACGCGGGAGGCGCGGAGGGGTCTGTCCCCGCGCTCGTCCCGCGTGTGTTGTCCGTCGCCAGCCCGCTTGCTTTTCCAATCGATAACTGAAGCCCCCTTCATTTTCCCTTCATTTCGTTCTCTCGCCACAGGGCGCGGCTCCGCCGCTGGCACAAAGGGGGCGCAGAGACAAGTCAAGCGGCGGACATCCCGCCGAAGCCACATTTCACCCAGAGGTGGTGAAGGCGTCGCCACGCTCCAACCCCTGCAAATAAGGGTTGAAGCCGCATTTGGGCGGCTTCAACTGCGACAGTTAGGTTTAGGTGAAGCGGACCTCGTTGTGAAATCGAGTAGATGTTCTTGTGAAAACGAATATTGGAGGGGCGGCGGACTTTTGCTATAATTCGCGTTGAAATCAATCCTGTATCTCAGCAGGATCTAACACGAATTAAGGAGGCAAAATGAAAAGACCATCGAAAACTCTGAAAATGGCGGCTCTTTGTGCACTGATTGGCGTAGGGGGGGCTTATGGGCTCCCGGTCGTCAGTGACGTTTCCGTTCGTCAGCGAGAGGCCTCCCGCCTCGTTGAGGTCACCTACAGGCTGACGGGAGAGAAGGCCATCGTGACGGTGGACATCCAGACGAACGGCGTCTCGATCGGCGCGGCGAATTTCGCGAATGTGGGCGGCGACGTCAACAAGGAGTTGTCCCCGTCGGATTCGGCCGTGCGCACGATCACGTGGCAACCCAAGGACAGTTGGCCGAATCGGGTCGTCGAGGGCCAGTCGCTGCAGGCCGTCGTCATCGCGCATACCCACGATTCGCCGCCGGACTACATGGCCGTTGACCTCGTGATGAAGGACACGATTCGCTACTACGATTCGGCCGATGCGGTGCCGGGCGGCGTCACGAATGACATCTACAAGACGGAGAAGATGCTCTTCCGGAGGATTCCCGCCGCCGGCGTCGAGTGGCGGATGGGCTCGCCGTCCGAGGGCATTGCGGCGGAAATCGGGCGCAAAGCGGACGAGACGCCGCATCTCGTCACGCTTTCGCGCGACTACTACATGGCCGTCTACGAGACGACCTACCGGCAGTTCAACCTGATCGGGAACGGAAATTACGGAACGGAAGACGACTGGAAGACGCCGTTTTCGCCGATATATGGAAGCTGTCGCGGCACGGCGTGGCCGGAAGGCGGCCATGCGAATGTCGGGAACAGCAGCCTGGCGAAGAAGTTCCGCAACAAGGCGTGCGGCTTCATGTTCGACCTGCCGACGGAGGCGCAATGGGAGTTCGCCTGCCGTGGCGGCAGCGGGGCGGCTTTCTGCAACGGCGGCAACCTGACGAGCAAGGACGCGGAAACGGACGAGAATGCCGACCGGTACGCCGTCTACAAGGCGAATTCGCAGAAGAACGCCAACGGCAAGGCGATGGTCGCGGAAGTCGGGACCAAGGAACCGAACGCCTGGGGGCTTTATGACATGCACGGCAATTGCAACGAGTGGTGCCTGGACTGGTATGCGGAGGACACGAGCGTGTTTGCGTCGCTTGATCCGAAGGGCCCGACCAAAGAGGAGGCCGAGGCGCTTGGCGCGGGGCTGTACCGGGTCTATCGCGGCGGCGCGTGTTCCAGCCGTCCGGCGGACTTGCGCTCGGCGTACCGCAATTCGCGTGACCAATGGGCCGACTGGGGCGGCGTTGCCATCCGCTTCTGCTGCCCGATCCCGATGACGGCCGTTGACTGACGGAGGCCTTTGCCATGAAGCGAATTTTCCTGTTCTGTCTGGTTGCGCACGCCGTCGGGGCGTTTGCGGACGAGCCGGCCTGGCCGTCGGACTTCTGGGATCAGGTCGCCGCCAGTCGTGCGGCGGCTGCGGCGTCGGGCGAGGTGCGCGTGACGTCCGGCGAGGCCTTGCCCGCCTTTGACACGTGGTCTGTCGTGCGCGTGAGGTCGAACGGAATCAACTTTCGTTCGGACCGCAGCGGCGCGACGCTCATCATCCGATAGGAGATTGACGTATGCGGTGGATAGCAGTTTCGCTTGCGATGGGGTGTCTTGCCGTGGGAAAGGCGGAGACGGGTGAGCCGTTCGTCCCCGTCTTCTCCGTTCCCGAAGGACCGTTCAAGACGGCGCAGGCGTTCCCGGAACTGGAGGTGTTCCGGGACGCCGTGCCGTTCTACACGGGCGGCGGGAAGACGACCGTGCCGCGCATGACGGCGCTCACCTACCTGTATCCCGAGGGCTATGCGCGGCGGACGCGTCCCGAGGAGCGGTTTGACCATCCCTACACGCTCGAAGAGGTCATCACCGGCGGCGCGGAAACGATTGACAACGACTACACGCGCAGCGGCAAGCCGTTCTTCGTCTTGCTGAACTTCATGCGTCCGCCGTTCTTCCTGCCGAAGGCCGAGGAGATCCGCACCGACCGGGCGGCCTATGCCGCGTGGAAGGCGAAGCATCCGGGACTGCTGGCGTTCGAGGGCCTCTCGGAAATCGACAGCGATTCGCACTTCCTGACGGTCAACTACCACAGCCTTCCGGAAGAGGACGGGATTCGCGCGCATATCCACGACGCGTTCGAGCCGCCGTCGAAGACGAGCCTCGTCCATCGCGTCAGCTGGGCGCGCGAGGCTCTCCGGCGCGTCATCGCCATGAACTTCGGCGAGAAGGACTTCGCGTGCCTGTGCAGCAATACGCCCGGCTATCTCCACATCTTCGGGGCGCTTGGCGCGAAATACCTCTTCTACGAGGCGACGCCGGACTGGGCCTACAACAGCTGGAACGTGTCGGGGCCTTTCGTGCGCGGGGCGTCGCGGCAGTGGGGGCGCGCGTTCATGTGGTACTGTGCGCAGAACGCCATCAACTACGGACGGGACGGCAGGCAACAGTACGGGGCGAACTACCTTCTCGGAACGTCGGACACGTGGTGCCCCTACGGCGGCGAGTCCGAGTCGCTCGCCGCACGACAGGTTCTCTACGGCTGGCTGATCGGCGCGAAGTGGATCATGCCGGAGCACTGGGCGATCTGGATGCGGGAGAAGGACAAGGACGGCAATCTCGTCCCCTCGCACGTCGCCTATGCGTACAACGAGTTCTACAAGATGACGATGAACACCGAGCGCGGCGAGACGGTGACGCCGCTCGCGATTCTGACGCCGTTCAACGAGCCGTTCACGGGAAACTACGATTCCGAATACAATGACGCGCTCGAAGGGACTGTCCAGAAGGACATCTTCGATACGCTCGTCCCGATGCGCGGCGAAGATCCGGCCCTGCGTCCCGACCGCCGCAAGGGCGAGGAGGGGTGCATGTACAACTCGCGCTTCGCGGGGATGTTCGACGTTCTCTGCCCCGATGCGGGCCAGCCGAGCGCGGACTTCGCGGCGGCGCTCGCGCGCTATCGCCACGTGCTGGTCGCGGGCACGCGGTTCGACGAGAAGAAGCTCGACGTCGCGGCCCTCGCGGCGTTCAAGCGCCGGGGCGGCGTTCTTCACCGCTACCCGTCGGCGGAGTGCCCGGACAAGGCGTCCTTGGGCGTCCTGTTCGAGCGCATCCAGCGCGAGACGATGCCCGTTTTGGTCGAGGGCGACATCCAGTGGGGCGTGAACAGGACTTCCTACGGCTATCTCGTCTGGCTGATCAACAACCGGGGCGTCGTGCAGTTCAAGCGCGAGCCGACAGACTTCCTACCGGAGAAGACGGCGAAGGTCTCGGTGACCGTGGTCGCCACGGGGGCGAAGACGACGATCGTCGTTCCGCCGGGCGGTTCTGTCCTTCATAAGGTTTTTGAGCGATGAGCGTCTTGTCCGTCTGTCTGCTGGCGACCGTCTCCTTTGCGCCCTTGCAGGAAGAGGCGGCGAAGTACTGGAAACGGATCACGGGGACGGAGATGCCGTCCGGCGCGATTTCCTTCGCCGTCGATCCGTCCGTTTCGCGGACGGGCCAGGACGCCTATCGGCTGACCTCGGAGGCAGCGGGCGTGCGCGTGACGGGATCGAACGTCCGCAGCGCGTGGTACGGGCTTTACGATCTCCTTGAATGGCGTGGCGGCTGCCGCTGGTTCTGGGACGGCGACATCGTTCCGGCGAAAGGCGCGATTGACCTCTCGGGGCTGGACGTGCACGAGGAGGCCGGGTTCGAGTACCGGGCGATCCGCTATTTCGCGCACCGGGGCCTCACGCGCTTTCAGGCCGAGCACTGGGGGCTTGATGACTGGAAGCGCGAGATCGACTGGTGCCTCAAGCGGCGGCTCAACGTCTTCATGCTCCGCATCGGGCAGGACGACCTCTTCCAGCGGGCCTTCCCGGATGTCGTGCCCTATCCTGACCCGTCGCGCCCGCTCGAAGGGACGGGCAAGGGGTATGACAACCGCTCGCTGTTCTGGCCGCTCGACTTTCGCGGTCGTCTGCGCGAGGCGGTGCAGCGCTACGGGCGCGCGCGCGGCCTTATGATTCCCGAAGACTTCGGCACGATGACGCACTGGTATTCCCGGACGCCGGAATCGTTCCTGAAGAAGATGGACCCGCCGTTCCTGCCGCAGGCGACGCGGACCTACTCCGAGAAGAGCGGGCTTGTCTGGGACGTGCGCGACCCGAAGTGGGCGGACGCCTACTGGAAGCTCACCACGACGTCCGTTGACGCCTACGGCGGCGGAAAGGCCGAGCTGCTGCACACCATCGGCCTTGGCGAACGGCGGTGCTTCGCGAGCCGGGCGGACAACCTGAACCTCAAGGTCGAGACGCTCAAGACGTTCATCGGCAAGGCCCGCGCGGACTATCCGGACGCAAAGGTCCTGCTGGCCGGGTGGGACTTCTACTTCACCTGGCGTCCCGAGGAGGTGCGCGCGCTCGTCGCGCAGCTGGATCCGGCGCACACCGTCATCTGGGACTACGAGGGCGACGCGACGACGGACGGCGCCGAGGACATGAAGGGCGTGAACAACAACTTCACCAAGTGGGGCGTCGTCGGGAAGTTCCCCTACACGTACTCGATGTTCCTTGCTTACGAGTCCGCCCTCGACATCCGCGCCAACTATCCGCTGATCGAGGAGCGGTTCAAGCTGGTGAAGGACGACCCGATGTGCAGGGGCTTTCTCTTCTGGCCGGAGGCCAGCCACACGGACACGCTGGCGCTTCGCTACTTCACGGAGAACGCCTGGCGGCGGGGGGCTGTCGGGATCGAGGCCGTCCTGGACGAGTTCTGCGCGAGCCGCTACGGAACGGAGGCGGCGCGGATGAAGCGCGCGTGGAAGAAGGCGATTCCGATTTCGCGTCTGCTGGGCTGGGGCGACAACTACGGGAGGACCGTCGTCTACTGCACGGACGAGGAGGAGGCGTCCCGTTGCCTGTCCTATGAGTCGCCGGAGAGCCTGAAGGACGCGGGGGATGCGCTGCGGACGCTGGCGGATGCGGACTGGAGCGATGCGTTCGTGCGGCGGGATGCGGTTGACCTCGCGCGGACGGTGGCGGACCGGGCGATCACGGACCTCTGCCGCCGTCTGCTGAAAGCCTACGGCGTGTGGTGCGCGGGACGCGGCGACGGCGCGCGCGTCGCGGCCTTGGCCGAGGCCTATGCGCGCGCGGGCGGCCTGATGGCCGACCTTCTGGAGCTGCATGCGGACTATTCCCTGTACGAATCGCATCTCCGGCTCAATGAGATCGAAAAGGTCCGGAACCCGGACTTCGAGAAGGTCCTTTTCGAGAATGCGTCGTGCGACTACTGCCATTCGCATCAGTATGAGCTTGCGCGGCATTGGTATGCGCCCGAGATGCGCGAGCTTGGCGAGACCGTCTGCCGCCGCGTGCGCGCGAATATGCGCATGCCCGTGGAGAACCGGGTGCAGACGGCCAAGGACCGACGCGAACGCCTGCGGGGAGTCCCGCTTGCCGAGCTTCGTCCGCGTGTCCCGCGCGAGGCGTCGCGGTTCCGGCTTGTCGTGCAGGGCCTTGCCGAGACGTTTGCGCGATAAGGCCCGGGCGGTGCGGGTGACTTGTAAAGGGAGTGGGTCAGCAAAGAAGAGAGGAAGACCAGGGGGTTCAGCCAAAGAAGAAAAGCGAACAACGCCACCCCAGAGATGCCGGGGACGACCCGGAACGGACGCGTCAACCGATGCGGATGGAAGGGGCATCTCCATGCGGATGGAAGAGGTGTCTCCATGCGGATGGAAGAGCCGCCTCCTGTCTGGTTTGGATATGTCCAGTCCTCGAGCTGCCGGATCTGGCGCCTCGTGAGCCGGTTGAAGTCGGTTCCCTTCGGATGCCGTCTCCTCCCATTATCATTTTCGTTACCATTTCCCGCCCGGGCGGTGCGCTCAGACGATTTGCGGCGGAATGGCGGCAAATGGTATAATGTGCCGCATGGAAAAAATTTCGATAGACACCTCTTCGTTTGAGGACGTCCGCCGGGACGCTCTCGCCGACGTGGCCAAGGCGGCGGCATAAGGCTCGGGGATGACGACGGTTGCGTTTCATCTTCTTCAGTCGGCCCTGATGGCCGGCGTGGCGCTGACGCTGGGTCTGCTGGCTGTCCGGCGGCGGGCGTGGCGCGGCGGGCTGCTGGCGATGGCCTTTGTCTTCCTGGGCGTTGCCGTCAATGAGCTGGATCCTTTTTTGAAGGAATTGCCGGCCTTTGGCCTTGACGAGCCGGAGATCGTCCCGATCGTCGTGTCCCTGTTGCTGGCGGTCGCCTGCGCCATTCGCTGGCGCGGCTCGACGTGGGGCGCGTTCACTGAAGTCTGCCGCAATCGGCATTTTTTTCTGCTGGTCTGGGGGCTCCTGTTCGTCTCACTGCTGCCGAACCTTGTCCGAAACAGGCACCTTTGGCAGTTTTTGGCCCTTGGCGGGCCGGGGGGGAGCCATTCGCTTCGCGAACTGGCCCAGGAGATGACGAAGTTTTTCGGCCATTTCCTGCTGGTTAACTGGGCCGTTCTCTTCTTCAGGGACGAATGGAGCCGCTTCGCGCGCCACGTGTCGCCGCACGAGCATCTCCTGCGCGAGCAGGACCTCGTGGAAATCGGGCGCGGCGCGCGGCGCGTCTGCTACCGGATTGGCGAGACGGGCTTTTGCGTCAAGTTCCTGCGAGACCCGAAGGATGCGGACTCGGACCGGAAGCTGGGCTGGCGCTTCCGCGTGATGCTGAAGACCGCGCGGTTTGACCGCCGTCGGAACGTCAACTGTCTGGAGGCCGAGGCGATGATGAGATATCGCCGAGAGGCCGGGCCGCACGTGTCCGCCGCGTTCCCTGAGGTCGTGGAGGTCGTTTTCGACGAGCAACGGGGCTATGGGGTCTTGATGTCACTTTTGGCGAATGCGGACGGGTCCAAGATCATTCGGGTCGAATATGAGATGAAAAAGCGTCGCGATCCCGTCTTTTCCGCCGTCTGCTGTCGGCAGCTCAAGGAACTGTTCAATGAGCTGATCGCCATCTCGGCTCCGTTTTTCGAGCCCGCGAACGTGCAGATCCAGTTCCTGTCGGACGGTTCCACGCGTCTGCGGCTCATCGACTTCGAGCCTGTGGACAAGAAGCTCATCCCGATTGCCGAAGTCGTCCCGTTCGTGCGTCGGAAGAATCTGCAGCGCAAGACGGCGCGGTACTTGAGAGGTCTTCGGGAGAAATATGGTATACTATGCGCGTGAATAGCGATCTTTCAATTGCGATTCTGGGCTGGAAATCGCCTGTGACGACGCGCCACTCGCTGGAGACCTATCGAGCGGCGGGCCTTTACGACTGTTGCGGCGAGTTCTTCATCTACTACAACCAGTATTCGGACGCTGACCGTGCGTTGGGCGAGGAGATGGGCGTGCGTACCTGCGGCGGCCCCGAGAACCTGGGGAATTGGGGCGGGCAGAAGAAGATACTGGAGATCGCCAAGGGCGATTACGTCCTCTTTCTTGAAAACGACCATCCCGTCGTGACGACTCCCGAAGAGACGCGCTACTGGCTGACGGCGGCGCTGGAGCTCCTGAAGAGCGGCAAGGCCGACATGGTCCAGCTCCGCCATCGCCAGAGGCTGGGCGACGGGTATGCGTGCAGCCATTTCTTCAAGTATTTCGCCGTGCATGAGTTGGATGAGCGGTGCGAAGACCTGCGCTTGACCCTGCCCGGGGATTACGCGAGCGATACTCTTGTGCGGAAACTCCGGCGGACGCTGCGCCCCTTCGCGGCCCGGAGAAGGCTTGTCGGGAAACTCTTCCTGGAGAGGCATCCGGACCTTGAACTGCCGGGGCTGGTTCGCAAGGAAGGGGACTTCTACATTGTCGATTCGCAGATCCTCAACTTCTCCGAGTCGCCGTTCATGGTGTCCAAGGCGTTCTATGAGCGGCTTTCCGAATGGGCGGAGTCCCATCCCCGGCGGCGGACGATTCTCGGACATCAGGAGCTTGAATACATCTTGAACTGCCCGTGGTGGCGCGAAAGCCATTTCAGGATCGCCCTGTGCGACACGGGGGTTTTCGGGCATCGGCGCATGGATGACAGCTGGCGTCCGAACCACGCGTCCTTCAACCAAAAGATCGTGTCAAGGCAAGGGCGAACGGCATGAAAGTCGCGGTTCTTGTTCCCGTGTATAATTCTGCGGCCTATTTTCCGCAGTGCCTCGATTCCCTGCTGGCCCAGACCTATCCGGGCGTCGAGGTGTTCTGCCACGATGACGGCTCCACGGACGCGGCGCTGGAGATCGCGCGGGCTTATGCGCGAGACAATCCGGGCCGGGTGCATGTTCAGGCCTGGGCGAATCATGGCGCGGTGCCGACCATCAATCGTCTGCTGGACGACTTGCCCGAGGCCTTTGACGCGTATCTGATGGTGGACTGCGACGACTATGTCCATCCGCGAATGGTGGAGGTCCTCGTCTCCGAAATGGAACGCGAGCGCGCCGACGTCGTTGAGTGCGCGTTCGTGAATGTCGCGCCCGAAGTCGCCTATCCGCAAGGATTCCATGACGTCGGCGCTTACGGTAAGAAGGTGATCACGGACATGTCGGTCTATCGGTTGCGCAAGACGGCCCCAGGAGCCTGGATCTTGCGCTGGAACAAGCTCTACCGCCGGTCTGCCGTTGCAGGCCTTCGCCTGAGGGACGGGCTGGAGTACGAGGGGGACTTCTTCTTCGGGTATGAGGTCAATGCCGCGATCTCAAAGAAGGTCATCATTGACGCGCGTCTCTATGCGTACCGGTGGAATCCCCATTCGGCGACGAGCCGCGTGAATTACCGCAAGTATGTGCATTCGGCCCTTGAGCGCGTGCGCCTGTCGAGCGAAGTCTTCTTGAAAGCCGGGCGCATCCCGGAGCGGATGGTCACGGACTTTCGCAAGGAGCTCGCGAAGGACGCCTGTCGGATGTGCATTCGCAAGAACCTGAAGAAAAACCGGGATGCGAAGTCGCGAAGGGAGCTGTTCGCCGAGGCGGGGCGATCCTTGCGTCAGTTCGGGAAACTGTATTCGCTCAAGCCGATAGGCCTTAATCCCATCCAACGTCTGGCATGGCATGCTTGTGTGCATGACTGGTACTGTCTTGGTCGGGCATTGTCCTATCTCATCTGAGACCCCTTGGAGGATGACTGTTATGAAACGATTTGACGACCCAATTCTCGTTACGCGTCCTTTTCTTCCGGATCTGGAGGCGTTCAAGGCCGGATGCGAGACGATCTGGAAGAACCAGTGGTTGACGAACAACGGCCCGATGCTGCAGCGGTTTCATTTGCGGCTGTCGGAATATCTGGGCGTGCCCGAGACGAACCTGGCGCTGTTCGTGAACGGGACCGTCGCGCTGGAGGCGGCTTATCAGGCGATGGGGCTGGCGGGCGGCGATGTGATCACGACGCCTTTCACGTTCGTCGCCACGTCGCATGCGTTGCGGCGCGTGGGGGCGACGCCTGTCTTCGCCGACGTGAACCCGGAGACGATGTGCCTTGACCCGAAGGAGGTCGAGAAGCTCATCACCGCCCGGACAAAGGCGATCGTCCCCGTCCACGTCTACGGGAACATCTGCGAGGTGGACGCGTTCGACAGGCTTTCCAGGAAATACGGCATTCCCGTCATTTACGATGCGGCGCATGCCTTTGGCGTCTTCAACAAGACGACGCAGCGTGGGCGGCCCGACCTCGGAAGCGAATGGGGCGACGTGAGCATGTTCTCCTTCCATCCGACAAAGCTGTTTCACAGCTGCGAGGGCGGGCTGCTCGTGTTCAGGGACGCGGCCCTGCAGTCACGTCTGTTCGACCTGCGCAATTTCGCCATCAGGTCCGAGACGGAATGCACGGACGTTGGCATGAACGGCAAGATGAACGAGCTTCAGGCGCTGATGGGAAGCCTTTGCCTGGATCACATCGACTCCCTCTTGGATTCGCGCAAACGTGTCTACGAGGCGTATGCGGAGGTGTTCGCGTCTCGTCCGGACGTCTTGACGCTTGTCCCCCATTCCGCCAACAAGGCGTACGTGCCCGTCGTGTTCCGTTCGGCGGCGGTGCGGGAGGCGGTCTACGAGGGGCTGAAGGCCTGCAACGTCTTCTCCCGGCGCTACTTCTATCCGACGCTGACGGAATTCGCCCCTTATTATTACGGGCGCGGCACGTGTCCTGTGGCGGAAGACCTGGCTTCCCGCGTCCTGACGCTGCCGACTTACCATGGACTTCCGCTCGAAGACGTCCGCGCCATTGCCCGGAATGTGCTTGAACTCGTTTGTGCGGCGGCGTAAGGGGAACGGCATGAAGCGACTTGTGATCATCGGGGCTTCGGCGTTTGGGCGTGAAGTCTGTTCGTATGCCGAGGCCTGCGGCCTGCGCGTAAAGGGGTTTCTGGACACGCGAACGGAGATTCTGGAGGGCTTCAGCGGGTATCCGCCGCTGTTGGCGGCCCCAGAGGCCTATCGCGTGGCGGATGACAACGTCTTCGTCAGCGCGATGGGCGATCCGAGCAAGAAGCTTGAATATGCGGAGATGCTGGGTCGTCGCGGCGCGCGTTTCGCGACGCTTGTCCACCCGACGGCCTATGTCGGCCGGAACGTGACGCTGGGCGAAGGGTGCGTCATCTGCCCTCGGGCGACCCTGACAAACGACATTGCGCTTGCGCGCCACGTCACGGTCAACGTCTCGGCGGGCGTGAATCATGACAATGTCGTGGAAGAGGGGGTGACGATCTGTCCCGGTGCGCAGCTTGCGGGGCGCGTGCGTCTGGGCCGACGGGCTTTCGTGGGCATTGGCGCCGTCGTGATGCCGGACGTCACGCTGGGCGAGGACGTCGTGGTCGCGGCGGGCGCCGTCGTCACGCGCTCGTTCGCGCACGGCGTTCTGGTCGGCGTTCCCGCGCGTCCGAGGAGCGGCTTGACATGATCTTCAATTCGTTCGAGTTCGCGGTGTTCCTGCCGCTGGTGTGGGTCCTTTACTGGTCGCTTCGGCGGCACCTGCGCCTCCAGAACCTGCTCGTCGTGGCCTCTTCCTACATCTTCTACGGGTGGTGGGACTGGCGGTTCCTCCTCCTGATCGCCTTTACGAGCGCGTGGTCGTACGCCGTCGGGCTGATCGAGCTCAGGCGATGGGAGGCAAAGCCCTCGCGAATCCTCTTGGCGGTCTCCCTGCTCGTCAACCTTGGCGTTTTGGGGTACTTCAAGTACTGGAACTTCTTCGTCGATTCGTTTGTCGCGTTTGCGCACGCCTGCTTGCCGTCCTGCTGCGTGCCGCATCCGTCGTCGCTGGCCGTCATCCTGCCCGTCGGCATCAGCTTCTACACGTTTCAGGCCCTCTCGTACACGATTGACGTCTTCCGCCGCAACATCCGCCCGACGCGCGATCCGGTCGCGTTCTTCGCTTTCATCTCCTTCTTTCCTCAGCTGGTCGCAGGACCGATCGAGCGCGCGACGAATCTGCTGCCGCAGTTCCTGCGCGAGAAGTCGTTCGACTATCCGGCCGCCGTCGTCGGCTGCCGTCAGATGCTGTGGGGCTTCTTCAAGAAGATGGTCGTCGCCGACAACTGCGCCGTCATCGTCGACCAGTTCCTGAACGGCGGGCCGCCGGCAAACGGCCTGGCGTCGCTGTGTGCCGCGTTCCTCTTCTCAATCCAGATCTACTGTGATTTCTCGGGCTATTCGGACATCGCGATTGGCTGTGCGCGACTCTTCGGCGTGAAGCTCATGCGCAACTTCGCCTTCCCGTACTTCTCGCGCGACATTGCCGAGTTCTGGCGTCGGTGGCACATCTCGCTGACGACTTGGTTCCGCGACTATCTCTACATTCCGCTTGGGGGAAGCCGTTGCTCGAAGGCCAAGATGGTTCGCAACACCTTCGTCATTTTCCTCGTGTCGGGGTTGTGGCATGGCGCGAACTGGACGTTTGTCGCATGGGGCGCGTTCCACGCGGCCCTCTTCCTGCCGTTGCTGCTTTCCGCGCGGAACCGGAAGCATCTTTCCGTTGTCGCGGACAGTCGCGGGTATCCGACGGGCGGCGAGTTGATGCGCATGGTCGGAACCTTCGCGCTGACCGTCCTGGGATGGATCCTCTTCCGCGCGCAGTCGCTGCCGGAGGCGGGCCGTTGGCTCCTCTCCCTGCTGGATATCGCGTCCTATCGCGCAATTGCCGACTTCCCTCACGCCGGGCGCGTTGCCTTCCCGATGATTGCCCTCCTGTTCGCGTGCGAGTGGTTCAATCGCCGCGAACCGTTCGGCTTGGCGCGTTGCCCGCGTCAGGTCGGCCTTCGCTGGCTCCTTTACTTTGCCGTGGTGCTTCTGATCTTCATGTATGCGCCGGGGTCCCAGTCCTTCATTTACTTCCAGTTCTAATCGCGAGAAACGGACATGAAACGATTCATTTTGAGGTTTGGCTGTTTCGCGGCGATTGTCCTGGCCGTTCTCGGCGGCGTCTGTGCCGTGGAGGTCATCGCCGAGATCCGCGCCTATCGCCAAGAGGTGATCGCGCCCTGCGGCGCGTCGGTCCTTCTCTGCGGCGATTCGCAGCTGGCGCACGGCGTCGATCCGTCCGTCTGTTCGGCGTTTTTCAACTTCAGCGCGGACGGGCGGACGCTCGACCAGGCGTACCTGACGATGCTGGACGTGCTGGATGCGCCCGCGAACCGGGGCCGGATCCGGCAGGTCGTCTTTGACGTCTCGCCCGCCTCCCTTGTCTGGCGGTCCGGGAAACCGATCGGCGACCTTGACTTTGCCGGTCGGTATTGGCTGGCCCATCTGCTTCATCCGAAGGCTTCGCGCGCGTTCCGGAGCTTCGGCGGCTGGGTGCGCGTCGCGCGGGACAACCTTGTGGGGCGACGGTTCCGCCTGCTGTGGCGAGCCGCCCGTGGAAAGGCGACGTTCAAGAGCTCTCTTTGCGGGGGATTTTGGGCAATGACCGACGTAGGAATGGATTCTCCCGAGACTTTCGCGAAGACCGTAGCCTTCAAGGCGCGGCAGTCCGACGGCTTTGACGCGGTTGACGTCGGCGGCTTCCCCTATCGCGTGCTGGAGAAGGTCGTCGCGGCGGCACAGGCACGCGGCGTCGAGGTCGTCCTTGTCTCGACGCCTTGGCACGCCGACTTGGTCCGTGCGTGTGGCGAGGCTTCGGTGGACCGCTTTGAGCGTCGCCTCTCGGCGTTCGCGGCGGCGCGGCAGTGCCGCTACGTCAGTTTCTTGCGGACCGCGTTTCCGCCATCGGACTGGCTGGACGCCAACCACCTGAACGTCAGGGGCGCGGCGAAGTTCACGAAACTGCTTGCGGAGACGCTGGAAAAGAAGGGGCGTACGACGAATGAATGACATGCCGATCATCTTGCGGCTGCTGAGGCTTCTGATTGGACTTGTGCCCATGAGGTCGGTCAAGCGTCGGCTGTGGCACGCGGCCAAGAACGCCGTCTACGGGTTTCAGGCGCATGGGCGCGGAACGGTCGGGCGCGGCGTTGATTTCGTCGGCATGACCAAGGTCAACCGCCAGACGGTCATCGGCGAGTTCTCCGTCGTTTGCGGCCTGACCGTTTCGGGCGATGGCGCGGTCGAAATCGGGCGCAATTGCCACTTCGCGCCTGACGTGCTCGTTCTGACGCAGAATCACGACTATGACGATGGCGCGCGGATTCCGTATGGGGACAAGTTCCACCAAAAGCCGGTCAAGATCGGCGATTTCGTGTGGATCGGACAGCGCGTGACCATCCTGCCGGGAACGACCATCGGGGAAGGGGCGATTATTCAGGCGGGTGCGGTCGTCCATGGAAAGATTCCGCCGATGGCCATTGCCGGCGGCAATCCGGCCAAGCCCTTTGCGATGCGGGACGTGACGCGGTTCAACGACCTGAAGGCGAAAGGATGCTACGACAAATGAGAATCGGGGACGAGCTGAAGCGCAGGCTTGAGGGCATTCGCGGAGACCTCCTGCGAGACAAGGAGATCTCCGCAGACATTCCGTGTCGCGAGACGAGCGATGCCGCGCGGCTCTGCGCGGACCCCGTCGTGTCCGTCTGCATGATCACCTACAATCACGAGAAGTACCTACAGCAGGCGATTGACGGCGTCATGGCGCAGGTGACGGACTTCGCCTACGAACTCATCCTTGCGGAAGACTGCTCGACGGACGGCACGCGCGCGATTTGCCTTGCGAATCAGGCGCGGCATCCAGATCGGATTCGCGTGCTGTGGTCGGATGCGAACGTGGGGATGTCCCGCAACGCCGACCGGGCGCAGAAAGCCTGCCGTGGCGAGTTCGTCGCGGTCTGCGAAGGGGACGATTACTGGGTGAATCCGTCCAAGCTGCAGAAGCAGGTGGATCTGATGCGCCGGCATCCCTCGGCGGGCATCTGCTTCGGCGGCAACGACATCTTCTACGAGTTCAACGGCTTTTTCAGTCCGTATGACCCGAAACGCGCTCCCGAGGAGTTTGTCGCGAGCCGCGACTTCTGCTGGCGGCTTCTGTTCGCGAGGGGCGACAGGGGCTTTTACATCCAGAATCTCCACACCTCGACGCATTTGCTGCGGCGTGCGGCGATGGAGAAGGCGAAGGAAGACTTTGAAGACGCCTACCGCTGGACGCTTCGTCAGGGCGACGTGACGTTGCTCTTTACGGTTGCCGCCGTTTCGGACGTGTGCTTTCTCGGCGCGCGTTGCTCGGTCTACCGCATGAACGACGGGGGCGTCACGCGTTCGATCGGCGCACGGTCCCTGATGGACGGGGACTTCCTGAAAGTCTATTTCTGCATGAAGGTCTTCGGCTGGCCCTTTGAGACGGCATTCGCGGCGTTTTCGGACCTGTTGGTGAACCGATGGGTCAAGATCGCGCTGGAAAGTTCGCCGGACGTGCAGCGCGACCTTGCGCGGGCGATTGAACGGAGTCCGGATCTCCGCCGCGCCTTCGGACGCTGGCATTGCCGGGGCTTCTTTCGGGCTTTGGCAAGAGGTGCGCTCACGAAACGCCACTACAAGCTCCTGAGGCCACTCTTCTCTCTCGGTGCGCATCTGAGCAAATGGAAGGTTCGTCGGAGGCTGAAGAGACAGGGGCCGTGAACGTGGTTTTATGATATAATGTTCGACATGAGACCGATTTCCACAGACATCTACACCTTCTCCGAACTCATCAAGAACGGCTACCTCTATGTTGACAAGACGGGGGTTCTGGAGACCCTTGTCTCGAAACGGCGTGGCAAGCAGTTCTTCATGGCGCGTCCGCGCCGCTTCGGGAAGTCGCTGACGGTGACGACGCTGAAGTCGATTTTTGAGGGTCGACGTGAACTGTTCAGGGAGTTTGCCATTGACAGGAGCGATTACGACTGGCAGACCTATCCTGTTATCCGCCTTGACATGTCGATGACATTCGCCGAAACGGTGGAGGAGTTCAACCTGAAGGCTACCGAGCGGCTGAAGGCCAATCGGGCGGCATTGGGTCTGGAGGTCGAGTTCGGCGCTTCTGCCGACGTCAACTTCGGTCGTCTCATCGAGGCGGCGGCGAAGTCCAGCGCGACGGGGCAGACCGTCCTTTTGGTGGACGAGTACGATAAGCCGCTTCTTGGACATCTCGGTCGGCCGACGGTCGAGGCGTTCCGCACGGCGCTGAAGTCGTTCTATTCCGTCATCAAGGCAATGGAGAGCCTTCAGCGATTCACCTTCATCACGGGCGTGTCGAAGTTCTCGAAGGTGTCAATCTTCTCCGACCTCAACAACTTGACGGACCTCACGATGGACTTGGAGACTGCGACTCTGATGGGCTACACGCACGAGGAAGTGCAAACGAACTTCGGCCCCTACCTTGCGCGGCTCGGGGAGGCGAACGGGCTTACGCCGGAACAGGCGTTTGATCGCGTGATCGAGATGTACGACGGCTACCGCTTCCACCCGGCGGCGGCGCATGTCGTCAACCCCGTCTCGCTCGGTCGTTGCCTCATGAGCCGTGAGTTCCGCAACTACTGGTATGAGACGGGAACGCCAACGTTTCTCGTGAACATGCTCAAGGAGCGTCCAGTCGACATCTCGAACGTAGAGGTGTCGGAGGCCGAGCTGGGCACCTACGAGCCGTCGAGCCCCTCCCTCGTGCCGCTCCTCTACCAGACGGGCTATCTCACGATCAAGAAGTTCGAGCAGACGGGCGATTTGCGCCTCTACACGCTCGGGTTCCCGAACGGCGAGGTCGAACGGGCTTTCAACGACTCTCTCGCGAAGGAATACGCGCATCTGGACGATTTCGCGTACACGCGGATGCGGGTCGATGCGAAAGGCCGGAAAGACCTGCGTGGAGCGGATGCGGACGTCGAGAGAACACCGTGAAAGGACTGCGAGATGATGAAGCACGAGCAAGAGCCCGTCAATATCCTGACGCTTAAGTGGGGGACGATGTATTCTGCGGAATACGTGAACCGCATCTACCGTGGCGTGAAAGCGCACCTTCGCCGACCGTTTCGCTTCGTCTGCGTGACCGATGACCCGTCGGGACTGGCGGAGGGGGTCGAGGCCGTGCCGTTCCCGCAGAAGCCGGACTGGCTCCACATCAACGCGCGCTATCCGGGTTGGCCGAACATCTACATCAAGCTCTTCGTCTTTCAGAAAGGCTTTGCCGACCTCAGGGGACCGACGCTCTTCCTGGACATCGACCAGATCATCACGGGCGACCTGGACGCCTTCTTTGACTACAAGCCCGGCGCGTTCTGCATCATCCACAACTGGGTCGCCTTGCGCAAGCGGCTTTTCCGAAAGGTCCCGTTCTGCGGCAACTCGTCCTGTTTTCGCTTTGACGCGGGCGAGAAGAGCCACTATGTCTTCGAGAAGTTCAAGAGCGAAGCCGATCAGGCGATGGATCCGACGGTCTATGGCACGGAACAGGAGTACATGACGCATGCCGTTGGCTTTGACAAGGTGAACTTCTGGCCCGAGAACTTCGTCCGCTCGTTCAAGCGCACCTGCACATGGCCGTGGCCGCTCAACCATTTCCTTGTGCCGCGCATGAAGAAGGACACGCACATCCTCTGCTTTCACGGGTTCCCGACGCCGACGCAGGCCATCGCGGGCTTTCGCGGCTCAAAGCACATCGACGGCTGGACGCGCCCCTGCCCCTGGATCAAGGAACTCTGGGAGAAGTAACGAAGATGAAGGTCTCCGTCGTCATCCCCGTCTACAATGTCGAACGGTATCTGTCGCGTTGCCTGGATTCCGTCCTTGCGTCGGCGCGGCAGTTTCTCGCCGCGTCGGAGGGTCTCGTCGAGGTCATTTGCGTGAACGATGGCTCGACGGACGGGAGCGCGGCGATCCTTGAGCGCTACCGCGAGGCGGCGGAGCCGACGGACGGCCTGTCCTTTCTCGTGCTGACGAAGCCGAACGGCGGACTGGGCTCGGCGCGGAATGCCGCGCTGGACGCGATGACGGGCGACTACGTGACGTTCGTCGATTCGGACGACTGGATCCCTGCGGCGGCGATCTCGACGTTTGCGGCCGTTGCCGACGCGTCACGGGCGGCGCTTGTCGTCTCGTCTTCGTTCGTCAAGGAGGACGGCACGGGCCTTGCGCGTCCGGAGGTCCGCGCCGCAGCCCCCGGCTGGCGCCTGCGGCCCACGCCGTGGATTGCCGGACGAAAGGTCCAGTATTGCGCCTGGAACAAGCTTTACCGCGCCGACCTGTTCGGGACGCGGCGGTATCCGGCTACCATTTACGAGGACTTCCCCGTCACGACGGACATCCTGTGCGCAGTTGGCGCGTTTGCGCTCGTGGACGCGCCGCTCTATGTTTACTGCACGAACGCGGGGGCCGCGTCGCTCGTCCGCTCGACATTTACGCCGCGCAAGCTGAAAGACTCGATTGCCGTTGTCCGAATGGTGCTGGAGACGGCGCGCCGGCAGGAGGACCCCGGTCTGCGCCGTTTTGCCCTGCGTCAGGCGGCGGACGGCCACTCCTCGACGGTTGGGCAGGTCTGGAAGACGGGCGAGAGGCCCGTCTGGCGCGAGTTCCTTGCCGCGCATGAGAAGCTGATGGCGGACTATCCCGAACTCTCTGGAAAACTGAGGCTGAAGGCGGCCTGTCGCCTGTGGAGGATGAAGCGCGCATGAAGACGGTTCGCGTCAAGTTCGTCGATTATTACGGAATGAAGCCCGAGAACATCTGGGCGTACAGGATCCTGTCGCGGTTCTATGACGTTCAGGTCGTCGCGCGCAATCCGGACTATCTCATCGACGGTGGGTTGGGCATGGACCACCTGGACTATCCCGATGCCGTGCGGATCGTCTTTGTCGGCGAGAGCTATGTGCCGGACTTCAACCAGTTTGACTATGCCGTTGGGTTTGACGACCTGTCGTTTGGAGACCGTTACCTGCGGATTCCGCTCTTCGCGGCCTACGGGCAGTTCCGTCAGCTCTGCGCTTCTCGAGGGGAATGCGGCGGACTTTCGCCGGACGAGGAAGCCGCGCTTCTGAGACGCGACTTCTGCTCGTTTGTCGTCTCGAACGACGACGGCGATCCGACGCGCATCGAGTTCTTCAGGCGCCTCTCGAAGTACAGGCCCGTCGCGTCGGGCGGCAAGATCCTCAACAACGTGGGCGGGCGCGTGCCGGACAAGAGCGCGTTCATCGCGAAGTACAAGTTCAACATCGCCTTCGAGAACTCGACCGTGCCCGGCTACACGACCGAGAAGGTGATGGAGCCGCTGGCTGTCCGCAGCGTGCCGATCTATTACGGAAACCCGCGGATTGACGCGGATTTCGATCCTGCGTGCATGGTGCGTGTCGCCTCGCGGGATGACATGGACCGAGCCATCGAGGAGATCGTCCGCCTGGACCGTGACGACGAGGCCTATCTGGCGAAGCTCACCGCGCCGTCCTTCGTCCATCCGTTCGACTGGTACGAGGCGCATCTGACGGACTTCCTGCGGAACGTCTTTGACCAGCCGCTTGACGCGGCGCGCCGTCTCAATGCCTACGGCTATCAGACGAACATCCGGCATCGGGCCAATCGGGCGCGGGCGTTTTACCTTTGGACGCATCCGGGGAAGTTGCTGAAGAAGTTGCGCACACGAAAAGAATGACGGGCCGGCTGCCGAGGCAGAGGGGCGTGTTGGACTGTCGTATTGCCGACATCGTGAGGTTTTTGCCGAAAATAGACTGTTGCCGCCTTTGCGGGCCGTGCGGTATAATGGATTCACGATTCGAGGGGGTCGCCGCAGCTTCGTTTTCACGGGAGTTTCACGCGACTTTAACCAATCGCTAACAATCAATTGGTAAACTGTCTCGCCGAACACTGAAACAAGGAGAAACCATGAAAAGACTTTTCATCGCAGGCTGCGCCTTTGCGGCAGCCGTGTCCGTCGGCTTTGCGGACGCCGCGTGGAAGTTCATCCCCAACGAAGACGGGAAAACGGGCATTCTCAAGAATGACGATGCCGTCGGCAGGTCTACGGGCTGGGAGCTGAACGCCCGGGTCCGTGATGCCAACAAGCGGACGTTGGCCATTGGAAATGGCCAAGGCGGCGACGCCTATGTGCTGCGGTCGGGCGTGATCGTCGGCGGCGCGGTGCTGGACCTCTCCGAGCCCATCGCGGATGTCGACGGGAATGCGTGGACCATCGACAAGTTCGACACTTCGTGCTTCCGCCGAACGGACGCGCCGACTTCTCCTGCGCGGACATTCGTGGCCCCGAAGGAACTGGTGTCGATTGTCGGCAAGATCTTCGACTATGAGATTCCGTCGGGTGAAAAGGTCGAGGCGACCTTTGACTGCCCGAACCTGACCGGGTTGCCGAACGGAACCAGCGGCAAGCCCTGGGTGACGCTTCACCTGAAAGTGCCGAGTTGCGCTTACATCGATCAGTATGCGTTGACGTCGTTTGCCAAGATTGACGTCAGTGAATGGGATCTTTCGGGCGTTCAGGACATTGGCCTCTGCGCATTCGCTTGGCCGAATTACCCGACGGGCACGCTGAGGTTCCCGCTGTTGAGGACGATCGGAGCGCGGGCGCTGGGCATGGCCCAATACAAGCGGCTGGAGTGGGGCAACCGCTACAACACCCTGACGCGTGTCGGCGAGGAGGCTCTCAACACCTCGTGCGAGGAGCTTGTTCTCGGCTGTGCCGACGGATGCACCTTTGCGAAGAGCGCAGTCAATGCGGGCAATCTGACGCGCGTCTGGATGACGGGAGCGGTGCCGGTCTTCGCGACGGACGAGATTGCCTTCGGGGTTGATCAGGGCGAGAGGACAATGGTCTTCTATGTGCCGGATACGGACGCGTGGGCGGCTATCCGCGCGGCGGCCGCACCGTTGGCGGAGGATGAAATCGCGGCGTTCAAGACGGCGCATCCCGATTGGGAGATCCCCTTTGGCGTGGTGGGCGCAGACGTCTTCAGGACGAAGAACGCGCAGTATGTCGGCACGGCTGACCTTGAGGCCCTGGGGGTCATGAGCAGGGTTGAGATCAAGTCGCGTTCGACGACTCAGTATGGGGATGCATGGGAAATCGCGGTTGACGGAGAGATTTCGCCGGATGGCGTCGTGCGATGGGGCGCCGACGTCACCGTGACGGCGAAGCCCGCAAAGGACTCGACGGTCGTTTTGTGGGAAGGCGAACTCCCCGACGGCACGACACCGACGGGCAAGTCGTTTTCCTTCAAGGCGAAGACGTCGGTTTCGCTTTACGCCGTATTTGCGCATGCGTGGGAATATGATGCGGATGCCGCGACAATCTCAGACGGCTACTGGACGCTTCCGACGACGGTGACGGCCAAAGGGCTGGCGCTTGGCGCGGCGAAAACGACCCTGACGGCTGCTCAGGCGGGTGAACTGAATCTGGCGGGGCCGATCTACACGAAGGGTTCGGTCGGCGACGAGTCCGCGAGATGGTCGATAGTTGAATTGCCGTGGCAATCGCTTTCTGAGCTTCCCGCAAAGGTGACCTCCTTCTATGCGCCGACGACGCTGACGAAGGTCGCCGGACAGCTGTTCAACGGCGTTAACACGCTTGAAAACCTTGTGTTTGACTGCCCTGATCTGACGGGGAATTTCGGCGACTGGGGCTATATGCTGGGCGGTTCGGCGGTTCCTCGGATCGTGCTGAACGTGCCGAAGCTGGCGAGCGTTGGACAGAGTACGGAGAATCGAAACTTCTGGAATGTGACATTCTCTGAGACAGAGCTTTCCGAATGGGACTTGACGGGTCTGAAGACGGTGCGCGCGGGAGGGTTCGGAACGCGAGCGGAAACAGGAGGTCCGAAAGGCGATCTCGCGCTTCCGAATGTGGAAGAGGTCATGGAGCGCGCGTTTGACGGCTGGACGCGGGTTTCGTCCATCGCGTTTGGCACAAACGGTACGTTGAAGTCGTTGGGCAAGATGCTCTTCTGGAATCCGGACGCCCGAAACAAGTCGGCGACTGGTCCGAGAAAGCTTGACTTCGGCGCGAGCTGGGACTTTACCGTAGACCCGCAGGCGTTCTATTCGGAATTGCCGAACGTGCTTGACGACTATCCGAACGGACAGCCTCTCCCCATCAAGGAGGTCTGGTTCTCGGGCAAGGCGCCGAGCCGTGACGCACTGGACGGCATTCTCGCGCTGCAGCAGGTGGCCGAGGACGGCACGAAGCCCGTGAAGATCTACGCCACGATGCGCGAGAAGACCTGGCGCGAGCGCCGTTCGTCGTTCACGGTTGAGGAGGCCGTACAGGCGAAGGCTCTGGAGGACGCGACGGGCGAGCGGTACAAGGGCGTCTATGAAACGCAGGACGGTCGTCGCGTCGCTTGGATCGTCCACAACCCGAACTGCCGCGACCGGACGGGGCTTTCCGTCCTGATCAAGTAAGGCGCAGTCCTTTCGCGCAGGGCGAATCCAGTCCCCGGACCCTTCCGGTTCGGGGGCTTGCGTCCGTCGGCTCGCCCATACGCGAGTAATTTATGGTATACTACACGCCTAATTTGAGGAGATTATGTCCATGCATCCGTATCGTACTCATACATGTAATGAGCTTCGCGCCTCCGACGCGGGCAAGACCGTCAGGCTTTCCGGCTGGATGTTCCGTCTGCGAGACCACGGCGGCATCCTGTTTGTAGACCTTCGCGACCACTACGGCCTCACGCAGGTCGTCGTCCACCCGTCGCGCAGCTTCTTCGGTCTTGTCGAGAAGGCCCATTTGGAGTCAGTCATCACCGTGACGGGCGAGGTGAAGCTCCGCACGCCCGACACGATCAATCCCGACTTGCCGACGGGCGAGATCGAGATCGAGGCGAACGAGCTCGTGATGGAGTCCGCCTCCGAGGTGACGCCGATCTACATCCCTGACGAGAAGGCCGACGAGAGCGAGGACGTGCGTCTGAAGTACCGCTTCCTTGATCTCCGCCGCGAGAAGCTGCACAGGAACCTCATCCTCCGTTCGCAGGTCATCCGCTTCCTGCGCGAGCAGATGTGGGAGAAGGGGTTCAACGAGTTCCAGACGCCGATTCTCACGGCTTCGTCGCCGGAGGGCGCGCGCGACTACCTCGTGCCGAGCCGTCTGCACCGCGGCATGTTCTACGCGCTCCCGCAGGCGCCGCAGATGTTCAAGCAGCTGCTCATGGTCTCGGGTTTCGACCGCTACTTCCAGATCGCGCCGTGCTTCCGTGACGAGGCCGCGCGCGCCGACCGCTCCCCGGGCGAGTTCTACCAGATGGACATCGAGATGAGCTACGTCACGCAGGACGAGATCTTCGCCGTGGTCGAAGACGTCGTCGGCAAGACGTTCAAGAAGTTCTCGACATGGACGTGCAACGAGGCGCCGTGGCCGCGCATCAAGTACCGCGACGCGATGATGACGTACGGCTCCGACAAGCCCGACCTGCGCAATCCGCTCAAGTGGTTCGACATGAACGGCTTCTTCGCGAAGGCGAACTTCAAGGCGTTCGCGAACGTCGCGACCTCGGGCGGCCTCGTCAAGGGCCTTCTCGTCAAGGGCATCGTCGGCGTCGAGACGCGCACGTGGTTTGACAAGCGCGAGGCGTTCGTCAAGGAGAACGGCGGCAAGGGACTTGGTTACATCAGCTGGACGAAGGAAGGCGAGCTCAAGGGGCCGATCGCGAAGTTCCTCTCGCCCGAACAGCTCGAGGAAATGAAGAAGCTCGCTGGCATGGAGCCGGGCGACGCGCTCTTCTTCATGGCCGCCGACGTCGACGAGTGCAACCGCCTCTCGGGCCTCGTGCGCACCGACATCGCGAACCACCTCACGAACCCGATCTGCGAGAAGAACTGCTACAAGTTCTGCTGGATCGTCGATTTCCCGTTCTTCGAGAAGGATCCGGAGACGGGCAAGATCATCTTTTCGCACAACCCGTTCTCCATGCCGCAGGGCGGACTGGAGGCGTTGAACGGTTCCGACCCGCTGGCGATCGAAGCCTACCAGTATGACGTCGTCTGCAACGGCATTGAGCTTTCGTCGGGCGCAATCCGCAATCACCGCATCGACATCATGGAGCGGGCATTCGAGATCGCGGGCTATCCGAAGGAAGTCGTCCAGCAGAAGTTCGGCTGCCTCTATAACGCGTTCCAGTTCGGTGCGCCGCCGCACGGCGGCATCGCGCCGGGCGTTGACCGCATGGTCATGCTCCTCACCGACACGCCGAACATCCGCGAGGTCATCGCCTTCCCGATGAACCAGAAGGCGCAGGACCTCATGATGAACGCACCGAACTATGTGACCGAGCAGCAGCTTCGCGAGCTTCATCTGAAGATTCGCGGCACGGGCGGCGAAGTCGAAGTGAAGTGAGGCTGAAGTCTACGTTCAAGGCCTGGCCGGTGATCGCGTCCGCGACCATTGGCCTGTGCTTTCTGACGCAAACGGTCGCAGGCTGGTTCGGCATCGACCTCCCAGACCAGAAGAACATCGAGATCGTGCGCCAGTACCTGTCGCACGCGTTCGATTCGGCGCGGCTTTTTCGCACGGCGGCGTTTCTGGTCTTGCAGGTCGTCGTGCTGCTGCCCGCCGTCGAGGAGGTCGTTTTTCGCTATCTTCTCTTCCGTTTGCCGCAAAGGATCTGGACTCGGCGGAGGGCCGGGGCCGCGACAGGGAGGAGACTCGGTTATTCTCTCATTGTCTTCTCTTCCGCGCTTTTTTCCGCCGCGCACTACCTTGCCCAGCCGTGGCCCGACACGGCGTTTCTGGCTCTCTTCTTCTTCGGTCTTGCGCAATGCTGGCTCTACCGGAAGACCGAACGTCTCTGGTGCCCGATGCTGAACCACGCGCTCTTCAACCTGACGAACCTCGTCCTGCTGTTCGTCTTGCCGGTTGATTAGCTTTGAAGCGGTCGACGCCATATGGCGGATTGGAGACGCCGCGCCGTGGTGATCCTGCGCGGAGAAGCGCAGGTATGGTGAGGCCCTGCGCTTTTTGGTATACTACACGGCCATGAAAAGGGTTTTTCTGAAGCATGGCCGAGAACGATCGGTCCAGCGACGGCATCCTTGGGTCTTCTCGGGCGCGATTGACGAGGCGAAGACAGGGGCGGCTGTCCTGTCGGGCCTTTGTCCGGGCGAGACGGTCGAGGTGCTTTCCGCCGCTGGCGCGACGCTGGGCTTCGGGTGGCATTCGTCGGCGTCCCAGATTCGCGTGCGTCTCCTTTCCTTTGACGTGACGACAGTCCCGGACGAGGCGTTCGTCCGTGCGCGCGTCCGTTCGTCCGTTGCTCGACGTGAGGCTTTCTTTTCCAGTGCTAGGACGAATGCCGTTCGCCTCGTGAACGCCGAGTCGGACGGGCTGCCAGGCGTCGTGGCGGACTATTATGCGGGATTTGTCGTCTGTCAGTTCACGTCGGCGGGCGCGGACCTCCGCAAGGAGGCGATTGCGGCGGCGTTGCTGGCGGCCGCGCCGTCCTGTCGCGGCGTTTCCGAACGCTTGGACGTTGATTCGCGAGCGAAGGAAGGTCTGCCGACGGAACCGGCCTTTCGCGTGTTGGCGGGCGAGGAGCCGCCGGAGCGGGTCGAGATCGCCGAAGGACCATGCAGGTTCCTCGTGGACGTGCGGAAGGGCCACAAGACGGGCTTTTACCTCGACCAGCGGTCGGCGCGCGCGGCGGTCGGCGCACGTGCGAAAGGCGCCGAGGTCCTGAACTGCTTCGCCTACACGGGCGGGTTTGGCCTTTTTGCGCGCGCTGGCGGGGCGGCGAAGGTGACGCAGGTTGACATCTCGCAGGATGCGCTCGAGCTCGCGAAGGCGAACGAGCGGCTCGCCCCTGTCGCGGGCACGTCCGTTGACTATGTCGCCGCAGACGTCTTCCAGTATCTTCGCGCGTGCCGCGACGAAGGGCGCGCGTTTGACCTGATTGTCCTTGATCCGCCGAAGTTCGCCGCGACGAAAGCCCAGCTCATGAAGGCCGCGCGCGGCTACAAGGACATCAACCTCCTGGCGATGAAGCTGCTGAAGCCGGGCGGGACGCTGGCGACGTTCTCGTGTTCGGGCGCGATGTCGCCCGAACTCTTTGACCGCGTTCTCGCCGAGGCGGCGTTGGACGCGAAGCGCGAGTTCCAGGTCGTTTCCCGGACTCAGCAGGACGCGGACCATCCCGTCGCATTGGATTTTCCCGAGGGGCTGTACCTGAAGGGCGTCATTTTGAGGAGTCTGACATGAAAAAGCTGTCCATTGGCCTGTTGTCCGTTCTTGCGTTCGTCGGCTGCACGACCGCCGAGCCCGAAGGCGATCCGTCCCATGTCAAGGTGCTGATGATCGGAAACAGTTTCTCGATCTCGTGCCTGACCTATCTGCCGCAGGTCGCGGCGGACTGCGGCACGAAACTGGACCTTGGTTCAATCTACATCGGCGGCTGTTCGCTGGAACGCCATGCGACGAATGTGGTGAATGAGCTGAAGGGCCTGAAGGGGACTTACCGCTACGACCGCGTCACCGACAACGGCCCGAAGCGGATTCTCCGTGACGTACGCATGACGGATGTCCTGAAGCGCGTCAAATGGGACGTCGTCACGATCCAGCAGGCGAGTCACCTGAGCTGGAAGCGCGAATCGTACCATCCTTGGGGCGATGACCTTGTGCGCATTGTGCGCGAACTCGCGCCGCAGGCGAAGATCGTCGTGCAGGAGACGTGGAGCTACACGCCGTTTGACAGAAGGCTCAAGACGTGGAAGGTTTCTGCGGACGAGATGTACGCGAGGCTGGCGGCGGCCTACGCCGATTTTGCGGGTGCACATGGTTTCGAGACGATACACATGGGGCGGGCCGTTCAGGCGTGGCGTCAGCGTCTGCCCGTTCAGTACGGTGCGCATTCGTTTGGCGGCGATGTCGTGGGCGGACGCAACCAGAAGCCGGAAGATCAGTTCAAGCGCAATCCCGACTTGACGTGGTCGCTCAATTCGGACTCGTTCCACCTGAACCGCAAGGGCGAATACCTGCAGGCGCTCGTCTGGGCGGCGAAGCTCTTCGGGGCGAATCTCGCGAGCCTGCCGTCCCATCCTGATTGCGTGACGGACGACGAGGCGAAGCTGATGCGTGAAATTGCGCAGGAGGTGGCGAAATGACGTCTGTTGTGGCTGTGTTGCTGTTGGCGGCCGAGGTTACGGTCCCCGTGTGCGAGGTCGTCGAGAAGTCCGAGCCGAGGACGAGCACCTATCCGGGCCGCGTCGTGCCGATCGCGCAGGTCGATGTCATCCCGCAGGTTTCGGGCGAGATCCGCGAGGTCTGCTTCGCGAACGGCCAGACCGTCAAGCAGGGGGACGTGCTGTATCGACTGGATCCGATCAAGTATGAGGCGGCGGTCAAGAACGCCGAGTCGAAGTTGCAGGAATGCAAGGCGAACGTCAAGTACGCCGAACTTTCCTACGCGCGGCACAAGAAGCTTCTGGAGACGCGGGCCGTCTCGCTGGACGCCGTGGATAACGCGCTTTCGTTGCGCGACAGTTCGCGCGCGGCGCTTGCGGCGGCTCAGGCCGAACTGATTGCGGCGCACGACAGCCTCAACCACTGCACGATCGTCGCGCCCATCGCCGGCAAGATCGGCTCTACCGCGAAGACCGAGGGCAACTATGTGGCAGCTGGCTCGCTGACGCTCGTGACGATTGTCCAGACGGACCCGATTCGCATCCGCTTCTCCGTCTCGAATCGCGAGCTGCTCGACATCGTCTCGTCGAATGGCCGTCGTCACCGCGATGACGTGACGATCTCCGTGACGCTGGCGAACGGTGCGCCCTACACGGAAGTCGGCGAGGTCGAGTATGCCGACAACCTGGCCGACGAGGCGACAGACACGTTGTCCGTCTACGCGAAGTTCGACAACCGGGGCTTTGCACTCATTCCGGGCGGTGTCGTGTCCGTCACGTTGCGCTCGAAGGCGGGCATTCGGCGCCCCGCGATTCCCCCGACGGCTATCTTGCAGGACACGCAGGGCCCGTATGTCTGGGTCCTGGACGCGAAGAACCGCGCAACGCGTCGCTCCGTCGCGCGCGGCGAACTTTTGGGGGACTGGCTGTTTGTTGAAAAGGGACTGGATGTGGGCGAACGCATTGTCGCGGATGGTGCGCATCGCGTCAAGAAAGGCATGACGGTCAAGCCGTTCGCTGCGAAATGAGAAGTTTCTCCGACATCTTCATCAGCCGCCCGAAACTGGCGTGGGCGACCATGCTTCTCCTCACGCTCTGCGGGGCGATTTGCCTTTTTCGAATCCCGATTTCGGAGTACCCGCAGATCGTGCCCGTCACGATTACGGTCTCCTGCACCTACACGGGCGCGAGTGCGACGGACCTCGATGCGTCCGTCGGGCAGATCCTTGAGGACGAGATCAACGGCGTCGAAGACATCTGGTACTACAAGTCGTCCAAGTCGTCGAAAGGGCTTTACAACTGCTACTGCACGTTCCGGCCGGGAACGCAGTCGAACGTTGCGCTCATGAACGTGCAGAACGCCGTCAAGCGTGCAGAAACGAAACTGCCGACGGAAGTGACGCAGAACGGCATTTCCGTCAGGAAGTCGCCCGAAGACCGCATGGTCATGTACTGTTTCGTCACGGACGGGCGGGAGATGGACATCATGGAGCTCTCGAACTATGTCGAGAAGCAGGTCGCGGACGCCATTTCCCGCGTCGCGGGCGTGGGGCAGGTCCAGACCTCGGGGCGGACCTATGCCATGCGCATCTGGCTCGATCCCGTCCGCCTTTCGGGGCTGGACATCTCCATTGACGAAATCAAGAACGCCATTCTGGCGCAGAACGTCCAGGCGGCGGCGGGCACGGTCGGCGGCGAGTATGCGAACCGCTACATCACCTTCAAGCTGAACGTGAAGGGGCGTCTCAAGACGAAGGAGGAGTTTGAGAACATCATCATCCGCTCGAACCCGAAGACGGGTGCGCAGGTGCTTGTCAAGGATGTTGCCCGCGTCGAGCTCGGGTGCAAGGGCTACACGATCCGCAGCCGGTTCAACGACCAGCCGACGGTCTATTTCGAGGCCTACAAGTCGCCTGACGCGAACTCGGTCGAAACCGCCGCGCGCGTCAAGAAGGAGGTTGACAAGTGGATCGCGCGTCTGCCGAAGGGCGTCGAGGCCGTGCTGGTGGACGACTCGACGGCGTTCACGCTCGTCTTTCTGAAGGAAACGTTCAAGACGCTCGTGATCGCGCTCATCCTGGTCGTGGCGATCACCTATCTCTTCTTGCAGGACGTGCGCGCGACGTTCGTGCCGGCAATTGCGATCCCGATTTCGCTTCTGGCGACGTTCGCCGTCCTCTATCCGCTCGGTTACACGCTGAACGTACTGACGATGTTCGGTCTCATCCTCGTGATCGGCTCGCTTGTCGATGATGCGATTGTCGTGGTCGAGAACTGCCAGTCGCTCATGTCGCGCGAGGGCCTTTCGGCGAAGGAGGCCGCGAAGAAGTCGATGAGACAGATAACCGGCGCGATCCTCGCGACGACGCTCGTCACGCTTGCGTGCTACCTGCCGCTGGTCTTCTATTCGGGCATGGTCGGCATGATGTACGTGCAGTTTGCCGTGACGATGTGCGTCGCGCTTTGCTTCTCGACGGTTGTCGCGCTCGTCCTCTCGCCTGTCCTTTGCGCCTACCTTCTCAAGCCGCCGCGCGAGAGGCCCGCGCGGGTCTTTGCGCCGTTCAACTGGACGCTGGAGAAGTCGCGACGCGGTTATTTGCGCTTCGTCCTTTTCTTCATCCGGCATGCGCTCGTCACGTTGCTGCTGTTTGTGGCGTTTGCCGTTGCCCTCTACTTTGTCGCGGGAAAGGTCCCGACGGCGTTCCTGCCGAAGGAGGATCGAGGCTACATCTCGCTGGACGGGCGTCTCAGCGAGGGACAGTCCCTTGAGCGAACGATTGCCGTCTCGGATGCGATCTACGAGCGGATCCGGGCGATTCCGGGCGTAATCTCCTGCACGCAGCGCTGCGGCTCGAACAGCATGTGGGGGTCGGGCGAGAACCTCTTCAATGTCTTCACGCGTCTGGAGCATTGGGATGTTCGCAAGACACCGGAGAAGTCGATCGAGACGGTGATGGACCGCATCCGCGACGTCATGGACGATTTCCCTCAGGTTGATTACATCCTCACGCAGCCGGCGGCGATCAAGGGCCTTGGCGGGAGCGCTGGCGTGGGATTCAACTTCTGTTCCATCGAAGGATGTGAACCGGAGGAACTGCTGGAGGCGGCGGACAGTTTCGTGCAAGCGCTCTCGACGAACGCACTCGTCAAGGCGGCCAAGCACGGCTTCACCTGCTCGACGCCTCAGCTGGAGCTTCGGCTTGACCGCCAGAAGGTCGATATGCTGGGCTTGACGCCGAAAAAGGTCTTCGCGACGTTGCAGAACAAGCTGGCGTCCTATTACGTCAACGACTTCAACATCAAGGGCGGCGTTTATCAGGTCAAGCTCCAGAACGATCCGGACTTCCGGGCGGGAATCGCCGACATCGAGTCAATCCACATTCCGACGGCCGGGGGCGCGACAGTCCCGTTGGCGTCGCTTGGCACGCTTGCGTACATTGGCGGCACGCGCGAGACGATGAGCTACAACAAGATGCTGGCGGCGTGGTGCGACGCTACTCCGATGCCGGGCGTTTCCTCTTCGGAGCTGATGCGCCTCATCGAAACGTTGCCGAAACCGAAGGGCTTTGACATCGAGTGGGGGCCTGTGCAGTCTCAGGAAAAGGAGAACGAAGGCCGGCTCTACGAGTTGATGGCGTTTGCGCTCGTGTTCGCGTATCTTTTCCTTGTCGCGCAGTACGAAAGCTGGACGATTCCCATCTCCGTGATGCTCTCCGTCCTCTTTGCGCTTGTTGGCGCGTTCATCGGCCTCTGGGTGACGAAGACGGACCTCTCGGTCTATGCGCAGCTTGGTTGCGTCATGCTGATTGGGCTTGCGGCAAAGAACGCGATCCTGATGGTCGAGTTCTCGAAGCAGGAGCGTGCGCGGGGGCTTTCAATCCTCACGTCGGCTTATAACGGCGCGAATCTTCGCTTCCGCGCGGTGCAGATGACGGCCTGGAGCTTTATCATCGGGGTTCTTCCGCTCGCATTTGCCTCGGGGGCAGGCGCGGGCGCGATGCAGGCGATTGGCATTTGCACGATGTCGGGGATGTTGACCGCGACATTCGTCGGCATTGTCTTCGTCCCAGCGCTCTACGCCGTCTTCCAGCGCCTTCGCGAACGCTTCAGCCCGCCAAAGCGCGTGCCTTGACGGGATTGGTGGACCCTGCGGGACTTGAACCCACGACCAAGAGATTATGAGTCTCCCGCTCTGACCGACTGAGCTAAGGGTCCTTGGACGATAGGTGAATTGTATCAAATCTGACCCGCCCTCCGCAAGGGGGCGGAACGCTCTTGCGCAGGGGGGCCTTTTTTTGGTATACTACGCGCCAATTCGTCCATGGTGGGCGGGTTGAAGCGAATGAACCGAGGTCTTCCATCCCACGGTCAAAGCGGATTGAACACTCACAATCAAGTTCGAAAGGAAATAAAAAAATGGATATGCCAACCTCCGCCCTTACGGGCATCACCCTCAAAGACATGTTTGACGCGGGCCTCCACTTCGGTCACCAGACGAAGAGGTGGAATCCGAGGATGAAAGGCTACATCTTCGACAAGCGCAACGGCATCCACATCATCGATCTCCAGCAGTCCGTCGAGCTTCTTGACGAGGCAGCCCAATTCGTGAAGGAAGTCATCCTCTCCGGCAAGAAGCTCTTGTTCGTCGCGACGAAGAAACAGGTCTCCGAGCTGGTCAAGGAGGCCGCGTCCGGTGTCGATCAGTTCTACGTGACCGAGCGTTGGCTTGGCGGCACGCTCACGAACGCGAAGACCCTCCGTTCGAGCGTCAAGCGCATGCGCCAACTTCAGGCTACCGCGAAGGCGAACGGCGGTCAGCTCTCCGAGCACAAGCAGGAGAACTCGATGCTTCGCCGCGAGCTTGCGAAACTCGAGACGAACCTGACGGGCGTCGCCGACATGGCAGAGCAGCCTGGTGCCGTCGTCATCGTGGATTGCGTGAAGGAAGCAAACGCCGTCAAGGAAGCCGTCCGTCTCCACATCCCGATTGTCGCGATTGTCGACACGAATGCGGACCCGGAACCGATCGACTATGTGATTCCGGGCAACGATGACTCCGTCCGTGGCGTCGAGCTCATCCTTGGCGGTCTCACGAAGGTCATCAAGGACGCGAATGCCGAATACAGCGCGAAAGCGGCCGAGGCGAGCGCGAAGCGCGAGGCCGAGCGCACGGCCCGAGAGGCATCCGAGCGTGCGGCACGTGCCGAGCGCAAGGCGAAGATCGCGACGGCGAAACCTGGCGCGAAGCGGCCGTCGATGGGCGCGAAGAAGGGCGTTGTCGCGGCGAACGTGAAGGCCGCTGCGCGTGCCGCGAAGGAAGCCGCCGAAATCAAGGCGAAGGCCGATCTCGCCGCGAAGCGTCAGGCCAAGGTCGTCGAAGCCCAGGCCGCCGTTGACGCCGCTGCGGCACCCGCCGCCGAAGCCCCGGTCGCCGAAGTTCCGGCTCAAGCCTGATCGCATCGGACCTTCCAAACCTCTAAACCTACAGATTTTTTAGACTATGAACATCACGATTGACATGATCAAGCAGCTCCGTGAAGCCACTGCGGCTGGCATGGGCGCGTGCAAGGAAGCGCTTAAGGCGACCGACGGCAATATGGATGAGGCGGTCAAGTATCTTCGCGAGAAGGGTCTTGCCGTTGCCGCCAAGCGCGTCGATAAGGAGTCGAAGCAGGGCATTGTCGCTCTCGCGGTCGCGTCGGACAAGAAGTCCATGGCGCTTGCGGAAGTGAACTGCGAGACGGACTTCGTCGCGAAGACCGAGGCGTTCGTCAAGTTCGTCGACGAGGCGGCCAAGGTCGCGCTTGACGGCAAGGACATCGAGGCGACACTGAGCGACGACTACAAGATGCTCCTTACCAAGACGGGAGAGAACGTGAAGATTCGTCGCAGCGAGCGTTTCGAACTCACGGGCGCGGGTTGCGTCTCGGGTTACATCCACATGGGCGGCAAGATCGGTGTTTTGGTCGAACTTGGCTGCGACAAGCCGTGCGAGGCGCTTGACACGGCGGCTCACATGGTGTGTCTGCACATCGCGGCGAACGCGCCGAAGTACATGAAGCCTGAGGATGTTCTGCAGGCCGAGATCGACGCGGAGCTTGAGATCAAGCTCAACGCGCTCAAGGAGCAGAAGGGGAAGCTTCCGCCGGAACAAGCGCTCGTCGGCATCAAGAAGGGCATGGCCGCGAAGTTTTGCAGTCAGATCTGCCTTCTGAAGCAAGACTATGTTGCGGACGGCGAAATCACGGTCGAGAAGTACCTCGACAACGTGGCGAAGGAAGTCGGTGCGCCGGTCACGGTGAAGCGCTTCTGCCGTATGCAGCTTGGCGCTTGACGGATGCTTCTGCGGCGGATTGCCGCGATATGCTGAAAACTAGGGGCGCGGCGGATTCTGCCGCGCCCCTTGACGCGTCCGTGCATGGGTTTGTATAATACGTTCCTATGAAAATGGCGAAAGGGAGAAAGTTCTTGGCTGCGGCGCTTTTGGCGCTGGTCGGCTGTTCGACCTTGTTTGACGCGCGCGAGACCCAGAGGAAGCTTGCGTCGAAGGGGGACGATGCCGAAGTCCGAAAAGGCATGACGCTGGTTGATTTCCGCGGCCAGTCGCTCGCGGGCCTTGTGGACTTTGCGTTGACGAATCGACCCTCTGTCGTCTCGAAGACTCTTGCGGTGCGCGATGCGCGTCTGGCGCTCAAGGCCGTGGCGGCCGACGCGCCGGTTCTGAGCGAAACCCCGTGGACGGCCCCGAAGCTGTCGCTTTCGGGTGGCCATAGTGAATCAAGTGACGCCGTCCATTTTCGTGACGGGGACTGGAGCATGAGAGGAGATCCTTCGGCGGCTTTGTCGCTGGACCTTCTCATCTATGATTTCGGGCGCTCTGCGGCGAAAGCAAGGGCGCAGGCCGAGCGGGTTGTGTCCTCCGAGCTCGCCTTGTCCGATGAAGGCTACACGGTTTTTCGTGAGGTGGCTGACGCGTTCTTCGGCTTCTACGAGAAGCGCGCGTTGCTGGAGGTCGCCCAGACGAACGCCCAACAGTATGCGGAGCATTTGATGCGTGCGGAGGAGAAGCGTCAGGCTGGCGAGGCGAACCGGCTGGACGTCTTGAAGGCGCGGTTGGACCTCGCGAAGGCGCGGCAGTCCGTTGTCGCCGCGTCGAATCTTGTGGACACGATGGGCGCGACACTGCTGCAGTCATTGGGCGTGGACGTGTCGCGCGGCACGTGGCAGACGGCCTTTGACCCGTCTGCCGTTGCGTTTGATTCGGTACGTCGCGGCTTTGCCGAGACGGAAGAGGACATTGGTTCGGCGTTTGCGTTTGCGCGCACGAACGCCCCGGCCTTGCGTGTGGCGCGAGCGAAGCTTCGTGCCGCTTCTCATGACGTCGATTATGCGATTGCCGACTTGATGCCCTCTCTTTCCCTGTCCGCTTCTCTCAGCTGGACCGATCCTCTTTGGGTCTTCCGCTGGGGGCTTTCGGCGTCGCAGAGCCTCTTTCAGGGCTTTCGCAAGACGACGGCTGTGGATCGGGCGGTCGTTGCGCTCGAAAGTGCCGCCGCGAACGTGGACAGCGCCGAGCAGAAGCTGTCGGTCGATTTGGAGTCGGCTCTCGCGAACCGCGACAATTCGCGCGAAGCTCTCGCGAGCGCAAGTGCGTCTGTGCGGAGCGCAGCGGAGAATCTGGAGACCGTACGCGAACAGTTTGCCGTCGGTTCAGCGAGCCGCGTCGAGCTGTCGGAGGCGATTGCGGCCGATTCGCAGGCGCGCGGCGACTGCATTACGGCGTTTTACGATGGCCAACGGGCCGAAGCGGCGCTTTTTGCGTTGACGGGACGCGTGCCGAAGTTCCGCGAGGAGGTTGTCCGTGAAAAGAAATGAAGTTGAAGAAAGGAGTGAACGCCATGTCTATCCAGACGCGTCGTGATTCGTCCGCTTGCCTATTTGCCGTCTTGACGCTGTGGGTACTGTTCGCCGTTGGCTGCAGTCGGGAGGGTTCGGCGCTCGGAGGCCCGAAAGGGCCGAAATATCGATTCGCGCCGATTGTGCGGACGGACCTTGTGCGGACCGTCGAGGCGACGGGGACGATTCAACCGCGCAACACGCCGAGCGGCATTCCCGTCGGTGCACAGGTCAATGGAAAGGTTCTCAAGCTCTTTGTCGATTACAATTCGACCGTGACCAACGGACAGGTTGTCGCGCTCATCGACCCTCTTGTCTACGAAGCGACCTACCGCAATGCCGTCGGGCAGCTTCATGGGAACCAGGCGCGGGTGAAGCAATGCGAGGCGGTCTTGACTCTGACCGAGAAGACGCTTATGCGCAAGCAAGCCCTCTTCAAGAAGGGAATGTGTTCGGAGGCGGATCTGGACGCGGCCGTCGAGGCTCGGGACAGTGCGGTTGCGTCTCTCGACAGCGCGAAGGCTTCTGTCGAGCAGTCGGAGGCCTCCGTCTCGAAGGCGAGGGCCGATCTGGACTACTGCACGATTCGTTCGCCCGTGAACGGCGTCGTCCTCGCGCGCAAGGTCGAGGAGGGCGAGACGGTCGTTTCCTCGATGAACGCCGTGCCCGTGCTGACGATTGCGGAGGACCTGAAGACGGTCTGGGTTGAGGCGACGGTGCCGGAGGCGGATGTTGGGAACATCAAGGTCGGGCAGTCCGTCTCCTTCACGGCGGATGCCTACCGCCGGAAGTTCACGGGGAGGGTGCGACAGATTCGCCTGGCCGCGACGACGACGAACAATGTCGTCACCTATCCGATCATCATCGAGGCGGAGAATCCGGACGAAATGCTCTTTCCGGGAATGACGGCGACGCTGTCCATCGAGACGGCGTGCGCTGAGAATGCGGTCGTCGTCTCGGCGGCGGCGTTCCGTTTCCGCCCGAAGGAGGAGGATCGCGTGGCGGGCGAAGTGCCGCGCGGGCGCAAGATTTGGCTGGTGGGGGCGAACGGAAAACTTGAGCCGCATGTGGTCAAGACGGGCGTTTCGGACGATTCGTTCACCGAATTGGCGGAAGGTGACGCGTTCGAGGGAAAGGAGGCTGTCGTCGGCTATCAGACGCCCTCGACCTTGGCCCTGCCGTCATCGGAACAGGCGAGCAATCCGTTCATGCCGAAAAGACCGAAGCATGGCACGTCCGGCACGGCTCCCGAGCCGAAGAAATGAACGGTGCACTTGACGCGCAATCCCCGTTTTTGGTATCATATACATTAATTCCGTCTGGATCGGGCTCACTTCAGCTGCCCGAACGGTAAGGATAGAAAGGAAAAACAAAATGCCGAAGATGAAGACAAAGAAGTGCGCTGTCAAGCGCATGAAGCTCTCGAAGACCGGTAAGGTCCTTCGTTCGCAGGGCGGTCACGCCCACTTGAATAACGGTAAGAAGCGCAGCCGCAAGAACAACCTCTGTGGCCGTACTGCCGTTGAGTCCCCCAAAGTCACCAAGACCTACGCGCGTGCGCTTCAGGGTCGTTAATGTAAAGGAGTTGATTTACCATGCGTGTTACGAATGCTCCCGCTTCCCGCGAACGCCGCCGTCGCCGCCTTGCGCTGGCGAAAGGCTTTTATGGCGCCCGTTCCAAACTCTTCCGCACGGCGACCGAAGCGGTTGATCGCGCGATGCGTCTCTCGACCGAGCACCGCAAGCTCAAGAAGCGCGATTTCCGTCAGCTTTGGATTGGCCGCGTCAACGCGGCGGTGCGTCAGGAAGGCATCAGCTACTCGAGGTTCATGGCGGGGCTGATCAAGGCTGGTGTGACGCTCAACCGCAAGATGCTCTCCGAAATCGCAATTCACGACTCGGCTGGCTTCAAGGCGATTGTCGAGATCGCGAAGAACGCCTAAGCTGTTCGGTTGAACGAATGAAGCGTCGGTCGTCTTGTTTCGTGAGACGACCGCGTTTTTTTTTTATCGCGTGTGCTGCGGCCTTTTCTCGGCGGATTTCAACTTTCCGTTGTCTAACAGGTGCTCAAGGTGCTATAATACGCGGTGTCTTGCAAGACATAACAACAAACTAAGGAGTAAAGAAGACCATGGCTCACAAGATTGAAGCTGACAAGTGCGTCGGATGCGGTTGCTGCAAGGATGCTTGCCCGGCGGAAGCGATTACCGAGGGTACGCCCTACACGATTGACGCGGACAAATGCGTCGATTGCGGTGCCTGCGCGGCGCAGTGCCCGAACGAAGCCATCACCCAGGCGTGATAGAATTCGTCAAAGAAACCCTGCTTCTGCTTCCGTTTCTCCTTGTGACCTATTTGGTTCTGGAGGCGATTGAAGCCCATGCAGGTGGTGCGCTCGAGAGAATTCTCGAGCGTGCGCGTTCTGTGGGGCCGTTTGCCGGTGCGCTTGCCGGTGCGATTCCGCAGTGTGGCGTCTCGGCGGCGGCGGCTTCGTTCTATGCGGGTGGCGTCGTTACGGTCGGGACGCTCGTTGCGGTCTTTCTCTCGACATCAGATGAACTGATACCCGTTCTTCTCTCGAAGCAGGTCCCTGTCGCGCTTCTGACGCGGATTGTCCTTCTGAAGGTCTCGGCGGCGATTGTCATTGGATTCTTGGTGAACGGCGTTCTCGTTTTGGCCCGTGCGCGGCGTCGTGACGTGCGCGTTCGCGAACTCTGTGCGCACAGCCACTGCGGTTGCCATGACCACAAGGGGATTCTCGTCCCCGCGCTCATCCACACGGCCGAGATATTCTTCTTTATTGTCCTTGTCTCTGGCTCGATTGAGTTTTGTCTCCATTTCTTTGGCGAGAATTCGCTTCAGACTCTCCGGCTCAACAAACCGATTCTCGGTGAACTTGCGGCGGGTGCGCTTGGGCTGATTCCGAACTGTGCCGTTTCGGTTGCGGGGGCTGAACTCTACTGTTCGGGCGCGATGAGCCCTGGCGCGCTGATGGCGTCGTCCTTCACGGGTTCGGGTCTGGGGCTGCTCGTCCTTTTCCGCACGAACCGCAGTCTGAGGGAGAATCTCGCGATTTTGGGACTCGTCTATGGGGCGGGTGTCGTCTTGGGGTTCCTGACGGGACCGTTGCTCTGATTTTTAGGTCACAAGGGCACGAAGGTCGCGGAGAGTGCAGGGATTGAAAGACCGATTTGCGAGACTGTGCGACGCGCTGTGGGCGTCTTGGCTGGGTCGTGTCGTCCAGCGGTTCTTGGACGCGAACTGCTCGATGCACGCGGCGGGGTTGACCTATTTCTCGCTTTTGGCGATCGTTCCCGTGCTTTGCTGCATTCTTGTCGCGGCCAAGGTGTGTCGCGTGGACGAATACGCGCGTGTTCAGCTCAATGCGAAGATTGATGCGCTAATCGTGCAGGTCGAGCAGGGACAGGACGAGGTATTGCCGTTCCTGTCAGCGGTCGATGTTGCCGAACAGGAGAAGAAACGCATTGCCGTGACGGAGTTTGCGCACGCCGCGCGAAAGGTCTCCAACCAGCTTTTCGCGCGCGTCGAATCATTCGATATCGGCACGTTTGGCTGGATCGGGTTCGGTTTTCTGCTGTGGACGGTGATTTCGTCCCTTGCGTCCGTCGAAACGAGCTTTAACGAGATTTTCGGCGTCGAGAAGCCACGCCCCATCTGGAAGCGCGCCTATCTCTATCTCTTTATCATGGTTGTTCTGCCGATTCTCGCGACCGTGGCGATGTCCCTGCCGATTCTGAACACGGTCAAGAATGTGCTGATTGCGACAATGGGGCGACTCTGGCTCACGAAATGGGTCTCGGACGGACTGATCGGCATCCTCGACTCGCGTCTCTTCAGCCTCGTGTTCACGTGGGGGGCCGCGTCGCTGGCCTTTGGCTTCTTTTTTTGGGTTGTTCCAAACTGCGTCGTTCGCTTTCGCCATGCTTGGTATGGCGGCTTGGTGACGGCGCTTCTCTTCGGCGGCTGGCTCAAACTGTGTACCGTCGCCCAGGTCGGCATTGCCAAGTCTTCGGCGCTTTACGGATCGTTCGCCTTTCTGCCGATTGTCTTGGCTTGGCTTTACATGAGCTGGCAGATCGTGCTGATAGGTGCGTGTCTTGTGCGCGCGTTTGAGCGGACACGCACTTGACGGTCGAGGTGACTTGTAAAGGGAGTGGGTCAGCAAAAACTCCTTAAGCCACTTTGGCCAGACGTGAATCGTAAGCATGTGCGGTTTCTCCGTTGAGCGATTCCCTGTGGATTGAGTTGATCCAGTCCTCGAGCTGCCAGCGCCTGACGACGGGCGAGGTCGCCCCGCGCCTGAACTTGCGCTGCCATGCCGCAGCGTCTGCGGAGCTTTGCGTCGAAATTCGCAAAAAGAAATTCAAAAATCATGGTTGCCATGGGGATGGCTCATCCATCCGCATGGAGGCGGCTCTTCCATCCGCATGGAGACACCTCATCCATCCGCATCGATTGACGCACCCGTTCCAGGTCGTCCCCGGCATCTATGGGGTGGCGTTGTTCGCTTTTCTTCTTTGGTCCCCTCCCCCATGGCTTTCCTCTCTTCTTTGCTGACCCGTTAGATATTACCATTTTGGTGCCCGCGCGCGTTTGAGCGGACACGCACTTGACGGTCGATGGTGAAGTTTGGTAGAATAATTTCATTAGTCTTATGCGGCAGATAAGGAGATCATAGATGAAAAAGAACTGTCTCTTCGTGGCGGCGTGGGCATTGCTCTGCGTTGGGGTCGTTTGGGCGGCGGATTGTGCGCCGGGCGCGAACTGGGGGAGGCTGGACCACCTCAATCGCGGACAGATTCACCGAGGCGGGGGGCGCGACACCCGTCCGGACAATGCGCTTGAAACGTTCCTCTGGTGCTGGGGACATGGCGTCGCGCCGGAGGCGGATGTTCGCCTCACCAAGGACGGCGTCGCCATTGCGCTTCATGACGACGATCTCCGGCGCATCGGACGTGGGCTTTCGCCGGAACTCGCGAAGACTCCCGTCAAGGACCTGAACTGGGTTGACATCAAGGATGTTGATGTCGGCTCCTATCTCTCGCCTGAATACGCTTCGACGCGGATTGCCACCTTTGAGTCAATCGCCGCGGTGATGGCCGGGCGTCCGGAACGGTTGCTTTTCGTTGACGAGAAAGGGGCCTCACCGCGTCAAATTGCTGAAATCGCGCGGCGTTTCGGGGTTGAACGTCAGGTCATCTACACGTCTCCGCATTTCCAGCTGATGGCCGAGTGGCAGAAAGAAGTGCCCGGCGGCCTTGGCATGGTCTGGCTTGGCACGTGGGCGAAAGACAACTCGCCGACGTCTGTGGCTAAGGCTGACAAGTTCCTTGATGACACATTCCGCGCAATGGCGGCCTCAAATTGGGTCGGCATCTCGCAGGTTCAGATTCACGTCCGGACGGACTTCTCGAAAGACGACCCGTTCTGCCCCTCGACGGCGGCGATCAAGCGCAGCATTGCGCTTCTCCACGCAAAAGGCATCACCGTTCAAGGCGTCTCCTGGACCGAGGGCAAGAATCCGGAGGTTTACCGTCGTCTGTGGGATCTCGGCTTCGACAATCTCTGCTCAGACGACCCCCTCGTGCTGTTTGACTTCCTCAAGACGCTTCGTGCCCCGGCGGACGGGAAGGCGACGGCGGATGTCCCGCGCATCATCTTCGACACGGACATGATCGAGGACTTCGACGATGTCGGTGCGCTCGCGTGCCTCCACGCCTTGGCTGACGCGGGCGAATGCGAGATTCTGGCGACAATCAGCTCGACGCGCGGCAACGCCTCGGTGGCGGCGATCGAGGTGATCAACGGCTATTACGGGCGCGGCGGTCTCCCAGTCGGATGTACGCGGGAACTCGGCGTCTTGGGCGACAAGGGCGTGAAGAATGGGCGTAAGCGGACGCCCGAGGAGATCGCCGACCAGATGCGGCGCGGCCGCATGGGCGAACTCGGGGGCTGGAACGAGGACGCACACTACAAGTACCGCAAGCTTGCGGCGGACTACCCGCAGTGGGTGCGCCATCTCGATTCGGACGATGCGCCTGATGCCAACGAGGTCTACCGCAAGATCCTTGCCGCTTCGCCGGACAAATCAGTCGTGGTCTGTTCGGTCGGCTTCCTTTCGAACATGCGCCGCCTTCTGGAGACAAAAGGAGATGACATCTCTCCGTTGACCGGCAGGGAGCTTGTCGCCCGAAAGGTGTCGAAGTGGTTCGCTATGGCCTGTCGCTACCCGCGCGGCAAGGAGTACAATTCGCTGATGGATGCCGAGTCCTCGCGCATTGCGCTGGCGGAATGGCCGACGCCCGTCGTGATTTGCGACTGGAACTACGGCGCGGACGTTTTCGCGGGGCGTGCGATTGCGGAAGCGAAGGGTCCGCGCAACCCTGTGAAGGACGTTTTCGCAGGCAACATCCCCTCGCGGGAGGAAATCGCCGCCGACCCAGCGCGGTGGCAGGGCAACTGCTTTGGCGTCGGCGGACGCGCGGCTTGGGACGAGGTGACGGTTCTTGCGGCCGTTCGCGGCGAAACGAGCTATTTCAATGTTCATCGCGGCGAATACCGCATGGTCGGGCAGGACGGCGAGAACGTTTGGGTCCCGGATGAGGTTCATGGTCGGCATCTCCGTCTCACCGAGAAGTTGAACAAGGTTGATGTCGGCAAGATCATTGATGAGCTGATTTGCCGCAGGCCAAAGAATTAGTCCGTTCGGGGAGGAGGGCAGATGTCGACGCCCCATGCGGGGATTGCCAATGCCCGTGTGCGGTGGACATCTCGTGTAATGCATCTGCTGGAGGACTTACATCTTCTGGAAAGCCGTTTGAGGTGACTCAGGGCGTTCGGATGGATGGCGGAAGGTGGCACGGAGATTGCAAATCGATTCCTGATATGAAAAGGACCGACATTCGGAAGATTCTGATTATCGGCGCAGGGCCGATTGTCATCGGGCAAGGCTGTGAGTTCGATTATTCGGGCGTGCAGGCCGTGAAGGCCTTGAAGAAGGAAGGATATGAGGTCATTCTCGTCAATTCCAACCCCGCGACGGTGATGACTGATCCCGAACGCGCAGACCGCACGTACATCGAGCCGTTGACCGTTGATTCGCTTCACGAAGTCATTCGCCGCGAACGTCCGGACGCGGTGTTGCCGACCTTGGGAGGGCAGACGGCCTTGAATCTCGTGATGGGGCTTGACAAGGCGGGGATCCTTCGCCGCTATCGCGTCGAACTCATCGGTGCGCGGACGGATGCGATCGCCCGCGCGGAAGACCGTCAGCTTTTCAAGGCGGCGATGCGCGAACTCGGGCTTGACATGCCGAAGTCGGGAAGCGCCCACTCACTGGACGAGGCGCACGCAGTGGCCGAGGCTATTGGCACGTGGCCGCTCATCATCCGCCCAGGGTTCACGCTTGGCGGCACAGGCGGTGGCATCGCGCACGATGCGGACGAGTTCACACGCATCGTGACAGGCGGGCTGGAGGCCTCTCTTAACACGGAGGTCCTGATCGAGGAATCGCTCATCGGCTGGAAAGAGTTCGAGATGGAGGTGATGGCCGACAAGGCGGGGAACGCCGTCATCGTCTGCTCCATCGAGAACATGGACCCAATGGGCGTTCATACGGGCGACTCGATCACCGTCGCGCCGATTCAGACGCTGACCGACCGCGAGTATCAGGCGATGCGTGACGATTCGATTGCCGTGTTGCGCAAGATCGGAATCGCAACGGGTGGCTCGAACGTGCAATGGGCGGTTGATCCGAAGACGGGGCGGCGCATCATCATCGAGATGAATCCTCGCGTTTCGCGCTCGTCCGCGCTTGCCTCGAAGGCAACGGGCTTCCCGATTGCAAAGATCGCCGCGCTTCTCGCCGTCGGCTATACGCTTGACGAGATCCGGAACGACATCACAGGCGAGACGCTGGCCTGCTTTGAGCCGACGCTTGACTATGTCGTCGTGAAGATTCCGCGTTTTGCCTTCGAGAAGTTCCCGGGCTGCTCGACCGAGCTGGGCACGCAGATGAAGGCTGTCGGAGAGGTGATGGCGATTGGGCGCACGTTCAAGCAGGCCTACCTGAAGGCGGTGCGTTCGCTGGAAGCTCCGCTCAGATATCATGACGAATCGACCTATGACCCGTGGTTCAAGCGTGAACTTGCGGAGATTGAGGCGTTTAGGAGGATGTTGCGAGACGGTCGAATGGTTGGCTTGTCGGGCAATCGAACGGATGAAGCGACGAATGACCAGATGCGCTTATTGCGTCAGGCCAAGGTCTTTGGCTTCTCCGACAAGGAGATTGCCGTGGCGGCCGGCTGCGATGAGATGACGGTTCGGGCTGTGCGCCTTGCAGTGGGCATCCGTCCGTCGTTCGGAGAGGTCGATACCTGCGCGGGCGAGTTCAGGGCCCGAACGCCGTATTATTATTCCCATTACGGTTGGAAAGACGAGAAGGCCGCAAAGGGCTCGGAGAACGCGTCCGACCGTGTGGTCTTTTCCCGCAAGCCCCGCATCATGGTCTTGGGCGGCGGACCGAACCGCATCGGACAGGGCATTGAGTTTGACTGGTGTTGTTGTCATGCGGCGTTTGCCTTGCGGAAGCGCGGCTATGAAGTTGTGATGGTCAACTCGAACCCCGAGACGGTCTCGACGGACTACGACACGTCCGACAGGCTCTACTTCGAGCCTCTGACTTTCGAGGATGTGATGGAAATCTACGACCGCGAACGGTGTTCGGGCGTGATTGTCCAGTACGGAGGGCAGACTCCGCTTAACCTCGCGCAGCGGCTCAAGGCAGCGGGTGCGCGAATCGTCGGCACGTCACCGGATGACATTGACCGTGCGGAAGACCGCGACTTCTTCAAGAGGCTTGTCGAAGAAGTCGGCGTGAAGCAGCCCGCAAGCGGCATTGCGCATTCTGTTGCCGACGCGCATCGAATCGCCGGGGAGATCGGCTATCCCGTCTTGGTTCGTCCAAGCTTCGTCTTGGGCGGACGGGGCATGGCGATCGTCTCGACGGACGCGGAACTTGACAAGTATGTTGCCGAGGCCGTCGTGGCGGCGGGAGGCAAACCGATTCTCATCGACAAGTTCCTTGAACACGCGATTGAACTGGATGTTGACTGCGTGTCAGACGGCGAGACGACGGTTATCGGCGCGATCTTGGAGCATATCGAGGCGGCGGGTTGCCATTCGGGCGATGCCGCCGCCGTCACGCCGCCGCGTTCGCTTACGCCGGAAACGATCGCCGAGGTGAAGCGCGATGCGCATGAGTTTGCGAAACGCCTCCACATTGTCGGACTTATGAACCTTCAGCTTGCCGTGAAAGACGGCGAGGTCTGGATGATCGAGGTCAATCCGCGCGCGTCACGGACGGTGCCGTTCGTCTCGAAGGCGATTGGCGTGCCTCTCGCCGACATCGCGGCGCGGTGCATGGTCGGCGAAAAGCTTGCGGACATCGGCTTCACGCAGGAGATCGTACCGCCTTACACGTCGGTCAAGGAGGCGGTCTTCCCTTTCGTGAAGTTCCTGGGCGCGGAGGTCGCGCTGACGCCAGAGATGAAATCCACGGGCGAGGTGATGGCGATTGATGACGATCCCGAAATTGCCTACTTCAAGAGCCAGATGGCGGCAGGAAGTCCCTTGCCGAAATCAGGCGAGGTGTTTGTCTCGTTGCGAGACGAGGACAAGGATGCAGGTGTCGAGGCCGTGCGTGAGCTTGTGCGGATGGGTTATGGCGTCTATGCGACGCGTGGCACGTCGACACGGCTTTGGGCGGCGGACATCCCGTCGAAGGCGGTTTTCCGCATTTCGCGCGGGCGGCCCAATGCGCTGGACCTTCTGCGGGCGGGAACGGTAAAATGGGTCATCTGCACGACCGAAACAGGTCAGGAGGCGACTGAAGACAATGCGCGCCTTCGTTCGGGGGCGGTTGCGGTGGGCGTACCGCTCACGACGACGCTCGACGGCTTCCGTGCGGCTGTTCGCGGCCTTGCAGAGGACGAGGCTTTCGGTGGCACGGGCGTTCGTACGCTTCAGGAGTATCATGCGCTTGCGGTTCGGTCGCGGGTGGAGGGACGGCGTTGAGCGTTCGAAGCTTCGCTTGGCTCGTGATGTTGCTTCTTGGCGTGGTCGTGCTGTCCATGCTGGATCTCCGATGCACGGATGGCGGGCGCGAGCCGGATGTCCTCTCTCGCGTAAAGGGGGAATTGTCTGTCGGGCGGAAAGAGCTGGCGACCGAACGGCGCGAGCAGATTGCCGCATTGATGCGCGACTTGCGCGTCTATCGGGCGCATTTGATCGAAAAGGGCGAGAAGCGTCAGGCTTGGCGTGTGACGCAGGCTTTGCGCGAGTTGGAAGAACGCCATGCCCAGGCTGACGCGCAGGTGCACGCGCAATGACGGCTTGTTGTTGCGCAAAATCGCGTCAGAAATATGATATAATACGCGCATCATGAGCGAAGAGAACGGAAATGTCCTTGACCTTGGGTCGTTTGACTTCACGCCCGCCTGGGCGCGTAAGGACGCTGGGGTTAGTGTCGGAAAGATCCGTCCCGAAGGGGAGCGGGGAACTGAGGAACGGTCGCGCAAGCCGTTTGGCGACCGTAAGCCCGCAGGGGATCGGAAACCGTTCGGGGGACGTAGGTCGCCGTTTGGGGATCGTCGCCCGCGTTTTGAGGAACGTCCGCGTCCGCTCGACTGCGAGGTGAAGATCCTGCCGGAGACGAAGGCACTTGGGACGATCATCCGCAAGCTTCAGGGTGATGTCCACGCCTATAAGCTTAAGGATCTCGCGTACTTCTTCCTCGACAATCCTCAGTCGATTCTGTTGAAGATTTCGCTGAAGCCCTCGCCTTCGGGTGACGTGAAGCGCGACGTCGGTTTCTTCCAGTGCAAGGCCTGCGGTTTTGCCTCGACGCGCGAGGAAGATGTGCTGGTGCATGCGCTGACGGCGCATCTGGGTGACTATTACGACATGAAGGAGATCTCGTGCGAGCCGCCGAAAGGGAACTTCAGCTGCGTGGCGAAGTGCGGATTCTCGGGTGTCCTTCTTGGGCCGCCGAACATCCATGAGTTCAATTCCGTTGTGCGCGAGATGATTCGCACGCGCTATCCGGACATGTCCGAAGAGCAATATCGTGCGCACATCGAAATGGTGCGTGATGCGGACGCGATCGAGGAATGGCGGAAGGGCGCGGTCAAGAAGACCGTCTTTTTCGCGAAGGGACAGGCGGAGGTCGAGGGCGCGGCGCAGATGACGCGCGAACAGGCCGAAGGCGAGTTCAAGCGCACGATCCTGCCGTCGCTTTTGGATCGCCCGAAGCATTTGATGATTACGGCCGATGTTGCGCAGAAGTCACCGGTCAAGCCGCTTGTGTGGGCGGTCAACGATGCCATTCAGTCCGAACGCCGCACGCTGGCCGGCATGTGCTTTGCCCTCCGTGGAGCGTTCCATCACCGCAAGCTCAATTTCTTCCGCGCGAATGACGCGCGAGGTCCGGAGTTCGTGACAGGTGTCGAATACAAGTCGTTCGACGCCGCGCATGCCATTCCCGAACTCGCTCGTGCGGCGATGTTTATCGAGAGGAATCCATGTTGCGACAAGTCGGAGTTCCCGAAGGATGATCCCGAGTTCGAGCAGCACGTGAACTGGCTTGTCACGACCGGGCACGCAGTCGCGTTCACGAACGGAGTCTTCTCGGCTGTCGAGAAATACCCGAAATACGGACCACAATGGAAGAACCGCGTGAAGAAGGCGGAAGAGTCGAAGCCTGCGGAAGTTTTGAAAGAGGAAGAGGTGAAGAATGAGACTGCCCCTGTCGTGGCTGAATGATTATGTCAAGGTCGATGACATCGACCCGAGGGACCTTGCCGAGAAACTGACCCGTGCTGGGCTTCAGGTCGAATCGATTGAGATGGTTGGCGGAAGTCCGCTTTCGGACTTGATTGTAGTCGCGGAGATTGTCGAATGCGCGGCTCACCCGAACTCCGACCATCTGCACGTTTGCACGGTGACGGATGGGAAGGAGACATTTCAGGTTGTCTGCGGTGCGCCGAATGCGCGTGTCGGCATCAAGACGGCGCTCGCGAAGATCGGTGCGCCGATTCCGTCGTTCTTGGACAAGAACGGCAATCCCGAGAAGATCAAGAAGGGGAAGCTGCGTGGCGTCGAGAGCTTCGGCATGTGTTGTTCCGAGAAGGAACTTTGCATCGGCGAAGGTGCGGACGGCATCATCGAATATCCGCCCGAGGTCGCGAACGGAACGCCAGTGCGCGAGGTCGCGAAGCTGGAGAAGCCAGAGGTCGTCTTTGACGTTGAAGTGACGTGGAATCGTCCGGATGCGTTGTCGGTCGTGGGCCTTGCTCGTGAGTTTGCGGCCATTCTGAACCGCCCGCTGACGTTGCCGCCTGTGGATTTCGTCGAGTCTGCGACGGACGTGACCGATGAGGTCAAGGTCGTTGTCGAGGATCCGGCGAAGTGCTTGCGTTACACGGCGCGTGTCATCACGCGCGTGGATGACGGGCCGTCGCCGGCCCTGATGGCGAAGCGTTTGGAGCTTTGTGGCGTCCGATCCCTCGGGTTGATCGTTGACGTCACGAACTATGTCCTGATGGAGCTTGGCTCGCCCTTGCACGCGTTCGACTACACGAAGCTCGCAGGGCGCACGGTTGTTGTCCGCTGTGCGAAAGAAGGCGAGACGATGAAGACGCTGGACGGCGTGGTGCGCAATCTTGATCCGACGATGCTCATGATTTGCGATGCAGAACGTCCGAACTGCGTGGCGGGCATCATGGGCGGTGAGGATTCCGGCGTTTCCGGAGTTTCCACGAAGAGCGTCCTTCTGGAGTCGGCACTCTTTGAGCCGACGTCGACGAAATATACGGCGACAAGGCTGGGGCTGTCGAGCGAATCGTCCTATCGGTACATCCGAGGTGTGGACAAGGATGTCGCGGATTTCGCCTCGCGTCGTGCGGCGCATCTTCTGCAGAAATATGGCAACGCCGAGATCGCAAAAGGCGTGGTGGACGTTGACAATCGTCCGAGGCCGCTCAATCCGCCGGTGAAGCTTGACTTTGACCGTGCGCGCAAGTTGATCGGCATGCCGATTGACAATGACGTGATGGTGCGTCTTCTGGTGTCGCTCGGGCTGACTCCGATGGGGCAGGCGGAAAACTTTGCCGCGCAGAAGGATGTTTCGTTTGAAATCCCGTCTTGGCGCTGGGACCTTTCGATGGAGGCGGACCTCGTCGAGGAGATCGCGCGTCTTTACGGTCTCGACAACATTCCAGACGCCATGCCGAGCGCTCCGTCCGTGTCGTCTCTTTCGGACGCGCCGTTTCGTTCGAGATGTAAGGTGCGTGAGTTGGCGATGGGGCTTGGGTTCTCGGAGGCGATGCACTATTCCTTTCTTTCCGAGAAGGAGCTTGTCGATTTCGATCCGCGTGAAGAGGTTCGGAAGGCGCGCCTTGCGATTCCAGACCCCGTTTCCGCCGAATACGGCTTCATGCGCGACAGCCTTCTGCCGCAGATGTACGAGACGCTGGGCAAGAATGCCGCCCATGAGCCGTCGGCGATGCTGTTCGAGATGGGCAAGGCCTTTGGGAAGGTGACGATTCCGGCGAAGGGAGGCCAGCCCGCGAAGGATCTGCCAACGGAGAAGGAGTTGATCGCGCTCGGCTTTGTCGGCCCTGTCGGGCGTGAGGCCCTGCGCCGTCGCCTGCCATTGGCGGAGGAAGAGGCCGTTCTCTGGATGAAAGGCGTGCTCGAAGAGCTGATTCGGCGCCTCCATGCAGGGCACTTGGAGTTCGTCGCGGCGGAGCATCCCGCCTTCGCGAAGGGCGCGGCGCTTCAGGTGAAGCTCAACGGGAAGGCCTTCGGCTTGTTGGGCGCGGTTTCGGCGAAATTGCGTCATCCGTTTCGCTTGACGACGCAGATGGTCCTTTGTGAACTTGAGCTGAAGACGCTCTTGAAGAAGTTTGCCGAAGTTGGGCGAGTCTCGCCGGTTCCTAGTTTTCCGAGCGTGCGTCGCGACATCGCGATTGCGGTTAAGGATGCCGTTCCGCATGCGAAAATCGAGTCGCTCATCCGTCAGAATGGCGGAAAGGAACTTGTCAAGATTGAACTCTTTGACGTCTTCAAGGATTCTCGCGCCTACGCGCTGGAGTTCCGCAGTGCAGACAAGACGCTGACGGACGACGAAGTCGGGCGGAGTTTCCAGCGAATCGTCGAGGCTCTCAAGTCGACGGTCGGCATTGAGGTTCGGGAAAGTTGAGTTAAAGAACGTAGGTCCTGGGTTGCACGCGGATTCAGCAGTTATTTCTTCGACCGACATTTTGAAACGAGGCGTCAGCCTTGAATTTGGAACGACGGGTTCCGGGGATTCTGTGCTACGGCAGTCTGGGATCATTTTGACGACGCGCACGCGGCAGATTCGTCTTGCTTGAGACAACGCGTCCTCTTGCTTGAGAGAAACCGTTTTCTTGCGCAAGAGAAACCACCGCCCTGCCCATGCTTTGGCGACGGAGTCAAGGAGGGTGTCGCGTCTCGCCTTACTTCTGGAAGACACATGCAACCTGCGATGGGACGAAAGGTTGTTGTGGGCGTGAATTGCAAGTCAGGCGAGTCAATTTTCTGAAGATGGCCCCGAGGGGCCTCGGCAGCAGTTTGAACATTTTCATTTGAGCAGTCTCCTTTATGTCGCCCTGACGTAGGCGGTGTCGCATTCGCATGTTGTAAGCTCGTCGAGGAACTTGCGGTGGATTGAGTTGATGCCGCGCCCGAGACGGTGCATGTCCGCCGTCGTGCGCTTGCCGAAGTTGGTGCCCTTCGGATGCCACCTGTGGAGGTGTCGCCCTTGCGTGGGGGCGGTGGAAATGGTAAAATACCCAACCAAACCACTCTAATAAAAGGAAAGGACGTAATGTTGGATTGGACAGTTTTGGGTTCGTTTTCCGGGTATCTTCTGCTGATGCTTTGGATCGGCTTCTTCTTCTCAAAGCGTCAGGAATCGCTCGGAGACTACTATCTTGGCGGGCGAAAGATGAACAAATGGGTCGTCGCGCTCTCAGCTCAGGCGTCAGACATGTCGGGTTGGCTTCTCATGGGATTGCCGGGCGCGATTTATCTCGGCGGGTTTTCCGAGGCGTGGATTGGCATCGGGTTGCTCATTGGCACGTATCTGAACTGGAAGATTGTCGCCCATCGCCTTCGGCATTATTCACAGGCCTGCGGCGATTCGATTACAATTCCGGACTTTATCAGCAATCGCTTTCGGGACAGGACGGGCATCGCACGCATTCTTGCGGCGATCATCATCCTCGTCTTCTTCACGTTCTACACCGCGTCGGGCTTCGTGAGCTGCGCGAAACTCTTCACGACCACGTTCGGCATTCCCGAGACGGTCTCGTTTGCAGGATTCACGCTCTCGGGCTATTCGCTCTGCCTCTGGATCGGCGCGGCCGTCGTCGTCAGCTACACGCTGATGGGCGGCTACATGGCCGTCTGCTGGACGGACTTCATTCAGGGGTTGCTCATGTTTGTCGCGATTGTGCTGGTCCCGGCGATTGTCGTCTGTCAGGCGGGCGGGTTCGCCGCGACGGTGGACGGATTGAATGCGATCAACCCCTATCTCCAGTCGCTCTTCACGACGGCTTCGACGGGCAAGGCGTACGGATTCATCGGCCTCATCAGCTGTCTTGCGTGGGGCCTTGGTTATTTCGGCATGCCGCACATTCTCGTCCGCTTCATGTCCATTGACAATCCAGCGGAAGTGAAGGGCTCTCGGCGCATCGCGATGACTTGGGTCTCGATTTCGCTCGCGGCGGCTGTGGTGATCGGGCTTGTCTTCCACCTTTACCTGAAGCAGCGCGGTCTGACGTTGGCAGATGTCGGGAACGACCCCGAACGATGCTTCATGGTCATGATCAACGGCCTCTTCGCGAACGGCTTCTTCGTGCGCGTCGCCGCGGGAATCTTGCTCTCGGCGATCATGGCGGCGATCATGTCCACGGCGGATAGCCAGCTTCTTGTCTCGGCATCGAGTTTCTCGAACGACTTCTACAAGGTCGTTCTGCGCAAGAACGCGTCGAATCGCGAACTTATCACGGTCTCGCGCCTTGCCGTCGGTGCTGTCTCGCTCGTTGCAATCGGGTTGGCGATGAACACGCAGTCTGAGTTCTTCAAGGTCGTCATGAAGATGGTCTCGTTCGCGTGGGCTGGGTTCGGCGCGGCGTTTGGTCCGCTTATCCTCCTCGCGCTCTTTTGGAGACGCGCAAACCTCGCGGGCGCGATCGCAGGCATGTTCGTCGGTGCGACCACCTGCTTCGTTTGGAAGTTCGCCGGCTTTGCAGAAGCCGCGCGCGCGGCTTCGCCGAACTCGATCTTCAACCTCTATGAGCTTGCTCCAGGCTTTGTGCTGGCGTTTGTCGCGACGGTCGTCGTCTCGCTCGTGACGAAGAAGCCGACGCAAGAGATACTTGACGAATTCGCCGCCGTCGCCGCGCGGCAGTCGTAGGCGGGGAGCGCGCGTCACGTGAAGATTCTGGTCACAGGAGGTAAAGGCATGCTCGGGCGCACGCTGTGCCGCGAGTTGGGGTCGGCGCACGAGGTCATTGTCGCGGACCTGCCGGAATGGGATGTCACGGATGACGCAACATTCACGACGAAGACATTGGAGGTGCGCCCAGACCTCATCGTTCACTGCGCGGCGATGACGGAAGTGGACGCTTGCGAGGTCCAGCGCGAGAAGGCTTTTCGCCTCAATGAGGAGGGAACTCGCAATGTCGCGCTTGCGGCGAAGATGTCTGGCGCACGGCTGATAGCTATCTCGACGGGCTATGTCTTTTCAGGCGAGCCGCCGCGCGAACCGTGGGCATGGGGCGAGTTGGACATTCCACGCCCGCAGACGGTCTTTGGCGCGTCGAAGTTTGCTGGCGAGCAGATGATTCAGATGATTTGCCCGGACAACGCGGTTATCCTTCGCATCGCCTGGCTTTATGGCGCAGGAGGCCCTTCGTTCATCCATACGCTGGCGCGGCTGGGCGCGGAGGCTGGCGAGCCGATCAAGGTGGTAGATGACCAGCGCGGCAATCCGACTTCGGCGAAGGCCGTTGCGGATGTGGTCCGATTCCTCATTTCAAAGCCTGAGGTCTCGGGCGTGGTTCACGGGACGTGCGAAGAGCAATGCACGCGGTTCGAGTTCGCTCAGGAGGTTCGCCGACTTCTTAACCTGAACCCTGCCGCGCCACGGTTTGTGCGCGGGTTGGAGCCTTGCGCGACGGCGGACTGTCCGCGATCCGCGCCGCGTCCGCGCAATTCGGCGCTGAAGAAGAGCGTCCTCAATGTCCTCGGCTACCGCACGCCGGACTGGAAGACAGCGCTCGCAGGTTTCGTCGCGTCCGAGTTCCTGGCTGGATGCGATGTTCGTCTGATGTCAGCAACACGAGACAAGGAGTAAGGAGCGGTAATGAAGAAGATGAATATGGTGATTGCCCAGTCGGGCGGACCGTCAATGGTCATCAACAGTTCGCTGTATGGCGCCATTGAAGCCGCCAAACGTGTGGGGACGACGCGGATTGGGAAAATCCTGGGTGCGCGTCATGGCATTCAGGGCATCCTGAACGGCGATTACTTCGACCTGCGAAAGGTCTCCGAAAGGAAATTCGTCAACATTGCCCTTACGCCGTCTTCGGCGCTTGGCAGCTGTCGCCACAAGCCTACGGAGGAGGATTGCCGCAAGATCTTCGAGGAGTTCAAGCGGCTCAATGTCGGTTATTTCTTCTACATTGGCGGCAATGACTCGGCGGACGCGGCGCGCATCATCGGCGAGGAGGCCGAGAAAGCGGGTTATCCGCTTGTCGTCTACCACATTCCGAAGACGATTGACAATGACCTCCGAAGCTGTGACCACACGCCAGGCTTCGGCTCTGCCGCGCGTTTCGTCGCAATGGCCCTTCGAGGCGATGATCTTGACAACCGTGCACTTGGCGGTGTCAAGATCGACATCATCATGGGTCGGGACGCGGGCTTCCTCACGGCGGCCTCGGCTCTTGCGCGTGAGCGCCCGGACGATGGCCCGCACCTCATCTATTTGCCGGAGGTCCCGTTCACGATGGAGAAGTTCGTGAAGGATGTCAAGGCCGCGCTCAAGAAGTTCGGTCGCTGTGTCGTCGCGGTCTCGGAGGGCATTCGCGGCAAGGACGGCGTGCCGATCGGCGCGAAACTCGGCTCGGGCGAGAAGGACTCGCATGGCAATGTCCAAATGTCCGGGACGGGGGCGCTTGGCGATTATTTGGCTCGTGAACTGAAGGCGCGTGCCGGGGTGTCGCGCGTCCGAGCCGATACCTTTGGCTACCTCCAGCGGTCGTTTCCGGGCATGCAGAGCGCGACAGACGTCAAAGAGGCGTCAATCGCGGGACTGATGGCGGTCGGTGCGGCTCTTGAGGCGGCAGCGGGCGTGTCAGGCATCCCGAAACAGGGCACGATCGGCATTGTGCGCGTCAAGTCGAAGAAATACGGTGTGAAATACGTTCCGCTTCCGGCGGCGGACGCGGCGAAATACACGCGTTCGGTCCCGAAGGCGTTCATCGCCAAGAACGGCCATGACGTGACGCCGGCTTTCCTCGAGTACGCCAAGCCTCTCGTGGGGGGATTGCCGCACTGCGAAGTCTTCTGAAGATGACGACCGAGCTTGAGTTCCTGAATCGCCTTTCGGATGTGCTGGAGACGCCCGTGGCAATGGATACGCGCTTTCGTGAGGTGGAAGGGTGGTCGTCGCTCATGGGCTTTGGCATCCTCGTCACGCTGGAGAACGATTTCGGTCGGAGGATGTCCATTGAAAAGTTTCTGACGTGTGAGACAATTGGAGACTTGTGGAAATTCTTGAAGTAAAGGGTGTTCGTCTGGCTGGCATTGCCGCGTGCGTGCCGTCGGGAGTCGTGCCGAATGATCCGAAGGTCGTGGCGGCGACGGGCATTTCGGCGCGGCGTATTGTCTCGGACGGCGTGACGGGGCTTGACTTGTGTCTGATGGCGGCACGTCGAGTTTTGGCGGACACAGGCGCGCGCCCGGATGAGTTCGGGGCAATTCTGTCCGTTTCCTTTACACAGGAGACGCGGATGCCCTCGACCGCCGCGCAGGCGCAGGCTCGGCTCGACTTCCCGAAGAACAGTCTTGCGTTCGATGTCCTTCAGGCCTGCGCGGGTTATGGCTATGGGCTTTATCTCGCTGCGCTTCTTGTGCAACAGACGAGAAAGAAGGTCCTGCTTTTGGACGGAGATCGTCAGAGTGCGTTCTTGAGGGCGGATGACCCTGCAATGGCCCCGCTTTTGTCCGATGGGGGCTCGGCTACGATTGTCGAAAGCGAAAACGGGGAAGAAGAGGGCGGAAGACGTTCGGATTGGCGGTTCGCCTTCCGCACGGACGGAGAGAAGGGTGACGCGCTGAGGCTGGTGAGGGACGGCACGATAGAGATGGATGGCTTCGGCGTCTTTCGTTTTGTCGCGACGGATGTCGTGTCCTTTCTGAAGGACTTCGCCTCCGTAACGCTTCCTTCGGATCTTTCGTCTCCCTCTTTCTTCGTGCCACATCAGCCGAACGTCTACATGGTGCGGCAGCTGGCTAAGTCGATCGGGCTTTTAGATCGGACGCTCCTCTCGGCGGATCGTTTTGGAAACCTGTCGAGCGCCTCGATTCCGACGACCATCGTCGCTCATGCCGCGTCCTTCGCATCAGACCCGGCGCCGATTTCTATTTTGCTTGCGGGCTTTGGCGGCGGATTGGCCATTTCCGCTGGGCTGATAACCCTTGAAAAGGGTTGCATCCTGTCGCTCGTTTCGTGATTCTGTCCGCATGTCGTCTCCGTTTGGTCCGTTGCTCGCTGCGCAAATCGGGGAGGACTTAAGCCGTCTTGCGCGATAAGGACTTTTGTTGACCTTCGGCTTTGCGAGACGGGCGGGATTTTGCTATAATACACGCAATATGAACTTGTTGAAGTTGTTGTTTGGAACAAAGAATGATCGCGAGCTGAAGAAGCTTTGGCCGATCGTCCGTGAAATTAATCGCATTGAAGAGGGATATCAGGCAGAAAACTTCACGGATGAGGACTTTCCGAAGAAAACGCAGGAGTTTCGGGACCGTTTGGCGAAAGGCGAAACGCTTGACCAGATTCTGCCCGAAGCCTACGCGCTTGTGAAGAATGCCTGTCGTCACCTTCTCGGGACGACTGAGGAGGTCTGTGGCCATACCTTGACTTGGAACATGGTCCCGTTTGACGTGCAGCTTATCGGCGGCATTGTTCTTCATCAGGGCAAGATCTCCGAGATGCAGACGGGTGAGGGCAAGACGCTTGTCGCGACGCTTCCGCTCTACCTGAATGCGCTTGCGGGCAAGAACGTCCAACTCGTGACGGTGAACGACTACCTCGCTTTGCGTGACGCGACTTGGATGGGGCATCTTTACCGCTATCTCGGGCTGACGGTTGGCTGCATTCAGAACTCGATGGATCCGGAGGAACGTCGCGCCCAATATGCCTGTGACATCACCTACGGAACGAATTCTGAGTTCGGGTTCGACTACTTGCGCGACAACGGCATGGCCCAGCAACCGTCGCAAGTGGTGCAGAACGGTCATAATTTCGCCATTGTCGATGAAGTGGACTCGATTCTCATTGACGAGGCGCGTACGCCGCTCATCATTTCGGGTCCCGCGACAATCTCCACTTCGCACATCTACAATGAGCTCAATCCGCTCGTCTCGTCCATCGTCCGCGTGCAGACGTCCATGTGCAACGACCTCATGCAAGAGGCGAAAAAGGCGATTGACGCGGGCGATGTCCTGACCTTCAAGGAGAAAATCTACCAGGTCTACCACTCGATGCCACGTCACAAGCAGTTCCGTCACATGCTGGAGAACGCGGAACTACGCAAGCATCACGAGGACGTCGAGATGCAGATGCTCTCCGAGATGCGCAAAGAGCGTGCGCGGGAGCTGAAGGATGAACTTTACTTTACGATTGACGAGCGGACGCGAGAAGTCTCTCTGACGGACAAGGGCTGCGAGAAGATTTGCCCGCAGGACCCGCAGATGTTCGTGTTGCCGGATCTCGCCGCGCAAATGTCGGCGATTGACGGGGACAGGTCGCTCACCGACGCGGAGCGCATCGAGAAGCGTCGTGACACGCAGTCGGCGTTTGTCGAGAAGTCCGACCGTGTGCATGTCGTGGACCAGCTTCTTCGCGCCTACTGCCTCTATGAGAAGGACGTCGAATACGTCGTGCAGGACAATCACGTCTACATCGTCGATGAGTTCACGGGACGCGTCTTGCCAGGCCGTCGGTGGTCCGACGGTCTCCATCAGGCCGTCGAGGCGAAAGAGGGCGTCGAGATCGAGAAGGAATCCCAGACGCTCGCGACGATTACGATCCAGAACTACTTCCGCCTTTACAAGAAGCTTTCTGGCATGACGGGCACGGCGGAGACGGAGGCGCGCGAGTTCAAGGACATCTACAAGCTGGATGTCGTCTCGATTCCGACGAACCGTCCGGTGAACCGCATTGACGGCAATGACCAGATCTATCGCACAGAGCGCGAGAAGTTCAAGGCGATTATCGCCGATGTCGAGCGGCGTCATGCGAAGGGCCAGCCCATCCTTCTCGGCACGGTCGAGGTCGCGACATCCGAGATCCTGTCGCGCATGCTCAAGCTCGCGCACATTCCGCACGAGGTCCTGAACGCGAAAAATCATGCGCGCGAAGCCGAGATCGTTTCGCTCGCAGGCCAGCGTGGCGCGGTCACGATTGCGACGAACATGGCGGGCCGCGGCACCGACATCAAGCTCGGAGAGGGCGTTGCCGAGGTCGGAGGTCTGCACGTGATAGGCTCCGAACGCCACGAGTCGCGGCGCATCGACCGTCAGTTGCGCGGGCGCTGTTCGCGTCAGGGCGACCCCGGTAGTTCGCAGTTCTTCATATCGCTCGAGGACAAGCTGATGCGTCTCTTTGGGTCGCAGCGCATCTCGGGCATCATGCAGCGTTTGGGCCTCAAGGAAGGCGAGGTGATGGAGCACAAATGGCTCAACCGCTCCGTCGAGACGGCTCAGCGTCGTGTCGAACAGCAACATTTCGCCGTCCGCAAGCGCACGCTTGAATACGATGATGTGATGAACAAGCAGCGCTCAATCGTCTACGAGCTTCGCGGCAAGGTGTTGAACGGCGATTCGCAGACGGTGCATGACCTGATTCTGGACGTCATGAACGATCTTGTCATGACCCAGTCCGAGCGATATCTCTTCGACGTGAAGGACGGTTCGCTCGTTGACTTCATGAACTGGTTGGGCGTGACCTTTCCGGTCACGGTTACGGAAGACGAGCTTCGTCCGCTGATCGGAACGCCCGAACGCGCCGGCGAACTCGTGATGAAGCGCGTCGAGGAGGCTTACGAGTCGAAGTGCGCGGGTGAGGATCCCGAAGTCCTGCCGTACATGGAGCGTGGAGTCTTCCTGCAGGTCATCGACCGCGAGTGGCAGGAGTATCTGCGGGCGATGGATGACCTCCGCACGGGCGTGAACTTGCGCGCCTATGGTCAGCGTGATCCGCTGATCGAATACAAGAAAGAGGCGTTCGAGATGTTTGAGACGCTGATGACCACGATCAAGTCGAAGGTCGTTAGCGCTGAGTTCCGCAGCGCGACGGCGGCGCGTCTTCAGTCCGCATTCAACTTGATGTCGCGCGCACGCACGAATCAGGAGATGTTTGACGGGGATATGGAAGAGACCGATGGCGCAGAGGCGCCCTCTTCCGCTTCGGGCAAGACGATTGGCGACGTATTCGCGTCGATGATGTCGAATCCGATGGCGGCGCGCCGCGTCGCCCAGCCGTCCGCTTCAACCCAGGTTTTGGGCTTTGCGCCCGCGCAGACCCGGACAGTGGTCGGGAGGAATGACCCGTGCCCTTGTGGTTCGGGTAAGAAATACAAGAAATGCTGTGGAAAGGGACTCATCTAATGACAACGGCGATTATTTTGGCGGCTGGTAAATCGGCGCGCATGGGTGCAAGTGTGGACAAGGCGTTCTTGTCTCTCATTGACAAGCCGGTCGTGGCTTGGTCGCTCCTTGCGTTTGAGCGCTGTCCCGACATCGACCGCATCGTTCTCGTAGTCCGCAAGGAGCAGCAGCTTGCGGCGAAGGCGGTCGCGAAGATGTTTGGCATCTCAAAGATTGACAAAATCGTGCCGGGCGGAAAGTCTCGGACTGAGTCGGTTGCGGCAGGCTTTGCTGCGTGTGACCTTGACACGCGGGTCGTCGTCGTTCACGATGGCGCACGCCCGCTCGTGAAAAGTGATCTCATCTCCGAGGTCATTAAGGCGGCGAAACGTTCGCCGGCAGTGGCGGTCGGGCGCCCGGTAACGGATACGGTCAAACGTTGTGAGAAGGGGATGACGGTTTCGGAGACCGTGTCGCGTGACAAGCTCTGGACCGTCCAGACGCCGCAGGCGTTTCAGGTGAAGGAGTTTCGAGCGGCTTACAAGAGCCTTTCGACGAAGGATGTGACGGACGACTGTCAGGTGCTTGAGCTGACGGGTGTCGCTCCCAAGATCGTCTTGTCGCTTGAGCCAAATGTCAAGATCACCACGCCGGAGGATTTGCAGCTTGCGGCTGCGCTTTTGAAATAGGATGGACAAGTTATTCGCCATCTTGGGAGACATTCATGCGAACCTTGATGCGCTTGAGGTCGTCTTGGAAGACTGTCGCCGACAAGGTGTGACGGACTATCTCTGCACAGGGGATGTCGTTGGTTATAACGCCTGTCCGCATGAATGTCTTTCAAAGGTGCGTGAATTGGGTTGCCCGATTGTGATGGGCAACCACGACTATTATGTCTCGACGGCTGAACTTGACCTTGACGACTTCAACCCTCACGCAGCTGCCGTCATCACTTGGACAAGACGGCAACTTTCAGGAGAAGAATGTGAATTCCTGCACAATCTCCCGTTTGTGACGACAAAGATGGGGATTACGCTCGTGCACGCGACAATGGATCACCCCGAAGGATTCGGCTATGTCTTTGATCATTTGCAAGCCGAATCAAACTTTTTTCATCAGATTACGCCGCTCTGTTTCCACGGGCATACGCATTGCCCGATGATTTACGAGAAACAGATGGGTGCGGTCTACCGCATTGACGCGCAAGACTTCAAGTTGCCGATCGGGCGTCAGTACTTTATCAATGTCGGCTCCGTCGGGCAACCCCGTGATGGGGATTCGCGCGCGGCGTATGTGCTTTACTCGCCGAAGGACCGCATGGTTCGGTTCCGGCGGCTTGAATATGACATTGCCGCCGCGCAGGCGAGGATTCGTGCGGCAGGTCTTCCCGAGCGCCTTGCCCAACGTCTTGAACTCGGGCAGTAGGACTTCTCACGATGATCGAAGTCCGTAATCTTGCCTTTACGTATCACGACCATCCCGTTCTGCGGGATGTTTCGTTCGTTGTGTCTCCTGGAGAGGTTGTCAGCGTCGTAGGCGCGAACGGGGCGGGCAAGACGACGTTGTTGAAGATCTTGGCGACGCTTGCCGTGCCGGATTCGGGTTCGGTGATTCTGGATGGAAAAGATGCCTTGATGCAACCGCTCCGTTATCGTCGGCAGATCGGCTATCTGCCAGAGACGGTTGCGTTCTACGACGATATGATTGTCAAGGACTACCTTCATTATCGGGCATTGCTCAAGGGTGAGCCGATGAAGCGTGTCCGTCGTCGCGTCAGCGAGGCGGCTGAGCTGTGCCAGGTGACGGATTGTCTTGATATACCCCTGCGCAATCTGTCTCTTGGCATTCGCAAGCGCATCGCCCTTGCAGATGCTCTCTTGTTGCGTCCGCGCGTTCTGCTGCTGGATGACTTCTTGGCTGGTCTCGATTCGAACATGCGGCGGATGTCGGGTGAACTGTTGTCGAATGCGGCGGCTTTTTCGAGTGTTATCGTGACGGGGCACGAACTTGACGATTTCGTGAAATGGACAACGCGCTTCCTTGTCTTGCGAGGGGGCGTTGTCTCAGCTCCGGTTGAGTCGGCGGGCCTTGAGCCGTCCCAGCTGCGTGAGCGCCTTGACCAGACTCTGGAAGGGGGGGTATGATGGATCCAGTGCGCGTGACGTGGGGGCGGACGATCGGATGTGCGAGCGGTCTTTATACGACGGCACTTGCTGTTGCAGGTTTTTTGGCCCTTGTCTCGGGACTGTTCGCTTACAATTTCTATCGTGCGGAGGGCGGAACGCTTTCGTTTCTCGTCTTGTGGGCATCCAGCGCCGCGCCGGTTCTTCCCGGGTTGGCCGCCTTGTTGGCGATGGGCGTCTGGAGCGACGAACGGGAGTCCGGGCGGATGGCCTGCTTGTTGTCCGTTGCCGTACGTGAGCGCGATTTTGTGCTTGGGAAGTTCTTGGGCGTCTGGACGCTTCTGATGGGGACTGTTGCGCTTTCGTTGCTGTTGATTTGGGGGGCACTTGCCTTCTTTGCGCCGGCTGTTGCGGCAAATGTCGCGTTTTGGGCACTGTTTCCTCCGCTTCTGGCGTTGGGTGTCCAAGGCCTTCTCTGGTCGGCCGCCTCGGTGGCGTTGAGCGCGATGTTTCGACATGCCGCTTCCGCTGCCGCGACGGCGGTCGTCTTGTTGGCCGTTTTGCCGCGCGCACTTTGGATCGGCCTTCGGCTGTGGTCGTCACAGGGGGCAACGGCGTTTGGCGAGATGCCGCTTGACGCGCATGTCGTTGACGGTGCGTTGGGGACGTTCTCGTTGGCGACGGTCACGGGCTATCTTGCCGTCACGATGATTTTCCTTCTGGTGGCGACGAAATGCGTGGCGGCGGTGCGACTGTTCGGACGTGGCGCACGTCGATCACGGCTTTCGACGGGGCTTGTCCTGATATTGGCGACGGTGTTGGCTGTTCTCGTTGTTCGGTTGGCCATGCGATTTGACGTGTCGGTTGAGCTTCCGACGTTTGGGCTTGCGGCAGAGTTCTCTTCTCGGACGCGTGACATCTTGGCAGAGTCTTCTGGCGAGATTTCCGTCACGTGCTATTTGTCTCGTGAAGACGCCCGACTCCGTCCTTTGGGGCATCTCTTGCGGTCGTTTCGCAAGGCGGCTGCCGCGTTGGGTGGCGCAAGGTTCGAGATTCGTTTTGTCGATCCGGTTTGGGACATTTCCGCAGCCGAACATCTGGCGGCTCATGGCGTTTCGGAGGACGCGTTTGTCTTTGAAAAGGGGCGTCGATTTGTCGTTTTGCCGTTGAAGGACGGCTGTGGCGAGCGTCTCTGCGCCTCGACGATCCGCCGCCTGACCACGCCGCCTCCGCGTCGAAACATCTATTGGACCGTGGGGCATGGCGAAGCGCGGCTGGAAGGTTATGGACTTTACGGCTTGAGTGACATAGCCCGCGAACTCGTCCGAGAAGGCTATCGCAACGCGCCGATCGACCTTGCGGCGACCGAGACGATTCCGGACGATTGTGCGCTGATCGTTCTCTCGGGGCCGAAAGACGCGTTTTCGCGCGTCGAACTGGACCGTCTGGACGCCTATCTCCGCGCGGGAGGGCGGCTCTTGGTCCTGGTCGGGCCGTCTGAGGCCGCAGGGCTGGCTTCGTTGCTGGCTACGTGGGGGATAACGACGACTCCCGTTTCGCTTGTCGGGGCGAAGACGCTCTCGGGGACGGATGTCATCGTTTCGGAGTTCTCGGACCATCCGGTCTCGGGTCCCTTGCGCGGTTCGCGTGTCGTTCTTGAGAATCCGACGGCGTTTGTTCCGTCTGCCGCCGTTGCGACGGGGACGGGGGCGGATCGTATCGGGTTCTTGCCGTTGGCCGTGCTGAACGATCTCGTCTTGGCGGCGGTCGTTGAGCGCGGCGTAGGCGCGGGCGACGATTTGGCGATTCGCCCAACGCGCATCATTGCAATTGGTGATGCGACATTCGCCTTGAATGGTGCGTTGACCTCGCGTGCGAACGCAAACAGGGATTTCATACTCAACAGCGTCGCCTATCTTTCGGGTACGGATGTTACGGGGGCGAGCGGCGCAGAGGCAGGCGTTCTCGTCTCGGGCCTTGACCGTGCGGCGCGCATGCGTTTCGCCCTTGTCATCGTCGTGTGCGTGCCGACGCTTGTCTTCGTGTTGCTGGCGGGCGTGACGCTGAGAAAGAGATTGCGCACATGAAGAATCGGAAAACAGTCCTGTTCCTTTTGCTGACGATCCTCACGCTGGTCGCCATCGAAGTGCTTTTGGACATGAATGGAAAGAAAGTCCGGGTCTTGTCTCGTGGTTTCTTGGCGGAAAATGCGCCAGCAAGCACGATGGTTGTCCTGACGCGGCGCGGCGAACCGAAGATTGCGCTCTGTCGCGAGGCTTCCATTTGGAAGTTGCGGCAGCCTTTTGTTTCGGATGTCGAACGGCCCGTGGTCTTGAAGTTGCTGGATACATTGGCGCAGACGGCTGTCGAGGAGACGATTTCAGACGCCGAACTGTTGCGTCTGGGGCGAACGCGTGCCGATTATGCGTTGGAAGAGCCGCCCCTTCGCCTCTGCCTCTCGAATGCCACGACATGCGTTTCGATGTCGTTTGGCTTGTTGACGCCTTCTGGTGAGGGCGTTTATGCGGCAGTGGATGGCGAGAGCTCGGTGATGATCGTTCCCTCTTCCGTGCTGACGGCGATTGATCTCCCCGTGGACCGTTTTCGCCGGCGCCGCTTGTTTCGGTTTGAAGAGAGCTCGGTTGTTGCCTTTGACGTCAAGCAGGGGTCCGGAGGAATCATGTCGTTTGTCCGGGATCGAGATGGTTGGCGCGTTGGAACGAACAAGGCGTCCTCTTCAGTGGTCACGAAGTTCCTGACGGATCTGACGTCTTCCGAGGCTTTGTACTTTGTTTGGCCGACGGGCGCGACAAATGAGAGCCGCCAAGCCTCCGCCTCGCTCTTGGCGGGCTATGGGCTGGATCCGGAATCCTCAGTGACAGTGACCGTGAAGCGGTCTGGCGGGATGGGGGCCTCACTTTCGTTTGGCAAGCGGGCGAACGAGAAGTCGGTCTATGCGTATGTCCACGACGGGGGCATGATTGTGACGGTTCCGTCTGCCCTGAAGGATGTGGCGCTTCAGGACATGGCGAGTTTCTCGGATTTTCGGCTCTTCGCGATTCCAGCCGACTCAGTTTCCGTCCTTTCGCTTTCGGACGGTGAAACGATGCTTTCGGCGTCACGAGAGGACAAGGGCGTATGGCGGTTGGATTCGCCCGTTTCCGCGCCAGCGGATGCCGTGGCGATGGAGTCTCTTCTCAGACGTCTTCTTTCGGCTACTTCGGGAAGTCGTGATGCGGATGGCGTGACTGTCTCTTTGGGCGAGAACGTCACGCCGGCGGTTATCTCTCGGGCCGTTGTCTTTCCTGATGGCGGGGGCGTCGAGCAACTTCGGGCAAAGGAAATAGTCGATTTCTCACCGAATGAGATCAAGAGGCTGGTGTCGCGGTCAAGGTCCGATGGCGGGAAAGACGTTTCCATCGCATTTTCGCGGGACCGTCGCGTGTGGAATGTCGAATCGGCGCCGGAAGGGGCGGTCGTGTCGGAGAAGGGCGTCTCTCGAGTCCTTCAGGCCCTTGCGCCGTTGCGGGCGCTTCGCGTCGAGAAACTGAAGGTTGCGGCGTCGGATCTGCCTATCTATGGGCTTGAGCGTCCGTCGCTCTGCCTGTCTGTCGATCTGAATCGTGCGAATGCGGTCCGTCGGAACATCCTGATTGGCGCAGAAACGGAAGGTGGTGCCTTTGCCACGGTGGGTGCAGCGGATGCCGTCTTTGTCATCTCTTCAAATACGGTTGAGGCGCTTTCGTGCGCCTTGACGAAACAGCTGGGAAAAGCGCAGTAAAGGTCCTCATGAAAAGACTGATTGGTATTCTGTTGTGTCTCGGAATGGCCGCAAACACTTCGGCGAGTTGGTATTGGCCGTTCGGTTCGGATGATTCAACGGCAGACGACAGGCGCCCTCGTTTGTCCGAACTGATGGAGCCGGCTTCGATTCTCATTGACGAGGCGTCAGATCTTGCCGAGGATGGAAAATCCGTCGAGGCCGTCGAAAAATATCGCCAAGCGCTCGCGGCGTTGGACGCCATTGAGGCTGAGAACCGCGATTGGGCCGACAAGCCAGAATTCGCGACGTTGCGTAACAAGCGAGCCTATGTGAACGCGACGATTGACTCGCTTCTCCTAATGCAGGTCAAGGCGAATGCACGTGCCGTCGCGGTGAGTGACACGACGGCACTTGAACGGAAATTGGCGGAAGAGAAGCTGAAGAAGGGAAATCCTGCGGAGAAAAAAACCGAAGAGCTCGAGAAGAAGGCGAAAGATGTGCCGAGGACGGAAAAGAAGACGGTGACTTCTGCGCCGGCGGCGCGACCGCTCTCGAAGCGCACTCAGGCGATGGCGGATCTTTCGTCTGGTGATTATGACGCGGCGGCGCTTGTGATCGCCGAGATTCTCGCAGAAAAGCCTGATGATGCCGCCGCGCTGAACCTGAAAGCGGTGCTTGAGACGCAACGCGGCAATTACAAAGCTGCAGAACAAGCTCTTGATCGTGCGATCAGCGTCCATCCACGCAGCCATTACGCTTACTACAACATGGCGAACCTGATTCTTCAGGTCCATCCGTCCAACAAGTCAGGTGCACGTCGTTATTACGAAACGGGGCGTGATGTCGGTGGCCCGCGTAATCTGAAATTGGAAGAACGGCTGAAGTGATGCGCTTCGCTCCGTGTCGGCGGGCCGGTCTGGAGTTTTGTGGTATAATACTCGCTTAAATTTGAGATAATGATGATGAGAACACTACCTTTTGACAAGGCAAAATTGGAGGAGATTGCGACGAAGTGGCCGACGCCTTTTCATGTCTATGACGCGAAAGCCATTCGCGCGAATGCGAAACGCCTGAAGAAAGCGTTTGCGTGGAACAAGGGTTTTCGCGAGTATTTTGCCGTGAAAGCCACGCCGAACCCTCACATCATGAAGCTTCTCCAAGCGTTTGACTTTGGCAGCGACTGTTCGTCTCTGGCCGAGTTGGTCCTCGCCGAGAAGGTGGGCAATGTCGGCGAAAAGGTCATGTTCACCTCAAACGACACGCCGGCGGAGGAGTTTCGCAAAGCGTGGGAACTGGGTGCGATCATCAACCTGGACGATCTGACGCATTGGCCATTCTTCTGTGAGACGCTTGGGTTCTCGGTCGATGGATCGTCGGCGGAGTCCTTTGCGGGCCGTGTCTTTTGCTGTCGCTATAATCCGGGACCCCTCAAAGGCGGCAATGCGATTATCGGAAAGCCCGAAGAGGCAAAGTACGGCTTGACGCGCGAACAGCTCTTCACTTGCTATGCGCAGATGAAGGCGGCGGGCGTGACGCGTTTCGGTCTGCACGCGATGGTGGCCTCGAACGAATTGGATCCGGCCTACATCGTTGATACGGCGCGGATGCTTTTCGAGCTTGCCGCAGATTTGACGCAACAGCTTGGCATTGTCTTTGAATTCGTCAATATCGGCGGCGGCATAGGCATCCCCTACAGGCCAGGACAGAAAGCCATGGATCTCGATGCCGTCAGCGGCGGCATCCGCGTTGCGTATGAGGAGATTGTCGAAGGGCGGGGACTCAAGCCCTTGTCTCTCTTTATGGAATGCGGTCGTTGCATCACCGGACCGTATGGTTATCTCGTCGCGCGTGTCCGTCACATCAAGAACACCTATCGCATGTATGCGGGACTGGACGCCTGTATGTCGAACTTGATGCGTCCGGCGATTTACGGCGCTTACCATGAAATTGTCGTTCCCGGCAAGGAGGATGCGGGCGACACGACGGTCTATGACGTTACGGGGTCGCTCTGCGAGAACAACGACAAGTTCGCGATTCAGCGCGTCTTGCCGGTCCTTGAGCGTGGCGACTTTGTCGTGATTTGCGATGCGGGCGCACATGGACACGCGATGGGCTTTCAATACAATGGCAAGCTTCGCTCGGCGGAGCTTCTTCTGGATGAAGACGGTTCGGTGCGCGAGATCCGTCGTGCCGAGACGCTGGATGACTACTTCGCGACGTTGCACTTTCCCGAATGAGGACATGCTGAAAATATGAGAACATACGGAATTATTCCCAGTCGTTTCGGATCCAGTCGCTTCCCTGGCAAGCCGCTCGCGAATCTTGCGGGCAAGCCTCTCGTCGCGTGGGTCGTCGAAGCCGTGAAGAATGCAAGCGGACTCGACGAGGTGCTGGTCGCAACGGATGACGACCGCATCGTGAAGGCCGTCGAGCAATATGGAGGCAAAGCCGTGATGACGCCGAGCGAGTTGCCGAGCGGTACGGACCGAATCGCCTGTGCCGCACGAAACTATCTTGGGACGGACTTTGCGGACGATGACATCCTTGTCAACGTTCAGGGTGATGAACCGCTCATCGACCCGCGTCTGATTGAGGCTCTTGCGGCAAAGTTGAAGGCCGATGCGCGGTGGTCGATGGCGACGGCGGTGACGCCAATCCGCAACGCGATGGACTTTACGGCGAAGACGGTCGTGAAGGTCGTCCTTGACCGGGATGACGGTGCGCTCTATTTCTCGCGTGCCCCGATTCCGTGCGACCGCGACCATGCGCCGGCTTTTCAGGAAGCCTCCGGCAGTCTCTATGTTCGCCATCTTGGCGTCTATGCCTATCGTGGCGCATTTCTCAAGAAATACATTGCCGAGCCGCCGTGTGCGCTGGAGAAGACGGAAAAGCTCGAACAGCTTCGTGCGCTTTGGATGGGCGCGAGAATCGCGGTTGTGAAGACATTGGACGAGGGCGTGGGCGTTGATACGCCCGAGGACGCGGCGCGCGTCGAGAAACTTCTGCTGGCACGAAATGTCTGAGGTGTCGTCAGTCATCCCGTTTCGCGAACGGCGGGCGATTTTCCGTCGCGCGTTTGTCGATTCGTTGCCCGTCCTGATGGGCTATTCGACGATGGGCTTTGTTGCGGGCGTTCTTCTGGCGGCGAAAGGTGATGTCGCGTGGGCGCCGATTTGGGCGTTCTTGACCTCGACCCTTTGGGTCACGGGCACGATGTCCATTGCGGGCGTGCCTGAGATCGCCGCTCGGGCGGCCTTCTCGGCGTTTGCCCTCATGACCTTGGCCGTCAATTTCCGTTACGCGTTCTACGGCTTCACGTTGCTGAAACGCTGGAAGAACGTTCCGTTTCTCCACAAGGCCTATTTGATCATGATGCTGACGGACGAGAACTATGCGCTGGAAGTCGCGTGTGCCTACCGTGATCCCGCGAAAAACCTGCGTTATTGCACGATACTTTCGATTCTGAACCATTCCTATTGGGTTGTCGCGCTGACGCTGGGCGCGGTCGTCGTCTGCGTGTTGGGGCATCTTGTTGATCCTGCGGTCATCCGTCGCTATACGAACGGCATGGAGTTCTCGATGGCCGCGCTTTTCATCGTCATCCTGACGGATCAGATTCGTTCGCTGTTGCCATGAAAGACGAAATCCTCTATATGCTGGGCATTGTCGCGGTTGGCTTCGTGGTCAACTACGGCTTGCGTGCGCTGCCGTTTCTCCTGTTTGCGGGCCGAGACCGTGAACTGCCGCGTTGGGTCGAGAAGTTCGGGAACGTGATTTCCCCGGTCATTATTCTCTGCCTGATCGTCTACTCTTATTCGGGGCTTGCCTGGAAGACGGCGTATCCGTATCTTGCGGGCGCGCTGACCATCGCGCTTCAGCTCTGGAAACGCAATCCGCTCGCCTCGATTGTCGCCGGTACGGTCCTCTACATGAGCCTCCTGACCTGCGGATGCGCGACGCATCGCACATTGGAGCTGGATGCCCGGAATCCGGCCGTCCGTGTTTCGACGCGTGGCATCTTGTTTGGCGGCAGGTATGTTGAAAGCGCGCGTGTGCCGGAGATTCTTTCGGACTATGGCGTCCCGCGTACGCGTGTCATCCACATTCAACTCGATTCCGACGTTCGTGACATGCGCCCGGCGCGGACGTTGATGAGGCATTTGAGCCGAGCGGGATATACGCGCCCGGTCCTTGTGACGACGCGGCACGCGGAGTCGTTCGTGCAGGAAAAGAAAAAGCAAGGAGGGGCCGTTCGGTGAAGTGCAGTCTGCTTTTCTTTGTCGGTCTTCTCTCTTGGGTCGCGTGGGGTGACTTTGACTTTGACGCGGGGGCCGACCTGCGCATCCGTCAGGAGATCATGAAGAACGTGCCAGGGCTTCCGGGCGGCGGCGTCCTCTTCCCTGGGGTATGCGGCGATTTCACGCAGCATCTGCGTGTCCGCCCACGTGTTTGGGGCGAAGTGAAGGGCAAGACCGAGAATGGGAGCGTCTGGCGTCTCTATACGCGGGTTGCGGACGAGTTCAGATGGTGTCCCGAACCCTACAGGAACACCCATACGTTTCCAGACGAAGTCATCCTTGATAATCTCTTTGTCGAAGGGAAGGGGTTGTTTGATGGGTTCCTTGATGTGTGCCTTGGGCGTCAGGACCTTTACAATTACTGCGGACTTGACCATATCTTCGTGGATGGGACGCCGGGGGACGGTTCGCGCACGGCCTACACGGATATGGCGGCCTTCAAGCTGCATTTTACGGAGATTTCCACGCTCGACCTGTTTGCGCTCTACAACTTCGACGACAGCGATGTCCGCTGGGGAACGGACCGGTCGAAGCACACGTCGCTTTCGGGGCTTGGAGGTGGAGCCGACGCCGACATGGATGACTGGGGGTTCGGCGCGATTTGGGGCTCGGAGCTGGCCGCGTGGTTGCCGTATCAGGTTTTCGCGATGCAGAAGAACACGCACGCGTTCCAGCGCGGTGGCGTGGATCATCCGTGGACCCAGCGTGAACTCGTCGGCGCGAAACTTCTGCCGCAGATCGACGAGGAGTGGTCTCTTCAACTGGAGGCGATGGGACAGGTCGGCGTGAACGGTGACCATGCGACGCTGTCGGGCTGGAGCTCGTATGCGGGCGTCAACTGGAAGCGAGCGACGTCTTCGACCGCGAAGCCGTATGGCTCGCTCGGCTACCACTTCATGAGCGGCGATGACGATGCGGCCTCTGAGGACGGCGGACACGGTGCTTGGGATCCGATGTGGTCGCGCGGTGTCGATGCTTCCGAGATGTTCCTCTACGGCACGCATTATGGCATGGGCTGGTGGAGCAATCTGCATCATGTGAAGCTGACGGCGGGCCTTGACCTCGGGCGGGCGCATCGGTTGGAGGCGAATGTCGGGCCGATGTTCGCCGCGTCGCAGGATGGCCTTGGCGGGGGAGACGGTTTCTTCAAGGGTTTCCTTTCGCAGGCGCGGTACGACTTCCCGCTCTGGCTGGCTGACCGAAAAAAGGGCGAACGCTTTGAGGTGCTTGGTCATGCGATTGTCGAGTTCTTGAACTCCGGCGACTATTTTGCGACGGATCGTCCGGCTTTCTTCTTCCGTTGGCAGGTTGAGTTCCGCTTTTAAAACTGTCGAGACGACACCGAATGAGTTAAAGAAAGGAGACGAGGATGTCTAAACCGAAGATTACCATCTGCATGGGGAGCAGCTGCTTCGCGCGCGGGAACGAGAAGAATGTCGAGTTCTGCGAGGAGTTTCTTGCGGCGCGTGGGTTGCGCGACGACATTGACGTTGAGTTGGGCGCGTCACTTTGCACAGGCAACTGTGCGCAAGGCCCCGTCGTCATCGTGGACGGCAGGACCTACACGAACGTGGACCGCGGTGTCATGAAGGACATCCTTGAGCGTACCTTCCCCGCGTCCGCCTGACCTTCCGTTTGCCCATTCCGCTATTCCTCCTTTCACGATTCAACTTCCTAAATCTCATGAACGGACCCGTCTATACCATCGAGAACGAATGCCAGGATTGCTACAAATGCGTCCGGCACTGTCCGGTCAAGGCCATTCGTATCGTTAACGGAAAGGCTTCCGTCATTCCCGAGGCTTGCGTCGCGTGCGGTGAATGCGTAAAAGTCTGCCCGGCTCACGCGAAGAAGATCCGCAGCGATCTGGCGCGCCTCAAGGAGCTTCTCGCTTCGGGCGTGAAGCTCTACGCCTCAGTTGCGCCAAGCTACACGGGCTATTTCAAAGGCGTCTCGATCAGGCGTTTGGCGGCGGCGATTCGGCGCTTGGGGTTTGCGGGCGTGAGCGAGACGGCGCATGGGGCGGAATCCGTCAGCGCACACGTTTCGCGGCTTCTTTCCGAGACCCATTCGCCGCTTGTCATCTCCAGTGCGTGCCCGGCGGCAGTGGACATGGTGCGCAAGTATCTGCCGGACTATGCGCGGTTCATCTCGCCTCTGCCGTCTCCTGTCCGCGCACATTGCGGTCTGCTGAAGGAGAAATATGGCGAAGACGCGAAAGTCGTCTTTTTCGGACCGTGCGCGGCGAAGAAGAATGAGGCGGACGCCTATCCCGACCGTCTCGCGCTGGCGTGCGTCTTTCCTGCGTTGGAGCAAATCTTGAAGGAGAAAGGCATCGTCTTTGACGACGAGGAGTCCGAACTGGCGTTGGGACCTGCGGCCGAAGGCCGCTTCTATTCCGTGGAAGGGGGAATGAATGACACGATTCGCGACGGGAAGCCGAATGTGCGGTATCTGTCCGTGTCCGGCCTTGACAACCTGCGCCGCGTGCTGGGAGCTTTGCCGCGTGAGTTCGGTGCGGACGAGACGCCGTTTGCCGGTCGCAAGATCTTCCTGGAAGTCCTCGCGTGCCCCGGCGGATGCGTGAACGGCCCGGTCATGCCGGCGGACGGCGGTTCGCTTGAGACCCTTTTCGCGACGGATGCCGAATCGCCGCTTCAGACGAGCGTCGGACGGTGCTTTACGCACTGCGGCGTCTCAAGCTATCCGGCGGCGGCCATTTGCGAGAAGGAGCCGGATGAGACGGCGATGACCCAGGCGTTGGCGCGCGTTGGCAAGTATACGAAGGCGGATGAGCTCAACTGCGGGGCGTGCGGTTATGAGACCTGCCGCGAATTTGCCCGAGCGCTTCTGTCTGGGAAGGCCGAGGAGGCCCAGTGCCATACCTTCCTGAAGAAGAACTTCCAACGGACGTCTAATGCGCTGATCAAGTATATTCCCGCAGGCGTCGTCATTGTGGACGGAAAGGGCCTGATTGTCGAATGCAATCGCGTCTTTGCCGAGATGTGCGGCGAAACGGAAGTGTTTGACACGTTGGGGAACTTGGATGGGATCAGCGGCGAATCGCTGATGGGCGAGTTCGCGGATCTGTTCACGGGTGCGCTTGAACACGGCAGCGAAATCGTCAAGTACCGCCAGCCGTGGAAGGATCGCCTTGTGACGGTCAGCGTCTTCCCGATCGCAAAAGGCGAGTTTGCCGGGGCTGTCGTGCAGGACGTGACCCAGAACGAGGGTCGGCGCGAGGAGATTGCCGCGAAAGCGCGTGAGGTAATCGCGAAAAACGTCTTTACGGTCCAGCAGGTCGCGCGGCTTTTCGGCGAACACATTGCCGAGACGGAGATCATGCTGAATGAAATTGCTGGCGCCTACGAGTCCAAGACCGAAGGCAAACGGCTTCGAGCGCCCGATAACGGTGACTATTTGAACGGTTGACAGGCGATGACTCACATGAACGAACTGACGATAGACGAGTTGAAGGGCGAGATTCGCAAGGGGGCACGCTGCATTTTGCAGGTGCGTCACGCCGAGCGCCCCAAGATGGACCCCAATGACCCGAGCTTTGGCGACGCATTGCATCTGACGCGCGAAGGGGCGCGCACCGCGCGCATCCTGGGGACGCGGCTTGCCGAGTTCAAGGACGATGTCGCGTTCTGCGCAAGTCCGCTGACGCGGACGCGCGAGACGGCGGCCCTTTTGGCGGAGGGCATGGGGCTGTCTGGCGCGATGATCCCGACGGACGAGAAACTCGGCAACCGCTCCTTCTTCTATGAGGACCCGCTGGAGGTCTTGAAGCTCTTCCAGTCGATGGAGTTCTTCAATGCGTGCTTCGCCTATTTCGAGAAGGGCAGGTTGCCGGGGCTGAACGACATTCACGACGCGGCAGACGCCTGTGAGAAGTGGCTTTTCGAGAAGGCCGGGAGCCGCCGACTCTTCGTTGCCGTGACGCATGACTGTTACATCGCGGCGTTTCTTTCCGCGCGCGGTGCGTATGGGCCTTTCACGCGGAAGAATTGGCCGCGTTTCTTGGATGGCGCGGCGATTCTCGTCTATCCGGACGGCACGCGCCGCTACGCGCTTGTCCGCGCGGGCCTCTCCTATGGGATTTGCGGCGTACGCCCCGTGCGGGCGGTCGTCTTCGATTTCGGCGGCGTCATGACGACTGTGACGATGCCGGAACGCGTTCGGGCGTGCGTGCGCAAATATGGCATCGACTGGAACGCACTGGAACTCGGTTTTGCGCGCTATCGGCGGCTGATGGACGGTGGTTTCATCACCATGGACCAGATGTACGACCTCATTTGGGCGGATGCGGACATCACCCTGTCGGACGAGGTGAAGGCACATATCCTTGAAGAGGACTATGCGAGCTTTCTGGACGGCTCGCGCAACTTGAAGACGCTGGCGTGGATGAGGGAACTGAAGTCGAAGGGCTTCAAGATCGGCATCCTCACGAATATGTCGGCAGACTTCGCCGTGCGGTTCGAGAAGACGTTCTCCGACTTCATCTCGTTGGCGGATGCGGTCGTCGTTTCGGGGCGAGAGGGCATGTTCAAGCCTCAGAGACGCATTTATGACCTCTTGAAGACGCGCATCGGGCTGCATGTGGATGAGCTGTGCTTTATCGACGACGTTGAAGCGAACTGTGAAGGTGCGCGACGCTGCGGCTGGCAGGCGATTCGTTTCGTGAACAACGAACAGGTCGCCTGTGACTTTGCCGCGCGCTACGCGTAAGGCGAAGACGGTCGTGCGCAATCTCATCCTTGTTTCCGGGCAGGTCGCCGTCCTTTTCGCGCTCATGGGCGTCGGGGCCGTTCTCCGCAAGGCGAAATGGGTGGACGAAAAGGGCATCAGCGGGTTTACGAATCTGTTGATTCTCGTTGTCACTCCGTGTCTGATCGTGGATTGCTTCCAGCGACCATTCGATTCGGCGATGCTGACCAGCTTGGCGTCAGCCTTTCTCATAGCCGTTGCCATTCATCTTGTCGCGATTCTGCTGGCGGGGCGTGTCATACGGCATCCCGGAGCGGATACGCGTCACCCACTGCAGTTGGCGGCGGTCTTCTCGAATGCCGGATTTATGGGCATTCCGCTGGAGCAGGCGATTCTCGGAGAGACGGGCGTCTTCTTCGGCATTGTCTATGTCGTCGTCTTCAACCTTTTCATCTGGAGCTGGGGCGTGTGGCGGATGCGGCGAGAGGACAGGTGCGGGATGAACCGATGGAAGATGTGGGTGAATCCGGGAACGGTCGGCATCATGGCCGGTTTGCCGCTCTTTCTTTTCTCCATCCGTCTGCCGTCTGTCGCGAGCGTATCCATCCATCATCTTGCGAATCTGAACACGCCATTGGCGATGATTGTCATCGGCTATTCGCTTGCGGGCGCACGTCTTGGGCGTGTCATGTGGTTTTCCGCGGCTTATGGGGCGGTGTTCGTTCGCTTGATTGTCTGCCCGCTTCTCATGATCGCGGCGCTTCTCCCGTTTCGCGGCCTCTTGGACCGCCGCATGATGTTGGCGCTCGTGATTGCCGCGTCGGCTCCTGTCGCGGCGATGGTCTCGATGCTGGCTGTCAAGTTTGGTCGCGATGTCGATACGTCGGTTGCGGTCGTCTGTGGTTCGACGATTTTGAGCATCTTCACGATGCCGCCTGTCATCGCTCTTGCCATGGCGGTGTTTTGAGGGTGACTCTAATCCCGACTGTGAATGAACGCGTTCACTTGGGTGAGAGTCCGCGTTCTCTTGCACGAAAGAACTCAGTCTTTTTCTTTGATGAGGCTGTAATCATCTCTGAAACTCACCGGAACTGCGCGTAATGCGCGTAACTGGACATCATCAGACATCCATCCCGCTCTTGATTTGCGAAAGCGAAGTATGGTATAATTCACCCCCAAAGTCTCATAGTAAAGAGGATTGATTCAATATGTCTAAAAACGCGGTTGTGCGCAACAACATCTGGAAGTGGCTTATTTTGCTGCTTATCGCGGGTATCTCCTATTATGTCTGCACGCCTCCGACGGAAAAGTTCCGGTTCGGTCTCGACTTGAAGGGCGGCACGTCCTTCACGCTTGGCGTCGATACTGGCAAGCTTGCGCAGTCGATCATTGCGGCAAATCCGGCGATCACGAATACTCCCGGCGCGGTCGAGAAGCAGATCGAGAAGACATTGGAAGGGTGTGATGACCGCATCATCTCGGTTATCCGTCGCCGTGTTGACGCAATGGGCACGAACGAGCCCGTCATTCAGGGCCTGAAGGACCACCGTCTGCTCGTTCAGCTTCCGGGCGTCGATGAAGAGGTCCGCAAGGCCGCGAAGGCCTCGCTTCAGAGCGCGGCGTTCCTTGAGTTCCGCCTGACCCACCCGAAGAACGATCAGCTGGTCTCAAAGCTCCTGTCGAAGGACGTCGCGCCGGAGGGCTACAAGAAGAGCGGCAATGGCTACGCGCGTCTTGAGAACTGGTCCGAGATCTCCCAAAAGCCCGGTTATGCGGCGCGCCTGGCGGCGTTCGAGGCCCCCGACGCGCGTTACAGCTTCATGTTGGAGGACAACGGCGACGGCACGTATTCGCCGAATTATGTTGCGCGTTCGACCGAGCCGCGCGTGACGGGCGAGGATCTCGTCTCCGCAGCCGTCCAGCGCGATCCGACTTCGGGCCAGCTTTCGATTGGCTTCCGCCTTTCGGGCGAAGGTGGGCGCAAGTTCTCAACCCTGACGCGCAACTACAAGGCACATGGCCCGAAGAACCCGAGCGACCGTGGCCGCCAGCTTGCGATCATTCTTGACGACACGCTCATCTCGGCGCCGGTCATCAACAGCGAGATCGGCTCGCAGGGCGAGATCACGGGCCGCTTCGACCCGAAGAGCGCGAAGAAGCTCGCGGACGAGTTGAACGCGGGTGCGCTTCCGGCTCCGATGAAGATTCTCGCAGAGACGACGGTCGCCCCGACGGTGGGTGACGACGCGATTCACGCGGGCGCGGTCGCCGCGGCGATGGGCTTCTGCCTTGTCGCGATCTTCATGTTCATCTACTACTGGCGTTCGGGTCTCGTCGCCGACATTGCGCTCTTCCTCGACATTGCGCTCCTGCCGACGGCCCTCATCCTCTGCGCGAATATCCTCGGCGTCTTTGCGCACGATCCCTCGATGGGTGGCGGCGGCTCGATGCAGCTGCCGGTTCTCACGATGCCGGGCATTGCCGGACTCGTCCTCTCGCTGGGCATGGCGGTTGACGCGAACGTCCTCATCTTCGAGCGCATCCGCGAGGAGTTCCAGGCGGGCCGCACGGCGGGCAAGGCGATCGAGAACGGCTATGGCCGCGCGTTCACGGCGATCTTCGACTCGAACCTGACGACGATCATCACGGGCATCATCCTCTTCGTCGTCGGCACGGGTCCTGTGCGCGGGTTCGCGATCACGCTGACGGCGGGTGTCGTCATCTCGATGTTCACGGCGGTTGTCGTCACGCGGCTTGTCTTCGACCACTGCGTTGATCCGAGCCGCACGAAGCCGTTCAAGATGTTGCAGGTCTTCAGGAATCCGAAATTCGATTTCATGAAGGTCGAGAAGTACACGGTTGGTGTCGCGTTTTCGCTTGTCGCGATCACGATGATCATCTTCGCGGTGCGCCTCGCGACAAACAAGGCGTCCGTTCTCTCGGTTGACCTGACGGGCGGCACGTCAATCGTCTATGAGCTCAAGCAGGACGCGAAGCCCGAGACGTCGGCGATTCGCGCGGCGCTTGACGAGTTCGACAACGCGGCGGTCATCCAGTATCAGGAAGGCGTGGGTGATGCGACGCTTCTCGTGAAGACAGGCGAGACGGCGGAGACCGTCAAGGGCGCGGCACTTGAGAACAAGGACGTTGGCGCGTACGTGACGAAGCTCCTTCAGGCGAAGTTCCCGGAAGCCCAGTTCAAGGCCGCGTCGGTGGACGAGGTCGGCTCGATGGTCGGCAAGGACCTGAAGAACTCGGGCCGCAATGCGGTTCTCTTCTCGCTCCTTGCGATTCTCGTCTATGTCGGTTTTCGCTTCAAGTTCGGCTTTGGTCTCGGTGCGATTGTCGCATTGGCGCATGATGCGCTGATTTCGCTCGGCCTCTTCTCGCTCTGCGGGCGTCAGGTCTCGCTTATCGTCATCACGGCGATCCTGACGATCATCGGCTACTCGGTGAATGATACGGTCGTCGTCTTCGACCGCATCCGCGAAATGCTCCGTCACGACAAGAAGATGTCGTTCCGCGAGCTTTGCAACGCCTCGATCAACGCATGTCTCTCGCGTACGGTCATCACGTCCGTGACGACGTTCTTCGCGGTGCTTGCGCTCTTCGCGTTCGGCGACGGCTCGATCTTCGACTTCGCGCTCATCATGCTCTTTGGCGTGGTTGCGGGCACGTTCTCGTCGATCTTCATCGCGACCCCGATCATGTTCTGGTGGTATAAGGGCAAGCGTCCGACGTTTGACTCGGAAGAGAAGGCGTAAGTGGAGCGCCTCGCCTATCTCATGCGTAGGCTCATCTTGGTGGTTCCGACGTTCGTCGGGATCACCATTGTTTGTTTCGCCCTGACGCGCTTTTTGCCAGGTGGTCCCGTTGAGATCCGTCTTATGCGGATGAAGGGGCTTGCTGTGCAGGGTGGCGCGGGGGAGTCGGCCTCGGCGACGCGGGCGACAGGCGCGAGCGCGGTCTCCGAGGCGTATCGAAAGGAGCTGGAGGCGCAGTTCGGCTTTGACAAGCCGCTGGCGCGGCAGTATTGGGATTGGCTGGTCGTGAACCGCATGGGATTGAGGCTGCCCAGCTACGACTATCCCGACAAGACGGCGGGCGAGCTGATCCGTTCGCGCATCCCTGTCTCGCTTTGGTTCGGGCTTGCGTCGTTCGTCCTGACCTATCTCATCTGCATCCCGCTGGGCATCGCAAAGGCGCTTCGTCATCGGCAGGCATTCGACGCGATCTCTTCGCTGATCGTCTTCATCGCCTACGCCGTGCCGGCCTTTGCGCTGGCGATGCTCCTGAAGATGCTGTTCTGCGGGACGGTCGAAGGCTTTTGGGATGTCTTTCCTTTGGGCGGCCTGTCGAGTGATTTCGACCTTGAGCCTTCGTTCGGCGTGTGGTTCATGGATCGTGCCTGGCACATGGTCCTGCCTGTCGTTTGCTATGTCGCGGGATCGTTTGCAATGCTGACGATCCTGATGAAGAACTCTCTCCTTGACCAGATCTCGGCGGATTATGTCCGCACGGTGATCGCGAAGGGCGCGACGCGGCGGCGCGCGATCTGGGCGCACGCCTTCCGAAACGCGCTCATTCCGCTTGCGACAGGCCTCGGGCCAATGATCGGACTCCTGTTTGCGGGATCGATCATCATCGAGACGATTTTCGAGATTCCGGGCATGGGACGCTTGTCGTGGGATGCCCTGATCGGGCGTGACTATTCCGTCTTTCTCGCGCTTTTGGCTTTGACGGCGAGCTTCCAGCTCGTCGGGAACCTGATCAGCGACATCCTTTACATGCTGATTGATCCGCGCATTGACTTCTCGCGGAAGTGACGTGGCCGGCTCGCGTCTGCCTTCATCTGATTCATGATCCTCATTTTGCCGGTGACTTGTAAAGGGGGCTCTTCCATCCGCATGGAGACGCCTCTTCCATCCGCATAGAGGCGGCTCTTCCATCCGCATCGGTTGACGCACCCGTTCCAGGTCGTCCCCGGCATCTATGGGGTGGCGTTGTTCGCTTTTCTTCTTTGGTTGCCCCCCTGGCCTTCCTCTCTTCTTTGCTGACCCGTTAGATGTTGCCATTTCCCGATAAGGGTGGACATTTCCGCTGAGTTGACGGGTTTCGTCGGAAAGTGGTATAATTCGCTCTGATTTCTTCGGGTGGGATGTGCCCTGCCCGAAAGACGGCTGAAAAAGCCGGATGGCTCTTTGACAGCGGCTGACGGGCACAGACGTCAGCCACCGGTCGAATGGATTCTAAAATTAGGTCTGACCTGATTTTGGAATCCGGACGGCGAAACCTTTTGCCTGCGGTCGCACATTGGACCGAAAGGAGAAGGACTCGCGGAAACCCATCCGAGGCCCGCGAGGCGTACGCAGTCCTGCGTATTTGGCTTTGTGCGAAACGACCAAATTTCCATTCTGAAGCCGAATATGTGGGATGCGTCGCGTGTATGCTCACGCGGCGTGTCCTCTATTCCGTGTTTCAGAAAGGCGCTTGGTCGTGCCTTGCACAAGACATAGATGTGAAGACACGCCGTTCCTTTTTCTGCGCCCGGCGACGGAGTCTTGTTCTTGGTGGGCGCGGAAAGAATGGCGGGAAGGTGTTCAAGAATTGACCTGTGATGAAAAATTGATCGGGCGGACGGGGCAAAAGCCCAGTTTCGGGGGCGGTTTTTCCTTGGCATGAATCTTGCATTTGGCGAAACAACTGAAACCACAATCCCAAAAGGAGCAAGACGAATGAACAAGCTGATGAAGACGATGGGTGCCGCCCTTGCAGGGGCGGCACTCTGCGGCGCGACAAACGAGACCGCGAAATGCGGTGCGGCAGAAACGACGGCACCCAAGGGTGCCGCGACGACACAGGAGGCGGACGCGCAGACGCAGGCTGACGCCAAAAAGGCGCAAGAGGCCGCGAACCGGACGCTGATCGAGGGGTTGCTCAAGAAGGCGGAACTCAAGTACACGGTTGACGATTACGGCGACTACAAGCTGGTCTTTGAGGTGAGTGACTGCACACGCACGCAGGTCATGTGGATCGAGACGGACATTCGCGAGGTGGACGGCTATCGGGTGCTGAGGCTCGTGTCGGGTGCCTATCGCGGCACACTGACGAAGCCCATGGCCATGGAACTGCTGGCTGATGCCTATAAGATTGGATTCTGGGGAATTTCACGAAAAGACGATGGAGGCTGTAGCGTGTTGTTCAATGCGCAGGTTTCGGCCTCGATCAGTCCCGAAGGCCTCAAGACGTGTTGTGCATCGGTTGCCGATGCGGCCGATAGGCTGGAGCGGAAATGGTCGGATTCCGACTCGCTGTAAACGACAAGGCAGGATGGCGCTTCAAGGGAACCTCTAGAGATGACGACGACAAGGCCATCCAACAAAGTCTGCGCGACCTGCCAGTCCTGGCATGGCGAGCGGCGCTTTAACGCGCGCACGGGGCTAATCGAGCTCGACCCGTACTTCGGGAAGGTCACGTCCCCCTGCGCGATGAAATACAAACGCTCCGGCCTCGCCTCTTCGGCGAGTTGCCGGGGGTTTGTGAAGTGGTGCGAACTGCCGTAAAAGTTAGTTAAGAGATTAGGCATATGAAGAGCTGTATAGTAAATAGAATCCTACTCCTTTCAATCTTTGTGCTGGCAGATTGTTCTGTTGCGGTAGCAAAGCCAAAAGCCGAACAAAGGGCTGAGCAGTGCAAGAAATTCGATCTGAACGACGACGGTTTTCAGACTAACAACTACGGCTGGATCATTCGCGTAGACCGCAATCGCGCCTTTGACAAGTTCGTCGTCACGATGCCGGTGTCCACCGAAAAGTGGCCTTCGGGGTTCGTTGAGATTGACGAAACCGGCAAAGAGAAAAAAGACGCCGGATTATTTCCTTTTGAGCACGCGCGCGTCCGCTCTCTCGTGATTTGTGGAGATGAGGTTTCTAAAAAACTTGGAGAGGCTTCGTTTGAGACGATTTCACTCAAGGGCGTAGAGGAACTTTCGGAGATTGTCATTCGTGGGAAAATACCAAGATTTGAAGAACAGACGAAATGGTTTGGTCTGAAAAAGGACGACGATTGGCGAAGGGGACTTAAGCGAATAGTCCTTGAAGACCAGGTTGCTGGATTGAAGAACATTTCGTTTCTCGGTGAGGTCAAGTGCCTGTCTTTTGGGACGAACGCGGAGGGGCAAATTCGCGAGAAATGGGGCAACAATGGCACGGAGAACGAACTTAAAGTCCTAGAGAAATGCTACGGATTGGAGCAACTTGAAGTCCCTTATTGCATGGCGACAAACACAGAGATTCAGTGGGGGGCTCTGATTCGGAACTCGCCCCTGAAAGATCGTGAGGTCGTTTCGGTTGAGTCGGTAGAGAGCGGCGATAAAATCCCACGGGTCGTGCTTCTGAACCTTGGGGCAAGCGGTGAGATCTCGGACTATGTGACGACGATTCGTAAAGACGCGATTCCAGCGGACTTTCGTAAATTCATTCGCATGCCGTTTCGGGTGAGGGAAGTCATCGGCGGAAGAATTCCGCAGGGCCTTACACTTGCCTTGAAACGCGGGGGGCTTTTGTTTTCTCCTGACATTACCGACCCTGCGGATGCAAAAAGGCTTTGCAACAGCAGAAGCGTGATAAGGACATGCCCTGTGCGGATTGCAACGGCGTATGAAGGGCTTTCCCTTTCAAATTCCGTTGGCATTGTCGCGTCTGATTTTGAGCAAGACGGTTCGTCGTGGTCGTCTTCGATTTCCCTGTTGCGAGGGGAGTCCCTTGAGAATCGGATTTTCGCGCACCTTGAATTGAGTGGTGTCACTTATCCTGTCCGTATACCGATGACGAAAGGGAGTGAGAAGGACTGCGTTCCTCTGACCTTCAAATACGGATCTCTGGGTTGGGCGGCTTTCATGTTGGGGCTTACTGGCGCGTGTGTGCTCATCGTGGTGATTCTTGTCGTCGTGTGGTTTTGGGGCTTGCGGCGGGGAATTGGAAGGCGGCGGATGGCCTTGGCTTCTTTCGGCGTTTGCATCGGCGTCCTCGTTGTCTTCTTGGGGCTAAATGACATTGGCGTTCTGCAGTACTATGTGGACACTTACCTGACGGGGGCGGCGATGTCCTATCTCAATTCGTCGTTTGTCTCGTCTCTGGCGATTTCCGTGTCTGTCACCGTCGTGAAACTTGTCATCGGATTCCTGCAGGGCCTGAAACTGAGCCTGGTCTTTGTCGGGATGGACATCAACTCCGTCTTCCAGCCGGTTCAGGACGTTCTTGAGAAGATCTCGACCTATAGCTGGATCTCGACCTGCGTGCTTGCGTTTGTGCGAATCGTTTGCCAGGTGTTGCGAGACGGCGCAGCGTTCGTGTGGTGCGTGTTGGGCAGTTCGCTGGCGGCGCTCTCGATCCTCAATCTCTTTGGAGCCGGCAGGGGAGCTCGGTTAAGCGGGCGGCTCGTCTCCGTGGCCATGTTCCTGGCTTTGGGCATTCCGATAGTCCTGTGTTGCTGCGCCTGGTTCTCGTACCGGCTTTCGGACATTTCGGGCGCGGCATTCAATCAGTCCATGACAGATTTCACGTTGCTTGCCCAGTCCTGCTCGTGGGAAAGCCTGAAGTCGATGGCTGCCGTTCAGGTACTACTGTCGCAGTTCACGGATGCTGTTTCCGGGCTGATCTCCTCGGCAATGTATTATATTGCGACAAAGGCATTCGACTGCTTCCTGGTTCCGCTCATGCTGTATGTCGGCTTGAAGATGTCGCTGAAGGGGTTCTCGGATGGCCGTGAGGCCGAGCTCGTCCAGATTCGCGAAATCCTTGCAGGACAAGCGCACAGGGTTTCGGAGATGCGCGTTCCGCTCGCGGCAGATGGGGAGCCGAATGCGCGGCTGCCAGGGAGTGAGGGTGCTGAAGGCCTTCCCGAACTGCGCCATCAGAGCCGATGTGCCGAACGGCCGTATTCGACGAGCCGTTTGCCGGCCTTGTGCAAATGGCTGAAGCCAGAGTGGATTACGGCCGGTGCGGCCGTCGTGCTGTGTCTGCTTTTTGCTGTCACGGCGTTGCGTGATGTGCCAAGTGCGGTTGTCGAGAATGGTAACGGGACGGAGTCCGCGCCCGTCTTGGGAGCCCCTGCGCCAAAACACCAACCATCTGGGTCATTCACGGGGGGAGAGCTTGCGTTTGGCGTCTTGGCCTTTGCCGCGTTTCTCCTGTTTGAGTTCTGGTGCTTCCGCAAGGCGAAAGGCGTTTGCGCAGGCATACAGCGGAATGAACTCGTCAAGAAAGCGCAAGACAAGCTCAAGATGCTGAACGAGAGCAGCTATTGGCTTGACCTTCCCCTTTACGGAGGCCTTGGCGGAACAGTTCTCGGCTTCCTGATCATCTCGATTCCGAAGCTGGAATACCTGATGGTCGGCGGACGGATTGTCGCCTATATGTCAACGCTCCTTGGTATCGGCGCGACGTGGTGGATTCAGAAGAAAATCGTGTCTCCATACAAGACGAAACTGATGGAACAGATGGCGCAAGAGGAGGGCACCCATGAATAAGTCCCTTGTCCTGGTCATGTGTGATGTGCTTGTCCTTTCGGCCATGTCCCTCAGTCGCGGTGGCTTTGACGAGGGTGATGGGAACGACAGTCAGGCGGGGCTGGTCGATGTCACGGAAGAGTTTCAGGCGACAAGCAATGCATTAGATGTTGCGCAGGGGAAAGTGTCTGGACTTGAGGATGACGTGAGCCGATTGAAGAAAGAGTTGAAAGAGGCGGCCGAGAAGACCCTGCAGATTCAGCAATGGGTGGACGAACAGGAAGCGAACTGCCGTGCGGCCATATCGAACGCGAACGAACGCGCGGCTACGCTCATCACCCAGACCCAGACCGAGGCGGAGGCGGAAGCCAAGCGTAGACAACAGCAGTTGGACGAGCTGTTAGCGGCAGAAAAAGAACGCAGTCGTGTGGCCATATCGAACGCGAACGAACGCGCGGCTACGCTCATCACCCAGACCCAGATCGAGGCGGAGGCGGAAGCCAAGCGTAGACAACAGCAGTTGGACGAGCTGTTAGCGGCAGAAAAAGAACGCAGTCGTG
>CAKTYZ010000002.1 GCA_934635225.1 uncultured Kiritimatiellota bacterium
GCGGGCACGAACGCCAGCGGCAGACGCGTCTCGACCGTGAGGTCCTTGATCTCGGCCCGGATGCGGTTCCACGAATGAATCTGCACCCGGTAGTCCGCGAGGTCCGGCACGTCCACGGGCACCGAGAACGACCGCCAGTCCCCGTCCGTCGGCTCGACGAACACGCTCATCGCGTCCTTCTCAGATCCCCCGTAGGAGAGCGGACGGACCAGCACCAGCAGCTTCGCGCGGTCGCCGCCGCCCGCCACGCGACACTTGAAAGAGACGCGATAGCGCGCGTTCGGACGAAGCAGAGACGGATCCGCGTTGACCGTATAGCGTCGCCAGCCGAACTCGGAAGGCGACGACAGGCTGTCAACGACGACCGTTCCGTCCGGCGACGCCGTGACCGCGCGGTTCAGCTGAAGGACGACCGGCGTCGGCGCGGCGGGGAGCGTCAGCGCCGCCAGCCCGACCAGCGCGGCAAGCGCGAATTTCCGTCTCAGATCCATGCCCATCTTTTCTTTCCTCAATCTTAATGTCAATAGGTGTTTTAGCGCACCAGCATGATCGCGCCCCATTCCGGCCCGAAACGCAGGGTGTCGCCCGAACGGAGGACCTTCCACGCCCGTCCCGTCGCGTCCGTCAGCGTCAGCTTCGGAATCGGGCCCGCGAAGCCGCCCGTCGCCTTCAGGAAGGGGCGGTTCCCGTCCTGCTGGTGCGCGGGGAGGTTCTCGGGGTCGGTCACGCGCACGACGGCGCCCTCGGCAAACGTCACCTTCGCGTCGACCGTCAGCGGACCCGACGCGGCGAAGAGCTCGGCGACCGAAATCTCCAGCGCCTCGCCCACGGACAGGGCGTTCGCGCACTTCCTCACCGAGCCGCCCGCGCCGGACAGCGCGGAGACGGCGAGCGCGCGGCCCTCGTTCTCGAACGCGGCCCCGTCCATCACCTTGAGCGCGGTGTTCGCCGGGAACGACCTCTCGCCGCGCATGGCGAGCGTGCCCGCCTCGACCACCGTGCCGCCCGTGTAGGTGTTCGCGCCGTACAGGGAGACGGCGTTGGCGCCGCGCTTGACGAGCGGACCTGAGGTCTGCGCACCTGTCAAGGCATAGGCGCATTCGTAGCGCGTCGCACCTGACGTCGGCCCGCGCACGTAGACTTTCGTCGTCTCGTCGTAGTTGCAGCCCGATGAGGTCACGACAATCCGCTTGAGCCTGTTCGCCGTCTCGTCCCAATCGCCATACGCCGACGCGCCATAACTGCCCGCCGGGCCTTCGATCTCGACGGCGACGGCGCCGTAATATGCCACATTCGCCACCTCCGCCGGAATTTCAATCGACGCGAGGCCTTGCCCCTTGGGCGCCGTGAACGTCAGCGGCACGGACGAGCTGCCGGGTTCGCCCTTGTTCGACAGGCACTCAGACGTGTCGAGCGTCACGCCTTTCGGCCCCACGATGACATGCTGCGGCACCCGCTTCGTCAGGAAGCCCGCGTCATCCGAATCCATGTTCGCCCAGCCCGAGAAGAAGAGCGGGTAGAGCACGCCGCCGTTGAGACTCAGCGTGACATCCGTTCCCTCGAACATCGTCGAACCCTCCGAACCAAAGCGACGCACCTTGAACGACGCCCCGTCATTGACGGCAATCACGCCCGTCGTCCTGTTGGTCGAGCAGCCGAACGCGAAGCCGTCCGTTCGATAGACCGTGTTCGACCCCGACAGCGCGAACAGGAGGTTCGTGCCGCCGTATGCGCCGAACAGCGTGCGCCACACGGCGTTGTCCGCCACGCGCGCAGACAGCATGTCGTTCGTGCCGCCCGTCTGGACGAAACAGGCCTGCGCGTCACAGCCCGCGATTCGCAGGTGTTTGTTCCAGTCCCACTGCGCGGAGGCCTGCAACTCGGCATGCCCGCCCCGCTGAAGGAAGAAGCCGCGCGAGCCGGCCTTCTCGGCCAGATAGACCGAGTTCGAAGGATAGAACCCGCCCGCGTCGAATGTATACGTGCCAAAGCTTCCTGACAACTCGCCAATGCGCGGATTGTCCCAACTCATGAAAGACAGGTCGCCTCGCTTGTGGTGGAAGGCGCCGAATGCCGAGCCGGCGCCGTTCGCGCAACGGAACATGGCGGACAGCGCCCGGTCGGCGTCCAGCATGAAGCGTCCGTTCCGCATGACGAGCCGCGGTGCGCCCGCGTCTTCGGCCGTGATGCTGATCAGCCCAAGGTCTCTGACCGCCAGTTCGCCCTGAATAGGCCCGCCCAGATAGAGCGTCCCGTCATTGGCCAATTGAAGGGTCTTCTGGTTCGCAATCGTCAACGGGCCAACGAAACCGTAGGAAAGCCGCTTCGCGGGGGTTCCCATCCAGTCGGAGACAATCGTCGCGGAATTCTCGATTTCGACTGGACCGCTGATGAGGTTGCGCGTCGGGCCGACGCCTGACCCGGCGATGATGGCCCCGCCTGAGAGCCGCACCTTGTACGGCACGGGAGACGCCGTGTTCCAGAATGCGAACGTGCCGCCTGTCATGTGAATCAACGTCTCGTCGCCCGTATGCCCTTCAGCGACGCCAAATGGTCTGGGGCCCATGAGCTGAAACGTCAGTTTGCCCGCCGTGTTCTTGAACGTGCCCGGCGTCATCGTCGCCGAGATGAACATGAATTCGCCGTTGCCGATGCGCGTCAAGGTATGCCCCGCGAGGTCGATCAGGCTCGCGCTGTTGACGCCCGCCACGCCCCATCGCACCGAACAGTCGATGGTCGCGTCCGCCGAGAGGATAATCGTGCTGACGATCGCGTCTGCCATCACCTTGCCAGCCCCCCCGTACTTGAACGCGCCAATGCCCCCGTTGCCCGCGCCCGCAATGGTGATTGGCTGGAGAAACACCTTTTCCCACTGTCCCTTGCTCTCAAACGTCGGGTAGAGCGTACCACCGTCCTTTACCGTGATGGGAGCATGGGCCAGAACGGTCCGATTCGGGACTTTCAGCGTCGAACCGGAGCAAATCTCGACCGAACCCCCGTAAGCCACTTCGGTCGCAAGCGTCACCTCGCCCTTTGCGTCCACGACCAGTTTCGTCACGCCGCCCGGCACCGCGTCGGCATACTCACCCGGCACCGTCAGCGTCAGGACGCCATCCTCGGCGACGGCGGGGAAGCCCTCCCCTTGGGCAACGTCAACGAAGCAGACAGCCCCGAGAAAACAGGCCACCGACGCACAGACATGAACACGTTTCATCTTCTGCAAACTCCTTTACAAGTTTATGGCCATATGATAACATAAAAATCCTCACTTATGCAAGTCTTCCGTGCGCCACGACGTCTTCCAGTCAATCCAAAGAGAATCGTTCTCAAAGATGACGGGCAACCACACGTAGCGACTCTCCTCGTGGTTCGCCGGGTGCCAGATGTCGAACAGCGCAATCACCGCGCCGGGGCGGCCCGCAACAGGCAGCAAGAACGTGGATTGCGCACCCCAGGTCAGTTCCGGCCCCAGCCCCGTCTCCGGCCGCACGCCCCGACAGGGGTTCCCAATCCGCTCCCAAGGGCCCTGCAGGGACTTCGCGCGGTAAAGGCGCGCCGCGTTCGGGCTCCAGCCCGTGCAACCTGATCCAAGAAGGAAATACCAGCCGCCCCGCTTCACAAGCGCCGGCGCCTCGGTCCAGTGCTTCTCGGCCATGCGGAACCAGCGGCCCGTGTAGCCGAGCAGGTCGTCCGACAGTTCGGCGATGTGAAGCGTCGAGTTGTATTCCGAGGCGAAGACGTGATAGCACCGGCCGTCATCGTCGGCGAAAAGCGTCATGTCCCGCGACATCTGCCCCCCGTCGATGTGTCCAAGGTAAGGGACGCGCGCCTTCACCCGTTCGCTCGGCCCGCCCGACTCATTCCCAAGTTCCCGCGACGCGCGCATCGCCTCGGGCGTCCGCTCCTCCACGCGCACGTCCTCCGGCCATGCGCCGGCCGTGGGCCGAAAGGAGCGCAGAAAACGAAACGGGCCTTCCGGACGGTCGGCGACGGCCAACCCCGTGCGTGCCGCGTCGTAGCCCTGTCCTTTCAGTTCGAGGTGGAAGTACATGACGTACTGGCCGGTCTTTCGGGCACGCAGGACCTTCGGTCGCTCGAGGATGCACCCGTCGGCGATGTCGCTTTGGGGGTCCTCCGAAACCGCCAGCGCGATGCCGCGATCATCCCAGTTCACGAGGTCAGACGAGGAGTAGACGTGGACGCCCACGTGCGCCCGGTTCCCGGCGCGACCGTAGACCTTGTGTTCGCCGTACCACCAGTAGACGCCGTCGTCGAACAGCACGCCCCCGCCATGCGCGTTGATGACATGCCCCGCCGTGTCATGCCACAGGGCTCCCGGACGAATCTCGGCGGCGGAAAGCGCAAACGGCAACATCAGGGCCATCTCAACGGACAGTCTCCTCAAGCTGTCACGTAGAGCCGCACGCCGCGGCTTCACTGAGGCGACTTTCCCTTCATCAAGCCGCACGTGCGGCCTTCTCGCATACGGCCTACCCCCGAGTGCTTTTCCTGTTGTCATGGATTTTCCCCTTTCTCTGATTGTCGTGTTGCAAGAGCATTGTACCTAAAAATCGCAATTGCCGTCAAGTGGCACTACAAGCAGAGGAGCGCGATGCCCACGAGGATCAGGACAAGCGCGAACCCCTTGCGGCGCAGGTTCGTCTCGTGGAAGAAGAGCGCGCCCAGGACAAACGTGATCGCGACCGAGAAACGGCGCATGAGCGACCCCACGGAGATCGGAACGTCCGGAATCGAAAGCCCCTTGAAGTAAAGCCAGTCCGCGCCTGTCAGCAAGATCCCGACAAGCGGGATGGTCCAACGCCAAGCGAAGGGATGCGCTGACCGCCGGAAACGCGAAGCCGCCAAACAGAGCGCATAGACGCCGACCAGCCCGCACTGGAAGACGAACTGCGTCGATTCGACGGGCGCGTGTGCAATCTGGAAGACGAACTTGTCGAAAAGGGCCGAGAGCGCCGAAAAGAGCATCCCGGCAATTGCGCACCAGACGGCGCGGTTGCGGAAGAAGTCAATGCCTTCGTGCCTCCCCGCCCAAGAGAAGACCCAGTAACCGCAGAAGACCGCAAGCATGCCCACGCCCTGCACAAGCGTCGGCACTTCGCCGTAGAGAAAGAGCGCGGCAAGAAAGACAAGTGCCGGAGCCGAAGCCCGAATGGGCGTTGCGATGGTGATCGGAAGCGTCCGAAGCGCACAGAAGGTGAAGATCCACGAGACCGAGACGATCACGGCTTTCGACAGGCCCAACACCAGGACCCGCGCATCCACGGAACCGACCGTCGCGGACAGCCGCCCCGTCACGGCCAAGCCCACAAGGAACGCCGCGCACCCGAAGGATGTCGAGCCGAGAAGGACCGGCAGGACCGCGTTCTCACGGACACTGGCCTTTTTCGCAAGATCATAAAGCGCCAGGAAACAGGCGCTCAGCAAAATCCAGACCGTCCAGCTCATTTCACGAGCCCTTGACCAGCGCGGCGGCAAAGGCCCCGTCGCAGTCGGACTCGAACGGAAGGGATTCCTTCGACGTGCGCAAGGCGAATTCTGGATGTCGCGCCAAAAAAGCCTCGACTTGCCCCTGATTCTCCTCCGGCTCGTTCGAACAGGTCGAATAGACAAGCGTTCCGCCCGGCGCCAGACGCGCGGCCGCAACGTCCAGAATCTCCGCCTGCAGCTTCACGAGCTCGGCCAGCTTCTGCTCGCTCCAGTTCCAGCGAGCATCCGGCCGACGGCGAAAGACGCCCGAGTTCGAACACGGCGCATCGACGAGGACTTTCGGGAACTGATCGAATGGTCGGATCGGCGAATGACCGGATTGGCGATCGTCTCCCTCGATTCGATCTTCCGACGATTCGATTTTTCGATCATTTCCCAGCCCCGCCACGACCTGCACGTCCAGCTTCAGCCGCCTCAGGTTCTCCTCCAGCCGCGCGCGGCGGCGCGGATTGACCTCGCACGCCACAACCGCCGCACCGCGCCACGCCAGCTGGACGGTCTTCCCGCCAGGCGCCGCGCACGCGTCGAGAATCCGCTCGCCCGCCTGCGGGTCCAGGAGTTCCACGGCAAGGCACGTCCCGGGATCCTGCACGATGAAGTCGCCCGACTCATAGCCGGGCGTTTCGGAGACCTTCCGACCGCGTTCGAGCGCGACGAACGTGCCGTCCTTTCGCGCGAGATAGGTCACGGCCGGCGCATTGTGCCACGCGGCAAGGCGCTCGGCATCCGCCGCGCCGAACCGCGCTGTCCAGCGGCGGACAATCACGGAGGGGAACGTCTCGAGTTCCGTGCCGCGCACAAGCGTGTCGCGCTGGCGAATCAAGTTGCGCAGGACGCCGTTGACGACCTTCGCGACCGATCCGTTCGCGCAGGCTTTCGCCGCATCAACCGTCTCGTTCACGGCGGCGAAGTCAGGCACCTCATCCATGTAGAGGACCTGTGCCGCGCCCACGTAGAGAAGAGCCTCAAGCTCGCCTTTCGGCCACTTCTTCACAAGTGCGCCGAGGATGCGACGCAACGGGCGAAGCCGGCGAATGACCGTATAGACGAGATCCTGCACAAAGGCGCGGTCCTCGCCGACGGGCAGAAGGTCGGCGGGGAACTCCTTCGTGAGAAGCCAACGGGAGACGACAAACGCCGCCGTTCGACGCGCGTTCTTCATTCCGCACCCAAGGCAATGCCGATCTTCGCGAGATCCGCCGCGTCCAGCGCGTAGACGGGATCGATCTCGACTGGCACGCCCTTCGGAACCTTCACGCCGATTCCCTCAAACCATTTCGACCACTTCGCCTGCATGTCCGCGCGGCACGTCTCGGGCGAGTCGGATCCCTCGGCGTTCTTGACGGGAGAGAACTCGTTCTTCGTCTCGAAAGCGAGAAACGCCGTGCGCTTCGCGTTCGGGAGGATGTCGAAGATGAACTTCTCGAACTTGTAGCCGTTCGGCTCCGCCGGCTTGACGACCTTGCCGTTCGCGACGAACGGAATCTTCTTGAACGCAAGATGCAACGGCATCGCCTTCGCGGCCTCGCGCGAGAGGAACGCGCGGTCGAAGACGTGAATCGCCGGCGAGCCGTAGAGGAAGTAGAGCCTGTCGCCCTTCTTGCGCAAGCACTGCTCCTCGGTCATCTCGGAATATTCGACCATGCGACAGGTCGACCCGAACTGCATCGGCATGCCGACCTTCTCAAACGGGTCACGCTTCGCGCAGAGCTTGAGCGAATACTCCGACTTCTGGAGAATGTGGTAACCGATGAACGCCGGGTCCGCGATCTCGACGAGCGGGTTGTCAACCTGGAAGAAGAAGACGGACTTGATGCCGCGCGCCTTCATGTCGTCCAGCGCACCCGAACGCTTGAGCGCCGCGAGGAGACCGCCGTGGCCGTCCGGGCTCATGAAGATGTGGCCGGGGCGGTCAAGGATGATCTTGCCCTCCTTCGTCATGCCAGGCCACATTCCCTGCGTGAAGAAGAAGACGTCCTTCGGATTGAGCCCGAAGAAGTCATTCTCCTCAAAGCACCGCTGCGTCGCCTCGTCGTTCGCTTCGCTCGTCATCACGTAGAACGGAATCGGCGCGCCATAACGAATCGAACGCGCGAGAATCTTGCGCGCGTGGAAGTAGAAGAGCGGCGCGCCCGTGATCGGGCCAATCGAGTAGCAGCCCTTCGGGCCGTCATAGCCGAGACGCGAGCCTTGGCCACCCGCGACGAGAAGCGCCGCGACGCGCCCGGCCTTCAGTTCCTTCTCTCCCGCAGCAATCGCTTTCTTCAGCGACGCGCCCGCGAGTTCGGCGACCTTCGGGGCCTTCCCCTTCGAGGAATCCGCCGTCTCGCCGCCTTTCGCAAGGGCCGCCGTGCACTGTTTCACGCTCTTTGGCTCGATCGTCGCAATCTGCGCCAACAGCTCTTTCTGCTCGCTCTTGCTCAGAGTCTTCCAATACGCAAGCACATGTTCCTGCCCGCACGATTTCAACAGCCTCTCAGCCTCGGTATAGTTCATCGTCATTTTCTCCTTAAACTTGGCTGGATATTATAGCATATCGCGCACGCGTAGTGGAAACGGGAGACTGGAAGTCATGGGACGGAAGCGAGAATCGAGAATCTCCAATGGCATTTGACGGCCGCTCCAATCCTGTGTTATACTATTCGACGCGTGTTACTCACGCGTTCCTTGAAAACTTCTGTCCTTTCTTCAATCACTTTGATGCTCTTTGAGAATGTCTTTCAGTTAGGGCGGCGAATGAGCTGAATCTTTCCCAACTCGCGCTTGAAAATACACCCGGTTCGCCGGGCTTTTTTGTTTTTCGAAGCACACCCGTATTATACCATATTCACCAACGAACATGGCCGTTACGCCAAGTCCGCGCGGGACGGCAAGGGCCGCCCCCTCGTCAGTTGCGTTTTCTCACTTGAACACGGAACGTACGGCTTCCTTCAGACGCTGCGACACGACCTCATCCCTTGCCGCGCGATGCCACGCCCAAAGCATGATGCCACATCCCCTCTCAAGGCCATAGGCGATCTGAGCGGACAGCTCTTCCGCCGTCTCCGAACTCTCGGGGTTGACGATCAGCGTCTGCTTCACCAACGGCTGACGTTCGGCGAACTGCGCCCGCGCATCATCCCACTTCGCCTTCACTTCGGGCAGGGTCCGACGATAGCATTGCGTCAGGAAGACGTCACAACAGCCCGTATACTTGACGGCGCCAAGTTTCGGAAAATACGTCGTCAGCAGCCGAGGGCGCGTCGGATCAAGTGCCCGGATAAGCTTCGCCGTACGGCGCAACCGCTCCGGCGCGACATCATGCACGTCCGGCTCGTCGAACAGATACCAGGCGAGGAGTTCCCGCCGAGACAGCAAGGCGTCGACCTTCTGCGCCACACGGTCAAGGTCGGCATTCCTGATCGCAGGGCGATTCACGGCAATCATCGTCTTGAGATCGCGCGCCCCCATCTCATCAAGCGCCCGAATGTCCTCCGAAGTCGGCAGACGACGATCGCGGGCATAACTCTGCACCATGTTGAAGCCAAGCCCCTTGACCCGGCTAAAGCCCTCGGCGTCCTCCACCGTATAGATGAGCTTTGGCAAGAACGGCCTGCCCTCAACCGTCACGGGCTCACCGGCTTCACCCCAAGTGACCTGCGGCAGGTTCGGCGCGTGAGAAATCCACGTCACGGCACGGGCGACATTGCCCGCCTCGTCCGACGCCGTCAGTTCAAGACGCGAAACGCCAACGGGCCAGCCCGCGCACGGCGGCTTGGCGCTTGCCCGGGTTCCCTTGACGTGCGCCTCAAGCGAGTCGCCTTCGAGTTTCGCCGACACCTTGACCGCATCATGCCCCACGACAAAGCCGTAGGGGTCCGTGGACGCGGCAAGGTATCGCGGCACGGCAACGAGTTCGGGCGGCCGGCAATCGTCCGCCGGAGACGCCGTCTGCAGAAAGCTTCGGGCAGGCGTCGCAAAACCCGAGACCGTCACCACGCGCCAATACCAGGTGCCACGCGAGAGCGGCGTATCGATGGTGACGAACCGCGTCGGATCATCCACATGACGGCGCACCGTCGTGGCCGTCGGGAACGTCGCATCCTGAGACCATTCGACGGTCACGCCCAAGGGATCGTCCGAATACCACGCGAGATCGGGCGTGTTGTCCGACAGCGTCGCGCCGTCCGCCGGATCCCGCAGCACGGCGGCAATCGGCTTCATCCAGAGTTCGCATTGTGCGGGAACCGCCTTGGGGACGCCGTTCTCCGGCGTCAGGGGACCGAAGACGACATTGCTGTTCGGGTACAGGACGCGAAGGTGCCGTGTCGTCATCACGCCATTCTTGACCTTCGTGCGCTCATACGCGCCGCCCAGCAGGCCCTCATGGCCGAGCTGGTAGAGTTCCGCGTAGCAGGCAGGGCGCGCCGTGAGCTGATCACCCTCGAATCGAGCGGAGCACCAGACCTCACCAGCAACCTGCGAGACCTTTCGGGCGCGCGTGTCGCCACCGAAAGAGGCAAGGAGGCGCGGCTCTGTCATCGGCAGTTCGACCGGCATGTTCCAGCCCTCTGCCTCAGCCTTGCCGACCTCGGCCCAGAATCGGGCATCATCCGTCCGCCGTGCGGTCAGACGGGCCGAGAAATCGGCGAAGTCCCCGTCCGGACCGGACCACATCGCCTCCGCCAACGCCGTCGCGCGCGGCCAGGTCTTCCAGACAAGCTCGGGATAGTCACGCGTGCATTCGGTCCAGCAGTTGCCCTGCCCGCCCAGCACATGCGCCCGGTCAGAGAACGGAACGCCTGCCGCCGGGTTGAAGGCAAAGCACCGCTCAAGCGAATTGGTGCAGTCCGAATAGTAGGCGAACGGATCGGCAAGCACGCCCTGCCGGTAATCGAGATAACAGGGAGTCGTCGGCGTCGCGACAACATCAAAGCCACGCCGCGCGATTTCAGCCGGCGTCAGCACGTTTTCACGCCCTGGCCGTTTCTGGCGCCAAGCCATGACAATGGCGGATTTCGGAATGTCCCCCTCCAGAATCTCGTCCCACCCAATCGTGCGGCGTCCTTTCGACTCAAGATAGCGCGTGAAATGGGAGACAAACCACGCCTGCAGCGCCTTCTCGTCCTTAAGTCCCTGCGCCTTTATCCGCGCCTGACACTTGTCACAGGCTTTCCATCGCGTCTTCGGGCACTCGTCTCCGCCGAGGTGGATGACGGGCGATTCGGAAAAGAGATCGCAAACTTCGTCGAGAATCTCCTCCATGAGCTTGATCGCGCCGTCATTGCCCGCACAGAGGACATCGGTCTCAATGGACCAGTAGGTGCGTGGAACGCGCGGCAAGGACGCTCCTTCGCAAGACAGCTCGGGATGCGCCGCAAGAAGTGCGCGTTCGTGTCCCGGAAGCTCAATCTCCGGCACGATGCGGATGTGCCGCGCCTTGGCATAGGCGATGATCTCGCGAATGTCGGACTGCGTGTAAAAGTAGGGGCCGTACGGCTTTCCATCCATCAGGTAGGTGAACGAGCCATCCTCCTGAAAACGTGGCCTGTCCCCGTATTGGACGGATTCAGGCCGCGTCGCGCCGACCGCAACCAGCTCGGGATGCCGTTTAATCTCAATGCGCCAGCCCTGATCGTCCACAAGATGCCAATGGAAGACGTTCATCTTGTCGCGCGCCATGCGGTCCAACACGTCCTTAATCGCCGCTTTGCCGAAGAAGTGACGCGCCTCGTCAATCATGAGGCCGCGCCAAAGGTACTTCGGCGCATCGAGGACCGTCCCGCACGGGATGCGTCCCCGTTCATCCGTCAGCTGACGCAGAGTCTCCTTCGCATAGAAAGCGCCCGCCTCATCAGAAGAGGCAATGTGAATCGCCTGCGGCGAAATCGTCAGTCGATACCCTTCTGTCGGGATGCCGGCCTCGCAGGTCAGTTGGGGGCTGACGGATGAAGGGCAGAACCCTGCGGTCAGCCGCAGTTCCTGAGGTCGCGGTATGACGGCAAAAGCGGCAAAGGCAAACTCAAACGCGCCAAGGAGCCCTACAAGATGGCGTACATCCATGCCGTGGTCTCAACGCACGATGACTTGGAAACCACGTCTACGCGCAACCGTGACCTTCAGCGCACCGTCTTCGACCGTCAATGCCGCCTTGCAATCTTCAAAGCCAGCGCCGTCCGCAACCGCCAGCACGCCCGCGGGCAGCGAAGGCACGCCATGCGGAATGACCGTATAGGTCTGAGGCTCGCCCCCCATCACGCCTTCAACGGCTGTCAACGCCATCACCTTGACAGTCGAGCCGGGAGTCAACGTCACTTCAGGCGCTGACAACTGCGCCATCTCATTGCCTGTCACCGAAAACGCCAGCGTGGCATCTGCGGAGACCGCCACCGGCACGTCCAGAGCCTGGCTTGCCGCAACCAACGTCGTGCCGTTCGCGACAATCACGCGACCATTTCCCGTCACTGCGGTCGGAAACTGGGCGACGCCCCCTTCCCCCGGCGCAAGCGAAAGATTCGTGTCCACAAGTCGCACGGGGACGATGCCGGCCTGAAGACCCGAGGCCATCGAAACCATGCGCGAGGCATGTGAACGCCGCGTTGCCAACAGCTGCGTCAAGGCAAGCGTGTTACCGTACGGCTCGCCATTCTCCTTATGCGCAACACCGTCAACGGTGTTCGTCAGCACCGAATCATAGACCTTGCAAAGATTCTCGTTCCAGTAAGGCAGCGGACCCGATGTCGAATTATAGCGCAACGAAGCGACGCGCGCATAGACTCCTTCGGCCTCCTGCTGAAACTCCACGCGAATCGTCCGGCAACTGCTGCCATAGAGCAGCTGATAGAACGACTGGACGACCGTGTCCTCGACGACATTGGTCGTGAACCATCCGTTGACGGCATGCCACCTGCTGCCGACCGAGCCGCCGCCCATCAGCGCCGGGCCAAGCTCGACATCTGCCAACCGGACGCCCGGCCAGACAAGCTGCGCGTCAAGCGTGATTGGCCCGGGCGACGATGCGACCGGAATGCTCTCGGTCGAGAAAGTAAAGGTCAGATTGCTGATTGCGACGCCACTCGTGTTGATGACATTTGTCGTGTCAGTCATGGCCCCCGGGCCTTTGTAGAGATAATAGCCAAGCGCGTCCTGATCCGTCTTCGAGTCGCCATCGTGCTGAAAATAAGACTGCTCCACCTTCGCAATCACATACTCATTCGACTGCGCCACGCGGATCGTCGATCCCGAACGGGTCTTGCCGTTGTTGCGCTGAATGATGAACACCTTCTCGCCATTGACCGTGTCGTTGGTGAGGCAACAGGCATTCACGGCGTACTCGCCGGCCTTGTAACGCGTGCTGCTGAAGACGCCACTGGCGGACACCAGATTCGTCGCGAAGAGATCCTTGCCGATGACGACGAAATCCTTCATCAGATACGGCGCGTAAACGACCGCCTTGTCAGCCGGTTCTCCGATCGCGCTGCGGAAGACGATTTCACGCGGCACAGCCGACTTGGCCGCCTCGTCCTTCAGCGTGCAGGAGAGATAGCCAATGCAACTGCTGAATGAGGGGTCGTCCTGCGCCACCTTGCGCTGATCGCCAACCTTGTACAGGGAATCCACAATCGGGATGGCAACACCGCCAATCCAATCGACACCGGCCTGCTGATTGTTCGACGTCTGATCCCAGAAATAGGTAAAGTTCTGCAACGTGGCCGAAACGTCATCGCCCTTCTGCTGAAACAGGACTTGCGCATTCGTGCCGACACGGCTCGAATCCGAACGAAGATTATGGAACTGCACCTCAGCCTTCGCCTCCGTGACCGTTCGGGTCACGACGAGGGCATCAACCCAGCGAAACTGATCGTTCAGGCGGGCAGTGTCATCCAACTTCCCGATATTGACGCCTATCTTCGCCGAAAAGCCCTTAATATCCGCGAGCTTAACATTCTTGAAGACGATCTGCTCAACGTTCTTAGGGCCTTTCCCTTCCGCATTGACCGGATAGAAGACGCCCGGGCAGACCGTCTGCACGCCATTTGCCGGCACGGAATCCTGCCAAACGATGTCTTCCGTCACATCTACACGATGCGCACCAGTTCCAATAACCGTTCCAGAACGAGCGACCAAAGCCGTCGCACAAGCCACTGACGCAATGGCGCCAACATGTACTTTCAGCATAATTACTCCTCCTTTTACAATCGGACATGGCACATTGTACCAATAATGCTCACCGACTGTCAATTACATATTCCTCCACTGGAGTTTTCATAAATGGCAAATGCCTAACGGGTCAGCGGAAAAGACCCGATGTCCGTCGATTTCCCATGCCGTTCCTCGCCTTGCAGTCAACGCGCTGACGCCAACCCACGAACGTGTCCCGCCTCCCTCAAGACGGAAACCTCCTGTCTCAAGGAAGCCAGAGGCAAGTGAACGCGTTCTTTCAGTCAAGTGAACGCGTTCTCTTGATGGAATGAACGCGTTCTCTTCTGCAGGTGAACGCGTTCACTTGTCCCGGAGAACGCGTTCGTTTACTCTGGAGAACGCGTTCGTTTGCATTGGAGAACGCGTTCACTTGCGTCTGGCCTTAGGAAGAGAAGCGCCGCCCCTCTCTCGTCGAGGGCAGACAGCCAACGACATCAATCCGAGAACTTGACAAGCCAAGGACCATGCGCACGCCAACAGGCGCGAACAGCCTCGATTGTCGGCTCCACGTAAATCGGCGTTGCCTGATGTCGAAACCAAGTGTCCTGCCGCTTGGCGAGCTGGCAGGTGCGAACGCGGATTTTCTCCTTGTCATCGCCTTCACGATATCCAATGGCCAGTGCAGCGGTCTTCGACCAGACGGGATATTCCGCGTGCAGCCGTCGCCTCTCTTCCTCCAGCCCCTGCATGAACATATCGTCCAGACGCGCGGCAATTCGCGCACGAACAACCTCTCGGTCGATTCGGATGACCGGATATTCGGGCGCGGGCTTCGCCCACTTTCCATCCAAGCCACGCAGAAGCGCCGAGAAATAAAGTCCCGTTCCGCCCACGATGATGATGGGCGTCTCGTCAGGAACGGTCTGCGCCCAATCCGCCGCCGCACGAAGCCACGCTCCCGCCGAGAACTCCTCCGCCGGGGTCACCACATCCACGCCGCCCATGTGAAACGCCGCGCGTTCCTCTGCGGACGGCTTGGCCGTGCCGACATCCATCCCGCGATAGACGTTCATCGAATCGGCCGAAAGAATCCATGCGCCCATTTCACGCGCAAGCGCGGCGGCAATCGCGCTTTTGCCGCTTGCCGTCGGCCCCGCCAGCAAATAAGCCGCACGCTCCGTCATCCGAGACTCTCCGCAATGCGAACGGTCTTCATCGCGTCTCCGCCGTAGAAGTCCGCGCCAATCGAATCGGCAAAATCCTGCGTGACGACCGCACCTCCGACCACCGTCTTGCAGTCGAGACCCGCCGCCTTCAACTGGCGAATCGTCTCCGCCATCGCGCCCACCGTCGTCGTCATCAGGGCCGAAAGGCCGACAAGCCGCGCGTTCGTCCGCTTCGCCGTCTCCACGACTTTCTCAGGCGGCACGTCCCGCCCAAGGTCGATGACGTCAAAGCCGTAGTTTTCCAGCAGCGCCCGGACAATGTTCTTGCCAATGTCGTGAATGTCCCCTTTCACGGTGGCAACGATGATCGGGCGTCCCGCCGTCCCCGTCGGCTTGTCTCCGCGGACCGCCAACACCGACTTCACGACAGCAAACGCCTCACCCGCCGCATCAGCCGCCATCAGCAGCTGGGGCAAGAAGACCCTGCCCGTCTCAAAGCCCTTGCCCACGACCTCCAGCGCCGGAACTATGCCCGAATTGATGACCGTCATCGTGTCCGCACCCTGCCGGATGAGTTCCTTCGTCGCTGCGGCGGCATCATCCCGAAGTCCTCGCCGTATCGACGAGGACAACGCCGCGAGGGAATCGGACGCCGGCGCACCAGACTGCGCGAGGCGGACGGGGCTTGAGGCGGCAGACGACGCGACAGCCTGAAGCGCAATCCACCTCTCGCAGTTCCGGTCACGTCCAAGCAGGACGTCTTCCGCCGCCAGATCGATCTCATCTCGAATGACCGACGGATTCGCAATCGCCGCCGACAGGCCCGCGCGTTTCGCCAACGCATACATCGCGTTGTTCAAGGCCGGACGGTTCGGCAAGCCGAAACTCACATTGGAAACACCCAGAACCGTATTGACCTTCAGTTCTTCCGTCAGTCGCTTCACCGTCTCCAAAGTCACAAGCGCGGCGTTCGGGTCCGCCGAGACAGCCAACGTCAGCGCGTCAAAGACAAAGTCTTCCGGCGTGAAACCGTATTTCAGGCCCTCCGCAAGAATCTTGCGCGCAATCGCCAGCCGCCCTTCGCTCGTCTCGGGAATCCCGCCCTCGTCGAGGCAAAGGGCCACCAGCACGCCGCCATACTTCTTCACGAGCGGAAATACCGCGTCCATCGACTCGCGCTTGCCGTTGACCGAATTGACGAGCGGCTTGCCGTTCACATGGCGCAATGCCCGCTCCAGCGCCATCGGATCCGCCGTGTCGATCTGAATCGGACAAGCCGCGACGCTCTGGACGGACTGAATCGTCGCGTCTATCAACGTCGCCTCGTCCAGCCCCGGCACACCGCAGTTGACGTCCAGCACCTCCGCACCCGCATCGACCTGCTTGACCGCTTCACGCAACACATAGGCGACATCACCCTTCGCATATGCCTCCCTCAAGAGCCTCTTGCCCGTCGGATTAATGCGTTCACCAATCACAAGTCCCCGGTGCGGGCACAGCGAAACCGTCCCCGTGCCCGAACTCACGACTGTCGGACGCCTCCGCATGGCCTCGCGGGACACGGCGACAAGACCCGCTCGCGTCACGGCGCGGATGTGGTCTGGCGTCGTGCCACAGCAACCGCCGACAATCGAAGCGCCCGCACGCACAAGCGCGGCAACATGCCCGGCAAACTCGTCCGGCATCTCAGGAAACACCGTCTTCCCGTCCACAAGTCTCGGCATGCCCGCATTGGGCTTAACGAGAATCGGCTTCGTCGAGATCTTCGCCACCTGTTCGACAAACGGCAACAGGCGATCCGGCCCGAGGCCGCAATTGAACCCATAGGCCGAGACATCCAGCGACTCCAGCAACGCCGCGACGCATGCCACCGAGCCACCCGTCAGGAGCTGGCCGCTCTCGTTGAGCGTCACCGACACGTAAATCGGCAACGAACAGCTCTCCTTCGCCGCAAGAACCGCCGCCTTCACCTCGTAGACGTCGCCCATCGTCTCGATGAACACGAGATCGGCCGATGCGCCCAGGCGAATCGTCTCGGCAAAAGCCGCGTAGGCCTCGTCAAACTCCAGATCACCCGCCGGCTTCAGGAGTTTGCCCGTCGGACCGACGTCAAGCGCGACCTTCGCGGCGCCCGATGCCCGCGCATTTGCCAGCGCGGCGGGAATCAAGTCGGCCAGCGCATGCGGACCGTGGTACTTGAGGCGATTCACGCCAAACGTATTGGTCAAGACGATGTCCGAGCCCGCCTCGACATAGGCGCGATGCACCGCCGTGATTGCCGCCGGATTCTCTATGTTCCAGTCACACGGATCCTTCCCGACGGGAAGGCCCGCCGCTTGGATCATCGTGCCGAAGCCCCCGTCAAGGAACGTCAATCTCCGCTCTGCCATCGTCTTCTCTACCTCGAACCCCGTCAAACATCGATTCGGATGATCTTGCGGATCATGAGCCAGCCCAGCACGATCAGAACGAGCATAAGCGCAACGGACAGGGCCCCCGCTGGGCTCGTCAAGAACGGAATCATCAATTTGGGCTTCAGGATCGTCATCGCGACGCCAAGGAAAATCGGCATCACCGAGACGACGATCCCTTGCAAGCGCCCCTGCGCCGTCAGGGACTTCACCTTCCGCCCGATCTTCATCCGCCCACGAATCGTCTCCGAGATCTTGTCGAATATCTCCGTCACGTTCCCGCCCGTCTTGCGCGAGATGAGAATCGCCGTCGTCACAAGCGTAAGGTCATCTGAACCGACACGCTGAGACAAGGACTCCAACGCCTCTTCAAAGCTCATGCCGATCTTCAATTGCTGCTGCAGGATTGCGAATTCCTCGCTCATCGGGTTCTCTCCCTGTTCGATGACGGAGTCAAACGCCTGCGAAACCGAAAGACCTGCCCGAAGCGCATTCGTCATCGTCGCCAGCGCCTCCGGCAACTGCTGATTGAACGCGGCACGCCGCTTGCCGTCCAGATAGCGGGCCAAAGGAGACTCGCCATTCTGCCATCCGGCCTTGATTTTCACGCCAGAGACGAGATACCATGCGATCCCTGCCAAGGACCCCGTAAACAACACGACTATCAGCCAAGCGACCATGTCATCATTATAGCAAAAAACGCCGCACGGCACTTACGGATCCGCGCGGAAGTCAAACTTACGGCCCGTCAGAGGATGCGTGAAGACGAGACGGACTGACCGCAAATGGAGCCGATCGGCCTTCTTCGCCCCATACTTCACATCACCCACGACAGGATGACCCGCCTCGCTGAAATGGACGCGAATCTGGTTTTTGCGCCCCGACTTGAGCGCAATCTCGACCCGCGTCGTCGCGCTCGCGACCGACAGGCGACGCCATTCGGTCCGCGCGAGCTTCGGCTTGCGCGGACCCGCGCCGTGCGGGCCCTTGACCGAACGCACACGATAGCCGTCGGCGTCTTCAAGAAGCCAACTCTCGAAAACGCCTCGCGTCTCGGACAAGCGGCCCTCGACGCGCGCAAGATAGATTTTCTCGGTCAGCTCATTCCAGCGGTCACGGACAGCCTCCGCAAGGCGTTCGTCTTTCATGAACATCATGACGCCGCTCGTCTCGCGGTCAAGGCGATGGACAAGATAGACGCGCTTGGAACTGCGCACCTGCCCCTTGCGCACATAGTCGTTCAGGAAGTTCTCGGCCGTGGGCTGGGCCGTGCGCGCGGCACGCCCCTGCAGTTTCGTGTGCGTCGTGAGAAGCCCCGCCGGCTTGTCGATCACGATCAAGTCGCGGTCTTCATATAGAATATCAAACGGCAGAAAACGGGACATGGGGAGAATGATAACATCTGCCGTCCCGACTGTCAATCAGCCGCACGGCGATCATCCCCGCTCACCAGACGCCGTGCAGACGCTTCTCGTACATCTCCGAGGCGAAACGGCGCGCCGCGCGCGTCAGTTCGGGATACGGGCGGTCGCAAACGTCGACAAAGCCAATCTGATACGCCTCACCGTCGCCGCGGCCGAGAAGAGGCTGGTCTCGGTACTGAAACCAATGGCATCCGACGAAAAGAGGATGGTTCAGCGCACCTTCGGCAAAGCGCGTGAAACTGCGTGCGCGCTCCGCCTGATCGCAGACAGGAGCAAGCCCCGGCTTGAACATGCCGCGGTCATAGCAACCGAAGTGGAACTCTCCGATCAGGAGCGGACGCTCCGTGCGCCCGTTCGCGAAGATCTTCTCCGAAACGTTGTAGATTGAATTGCCATAGGCGTTGACGGTGATGACATCGCAGTACCGCGAAGCCGCCGCCCACAATGCGCCGGCCTGGCGGAAGCCGACGAAACGGCTCCCCAAATAGAGCTTGCCCGGCGCGGCCTTCGCGAGTTCCTCCTGACAGATGCGGAAGTAGAGTTCCAGATACGGCCGCGCATGGTCTTCTCCGACGGCGGGAATCCACTTCTGGAACTGAAGCTCGTTGTCCACGAAGAATCCAATGCACATCGGGTCGATCGCCGCCCTGCGGAGTGTCTCGTCCTCCGCGAAACGCGCACGAATCGCGGCGCGAAAGTTCATCTCGAAGGACGGCTCCTCGAAGTCATAGATGTGGAACTTCGCATGACGCGCGACGCCCCGCGCCCGTTCAAGGACGCTTATGACATACGGTTTGCGCCCGCGCCGTGTCAGCTCACCCGCGCTCCAGTTGCCGATCGTGTTGATGCCCCATGCGTCGAACCGCTTGAGGACAAGGTCATAATAGGCATCCGCGAAATCCTTCCGTCCGAACTTCTTTTCGAGGTTCCAGATTGTAAACGCCATCTTTCCGTCAGGCGGAAAGTCCCCCTGATACCAGTCGGGGTGGCGGTTGCCGTCTGTTATGTCCGTCATGATGCGTGTGACGTCAATGCCAAGCGAAAAGAAAAGATGTCCTTCTGGCGTGACGAGCCACCACTTGCCGCCGACCTTCTCCGTGCGAAAGTTTCCCGTCGCCTTCAGTTTCGGCCCTTTCGCCCAACCGCCAAACCCGTCCCAACTCTCCGGCGCGGGCTTCAGCCGCGCGAGTTCCGCCGGAAGATCGCCCGCAAGCTCCTCATCACGGCGAATCTTGAACCTCCAGTCCGCGTGCGCGAACTGTCCGTAGCGGTCCACGAACGGCACATAGTCCGCAGACGGCACGAAGCGCGAGATTTCCGGCTCGCCTTCAAGGCGCAGGTTGGAGATCCGCAAGTCGGCAAGGCCTTCCGCCTCGTCCTCGAAGGGCCACTGCATCTTGAGCTCAATCTGCGTGATATGCGTCGTGTCGATGACATACGGGCCACGCGCTTCCTCAGGCGCGCCATAAACGGACGGATGCGTCAGAAGCAGTTTCATCGTGCCTTTCTCGCCGGGGTTGAGCCCGATGCCCGTATTGACCGAGCGGTTCTTCTTGAAGATCGCCGTCGCGTGATCACCCGAATCACCGTCCGACGCGCCGGCCGAGACATGCATCGTCAGGCGCGCCTGACGCGTCTTCGAAAGATTCTCGACATCCACGGCGAGCCACTTCGCTCCTGAAAAGTCGAGCGGCGGATCGGCCTTGAACCGCAATCCGCAGTCCCACTCGGCGCTCGGCAGCTCCAGTCGCACCTGATTCGCGCCCTCACGCGTGACGCGCGCCTTGTGGACGGCGGAAAAGTCCGAGAGCGTCAGCGCCGACGCCTCAACGACCGACAAGACGAATGCCCAAAGAAAGCAAGCGGTTCTTTTCATGAGGTTCTTCCTGATCTTCATTTTCCACTGAAGCGTAGATTATACATTGTTTCGCTGACTGTGCGTGCGGCTTCCGCAAGAAGCGCATACGGACGGTCACAGACATCGACAAAGCCAATCTGGTAGTTCTCGCCGTCCGCGCGCCCGACAAGCGGCTGGTCTCGGTACTGAAACCAGTGCGAACCGACGAAGTTCGGATGGCGCAAAGCTCCCTCGACGACGCGGCGATACGCCCGCGCCCGTGCGCACTGGTCGCCCACGGGACAAAGCCCCGCCGAGAACATGCCGCGATGCCGCGTGCCAAAATGAAACTCGCTGTGCAGAATCGGCTTGTCGAGAGCCGGCGCGGCATAGTCGCCGCGCCCGAACGCTTCGACGCTGTTCACGTAAGAGTTGACCGAGATGACGTCGCACCACTTCGCGGCGGCTTGCCAGAGTGCCGCCGCATTGCGCAATCCCTTGAAGCGACAGCCCAGGTAGAGCTTGCCCGGTGCGACGGCGGCCAGCGCCTCCTTACACGCCCAGAAGTAAGGCTCATAGGCGGCGTTGTCTGCCGGGAACGAAAGCTCGTTGTCGATGAAGAACCCAAGGCACATCGGGTCTGTCGCCGCAACGGCAAGCGGGGAGTTCGCGACGTCGAACGCCTCGGCAACGGCCGCCTTCAGCTTTTCGGCGAACGTCGCGTCCGTCGTGTCGTAGAATCCATCCGCCCGATAGGGGACATCTTTTGGACGCGCGACGGCGACCAGCGCGTAGGGCTTCTTCCCCCGTCGCGTAAGTTCGCCGTCCGACCAGTTTCCGATCGTGTTCACGCCCCACGAATCCAGTCGCGCAAGGACGAAGTCATAATAGTCATCGCGCATGTCCTCCCGCCCGAACTTCTTTCGCAGGTTCCATGTCGGGAAACTCATCGAGCGGGCGGGCGCAGAGACATACCAGTCGCGATGCGCAAAGCCGTTCGGCGCATCGCTGTCAAGCTTGACGACATTGATGCCCAGCGAATAGAAGAGGTGTCCCGACGGCGTGACAAGCCACCACTTGCCGTCCACCTTCTCGGTTCGGAAATGTCCCGTCGCCGTGCGCTGCGGGCCGTCTGCCCAGCCGCCGTAAGCATCCCAACAGACCGGCGCGGACTTGAGGGTCGCGCGTTCCGTCGCGAGATCGGCGCGCAGGTCATCGTCCTTCGTGACCTTGTACATCCAGTTGCCATGCACATATTGCCCATAGCGGTCAACGAACGGGAAGAACCCCGTCGTCGGCGCGTGACGCGCAACGTCTGGCTCGCCCGCAAGTCGGATGTTGGAAATGCGGCAATGAAGAAGCCCGCTGAACTGACCTTCGTAGGGCCAAACGACACAAAATGAGATGTTGGTTATGTTTCGCGTGTCGAGCGTCCGCACGCCCTTGCCGCCTTCCGGAAAGTCGTAGATGTGCGCGTGCGGGAGCGGCAAGCGAATCGTCGTCTTCTCCCCGGGGGCGAGCGCACACCCGACATACGTATCGGACGAAGCATCCCGGATCTGCAGGCAAAGGCGTTGCTGATGGTCCGTCGCAAGGCTTTCCAGATCGGCAACAAGCGCAAAACCGGACGAAAGGTCGAAGACCCCTTTCCCCGGCGGCGGAAGAAGCCGAAGCCCCGACGAATACTCGGCGCTGCGCGACGACAAGACGACAATCCCGTCGGCCGGAAACGTCAAGCGTCCGCTTCCGACCGCCGCAACTCGGTCACGCGCGAGGGAAACAACCGATCCGGCCGCGACGCATTCAAGCGTCGCCAGCCCTGCAACGGCAATCAGCAGAGATCCCCGCACGCCGAAGTCTCTTCAACGGACGAGGAAAAACCCGCCCGGACGCCGCTGGCACTCGTAACAGCCAATGTCGATCGCCTTTCCGAAGACGCGCGGCTTACCCAGCAGATCGACCGACGGCGTGAGCGCCAAGCCAGAGGCCGTTCCCTTGTTGCGCGCCGCCGACTGCGTCCCAATCGTGAAGTCGCCCGAAGCGAAGTCCATGAAGATGCGATCGATCGGCGCGACGAAACTCTTTGTCCGAGATGGCGGCACCGCAACCACAGGGCCTTTGTCCACCAAGACGCCAACAATCTCGACATCCGTCAAGTTGCTGTCGAACGTGCAATACGCGATGTCAATTCGAGCTGAGGTGAAGCGACCCTTCCCCGTCTCGTAATTCCCCGCGATAATGTTGTTGCGCAGACGTCCGTACCACGTCGTGCAGTGCACGCCAGCCGAGTCTTCGGACACCGCACCCTCGACGACATTGGAAACGATCGTGTTGTTCTCGATTTGCGTATCGTTGTTGTCTCCGCCGAACCGAACGCCCGCAGCACCCGGCTTCTCCGTGTCGCCCGACGTCACATACCGATTGTAGGCAATCAGCGAATTGCTCAGGCGTCCGTTCTTCGCCCCGTAAGGCACAAAAACAGCTCCTCCTGCAAGGCCTGAATTGGCGGACGTGCCTTCAACGGCGTTATTCGTGATGATGCAATGCGTCAATATCGCGGCACCCGTCAGAGAGACGCCCGCGCCCGCCGCATTCCCTTTCGCGCCAGACACAACCGCACGCCCGTTGCGAATCACGCAATTCGAGACAACGCCTGAAACGAGGCGGAGATTGCCGCCATTTTCATCTTTGACACACCCGTCCGCGATCGTCAGGTTCTCAATCCAAGCTCCCGCATTGTTCACTTCAAGCGTCCGATGGTAGTAGGCATTCGGCTCTTCCACCGTGTTGCGCAGGATGACGCGCTCAGGCGTCGTGCCAAGCCCCTTCACCGTAAGGGCTTTCGTGATCGAAACCTGGTCACTCGACCCGTATGTCCCCTCGCCCAACAGGAGCGTATAGCCATCGTAGGCCTCCGCGATGGCCGTCTTGAGCGCCCCATATCCCGTCTCGGGCGTGTCATACGGGAACGCGGCCGACGTATTGCCGGCCGTCACGTAGACCGTAGACGATGCGACGCGGACATAGCCCTCGTAGACCATCTCGGCGGCCTCCTCTTCGCAGTCATTCGTCGCGGTAATCGTGACGGTGTAGACGCCCGGATTCTCATAGGTATGCGCAATCGTCGCCTCTTTCGTCGTCTGCCTCTCCGAACCGTCGCCGAAATCATACGAAAAGACAACGTTCTCCGGCGAGGCCGAATGCTCGCTCGCGTGCGAAAACGTGACGACCGCCGGTGCCCAGGCACGATCCTTCTCTGCCGAATCGATGCGCACGCTCATTTCCTGCTTCTGGAATTCGTAGCAACCGATGTCAATCGTGCCGCTCATGCGCGGCTTGCCGTCAAGGTCTGTTGCCGACGCCGCCGCACCGCGCGGATCGGCTCCGCCGGCATCGATCAGCACAGATCCGAGTGATGGATGATAATCGCCATTCGCAAAGTCCGCGAAATCGCTCTCCCTGACCGTGACAAGCGTCGGAAACGTCGTCGTGGACAGTGCGCCGTCCGCCGTCGCGCAGTTGCGGAAGACCGCGTTCGCGTCCGTCGGCTGATTGCCAGTCCACTCCCGCCGCGTCTCGCCGTTGAAGTTGCCGAAGACAAGGCAGTTGACGAGAGTCTGGTTGGCGCTCCATGCCCAAATGCCGTATTTTGCGTTCGCGACGACCGTCACGTTGTAGAGCCTGGAAGTCGCGCCCAGAAGCGCGCCACCGCAGGAACTGCCTTCAATGAGGACGTCTTCGACCGAACAGGACGAACTGAACATGCAGAGGCTTCCGCCGTCATAATGGTCGTTTGAGCCGCCCTTCAAGTGGCAGCGCGAAAGCGTGGCACCGTTGTCCATGTAGACGTTTGAGCCTTTCTTGTCCTTTTCGCCCGTCGTCATCGTAATCCGGCCCTCGGCGATCCGCGTGTCGCAAATCGTTCCCGCCCCGAGCATGCGCACGTTGCCGCCGTCATTGACGGCCGTGCCGCCTGTAATCTCGCAGTTCTCAATTCTTCCCTTGTACTGGAACACGTTGCCGCCGACATTTTCACAGGAACCGCCCACGATCCGACAGTTCCGGATCGTTCCGTTGTCCAGGTAGACGTTGCCGCCACGCTTCTTCGCCTGACCGCCCGAAATGGTGCAGTTCAGGACAAGAGAGTCCCCCGTCATGTAGATGTTGCCGCCGTCAAGGTTGCTGCCGTTACCGTAGGACGTGCCGTCACGGATGACGCACTCGACCAGTGTACCGCCGCTCATCTCGATCGCGCCGCCCTTGTCCGCCTTGAAGTCCGCGCACCCGACAATCGTTAAGTTCGTGACCGTCGGCTTCGCCGTCGCATTCATGCGAAGCGTGCGGTATTTTCCGCCCGAACGAATCGTCACCTCATCGCGCGTTGTGCCCTGGCCAATCAGGTTCGCCTTGAGGTCAAAGCCCCACTGATTGTCAGTCGTGTAGTCACCCGGCTTCAGGTAAATGTTGTTTCCTGCCGTCGCGCCGCCAACGGAGAACGCCTTGTCAACGGTCGCAAAGGCCGTCTCGACCGATGTGCCGTCATTGCCGTCGTTGCCGCCCGAGGCGTCAACGTAATAATCGGCCGCCGCAACGCGAAGCGCACACACAGCCGGAAGAAGCATCGAAAAGACAAGCAGATGAGTGTTCATTCTTTCTTACCTCCAATAATTGTAAAACAGTATACCATAACCCAACGCCAAAAACAAAACCAAAACCGCGTCAGATACCGAACCTAAGCCGATAAGCACCCTGAGACCAGGCATCTCCGAGCCCAGTCGCAAGACATTCCGACACGAGAAGCAACGCCGTTATTGGTGCGTGACGCGACGTGCGCTTTCCAACGTATTCCAGAGAAGCATCGTGATCGTCATCGGGCCAACACCGCCCGGGACCGGCGTAATCGCCGACGCGACGGTCGCGCAGCTTGCGAAATCCGCGTCACCCACAAGACGGAACCCCTTGGGACGCGTCGCATCGGGAATGCGGTTCACGCCCACATCTATCACGACCGCGCCGGGCTTGAGCATTTCGCCGGTCAGCGTGTTCGGCCGCCCCGTCGCGACGACGACGACATCGGCAGTGCGCGTGAACGCCGCGACGTCAGGCGTGCCCGTGTGGCAGAGCGTCACGGTCGCATTCGTCTCCTTGCGCGCGAGCAAAACGGCGACGGGCTTCCCGACGATGTTCGAACGACCAATCACGACCGCGTGTTTGCCACGGAGATTCATTCCGGAGAACTCGATCAGCTTGATGATGCCGTGCGGCGTACAGGGCAGGAAACACGTCTCGCCAATGAGCATCTTGCCGACATTCACGGGCGTGAAGCCATCCACGTCCTTCTCAGGTGCAATCGCGTCGATGACCTTCTTTTCATCAAATCCTTTCGGCAGCGGAAGCTGCACAAGGATGCCGTGAATCGTCGGATCGGCATTCAGGCGCACGATCTCATCCAGAAGGTCCTGCTCGGGAATCGTAGCCGGGAGACGGATTTCGCGCGAATACATGCCCGCCTCGGCGCAAGCCTTCTCTTTCGCCGTCACATACGAGACGCTTGCGGGATTCTCCCCGACGAGAATGACGGCAAGACCGGGCACAAGACCCGTCTCGGCCTTCAACGCCGCAACGCCAGACGCGATTTCGCCGCGCAGATTTTTCGCCAGCTCCTTGCCATCAATGATCTTCCCTGCCATTTTCTTCTCTCCTGTCTTTCTCTGGAAACGGAAGTATTATACCAAATATCGTGCTCATGCCGTCTGTTCACCCGTCAGCATGAGACGCGTGGCAATACGAGCGGACGGAATGCCCGTCAATGCCGAGACGGCCCGGCGGTACGCGGACAACTGCCCATCATACTGCTCAGGATGCGCCAACGACGTCTTGAAATCCACAATGTCCGCATGGAGATCGCCCGCCGCATCGCGGAAGAACAGGACGCGGTCGAAACGCCCCGAAACCCATTCGCCGTCGAGACAGAGCTCAAACGCCCGTTCGCGCCAGAGCGCGACAAAACCATCAGGTTTTGGCAGATCCAGCGAAAACTCGACCGTCGCCCGTGCCGCGTGCGCTTCCGATCCGCGCCGCAATGCCGCCGCACGCCGCTCACCTGAGACAAACAGCGAGCCAGCCGAGATGCCGCTTGAAAAGGAAAGCGACGGGAGACGTCGCGCCAGATGGCATCGGGCACGCCGCGCGGGCGGCGGCAAAAGGCAAACGGACTCCCGTTGCGCCTGTTCAGTCCGAGAATCGCCTCCCTCGGCGCATCCGAAACGGAACTCGGGATGCGCAAGATCAGCCAGTTCGGCACTTCGGACGAGGTCGGAGAACCGCAGTGCCGCGCCCGATGGATTCAGCACGATCGTCATCGCGCGTTTTGCCCGCGTCAGCGCAACATAATAGGCGCAAAGAGCCTCTTGTTCGGAGCGGTTCTTGCGTTCCGAATAGGCTTGCTTCAACCCGCCTACGGCCCTTGCCACGCGTGCGCCAGGATCGGGGAGAATCCAATTCTCACCCATCAGGGGCCCGTCAGATTCGGCAGTCAGCGCGTCGTGTTCATAAAGCGGCAGGACAACATAGTCAAATCCCAACCCCTTGGAACGATGAATCGTCAAGATGCGGATCTTTCCCTTCTCCGCGACCGTGCGCTTCTTCTTCGACTGCAGAAACGAGGGGAAGTCCGCCAAACGAGTCCCTGCGTTTCGCGCGAGCTCAAACGCCGCTGCCGCACGCAGGAGTTCGGTAAAGCGCTCTTCCGTGAAGCGGCTCCACGCCTGGACGGAATCCTCCGGCAGTGTGGCACGCAATTCGCGCAAGGTGCGGACCAGCCCTCGGCGCGTGAACGCGTCAGCCATCTCCCGCGAGACTTCCGTCGCCGAAGGCACGCCCCCGGGATATTTCGCTGCGGCAAGTGGCGTCATGCGGAAATGCCGATAGGTCAACTGATCGCCCGGATGGTCCGCAAGCTGCACGAGATCCAGAAAACCGGCCAGCGCCGGCGTGTCCAACACGGCCGATTCGCCCTCCCAGACGACACCCCGCAAGCCTTGGGCCTTCAGTTGCGCGGCAAGGAACTCGCCGAACTTGTTGTTGCGCACAAGAACGGCGGCGGAGACATTCACGCGACGCGGATCGTCTGCCCGTTCGCCGAGATTCGCGCGAAGCGCCGTCAGAATCGGCTCGACGAAATCCTCCATGCTCCGTCCAGAGGCCTCCTCGACACGCACGAAGCCATCAAGATTGGGGCACGCCGTCTCGTGTTCGGGACATTCCCACGCGGGAAACTCGGACAAGATGCGCCCGTGAGCGAAGACGCGGTTGACGGCTTCGATGATGACAGGGCCCGAACGGTAGGTCTTCTTCAGCGCGCCCAATTTGTAGACATCCTCCTTGGCGCGTTCGCCCGCGAAAATCCCAACATCGCCGTTGCGCCAGCCGTAAATGGCCTGCTTGCGGTCACCGACGATGAAAAGCGACTTCTCACCGTCCGACTGCCGCGCTTCGTCAATGAGGTTTTCTATCGCCGCCCATTGCTCTCGGCTCGTGTCCTGAAACTCGTCCAACGCCCACGCACGGATTCGCGCGTCCAGTCGATACTCCAGCGCGAGGCGCTTTTCCGGCGGCAGCTTCTGCAAGAGCAACGGCACGTCCGCAAAGACGAGAAGCCCCGCACGACGAACCTTTTGGTCATAGGATCTCTCGAATGCGGAGATCAACGTGTAGATGCCGCGCGCAAGTTCCAGTTTCATGCGGATGACGTAACCAAAGACGCAATGGACCGCGTCACGCAACGCCAATGTCTGCTCGCGCGTCAGATTGTAGGTGCGACGGTTGAACGTAAACGAACAAAGGTCGCCCGCAAAGAGATCGTCTGCCTCCAAAAGCTTCTTCGCGATTCCTTGCGGCGTGCCAAAGCGTCCGCGAAAGGTCCTCACCCAATCTACGAAGTTCCGCCAGGCATCCGTCTCGACAACCCCCTCGATCCGATCCGCCGCGCACGCGAGTTCACGCTCGGTCACATGCGCAAAGGCAGGGTCTGTTCCCCAGATCTTCCGTGGCTCGCCCCATGCCGCAGGTTCGGGACGCGCCAAAACGCGTTCGTGCCAGTCCTTGACGAACGCCCGATAGGAATCGACAAAACTCCGCACGTCCTCGTGATTCATCGCCAGCGTAAACGCTTCAATGAAATGTTTCTTGACAGAGGCTTCCGTGCGACGGAGAATGGCGAACGCGACAGCCCCACGCGCATGTGCGGCCTCGAAGTCGTCCATGATCCGAAGGTCACCAACCAAACCGAGTTCCAGCGGGAACGCCCGAACGATGCGCATCAAGAAACTGTCGAGAGTCCCAATCTGCGAAAGGTGCTGCGTCGAGAGAACGCTGCGCAAAAGATGCGCATCGGATTTCGACGTCTCCGCACGCTTCGCGAGAAGCCCCACGAACCGCTCGAAGATTTCGCCCGCCGCCGCACGCGAGAAGGTCAGCGCAACAATCTCCTGCGGACGAACGCCCGCCTGCAAGAGCTCAATCAGGCGTTCCGCCAGAGCTTGCGTCTTTCCCGTCCCTGCGGACGCTTCAATCAAGAGATTCTCTACCATTCCTTACACAATGCGCCTCTCTCCGCATCCAGAGCCATGCGGACACGAAGGGACTTAGGACGATTGGGCGGGACAGTCCGCCCTTTCATCGTGTAGTATACCAAAAACATTCCGTCATGAGGTAGTTCTTGCCGACCTCTCTGGGCTGCAAATCACCCTTGAACGAGAAAATCAAATCTCCTGTCTTCTTAGTAGGAGCGACCGCCACGATGGGCAAGGTAGTTCACAAGGGCTTCTCGCAAGACGCGTTCACCCCCCGCCGTCGGATAATTTCCCGTGAAGTACCAGTCGCCCGCTGACTCGGGACAGCAAGCGTGCAAGTCGTCAACAGTCTGAAAGACGACATCCACGCGGGCTTTCATGTTTGGCGGCGTAATGAGCCGCGCAATCTCAGCCGAGAGATCCTTCTGTGAATAACGCGCATAAAGTTGACGAACGTCATCCGTTTCACGCAACGCGGACTCCCCCGCCAGATTGACAAGCGCCTTGAAGGCAATCAACTCGCCTAATGTCGACATGTCAATGCCGTAGCAGTCAGGATAGCAGATTGGCGGGGCGGATGACGCGACAATGATGCGTTTCGGGCCTAACCGATCAAGCATTGGCAAGATCGCGTTCTTCATTGTGTTGCCGCGCACAATCGAATCGTCAAGGACAACCAGCGTATCCACATCTGGTCGCACCAATCCGTAAGTGACATCATAGACATGCTGGTAGAACTCCCGCCGCGCCGCCGCATCTGCGATAAACGTCCGGAACTTCGCATCTTTCACCGCAATCTGCCCAAACCGAATCGGATGCCCCTCGGCAAGTCCCTCTGTCCAAAGCGCCTCCAGCAAACCGTGGAACGCAACCTGAGCCGAATTTGGAATGTAACTGAAGAATGTGTTCGCCAGATCTCCGTCCACGGCTTTCAGCAAGGGCTTGGCCAACGCCGCGCCAAGCGCCTTCCGCTCGCGATGGATGTCCGCATCATTTGCACGCGAAAAGTAGATGCGCTCGAAGACGCAGCTTCGCCGCGTTGCCGGCTCAAGAATCCGCTCAAATCGGACGGAACCGTCAGGAGCGACCAATAGCGCCTCGCCCGGCGTGAGTTCGCGGACCTCTTCGGGCGTGCTGTTGAATGCGGCTTGAATGGCCGGACGCTCCGAAGCCACGACCACCACATCGTCCGTGACAAGGCAATAGCCCGGGCGAATGCCATGCGGATCACGAATGGCAAAGCCCCAGCCATCGCCCGTCATGCCACACAGCAGATAAGCACCATCCAGACTCGGAAGAAGCCGCTTCAAGGCTGCGGCCAAGACAAGGCCACGCCCGCCGCACGTCTCCCGCAACTCTTCCCGCAACATCTCAGATGCCAACCATTCGCAAATCAAATAACCGTCGGCCGTCGACTCGGGAAACTTGCCCAATGCAATGTAATCATCGAAGAGGTCGCGCGTATTGGTCAGATTAAAGTTTCCCGCCAAGAAAAGCGTCCGATTCAGACGCGCGGCGCGATGCACGAACGGATGGCAGAATCCGACATCGTCCCGCCCATAGGTCGCATAGCGCAAATGCCCGAGAAACAGCGTCTCGTCCATGCGCCGACGCTTCGCGAGAAAAGACAGGACATCCGCAAGCGGACGATCCGATGCGGACTTGAGTTCGTTGTAGGCCGCTTTCCCCGGTTCGGGCGTGAGCGTCAGCGTGACAGCTCCCGCACCGTCCTGCCCCCGGTTATGCTGCTTCTCGAGAAGGAGCGAGAGCTTCGTCGCGCCAAAATCCGGCGCGCCGTAAGCCGTCGTGTAATGGGAAACCTTCTTGCGAAGGCGCAGAAACGCCACCGCACATTCATGTTTGATCGTGTCGGACATGACACGATTACCCATGCAAACTTCATGCCATGGCATGCTGACAGGCAAAGGTCACTCACAAGGTTACACGCTTCGTACAGATTCCCATGCGCGTTTTACACGGCAATTCCGAGCTTCGGCAAACAAGCCTTTGCCCAAAAACAAGCGCCGCACTCAACCGAGCGCGGCGCCTGTTTTCAAAACGTCAGAAAGGAGGCTTACTTGACCTCGACTTCTGCGCCAGCCTTCTTGAGCTGCTCGGCGATCTTCTCAGCCTCGTCCTTCGCGATGGCTTCCTTGACCTTCTTCGGCGCGCCATCGACCATGTCCTTGGCGTCCTTGAGGCCGAGACCCGTAATCGCACGGACTTCCTTAATGACCGCAATCTTGTTCGCACCAGCGGACTTGAGGATCACGTCAAACTCGGTCTTCTCTTCCGCAGCGGCGGCGCCAGCGCCCGGCGCAGCGACGGCCACAGCGGCGGCGGCGGAAACGCCCCACGCCTCTTCGAGAGCCTTCACGAGATCGTTGATTTCGAGAACCGTCTTGCCCGACAGCTCCTTGATGATTTCTTCGTTCGTCATTTTCTTTTTCCTTTTTAGTTCAACCCTCAGCATGTCTCAGCTGAAGGAAATCTTGTTTTCTTCACTTTACGCGGCAGGAGCCGCCTCCGGCGCTGGAGCGTCGGCAGCGGGCGCCGCATCGCCGCCCTTCTTCGCCTTCTCGGAAAGGACGCGCGCGAGACGGGTTGCCGGCTCCTTGAGGAGCATGAGCAACGTCGCCCGGAGTTCGTTCTTTCCAGGAACCTTCGAGAGGGCCTCGACCATCGCCGCGTCCACGATCTTGTTGTCGTAGTCCGCACCCTTGACGGAAGCCTTGCCCGCAGAGTCCTTCACGAACTCCATGATGGCCTTGGCGACCGCCGTCGGCTCGCCCTTGCCCGTGACAATCGCGGAGTTGCCCGCGAACATCGCGTTCACCTCTTCGCTCCAACCCTTCTCCTTGGCAACCTTGCCGAGGTAGGAGTTCTTGACGACGAGGAGACGGCTGTCAAGCGCACGGAGCGCCTTGCGGAGCTTCGCGAACTGCGCGACGGTGACGCCGCCATGATTGAGGATGAAGCAATAGTCTGAATCCTTGACGCGAGCGATAACCTCGTCGAGGATGGCAACCTTTTCGATACGCACTTTGTGCTGATGCATTTTAGCTACCTCCTGATTACTCGGCATCGACCGTGGCAGTCACAGGCACGCCAACGCCCATGGTAGAGGCAATCGTCATCGACTTGATGAAAACGCCCTTCACCGAAGCCGGCTTCGCGGCATTGACTGCGGCAACGATGGCCTTGATGTTGCCGACGAGCTTGTCGGCCTCAAACGAGCGCTTGCCCGCGACCACGGCCATGTTGCCCGTCTTGTCCATGCGGAAATCGACCTTGCCGCCCTTTGCCTCCTTGACGGCCGTCGCGGTGTCGTCCGTGACCGTGCCCGTCTTGGGGTTCGGCATGAGACCGCGCGGACCGAGGATACGCGCACACTTGCGCACTTCCTTCATCGCCTCGACTGTCGCAATCGCGACATCGAAATCACACCAGCCCTCTTTCGTCACCTTCTCGATGAGATCGGCCATGCCGACGAATTCGGCACCTGCGGCCTTCGCCGCTTCGGCCGCGTCACCACCCGCGAAAACGGCGACCTTGACGGACTTGCCCGAACCATGCGGGAGCTTGACGGTGCCGCGAACGGCTGTGTCGCCCTTCGTGAGTTCCTTGCCGAGATGGAAATAGACGTCAACGGTCTCGTCAAACTTCGCGCCGGCATTGTCCTTGACGAACTTCACCGCCTCTTCCAGCGTGACGGCCTTCTTGGGGGCCTTCTTCAGCGCGTTGAAATACTTCTTGCCATGTCTGCTCATTCAACCACCTCGATTCCCATGTTGCGCGCCGTGCCCGCAATCATCTTGACGGCCTGCTCGGGGTCCTCGGTGTTGAGGTCCGCCTTCTTCATCTCTACGATCTTGAGAAGCTGGGCCTTCGTGACCTTGCCGACCTTGTTCTTGTTCGGAACGCCGCTTCCCTTGGCGAGCCCCGCCTCCTTCTTGAGGAGAACAGAAGCCGGCGGCGACTTGAACTGCAGCGAGAAGCTGCGGTCCTGATAAACCGTGATGATCACGGGAATGACGAGCCCGGCGTCCTTCGCGGTCTTCGCGTTGAACTCCTTGCAGAACTGCATGATGTTGACACCAGCAGAACCGAGGGCAGGACCCACAGGCGGCGCGGGATTCGCGGCACCGGCGGGAATCTGGAGTTTGACAACTCCTGTAACCTTCTTGGCCATTTGCCTTTTCCTTACTACTTACGTGCGGCTCCTCCCGGGGATCCTGCCCGGTTGTCGGACCGCAAAACCTGCCGTTTACTGGAGCGGTTCGTAGGTCGCCTCGATGGCAACCTTCTCGACCTGCCAATATTCGACGTCGACAGGGACCTTGCGACCGAAGACCTGAACTTCGACCTTGAGTTTGCCCTTGTCGGGATCCACCATGCTGATCTGGCCCGTCAAACCCATGAACGCGCCATCCGTAATCTTCACCGTCTCATCGACGTTGAAAGTGACCTTCGGGCGATTCGCAGCCGGACCTGCCGTCGGCCTGTCCGAAAGAATCGCGTCAATCTCGCTCTGCTTGAGCGGCTGCGGACGATCACCTCCCACGAACCCGATGATGCCTGGGGTTTCGCGGAGGAACTGCCATGTCCGCTCGTAAATCGCCTTTTTCCCGTTCTCGTCAACATCCCGCGCCGAATCATAAAGCGCGAGCTCGCACAGCACATATCCCGGGAAAATCCTCTTCTTCAATGTGCGCTTCTTGCCGTCTTTCTTCTCAGTGACGCGCTCAGTCGGAATCTCGCAACGACCAACATAGTCCTGCATCCGCTCAAGCTTGGTGCGCGCAAGAATCGACTTCTGGGCCTTGAGTTCCTGTCCCGTGAGGCTATGAAGAACGAACCACTGCTTTTCCATCGTCTTCTTCCTTCCGATATCCTAAACCCAAATCCCCCGATCAAGCGCCCGCGTGGACAACCTTGATGAAGCCCTCAATCAACTTGTCGCAGACAAGCGTCGTCGCCGCAAGGATGAAAATGAACGAAATGACGACCAGAGTCGACTCCCAAAGCTCCCGCTTACCTGGCCATGTCACGCGCTTGGCTTCCGCGCCAACACCAGTCAGATACTCCTTCGTCTTGGCAATGATGTCCATTTGTCTCCCTTAACTCTCTCTTGGCAGGGTAGGAGGGAATCGAACCCCCATAGGCGGTTTTGGAGACCGCTGCACTGCCATTGTGCTACTACCCTAAATCAATAATCGAATCGCCGAATAATCGAGCAATCGAATGTCCGGAGCGAATTACTTCGTCTCCTTATGAGTCGTGCGCTTACGGCAGTGAGGGCAGAACTTCACCTTCTCCAAGCGCTCGGTCATGGTCTTCTTGTTCCGAGTCGTCGTGTAGTTACGGTTCTTGCACTCTCCGCAAGCCAAAATCGCGAGATCACGCATATTCTTCCTGTCCTTCGCCTCTTGTGAGTCTTCAAGCCCGCCCGCCGCCCCGACCGACCACTTGCGGTCGAAGTGCGGGCAGGCATCTCACAGAAGACTTACTTGTCTTTACTTGATGATCGACGAGACCGTGCCGGCGCCGACCGTGCGGCCACCTTCACGAATCGCGAAGCGCATCTTCTCCTCGAGCGCGACAGGCGCGATGAGCTTGACGGTAATCTCGACATTGTCGCCCGGCATGACCATCTCGACGCCTTCGGGGAGCTGGATGTCGCCCGTCACGTCCGTCGTGCGGATGTAGAACTGCGGACGATAGCCCTTCATGAACGCCGTGTGACGACCGCCCTCTTCCTTCGTGAGGACATAGACCTGGCCCTTGAACTCGGTGTGCGGGGTGATGGAACCCGGCTTCGCGAGAACCTGACCACGGCAGACGTCTTCCTTCTTCGTGCCACGGAGAAGCGTGCCGATGTTATCGCCGGCCTGACCCTGGTCGAGCAGCTTGCGGAACATCTCAACGCCCGTGACGGCCGTCTTCGCCGTCGGCTTGAGACCGACGATCTCGACATCTTCGCCAACCTTGATGACGCCGCGCTCGACACGACCCGTAACAACCGTGCCACGGCCTTCAATCGAGAAGATGTCCTCGATCGGCATGAGGAACGGCTTGTCGAGCTCACGCTGGGGCTCGGGGATGTAGGTGTCAAGAGCGTTCATGAGCTCGTCGATGCACTTGCACGCCGGATCGTCCTTCGACGTCGCCTGCGTGGCCGGATAGGCCGCACCGCGAATCACGGGGGCGTTGTCGCCATCGTAATCGTACTTGGAGAGAAGCTCACGGACTTCCATCTCGACGAGATCGAGCATCTCGGGATCGTCAACGAGGTCGCACTTGTTGAGGAAGACGACAATCTTCGGAACGCCGACCTGACGGGCGAGCAGAACATGCTCACGGGTCTGCGGCATCGGGCCGTCAACGGCGGAGACGACGAGAATCGCGCCATCCATCTGCGCCGCGCCGGTAATCATGTTCTTGACGTAGTCGGCGTGGCCGGGGCAGTCAACGTGCGCGTAGTGACGGTTCTCCGTCGCGTATTCAACGTGCGAAGAGGCGATCGTCAGAATCTTCGTCGCGTCACGACGGCCTGCAGACTCAGAAGCCTTCGCGACCTGATCGTACTTGATTTCCTCGCAGAGGCCCTTGAGAGCCTGAACATGGGTGATAGCGGCCGTCAGCGTGGTCTTGCCGTGGTCGACGTGGCCGATGGTGCCGACGTTCACGTGCGGCTTGCCGCCGCGATCGAATGTTTCCTTAGCCATTGCTAATATACTCCTGTGAGTTGTTTGTGTTCTTTCGCAATCGCCCCGAATGGAGCCACCTAACGGAATCGGACCGTCGACCTCTTCCTTACCAAGGAAGTGCTCTACCAACTGAGCTAAAGTGGCCTCTTTCGAGACGAAAACCTTTGTAGTATAGCATAATTCGTCCTCTGAGCGCAAGAGGGGTGTCTCCACGCATTCACGCGCACGGCACGGACGCTCGGCTATTTGCCGTCAGCCGGGTAGCCGATGGGATGGTTGAGATGGATGACCGTCTTGTCGCCGAGCTTTAGGGATCTCTTGAGCGTTTCACGGTCCATCGAGGCGCGGCAGACCGTGGCGAGTCCGTTGGCCGCGCAGTAGAGGTAGATGTTGCCCGAGACAATCCCCGCATCATAATTGGAAAGAGAGCTTCGCGCACCCGTGTATATCGGGTCTCTCAAATCCGCCGTGACGAGAAGCGAGACGGGGGCGGTCGCCGCGAAAGGCTGCTGTGCGGCAATCGCGGGGCGCAGGTCCCCGTCGCACACCTTGACGAGAGCATTCGCCTTGGCGTCGTAGCGATACGCGCCGGACTTCATGATGGCGTAGACAATTATGGTCTGCTTGTTCAAGCCCGTCGCGTTGGTGCGCTTGTCGGGGCGGTTGAATCCGTTAGCCGCCCAGAGAACGCCCGACAGCGTCTCCAAGGGGATGTCCCGCGCCAAGAAGGCCCGCTCGGAACGTCGCGCCTTGAGCGCCTGCATGACCGTTACACCCGAATCGTAGTTGGGCGCGGGGAGCTTGATCGTCTCCGCGCCAAGAACGCCTGTTGCGGCGAGTCCAAGGACAATTGTCATCATCGACTTCATTTCGGTTCTCCTTTCAGCAGTTCAAATCGCCTCATCGTCTTCCTCGGCTCTCACCTGATTCTCTTTCCGAGATGGAGGATGTAGTAGCCCGTGCGTCCGGGGTCTTTGGCCGTCTCGACGTCGAGGACTTCCCATGTCATCTGGACGGGCGAGGCCTGGCCGCGCATGAACGTCACGCTGCGGAGTTCCCTGCCCTTGCGACCGCCCAGCCGCTCGTCCCAATACGGCTTCATCTGGCGGAGTTCATCGCGCTTCAGCCCCGCCTCGATCTTGTCGTACCACTTCTGCTTGAGGCCGATTACGACGTTGCCGCCTTCGGGCATGGGGGATTCTACGCCCCACACACCCGATTTCCACCAGTAGGGCGGCGTCGCGGAAGGATGGGCGGCAACGGCGTCGGCGGTTGCCTTTGCCTTGGACTTGTCGCCGAGTTCCCCGACAAGTTCCACGGTCTCGACCGAAAGCCTGACAAGCCTCTTCGCCAGTTCGACGATGTACTGCGGGAAGCCGCGCTCTTCGCCCCACTTGTTCGGGTCGTTCACAATCCCGGAATCGGCATCGGTGCGAATCTGGTAGCGGTCGATGAGCCATTCAAGCGGCGTGCGTCCGTTGACGACATACTGGTGCGCCTCGGCGGGGATTCCCGCGAACGTCAGATGCTCGTTCACGACGAGCATGTCCTTGCGCACGTCTTTCCCGTCCTTCGCCCACGCCATCTTCGTGACGTGGCAATCAAGAGAGCCAACTTCATCGAGCGGCCACGGGTCGATCTCCTCGTAGTGCAGATGGAGGTTTGCGAGCTTGCGTCCAATGCCCTCGACCTTCTCGAACGCCTTTCTGTCTTTCGGCAGAGGCAGACGCGGCAGCTGCTTCTTCAGGTCGACGGCGAACTTGGCGCGATAGTCGGGATTGTGCAACGCGCCATAGACGTAGTTGAAGATGTCCTCCTTCTGAACGCGAGGCCCGGCAATCTTGCGAAACTCCATCAGGATGAAGTCGCTGATGGCGTCATGACGGATGAAATCTGACTGTCTCTCCAGCCCTGGCAGTTCCATCACGCTGTCATTGCGCTCAATCTTCTCGTACCAGTAGAGGGGGAAACATTGGCTTTTGCCGATAAGTTCATAGTCAGGAATAGTGTCAACCATTATGCACGAGAAGTCTTTTGTGCCACCAGTCCCGCTCACGCAGAGAACTCTGTTCTTGCTGTCAGGAGAAGGAAACACATAAGGTGCGATTCCAATGACCTCGTTCCATTCTCTGTCGCAATAGAGCGACTGTTTAGTAAACGGGCGATAAGCTACGCTATGAATGCGATCACGCCGAAACATCGACTGCAAGCCTTTCTCGCAGCGATTGCGGTTTGCCCTCGTCCAAGAGATTTGTCTAGAGTCCTCTTTGGCAACCTTCGCCTCGGCACATCGATTGTAAAATGATATGCATTTCGCCATGTTCGTCAGCACAGACTTCTGCGAGAAGTTGATCGCCCATGTGTCACGGTTCGTCTTGGTTCCAACCGTTCCAAATGTAAACCAGCTCTTCGTGAGGTAGTCGAATTTCTCCTCCGGGGCGAGTGGGATGTAGTTGTCGAACTCGCTGTCGCGCTTGTTGAGCCAATCGCCGTGCTGGTCGGGCGTGATGATCTGCCAGTCAATAGCGGCGATGTCGCCGAAGTCGTCAATGATGCGCAGCTTCTCCTCCCGCGAGAGGTAGTCGCCGATGTCGTGGTAGTGGATGATTGCGCTCATTGGACATTGCCTTTCTGGGGACGGGAGGTGGGATGACTGAAGGGACTGGCGGGACTGGTGCCTGTCCCACCCATCTCACCCGTCCCGCCCGTCCAGTTCCTTGTCCCGTTGCAGTCCGGATAACCCGTGCAGCTCCAGAACGGATTTCCGGCGTTGCGACCCTTGCGCGCGACCATCTTGCGCATCGGCTTGCCGCACTTCGGGCATTGTGGCGCACCCTCCGCCGCGATTCTCGCGTCGCGATGTTCGAGCCTCGCCGCCGACAGCCGCTCGGTGAACCCGCCCCCCTCGCGGAACTCCTCGCCGGTGGCGGCGATCTGCCGCGCAAGGAGTCCACAGGCGCGGTCAATCACGACAAGCACGGAGTTCGCCGCGACGAGCGGATCCTCCGATTCGAGAAACTCCGCGAACCGGCTGCGCATCGCCAGCACGTATTCGCCGTAGTCATGCCGCGCGTTCTCGCCCATGTCACCGCAGTAGGGGTCTATCTTCATCGCCTTCAGGCGACCGGCGCGTTCGTCGTCCGCCGGCCACGGCGCGACGCCGCGCCCGACGAGAAACGCCTCGAAATCGCCGGCGAGTTCCTCAAGCGAGCCTTTCGCCACGTCGTAAAGCCGCAGTTCCGTCTCTTTCGATGTGCCGGCCCTGGACGAGCCCTCGACGATGTTCTGACGCGCCGAACGCGCCGCGCCCACCATCTGCCCGGAAGTCTTGCCGAGCGGATCGTTCCTGTAAGAGTAGTTGCGCGCACAGAACACCTCGGTCGCGTGATAGACGAGACACACGTAGCCGAACGTCAATGTGTGGCGATAGCCGCCGTGCTTCGCGACAATGGGGATCATTGGCGGGACTCCTTGCGGGTGGGGGACGGGAGGGGCTGGAGCGGACGGGAGCGACTGGCGGGTCTATCGCCGATCTCTCCCGTCCCCTTTCCCCCCTTCACCAGAATCGTGATGGCGACGGGCGTGCGCGAACCCTGTCCGAAAATCTTGCCGCCCTCGCGACGAGATGTTTCACCCTGCGTGCGCTGGTTGCCGCGGAGATTGAACACGTAGATGTGGTCGAACTCATTGACAAGAGCACTGCGGAAGCCGTTCATCGCCTGCGCGTCGAGCCAGCCACCGTTGGTGACGAACGCGACAACGCCCTCGTCTTTGATGCGGTCGGACGCCCAGCGAAACGCCTTGATGTAACTGTCGTAGAGCGAGCTTTTCAGAACGGCAGATGTTCCCTTTGCGTACGTTTCGGCAATGCGCTGTTCGAGGTGCGAGTAGGTCGTGCCTTTCGAGACATTGTACGGCGGATTGCCGATGATGACGCGGATGTCGAGCTTCTTCTGGCGGCGGGCGCGTTCGGAGTTTTCGGGGAAGATGCCGGGAAGCGCCGCGCCCTCCTCGCCCAATTGGAACGTGTCCGTGAGGACGATCCCGTCAAAGGGGTGGTATTGACTGGCGCCAGTCCCGCCCGCCATCGTCTCCGCATACACGTCGTGGAACACGCTCTCGATGTTGATGGCGGCGATGTAGTAGGCGAGAAGCACGATCTCGTTTGCGTGTATCTCGTTCTCGTACTTGTAGAGAAGGTCTTTCGGCTTGATGAAGCCGCTCTGCAGCAACCGCGTGATGAACGTGCCGGTTCCCGTGAACGGATCGAGGACGTGTACGCCCCGGTCGCTGATGGAGCAGTTAAAGTGCCTTTTGAGGACGCGCTCCACGGACTTCACGATGAAGTCCACCACAGGCACGGGCGTATAGACGATGCCGAGCTTTTCCACCGTGTCCTTGAACGCGATGTTGAAGAAGTTGTTGTAGAGCTGGACAACGATGGCCTGCTTCTGCGCGGCAGTCGTCTTGTCGCTCGCCTTGTGGCGAACGGACGCGTAGAACTTCTCCAGCGTCTCTCTATCCTTGCCGTCGATATTCTCGTTGAGGCGGGCGAGAAGCGCTTCAAGCGATTTCGAGATCGGGTTGTGGCGGATAAACTGGTAGTCGGCAAAGAGCGCGTCGAACACAGGCGCGGAGACGAGCTGCTGCGCGAGCATCGCAATCGCCTCGTCGCGGGTGACGGTCTTGTTGAGGTTCGCTTTCAGCGTCTCGTGGAAGCGGGCGAAGTCCTCTTCGTAGGGTGAGTCCTTCGCGTTCAGGAGCGCGGTGATGCGCTTGATCTGCGTCTGCACGACCTCGGCGATCTCCGCCGCCCACACGCTCCAGTACTTGTGTTCGCCGCAAGCCTTGACGAGTTTCGCCTGAATCGCCTTCTTGTAGTCGTTGAACCGCTCGGTGTCGATGGTAAGCGGCGGCTCTTCTTCGTCTAAGCCGGCATCTTCGCCTTCTCCCGCGCCGATGCCATCATCTGTCGGCTTCGTGCGCTTCTTCGGCGGCTCGACGCGGATGATGTCAACCTTGTTGTCGAGTGCGTTGAATGCGTCATCGTGAGAGCGGATGGCCGAAAGAACGTCCCAGATGACCTTGAAGCGCCTGTTCGTGGACAGCGCCTCGGAAGCGTCCATGCCCATCGGAATGAGGACGGGGATGATGACATAGCCGAGTTGCTTGCCGGGCGCTTTGCGCATGACGCGCCCGATGGCCTGCACGACCTCGACAAAACTGTTCTTCGGCGAGAGGAAGATGACGGCATCAAGACCGGGAACGTCCACGCCCTCGGAGAGGCATTTGGCGTTCGAGAGGATGCGGCAGCCTGTCGTCTCGTCGGCTTCACGCAGCCATTGGAGCCGACGGGAGCGGTACAGCGCATTCATGCCACCGTCAACATGGTGAATCTCGACAGACTGAAGGTTCTCGTCCTCGCCGAAATGTTCTTCGATGACGGCGTTGAACTGATCCGTGTAGGCTTTCGACTCCGCGATGGTGGAAGTGAACGCGACGGCAGAGCGCATGGGACGGACGTCGCCTCCGAGGAACTGCGCATCGTCCTTGTAAATGCGCTTGTTGAGCCCTTTCCACGTGCCGACGATCTTGGCGAGCTGGTCAACGGAGTCGATCTCGCCGTCGCCGTCTCGGTCGGCGAGGGAGAGGTCGTGCATGTCCTTCTCGTCCACTGCGAGGATGAGAATCTTGTAGTCGGTGAGGAGGTCCTCCTTGACGGCGGCAGAGAACGTGAGGTGATGGAATTCCGGGCCATACTTCGATTCGTCGTCCATCGAGCAGAGTTCGATGAACTCGTCGTCCGCCCGCTTCTTGGCGTTCTCGCCATAGATGCGCGGCGTCGCCGTCATGTAGAGGCGCTTCTCGCCCTTGATGAAGCTCTTGTCGTGGATGCGCACGAACTCGGACTCGTCTCGGTTCTTGAAGATTGCGCCCGTCGTGCGGTGCGCCTCATCGCAGATGATGAGATCGAACGGTCCAAAGGCTCCGGCGGACTGTGCCTCCTGCACGGCAGAAATGGACTGGTAGGTCGAGAAAACGACCGTCAAGCCGACGGGAGGGTTCTTCTTCAGCTTGCGCCCGTATGCGACAAGCTGCGCGGCAGATGTCGTTGCAGGGAAGCCGAGGTCTGCGAGAGACGTATCGTCTGGGTCTTTCGTCACCTTGGCGTCAGAGCAGACGGCGAACGCGGTGAGCGGCTTGTCGGACTGTTCACACCATTCGCGGAGCGACTGGCCGAGAAGCGAGATCGAAGGGACAAGGAACAGGACGCGTCCGTTTTCAGGGCAGATGGTCTCGGCAATCTTCAGCGAGGTGAATGTCTTTCCCGTGCCGCAGGCCATGATAAGCTGCCCGCGCTCGTGCCTCTCAAAGCCCTTGACCACGTCCTTGATGGCGGCGTCCTGATGGCGGCGGACGGACTTCTTGACGATTGCCTTCTTCACTCCAGCAAAGAACCTCTCCCAGTCGATGGCGGAGTCCTGAATCTGGGCGAGGCCGATGCGGGTGACGGGAATCTGCTGGCCGACAATCGCCTCGGAAGCGTGGGAAGTCCAGTTGTCGTTCGTGGCGATGATGATGCGGGCGGAATAGTATGTCGCTTTCCCGTCAGGGACGATCTGCTTACCGGACGCGGAAAGGAACGTATCGACGTCCGCCTTGTCAACCTGCGTCCCCGGCTGGTAGCACTTTGCCTGAATCGCGACATATTCGCCGAAGTTGGTTCTCGCCACAAGGTCGATGCCGACGTCGTTTCCCCTGGCGAATGGACACTCGCCCCAAAGCCACACGTCGGAAAACTGGGAAGCGTAGTAAGGCTCGGTCTTGAAGTAACGTTTCACAAACCGCTCGAACTCAGCACCAAGCTGGCGCGAACTCCATGCGTTCTCGCGGATCTTCCGAAGGTAGTCGGCGATGCTGCTTGGCTTGTCCATAAATCATCCTTTCTGATTGCGGGATGTCGGGCGGTCTTCGGTCCCTTCCATGATGTCCGTCCGAGAGCACTTCAAGACTTCACATATTCTGTCAAGCGTACTGTCCCAAACTCTGCCTCCCTTGTTCATTCTCGCAAGCGTGACTGTAGACAGCCCCACGGCGAGACGCATCTGCGTCTTCGTCATTTGGCGATCTATGAGCAGTTTCCAAAGCTTGTTGTAGTTCACCGACATAAAAACCTTTTGCCATTGTATTGAGCGCAATTATAGCATTTCAGGAGGTAAAAAGTAAAACATAATGTTTATTTTATGCGAAGCGCAAAGGTTTTCCACTCTCCGAAGTTCGCAGGATGAGGAAAGAAAAAGGCCTGTTCTTCGAGATAAGCCCTCTGCGCCCGCTCTGAGGCTCGGCCTTGGAGACGAATCGGACTCGACCGCACCGCGTCAGGAAGACGGCTGGACGTCTCAACGGAGAGATCCAAACGTCTCAACGGAGACGCGGCGTTCTCTCCGTTGAGTCATCGCGTTCTCTCCGTTGAGAGATTCCGTTCTCTCCGTTGAGACGTCCGAACGCCGCCACGGACGCATGAAAAGCAGGCCGCCAACCGCTGGGCGAGACGCGGCAACCCCATGTCTCGGGCTCCGCAAGTCACGAAACAGCCGAAATCGGCCCCGCGTGCCGCGCACCAGTCAAAAGCCGCGTCCAGATCCGGGATACACACCACGCGCGCGACCGCTGTCGCGCCTTGACGCGCCATCTCCTCGACGAGTGCCGCCGCGTTGATCGACCGATCCGTCGTGCCGCCGGCATCGTAGACAGGCAAGAGCAACAGCCTGTCCTGCGGGCGAATCGTCTCGGCAAACATCGCCGCGAGGGCCCCGCACATCTTCCGCAACGGCGCATATCCGTGCGGTCGCCAGATGGCACAGACGCCTTGCGGATACTTCTCCGCCAACGTCATCCACATGGCTTTCAGCTTTTCCGGGTTGTGAGCGTAGTCGTCGTAGACGGACGGGAAGGCAGAAGACCGGTCGGAGGACTCGGGCGTGATGCGCTGAAGACGGCGTTCGACGCCCTTGAAGGAAAGGAGCGCCGCCCGCGCCCGCGCCGCGTCACAGCCCAATGCCACCGCCATGCGCAGCGCCAAGGCCGCGTTCTGACGGTTGTGTCTCCCCGGAATGGAGACTTCGACCTCACGCGCACAACCCGGGACAACCCGGGACAATTCGTTCCGTCCGTCAATGACAGGACCTTTGCAGCCCTTGATGAACGCGTCGAAGACCTCATCCATCTCCTCTTTCGAGTAATGGTCAGCGGACGCGTTCGTGACAATCGCCGCGTAAGGGCGGAAAGCGACCAACGATTTGTCGGACTCATCCACCTCCGCCACGGCATAGTCGCCCTGCCCAAAGCGCACGGCCCCTTCCCAGCCCGGCACGTTTGCGCCGTTGACGCAGAGCGGATCCAGCCCGCATTCGGACAAGACATGCCCGAGCATCGCCGTCACCGTCGATTTGCCGCAGGTCCCGACGACCGCCACGAGCTTGTGCCCGCCCAACGCGCACGCCAACGCCTTGGCGCGATGCGTGACGGGAATGCCGAGCGCGTGCGCCTTCCGAAGGCCGGCGTTCGTCTCCTCAATGGCCGTCGAGACGATCACCTCGTCCGTCGTCGCGTCAATGCCACTCCCGTCGTCGGGGAAGACGGTCACGCCGAGCGACTCAAGGAAAAGGACATTCGGCGTTTCACGCGCCCGATCCGCTCCCGTGACGACGCAACCCTGCCGGACGAGAGCCGTCGCCAACGCGCTCATGCCGACGCCACCGATGCCAATCAGATGAACCTTGCGCATGCTCAACGTCCGTTCTTCGCGTCAGATGGTGTAGTGGCGGATCGTCTGCCCGTCGAAGTAGCCAAACGAACGGGACGTGCCCCCCTTCGGCAGGGAGACCGATCCGGGGTTGAAGACTGTCAGCCCGCACGGCAGTTTCTTCAGTTCGGAAATGTGCGTGTGTCCGTGCGCCAGCACGGACCCGAGACCCAGCGGCGGCAGACGGTCCTCGTTCCACAGATGCCCGTGCGTGCAGAAGAACGTCTCGTTCCCCGCCTCGACCATCACATAGTCGCTCATCATCGGGAACTCGAACATCATCTGATCGACCTCGGCGTCACAGTTGCCGCGCACGGCGATGATCTTGTCCTTGCGGGCGTTCAGCATCCGCGCGACCTTCACCGGGTCATAGAAATCCGGCACGCCGTTGCGCGGACCGTGGTAGAGAAGATCGCCCAGCAGGACGATTCGGTCGTAGCCCAACGTATCGGCGGAAGCGAACGCGGCCTCCAACGCGGAGGGAACGCCATGGATATCACTCAAAAAAAGAAGTTTCATAAGGCACAAGAGAAGGAAGTAAGGAATGGCCGGGTCGTATAGAGTCAGGTTCTGAGGCAAGCGCTCAGGGCCTGAGCGGAAATCTTGTTGACATCCTCGAACAGCGAACGCCCATGGGCATCCATCGCCACAACGCCGCGAAAGTCCACGACATCGAAATGCCAGACGGCCTCTGCCGCGCCAAACTCCCGAAGGAGCGAGACGCCTGCGACTTTCTTCACGGACGCCGCGTAGAGCGCACCCGCGCCGCCGATGGCCTGAACGTAGACGCAACCGCACGCACGGAGGGCCTCGTGCGTCGCGACATCCATGCCGCCCTTGCCGATGATCAGCCGCACGCCCGACGCCTGAATAAACGCCGGTTCATAAGGGTTCTCGCGCACGCTCGTCGTCGGTCCGGCAGAAACGACGCGCCAGCCGCCGTCGCCCGGCACGCAGACCGGACCGCAGTGGTAGAGTGCGCCATCCGTAAAATCGACGGGCATCGCGCCACCGTCGGCAAAGAACTTGTGGAACTTGTCACGGCCCGTGTAAAGCCGTCCGGTAATCGACACGGCGTCGCCCGCCTTGAGCGCGCGCACGGAAATCTCGTCAAATGGATAACGAAGCGGAATCATCTAAAACTCCATCGTACGTCGCCGGCAGGCCCAGCACAGATACGCGATCGTCACGAAGAACGAAGCCGGCACACGCGTACGCGCGGCGACTTTGACGCCCAGGAGCGTCGTCTTGCCGCCCAGCCCCATGGGACCGATCCCGAGACGGTTCGCGTCGCGCAACAGGCTCTTCTCAAGCCTCAAGACCACCGCGTCGCGCCGGCCTTCCTTTTCGTCCAGCGGACGCAGAAGCTGTCTCTTCGCGACCTCAAAGCCCGTCGCGCGATCCCCACCGACGCAGACGCCGAGGATTCCGGGCGCACAGCCATAGCCCTGAATCTTCTGGACGGCATCCAAGACGCAGGCGCGGACGCCCGCAAGATCACGCCCCGCGCCCAGTGTCGAGTCGGGCAGCGAATACTGGCGCGACATGTTTTCAGAGCCGCCGCCCTTCAGAAGAAGCGTCACGCGACGCGGCGTCGAACCATCGCTCTCTTCCTCATAGTGAATGACAGGCGCACCCACCGCGCAGTTGTCGTCGCAGCTCCGCCCGGACAACGCGTCAATCGTATTCTTGCGCAGGTAACCGAGTTCCGTCGCACGTGCAACAGCCTGCTGGAGGAGAGACGGCGTCACGCGACGACGAAGCCGCGTATCGACGAAGAACGTCAGCGTGCCCGTGTCCTGACAAAGCGGCACGCCTTTCTCGTGGGCCAGGGCGCAATTGTCAAGAATCGTCCGCAAGACGACCGCAGCCGAACTTCCGCGCGCCTCGCGACGTGCCGCCGTGCGCAACGCGGACAGCACGTCTTCCGGAAGAGACGAACTCGTCTCGCGAATGAGCGAAACCAGTCGTTCAAGCGTCGAGGGCCGTGCCATTTACGCGTTGATGATAAGCGCCATGAAAACGACGTCTTCCTTGCCGTTCTCGTTGCTGAGCGCATGGCCCGAACCATCCGGCGTCCACGTCACGTCGCCGGCCTTCACCAGGCGCTTGACGCCATTGTCGTCATAGACGCCTTCGCCCGAAAGGATGAAGTAGCATTCGCCGTTGCCGTGATGCTCATGATAGCCGAGGACATCGCCCGGACGAAGGGTCACGCGCGCGTAAAGGCCGCATTTGTCCTTCATCTCAGCCTCGGTCAGAATCTTTTCGAGTTTCATCGTTCCCTTGCCGCCGCAGGGGTTGTTCTCGTAGATGACTTCCATTTTTCGTTCTCCTCCTTTGGATGCTCCGAATCAAATCACTCGCGCTCATCCGCCCGTTTGCCGAGGCTCACGACGCGGCGCCCGACACGTCAAGCGTGTCCCAGTCGATCACGCCCTCGAAGACCTTTTTCACGGGCCCCATGAGCGTGACGGCCTCAAACGCGTCGCCCGTCCATTCGCCCTCCACGACAAGCTCGTAGCCTTCGGCCGTCAGGATGCGGACCGGGAACGCCATGCGGTGCTGCGCAACGCCGACAACGGCGACTGCCACGGCGCCCGTTCCGCACGCGCCCGTCTCAGCCTCCACGCCACGCTCATACGTGCGGACGGTCGCACGATGCGGCGGATGATAGACGACAAAATCGACGTTCGTCCCCGCCGGCGCAAACTCCTCCGACAGGCGGATTCGCCGCCCCTCGCCCACGACATCGACGGAAGCCAAGCTTGTGACGGGGACGATCTTGTGCGGCACGCCGCTGTTGACGAAATCCAGACGCAGGTCTTTCGGCTTTGGCATCCAGACCTTCACGAGCGTCTCATCGACGATCTCCGCGCGGACGAGTCCCGCCTGCGTCTCAAAGCGCATCGTCTTCTCCTTCACGACGCCAATGGCGCGCGCAAAGGCCGCGACGCAGCGCGCGCCATTGCCGCACAACTCGGCTTCGGTCCCGTCGGGATTGAAGAACCGCATCCGAAAATCAGCCTCCGTCGAGGGCTGGACGAGGATGATGCCCTCGCAACCGACGCCGGTACGGTGCGCCGCCATCGCCGCCAATCGCCGCCCGTCGGTCGGCACCGTTCCCGCGCGGTCGTCAATCAGGATGAAATCGTTCCCCGCGCCATGCATCTTCGTGAAAGACACGTTCATCTTCACCACCAACCTTTCTCTTCCGGAACATCTGCCCCGCCGTTGAGGCGGATAAGGTCCATCAGCACGCGGAACGACTCGTCCAGCACGACGTCGTTCTTCTGACGCTCGTTGCGCCGACGCCGACGCTTCTTCGACGCGGTCTCGTCATCGTCGTCCTCATTCTCCTCATCGTCAATCTCGCGCAGTTCGCGGTCTGCCGCCATCTGGGCCTTGCGCGCGGCGTATTCGAGCGAGACCATCTCGCGTTCGGAAATCTCCTTCATGCCGTTCACGTTCGCGAGATGCTTCATGAACCGCTCGTCCGCCTTCGTCCGCGCACGCGAACGCGCGTCCAGTTCCGCCACATGCTCGTTCAGATTCCACGCCTTCAGATAGTCCGCCGGGCGAATCCGGCTGAACGGCAGGGCGTACGTGAGCTTGTCCTCGCCAATGTCAAGCGAGTCCAGCAGCGACGGCAGATGGACATCCGCCGCAACGCCCTCCACCTGCGTCGAGCGCCCGTCGATGCGGTAGAAGCGCGCCGTCGTGATCTTGCATGACCCGTATTTCTCGGGACCAAGCCCCAAGACCGTCTGAACCGTGCCCTTGCCGTGCGTGCGGATGTCACCGAGAACCACGGCGCGCCCCGTATCCTGAAGATGTCCGGCGACGATCTCCGACGCCGACGCACTCGCGCGATCCGTCAAGACGACCATCGGCTTCTTGAATGCGATCGGATTCCCCGGCGGAATCGGCAGACAGCCGACCGAGCGGACATCGCGAATCTGGACGACCGGGCCGGACTGCACGAACAAGGCCGAGAGCATGACCGCCTCACGCAGGGAACCGCCGCCGTTGCCGCGCAAATCGAGGACGAGCCCCTCGACGCCTTCCGCATTGAAGTCACAGAGGTAGCGCGCGACATCCATCGCACAGCTGCGGAAGCCCTCCTCGTTCGGCTTCTTGTCCATCGTGCCGTAGAATCCGGGCAGATAGACATAGCCCAGCTTGCGCGTCGCGCCTTCGAGCGTCACGCGCTCGACGCGTCCCGTCGCCGCCTGGTCCTCGAGCTTGATCTCGTCGCGCACCAGTTCGATGAGCTTCTTCGTCGCGCCCGAAGTGTCGGAACGCGGCACGATCTGCAACGTGACATGCGTGCCTTTCTTGCCGCGAATCTTCTTGACGGACTTCTTCAACGGCTGCCACATGACGTCTTCCATCTCGCCCTGTCCCTGCTGAACGCCGACGATTTTGTCGCCTTCCTTGATGCGCCCGTCCACATCAACCGGACCGCCAGGCATGATCTCGACGATCTTGAGCGCGCCCTCGTCCATCGAGAGCACGGCGCCGACGCCACAGAGCGTGAGATTCATCTCCATGTCGAAGTCCTCCTTCGAGGCGGGTGACATGTAGTCCGTATGCGGATCATAGGCGCGTCCCAGTGCGCTCAGATAGCTCTGGAGAACCGCTTCCTCGTCCGGCTCCGTCAGGACGGTGACGTACTGGCGATACTTCTTGACAAGATCCGTCGCCGCGTCAAGACGGTTCGTGGACTTGTCGAGCTCATGGCCGATCTGCGCGACCAGCAACTCGTTCTTGAGCCGCCGCCGCCAGTGCTCCTCGGCGTCCTCGCGTGTCGCCGGCCACGGCGCATCCTTGCGCCGAATGCGATACGTCTCGTTCGTCGAGAAGTCCCAAGTGCCTTTCACAAGCAGATTGGTCGCGAAATCGACGCGCTCACGCAGCCGCGTCACATAAAGATTGTAAAGGTCATAGCCGAACGAGACGTCACCGCGTTCGATCTCATCGTCAATCGTCTTCTCATGTGCCGCCAGGCGGTCAAGGTCCGACTGGAGAAAGACGGAATGGTCGAAATCGTAGAACGTGACAAGGTTGGTCCATGCGCGACGGGAAATCTCATCGTTCAGCGGCTGCTGAAGAACGTGATATCTCGGCAACATGCCGCCGAACCGCTGCGCGATGCGCCCGTAGTAATTGCGCGGCTCGATCTTCTTCACCGCCTTGGGAGCAGACGCGGCAGCAGGCTCGACAAGCGCGGCGGCAATCGGTTCGGTCGACGGCTGCGGCTGAGACGCCGTCACGCGCACAGGCTCGGACAGCTCGGACGCGGGCGGCTCCGCCACGCACTGGCATCCCCAGATGATGAGGCCCAGCGTGGCGATCGAAAGGGACAGGCAAAGAATCTTCTTCATGAAGCGATCTCCATCAGACCGACGAGCCGATCCAGCTCCACCGGCGGAATCACAATGCGGTCGGACGCGAAGCCGACCTTCAGTTCGTTCGAGTTAATGACAATGACGCCACGGACATTCGCCCGATGCGCGGCAAACGAATCCGACGCAAAGACAAGAACGGGCGTGACGAGGCCTTCCCAGCCCTTCGCGACAAGGGCATTGCGGACGAGCGTCGCCTCTTTGAGCGTCTGCGCAAGCGGATCGCGGTCCGGCAACTGCCCGTTCAACAGGATATGCCCGTCCTCGACCGTGACCGATCCGCGCCAAGTCTTCGTCTCCACCGAAAAGACGCCGCCCGGGCCGACCACGACATGGTCCACATGCGCGCGCCCCGCCGCGAAGTCATTGAAGACATGGTAGGAACTCGGCAAACTGGCAAGCACGCCCGCGACCTTCTCCTCGCCACGCGCTCCCTTGAAGAAACGCTCGACATGCCGCAAACCACGGTGCAGACTGACAATCATCCACACCAACGAGGCGACTAAGAGAATCGCCGCGACCGAAGGCACGGCCAAGAAGAGCGCGAGCGAAAAGCCCGAGGCGAAAACGCCGAGGAACAGAGGCCAAAGCCCAGCGACCATTCCTTTGACGCGCGCCCATTCGCCTGCGATGCCGTGTATGTGAGCCATATCCGATGAATCTCAGTTTGCTGTTTTGTCCGATTCGACAAATTATACCACATTTTGCGTATGGCATTCTTCCTTTCGCGAAAAAGCCGCAATCTTCGCCGCCATCGAATCCACATCCAGGCCATGTCGTTTCTCGAGTTCGCCGATGGCGCCGTGCGGAATGAAGGCGTCAGGCCAACCGAAACGGAGGTCTGCGCCAAGAGATTCGCCAAAGCCCCCGTCGATGCAGCCGTTCTCCAGCGAGACGATCAGCCTACCCTCAGCTCGCTGGTGCGCAAGAAGCCCCGCGTCGAACGGCTTAAGCGACCGCGCATAGACAACGCCGGCGCCCGTTCGCGTCGCGAGAGCCCGCGCCTTCGGGACCTGATCGCCCGTCGCCCAGATCTGAATCGGCGCATCCGGATTCATCACCTGCACGGCAAGCCCTTCCCGATCCGCCAGACCCAGCGATTCGGGCACTGCACCGCGCGGATAACGAATCAGCGTCGGCCCATCGCGCCGCAAGGCCTCCTCCAGCAGACGCTTCAGATCCGCGCCATCACACGGCTGGCAAATCGTCAGATTCGGCACGGGCTTGAAGAGCGCGAGATCGAAAACGCCCTGATGCGTCGCGCCGTCCGCCCCGACCAGTCCGGCGCGGTCAATGCAAAAGACGACCGGCAACTTGGCGATCGCGACATCGTGAATGACCTGATCGACCGCACGCTGAAGGAAGGTCGAGTAGATGCAGACGACCGGGCGAAGCCCCGCCGCCGCCAACCCCGCCGCGAATGCGACCGCATGCCCCTCGGCAATGCCGACATCGAAGAAGCGATTTGGAAAGACGTGCGCAAACGGCACAAGGCCCGTGCCGTCCCGCATGCCCGCCGTCAAGGCGCAAATCCGCACGTCCGATGAGGCCGCAGCAACCAGATGTTCGCCCAAGGTCGAACTCCAGTCCTGCTGGAGCTGTGCCGCCGTCGCTGACCCCTTCGCCGGCATCCCCGCGCTTACGCCGTGATAGTAGGTCGGGTCGCGTTCCGCCGGTGCATAGCCCCTGCCCTTCTGCGTGACGACATGAACCAGCACCGAACGCTTGTCTTCCTTCGCGACCGTAAAAGCCGCCGTCAAGGCGATGAGGTCATGGCCGTCAACAGGCCCGATGTAGCGAAGCCCGAACTGCTCGAAGTAGCGGCTTCCAAGAAAGAGCCCCTTGACGCGGCTTTCAATCCAATGATAGGCACTCCGCAAGAATGTCAGCCGCAAGCGATGCCCCGCCGCCTCAGCCGCCGCCTTGACGCGGTTGTAGCGCACGCCCGTGATGAGCCGCCCGAGAAACTTCGCGAAACTCCCCGCCGGCTTTGAAATCGCCATGTCGTTGTCATTGAGGATGACAATCGCCTTCTGCGTCGCGGCGGCACAGTTGTTCAACGCCTCGAAGGAATGGCCGTTGACAATCGACGCGTCGCCGATGACTGCGACGACCTGTTCGTTCGAGCCCCTGCGGTCTCGCGCGGCGGCCATTCCCAGCGCGACGGAGAGTGCGCTTCCCGCATGGCCCGCGACGGCGGCGTCCGCCGGGCTTTCCAACGGGCTGGGGAACGGCGCGAGACCGTCCATTTGGCGCAACGTCTCGAAACGCGCATCACGCCCCGTCAGGATCTTCCAGGCGTAAGCCTGATGTCCGACATCCCAGACGATTCGGTCTTTCTGCGCGTCAAAGACCTCATTTAGGGCCATGGCGATCTCGACGGCGCCCAGCGACGAGGCGAGGTGCCCGCCATTCTTCGCGACGACGGACAAGATGCGGGCGCGAATCTCCTCGGCCGTCTTCACGGCTTCGCCCTCCGCATCAAGATGAGGAGCGGCGTCGCGTTCTGCCCGAACGCCTCTTCTTTCGCGACGAGCCGATAGTTCTTCTTCAAGAGGTTCCAGTAATCGAGCTGTTGCGCGGTCGGGCGCTCATTGCAGACTGGAGGCTCGATGGCGAACGTGTAGCCCGAAAGCGCCGCGACGGGGCAGTCAACCGTTTCCAGAAGACGTCGCCAGTCGGCGTCTGACAAAACCGCAAACGGCCCCATCTCCAAGCCCTTGGGAACGCGACGGTTCGTCTCGATGGCGAGATAGAGGTCCTGCGTGAGAAGCGTCTTCCCGCCTGGGTCAAGCGCGTTGACCGTTGCGGCAACTTCACGCAACTGGGCGAGTTCCGTCTTCGTCTTCTTGAGCGCCCAAAAGCGGTCTTGCCCGTTCGTGGCCCATTCTTCCAAGAGAGGCGACCCGAAGGACGTCGCAAAGCACAGCCCGAGGACCAGCAACAGGAGGCGCGGCACGGCGATCTCCGTCCGCGAAACAAGGTTCACGGCGGCGAAGACCGCCAAAAGCCCCATGATCGGAACCTGATAGTCTTCGTACGGGAACGGCGCGAGCATCTGCACGAGGAAGACGGCCAAGAACGCCGAGAACGGCAACCACGCACGGCGAAAGCCGCCCAACCCCAAGACAAGGAATACCGGCAGATACCAGCGGACGAGCCGACTCAGGCTTCCGACCGTCCACGTGAGGTCAAATCCACCGCGCGCAGCGTGGTAGGCCTGTGCCGCCACAAGCCCCGCCCGCGCGTCCGAATCCAGCAGAAATGGCCCGTAGATGAGCGCAAGGCCACCGAAGGCGCCCGCGCAGAAAGCCGCCAACGACCGCCTTTGCCGGGTCGCCAACAACCATACGCCGACAACGGGAAGAATCGCGCCAAGCGAAATGCGCGTACCTGCCGCAAGCGCAAGGCAAAGCCCCGCACCAAGCGCCGTCGCCGCATGCGCGTGCGCAACAGACAGCAAACAGAAGCCGACGAGGACAAAGAGTCCGGCGAGCGCATACGTCTTCGGAATCGCCAGATAGTAAAGATGGTAGAGGTTCGTCGCGAGGAGAAAGAAGACGACAAGCGACGTCGCATTTGCCTTCTCTTTCGGGACAAACGCTCGCGCAAGGCCCGCCGCGAAGAGAATGCCACAGAGACCAATCCCCAGCGTCAGAAGTCGCGCCCCAAGGAGTCCCCACGCCTTCCAGACCCAACTGAACGCCGCGTAGACTAGCGGCAATACCGGCCCCTGCGTATAGGCGAAGTCACGATACGGCAACTGGCCGTCTGCGACGAGATTCGCCGCGTAAAGATACCAGCCCTCGTCTTGGTTGAGTCCGCCCATCCAGACGGCGGCTCCACACAGAATCACGCAGGCCACGAGGGCCAACGCCCCATAAACGCGCAGGACCTTCATCAAGAGCGCACCCGTCAGGCCGACGCGTCGAGCACGTCCTTCTCAGCCAATGTCAGGAAACCGGCTTCCGCCAAGGCCTTCACGGCCTTGGCATTGTCCTCAAAACGGAAGACCAACACGGCCTGCTCGCCCTTGTGGAAGGCAAACGCATAGCTGTATTCGATGTTCGCCCCAGCCGAATCAAGCGCGGCCATCACGGCCGCCATCCCGCCCGGCCGATCCGGGACGCAGACGGCGACGACTTCGCGCACGTTGACGACATGGCCCTTCGCCGTCAGCGTTGCCTTGGCCTTTTCGTGGTCATCGACAATCAGGCGGACGATGCCGAAGTCGCTCGTATCCGCAAGGGACAGCGTCGCGATGTTGATGTCGGCGTCTGCGAGTGCGCGGCAGATCTGCGAGAGTTGTCCCGGCTTGTTCTGGAGAAAAATTGAGATTTGGCGGATGTGCATGGTTGTTTGCTTAGTTAGGGGTTAGAGGTGTATGACAAAGTTCTTCCTTCTCGTCACTCTCAATTGAACATAAACTCGACGACATCGCCGTCACGCATCTCGTATTCCTTGCCCTCTGGACGAAGAACGCCGTGTTCGCGCGCACCGGCTTCGCCGCCATACTTCACATAGTCCTCATAGGCAACGACCTGAGCGCGGATGAATCCCTTCTCAAAATCCGTGTGGATGACGCCCGCGCATTTCGGGGCCTTCCAGCCCTTGCGGAACGTCCACGCCCGAGACTCCTTCGGGCCCGCCGTCAAGAAACTCGCGAGACCCAGCGTCTCGTACGCCAACTTGATCGTGCGATCGAGCGAGCTCTCCGTGAGTCCATAGCTTTGCAGGAACTCCCTCGCCTCGTCATCCGTCAGTCCCGCAAGGTCAGCTTCCATCTGTGCGCAGATGACGACGCATTCGCACCCTTCTTTCGCCGCATACGCCTTCAGCGCGGCAACATGGGGATTGCCCTCGCCCGTCACGTTGTCGTCCGCCACATTCGCACAGTAAATGACCTTCTTGTCCGTCAGGAAGTGCAGCTCCTTCAGGACATTCAGAATCGGGGCGCCGTCCGTGCGCGGAAATGAGCGGACGGGACGCCCGTCCTCCAAGTGCTTCAGAAGAGCCGCACACGCGTCGGCCTCAGGACGGAGCGGCGGCTTCGCCTGAGCCTCCTTCTTCACGCGGTCATAGCGTTTCTGCAACTGCTCCATGTCCGCCAAGATCAGTTCCGTCTCGATGACTTCCGCATCGCCCACCGGATCAATCGGCGCGGACTTGTTGCCGCCCTCCTGCACATGGATGATGTCATCGTTCTCAAAGCAGCGGACGACATGCAGAATCGCGTCACATTCGCGGATGTTCGCCAGAAACTTGTTGCCCAGTCCCTCGCCCTTGGACGCGCCCTTGACAAGCCCGGCGATGTCCGTAAACTCAACCGTCGCGCGGATGACCTGTTCGCTCTTCGCCATCTCGGCGAGCTTGTCCAGCCGCGCATCTGCGACTTCGACAATGGCCGAGTTCGGCTCGATCGTGCAGAACGGATAGTTCTCTGCCGCCGCCTGCTGCTTCTTCGTGAGCGCGTTGAAAAGGGTGGACTTGCCGACATTCGGCAGACCGACAATACCAACTGAGAGTCCCATGCTTACTTTTTCTCCTTGATCATAGGTGCGGGAGGCTTGTTGTAGACGCGCGAGTTCGGCGGCACCGACGCGATAAGCCAGACGCTGCCGCCGATCTCCGAATCATGCCCGATGGTCGTGTTCCCGCCCAAAATCGTCGCTCCCGCGTAGATGACGACATTGTCCCCGACGTTCGGGTGACGCTTGATGCCCTTGACGAGCGCACCCGTCGTCGGATCCTTGTCAAACGAAAGCGCACCAAGCGTGACGCCCTGATAGAGCTTCACGTTCTTGCCGATGACGCACGTCTCGCCGATGACAACACCCGTGCCATGATCAATGAAGAACCGTTCGCCGATCTGCGCACCCGGATGGATGTCAATGCCCGTCTTTGAGTGGGCCAATTCAGACATGATACGTGGGATGATCGGCACTTTGAGCACATAAAGCTCATGCGCGAGACGATGAATCGTCACGGCATAGAGGCCGGGGTAGGCCATCACGACCTCCATCGGACTCGTCGCCGCCGGATCACCCTCATAGGCGGCCTGCACGTCTGTCCCGACAAGGCGCTTGACTTCGGGCAATCGCGCGAGAAACGCCGCGACGATTTCCGAAGCATCCCGGTTGGGGCACAGCAACCCAATCTCCTTCTCCAGTTCCGCCGCCATCTGGACCGCCGTGTCTTTCGTACCCAGCTCGCCGTAGACGCACGGATGGAGAAGCGCAAGCCCCCTTTTCACGAGGAGCGCAATTCTCTGTGGCAATGTCATTTCCACTGTATATTATATCAAACTACGCGCGGCGATTGGGAGACGAAATGCGCCGAAGAGGAGGGGACGCCCCTTAAACCACAAAAGTCTCGGACAAACGCTCCGTTTGCCCGAGACTTTCGCATCGTTTCCCCGCCTGTCTTATTCCGCCTTCGGTGCAGCCTTGACTTCAGCTTCGTCCGTCGTGACGGTATTCATCGACAGTTCACGACCCGACGGAGTGATCAAGCGACCCGTGACGAAGATGAGCAGATTGCGCTTCGTCGTCTTCTCCGCATGACTGCGGAAGAGACGCCCGATGAACGGCAGATCACCGAGGAACGGCACCTTGTCGTCCATCGCCTTGCGCGCCTCCGTGATGAGACCGCCCATGACCACCGTCGATCCTGGAGTAATCGAGACCTTCGAATCAATCGAACGAACATGGAAAAACGGCTGTTCCATCGGCGCGTCATACCATGTCATCGTCGAAGAGGACGAGGTGGAGACGTTCGCCGCCGCATCGGTCGCCGATGAGACGACGCTCTTCGCGAGGGCCGCCGTCTCGTCCGGCGTCAGGGTCGCGCCAATCTGCGCGAGTGCCGTCGACATGCCCGTGAAGATGTTGCCGATGTCTGCCATTGTGCCCGATGAGGTGTTCCCCGTGAACGGAATGCGCATGCCGTAGTTGTGCCAAATCGGCTCATCCACGACCGAAGGCTTCAGCTCAAGGTCGATCGTGCCGCCGTTCGCCTCGGAATAGGTCGGGATGACGTCAAGAATCACGCCGACTTCGCGCATCGTGAAGTTCTGCGGCTCGACGACCGCGAGAATCGCCGACTGGCCACCGCCCGAAGTGCTGGACGAACCCGACGAACTCGACTGGAGCTGCACATCGTAATCCTGCGGATAGATGTATTCCGTCACGACCTTGATGATCGCCTCCTCACCCGACTTCGTGACAACCTTCGGCGCGGACAGAAGGTCCGTATCGCTTCGCTGCGAGAGCATATGGAGGATCATCGAGAGATCCGCCTGACCAAGGAACGCGTTCACCCGCATGAACTGGTCATTGTTCGACGCCGACTGACCCGAAATGTGGTTGCCGACCGTCGAGAGGTAGCGATTGCCGTTCTGGTAGTCCGACGTCCCGCCAAACGCATCCACGCCAACCGTGCGATTCTGTCCGCCACGCGTGAATGAGGTCGTCGCCAAGCCCGAGGAAATCGTGCGCGTGCCGCCCGGAATCGTCTCGGTCGTCGTGATGCCGCCCTCGGTCTTGGTAATCGTACGGTCTGGAATCGTAATCGTTTGAGAACCGCCGCCTTCTGTCGTGTAGATGCCGTTCTTAAGCCCCAAGGCCTTGCCAAGGCCGAAACGGTCCGTCAGCGGCATGTTGCTGTTGAGAATCCATTCAAAGCCGAGAGAGTTGAGGTCTTCCTGCGAGACTTCGACAAAGCGCGTCTCGATCTCAATGAGCTGCGGCTGGCCGCCGAGTTCGTCAAGAACCTTCTCAAACTCCGCAAGGTTCTCACGCGTGTTGCGCACGTAGAGCTTGCCGAGGGCCTTGATGTGCTTGATCGACGAGCCCTCCGGCCACTTGACGCCCATCTCCTCGAAGAAGGCCTTCCAGTCGCGGCCCGCCCCCTCATCGTCGTCATTGCCAGACTGCTTCGACTTGTTGCTCGCGCCAAAGCCGCCCATCTCCTTCATCTCCTCCGACGCGGAGTTGACACGTTCGACGAACGCTTCCGGAACATTGTACTTGCGGGAGAGAAGCTCGGCGGTTGACATGTCCTTCTGCATCACCATGACAATCGGGCCGCGGACAATGAACTTGTAGTCAACTGAATCGCAGACGAGCTTCAACGCATCATAGAACGAGATGTCGCTCGCGGTAATCTTCGGAATCGGCGGCAGACCGTTCGCCGTCGTGTCGGAATCGTCCGATGCGTTGGCTGAGAAGTCATCCGACGAGCTCTCGTCCGACGCCGTCTGCTTGATGGCCCCGACCGGGGTGCGCAAGACGAAGTTGAAACCACGCTTCTCCAGCGGGATGTCGGGACGGTCATAGTCGCGCGATGCCGTGCGGAAGAACTCAACCGCCTCAATGATCGTGGCCGGCGGCTTGAACTCAATCGTCGGCAGACGCATCGCCTTCATGCGGTTCTCGATGTCCTGCTCCATCGTCCGTTCCGGGTCATCGCCCGTCTGGGACTTGACCGTCTCGGACGACGTCTCCGCGAGCTGCGCGGCGTTGACCGCATAGACGGGACGCCACGCCTCATCGACGTCGGCGATCATGCCGTCACGTGCCGCGACGCGTTCCTGCTCCAAAATCGTCTGACGCTTGCGCTGAATCGCACGCCGCAGACGAATCGCCTCCTGATTGTACGGATCGGTCTTCAGAACGACCTCACATTCGTCCAGAGCGCGCGCCATGTCACGCAACGCCAGATACTGGCGCGAACGGCGCAAATGACGGCGGATGCCTTCGCGTTCGGTCTTGTACTCCTCTTCGTTGCGGCGCTGGGAGACTTCGGAGAAGTCGGTCTTCGTGACATCGACATCGCTCTGGGCCGTCCACTTCGCCAACATGCGGTTCGCCTTCGGATGACGCATCTCCAAAGCCTTGTTCATCAGCTCGACGGCCTTCGCACGGCGACCGATCTCGTCTTCTTGAAGTGCGGCGCGATAAAGGCCCTCGGCAATGCCCTGTTCGCATTCCTTGCGCATCATCTTCGACGCCGGGCTGTCGTTCAGAAGCTTCGCAGCCAGACCGTAATGGCGGACGGCATCGGTGAACTCCTTTGTCTCCATGCTCTCGCGCGCGGCCAAAATCTCACGCTTCGCCTGTTCGTCCAAGGAATCGCGGCGCAGACGCTCAGTCGTCACGATGTTCGTCAGCAGCTCTTCATCCGGACGCGCCTTCTTGACCGGCGCGGCGGCGGGCTTCTTCGCGGCGACCTCGGCCACAGGAGCGACCGCCTCAGCCTTCGCGGGCACGGCTTTCTCCTCTTCGGCCAGTTGGTCAAGAAGGTTCAGCACATCGTCGATCTTTTCGTTCGTCGGCTTTTCCTTTGCCGCAGCCTCAGCCTTCTCGACGGGCTCCGCCGCCGGCGCGGCCTTTTCGGCAACGGTCGTCTCAACCGCCGGAACCGCCTGGGCGGGCTTCGCCGTCGTCTCACCCTCCAAGTCCTTGAGGAGGTCGTCCAAATCATCCTGCGCAGTCACGCTCAGGGAGGAGACCGACATCGCCAATGCCGCACTGCAAGCGACAATCATTCTGAAGTTCGTCATTTACCTATTCCTTGTTTTGAGAGTAGTATACAATATCTTCTCTTACTGTTCAAGTGCTTCAAGGGTCCGATTTTTGCCCGAACGGATGTTCTGAACCGTGACTTTCGCGCCCTTGCCCACGGGCTGGATCGCGACCACCTTGTACTTTTCGCCATTCAGGTCCAGTTCCGTCCCGGGGACGGCCTCAAATGTCGAGACCGTGCCGCGCTCGTAGGAGAGCGTCACCATCACGTCCACGGGCTGGGGCTTCTCACGGGCGTCTTTGACGATCACGAGCTTGATCTGCTTCTTGTCCGTCTTGCGCTCGATCGTGACTTCCGACACGTCATCCGTGACAAACAGGCCCTTCATGCCCTTGCGCGGACGCTTCGTCTCCTTCTTCTCGTACGCCTTGAGGACATAGCCCGTCGGATTCTTCGTGCCCTTGCCAATCTCCTCGCCGATGACGGCCGTCACCGTCCGTCCGAGGCGACCGTAGTCGTCCTTCTGCTTGGAGTCGAAGAATTCGCAGCGCCAGCCCGACGGAATCTGCGTCGCCTTCGTGAAGACGAACGGCAGATAAGTCTCCTTGAGCGGGAGCGTAATCTTCAGCGAATCGAGATAGTCCGGATGGCTGCGCGGATCCGTCGGGTCCGTGTTCGCAAGATACTCTTCGAGATTCGTGAAGCCATCGCCGTCCAAATCCTGATTCGCGTCTGAGGGATCGTTCGGGTTCAGGCCGTACTTCTTCTCCCATTCGTCAGGCATCCCGTCGCCATCCGAGTCAAGAACGACTTTCTTCTCCTCTTCCTGCTTCTCACCGCAGAACGGGCAATTCGGGAACGCGCGCACATCGCCTGGAATCACCTTATGGCACTTCTTGCACTTCACGCGGCGTTCACTCGCGAGAAAGCTCGCGTCCTTGCCCGTCAGCTCATTGACGACCGTCGGATTCTTGACGAGACGCACCGCACCCTCATAGTCCAACATCTCTACCGCCGTGACACCCGTCTCGACCGGTTTCATGCGGCTAACGGCCTGAGCCGCATTTGCGGCCGCCGTGTCAGGGTCATCGCCCTGCGAGACCGCGAAGAAAGCGATTCCGCCCAACAGGGCCAACACGCCGACCGCCGCAACAATGCGGTCGTAATGGGCCACAAAGAAATTCCGATCACCGGAACGCATACTCATTTCACGCCCTCCTCGGTCTTGTTTTCCTCTTCCATCGTCTTGAAGTCATAGACGGTCACCGCCAACGTGACCGTAAACGGCGCGTCAAGAACAGGATCCGTCACGATGCCGTTCTTCGATTCGGCCTCATCCTCCTGCTTTTCCTCGACGGCGGCACCGCGACGCCCACGCCGACCGCCACGCCCCGCAGACCGCGACGCCTCACGCTTCTCGGCCCCAAGAGCCTCGCCAATCGGGTCGCCCGTACGCGTGATCGAGAGGTCATCGATCACGATGAAGCGGTCATTCGTCGCGAGCGCGTTCACGGCCTTGACAAACGCCGGGGCGCGCGTCGTGAACGTGAAGGCGTACGCGAAGGCCGACGGCTGCGCAACGGTCGGCTTGTCCGCCGTGCCCGCACGCCGCTTCATCGGCGGCTTCTTGGTTTTCTTCGCCTCTTTCTTCTTCTCGTCATCCGTCGCAAGCGCCTTGAAATCGACGTTCACGAGCTCCGAAACGCCACACGCGCCGAGAGTCTCGACGATTAGCACGACATCATCCCAACGGCGCTGAAGCTCCGGCATTTCCGCTTCCGTCGGCATCTTGCCTTCGGCGATGTAGCTGCGGAACGGGCCAAACGCGAAGTCGGGCTTCATCAGCAGGCCGTTGACCCCACCCGGCAGAGCCGCGAGACGCTTGGCGTCCGTGGCGAGGTCCGCCTTGAACTGCGGAGGCGTCATCTTGCGAATCGGTCGGTCACCACGCGAAGCCAGCCTCACGGCCTCCTTCTGCCACGTCGCGAGATGTTCCGTGTTCGCCTCAATCGCCTTCACGCTGGCGGCACACGGATAGATGCTCTTGCGCGAAAGCGTCTGCGCTTTCGACTGCACGGCCTCCAGACCGTCCGTTCCCTCGTCATCGCCTTCAAGCGCCGCGATCTTCGCGGAATAGGCACTCCAGGTGAAATAGGCCATCGCCAGCACCGCAAGGCCGATTACGCCGCCCGAAGCGGCCAATATCATTCGGTTCTTGTTCATTTGAATTTCAGCTCCACCGTGAATTGTTCGACCTGCGCACCCTTGCCGACCGTACTCATGTCCGAGATCTTCACCGAATCGGCGTCAATGCACGGACGGCCCTTGAGTTTGCCGACGACGAGTTCACCCGGCGTCTTGCCCGACTGCCCCTTGACACGGTCGCTCCAGTACCGCACGGTCAGGCGGCCCTCGCCCCAGCGTTCGATCCACATGCCCGGCAGCAACGAATCGCGCACCGCATTGACGCGCTGCGCCGCCGCCGCACGTGCGACAAGCAGCTTGCGGAGCGTCTCAGACTCGGCCTCGACCACTGTGAACCTCTCCTGCGCCGCCACGACCTTCTTGTCCGACGCTTCCAACGACTGGACCTGCGCCTGAACGGCGTCGCGCTGTGCGGCGATGACGTCCTTCTGATGGTCAATCGCCAGCATCGCCAGCACAAGCGCCGCGACAACCGCCGCGCCGCCGGCAATGACAAACGGAATCTTCGCCTTCTCAGCACGCGCCTCGACGAGAGACGGGGGCAGAAGGTTGATCGCGAAACGCGTCCCGCCCGCGCTGTGCAGAGCAAGACCGACCGTCGTCGCAATGAACGCGCCATCTGACTCCAGCGCAGACGCATCGACGCGAGGCCCGACGGAAACGACCGAGAACGGGTCGAAGAAGGAGACCTCCATCCGCAGCGCCTCCTGGAAGAAGATGTCGATCTGCGGCAGAAGCGCCGTGCCGCCCGTCAAGTAGAGATGCTGCGGCGCCGTGCCGCCTTGCTGACTGCGATAAAAGTTGATGGAACGCGAAATCTCGGCATTGAGGCGCGTCATCGCCGCGCGACACGCCTTCGAGATGCGGTCGGAAACCTCGTCCGCATCCTCCGTCACTCCGCCTGTCGAGACATAGCCGCGCGTGCACTTGAGCTGCTCGGCCTCTTCCGTCGAGCAGCCGAGCGCCGACGCGATTTCCTTCGTGACGGCGTTGCCGGCGACGGGAATCGAGCGGTTATAGATCTTGTCGCCCTCAATGATGACAAGCGAGGTCGTCTTCGAGCCAATGTCCAGCAAGACGCTGCACGAGCCGTCGTCGCCAATCTGGGCGCGCAGGGCGTTCGTGAGCGCAAGCGGCGCAGCGTCGACGAGTTCAGGCGTGAAGCCCGCCGCCGACACGGCGGCTGTCAACGCCTCGACCTGATCGACCTTCGCCGCGACGATCATCACGGACTTGTCGCCCGTCTCCGTGTCGCCCAGAACCTGACGGTCGCAGACGATCTCGTCAATCGGGAACGGAATGTTCTGCTCGATCTCATAGCGGATCATCTGCTCGAACTTCTCGGAGCCGCCCGCCATCGGAATCGACGCAAAGCGCGGGAAGACCATCTGACCCGAAATCGCGACGGCGATCTTGCCGGGGCGAATCCCCTTCGAATGCACAATCTCCTGAATCGCCGGCGTCAGAATCGCCGTCGCGTCCCCGCCGTCCAACGGAGCCGCGAGCGTCGCCGTGCCGTAATTGACCAGCGTCAGAGCGCCCTTCGCACCCGCCTCGTACTCGGCGAGCTCGATGTTCGCCGCGCCGATGTTCAACGTTAAGAACTTCTTAGCCATAAGTCTTTCTCACTGCGCTCACTGCATCGTCGTCTCGTAGTCGTTCGGATTCACGAGAGCCCAAATCGTCTTCGAACGGTCCACGAGACCCTGGCGACGCTCGACCATGGGCTTGCCGCCAACCTGCGCGCCCATGACGTTCTGATCATCCCAAAACTGCGTATCGGACTTGATGCCCTTGATCTCACTCACCGTGCCGCCGCCAAGGACGTCACCGTTCTGGTTCGAAATCGTGAAACCAATCGCCTTCGGCTCGCCGTAGAGTTCAAGATACGACGGCGGCAGACAGACGCACGCGGCATGCGAACCCTGCGGAATGTTGAAGTAGGTGACCGTGGTGTTGAAGTAGCTGTACGGAGAAAGGCCCATCTTGTTGCCCTTGTTCTCCTTCGCACTCTTCGTCTCCAGCATCACGTGCCACGTGAAGGTGAGCTGGTCAAGAAACTTCGCGTAGGTCGTGTACTTCGTCTCAATCACGATCCACTTGCGCGGCTTCGTGTAGCAGGTGCCGATCATCGTCGCGCCCTGAATGGACGGCGCGGGCAAGCAACAGGCCTGTCCCGTCTTCGGCATCTGGTCAACGAGAATCTTCGCCTCCTTGCCGCTCGTCACGGGCCCGTCTTCATTGCCGGCCATCGCCTGCACGCCTTTCTTGGCGCGCGGGGCCGCCAAAGCCGCCGTCACTGCAAATGCCGCAACCGTCACCATCATCAGCTTCTTCATCTTTAGGTTCCTTTCGGGTTAGTTTGTGAAATCGAGTAGGGGGAAAGCGGGACGAGAGTCACAGCACTTTCATTTTCGGAAGGTCCTGAATGTCAACCAAGCCGACGATGCGGCCTTCAGCATCGCAGACAGGCAAATCGTCAATTCGCTTCTTCTCGAAGATCTTCAGGAGATCCACCGCGTAGGCGTCATCGCGGACGAACTTGGGAGACTTCGTCATGACCATCGAAATCGGCAACGCCAACAGCGTTCCCGCGTCCGCAATTCCTGTTCTGTGGACAGAGGCTTCTTCTTTGACGGCATTCTGCGTCAGGATTCCCTCGGAGAGCGTCCGGCGGAAGTCCCCGTCAGTGAAGATGCCCACAAGTCTGTCCGACGCATCGGCGACGACCGCCGCACCGCCTTTGGCCGCCGTCATCGCCAAGACCGTCTCCATCACCGTTGCCGTCGGCAATACCCGCGCAAGACGATCGCCCGTGCGCATGATGTCGCGGACCTTGAGAACCAGCGCACGACCAATCGCGCCCGCAGGATGATTCGCCGCATAGTCCTTCAACGAGAACTGCCGCGCGTCGATCATCACCATCGCGAGCGCATCGCCCATGGCGAGCGTCGCCGTCACCGAATTCGTCGGCGCCATCCCGAAGGGGCATGCCTCCTTGCCGCAGGGTATCTCCACATGCAGGTCGGAAAGCTTCGCGAGCGTCGAGTTCGGATTTCCCGTCAGCGACACGACCTTCAGCCCGTGACGACGAATCGCCGGAATCAGCCGCACAACCTCTTCGGATTCGCCACTGAACGAAAGCGCGATCAGAAGGTCACGCGACGACACCATGCCAAGGTCACCGTGCATCGCCTGGACAGGATTGAGCACAATCGAGCGCGTGCCCGTCGAAGAGAAGATGGCACTCATCTTCTCCGCAACATGAAGGTTCTTGCCGACGCCCGTCACGACGACAATGCCGTCTGACGCGACACAGCCCGAGATGAGACGAATGGCCGAGATAAAGGATTCGCCGAGCGAATCGCGAGTCCTTTTCAGACCCTCGATTTCGACATCGAAGACTTGCTTCGCGCGGGCAATCATCTCACTCTCGGTCATTCGTCGCTTCCTCACTTTTCCGTAGACTGCAAAAGCGTCACGCAGATCGTCCCGACGATATCCTCCGCCGAACAGCCGCGCGAGAGGTCGTTCATCGCCTTCGCGAGGCCCTGAAGGTTCGGCCCGATCGCATCCGCCTCGCCGAGGCGCTGCGCGATCTTGTAGCCGATGTTGCCCGCCTGCAGGTCAGGGAAAATGAAGACGTTCGCATCGCCCTGAATCGCACCGTCCTTGTTCTTCTGCCGACCGACCGACGGAACGATTGCCGCGTCGAACTGGAGTTCGCCGTCCATGCGAATGCCCTTCTCGGCGAACGCGGGCTTCGCCAACTCGACTGCCTTCTGAACCTTTTCGACGAGATCACCGCCCGCCGACCCCTTCGTGGAGAAGGAGAGATACGCGACCTTCGGCTCGTTGCCCGTGAGGTCCTTGTAGGTCTGAGCCGTCGCGAGGCCAATGTCAACGAGCTGTTCCGCCGTCGGGTTGGGAATGACCGCGCAGTCACCGAACGCGAGAACGCTGTCGCCCGAATCCGTCGGTTTCTTGAGATCGAGGATGAAACAGGAGGAGGCGGTCTTCACGCCCTTCTGCGTGCCGAGCGTGTGGAATGCCGCGCGCAACATGTCGCCCGTCGAGGCGATGGAGCCTGCGACAAGGCCATTGACGCGCCCAAGCTTCACCATCATGCCGCCAAAGTAGATGCGTTTCGTGCGCAGTGTCCTCTGCGCACCCGCAAGATCGATGATTTTCTGCTTCTCGGCGGGCTTCCGCGACTCCTTCGCGTTCCACGCCTCCAAATAGGCCTGCTCAAGCTCGGCGTCGCCCGCCGTGTAGTCAAGAGTCTGGATGCCGCGGTCGGCGAGTTTCAGCCCCGCCTTCTCTTCGGCGTCAGCGATTTCCGCCGCCGTGCCCAGCACGATCGGCGTGCAAATCCGGCGATCGACGACGGCACAGGCCGCCGTGACGACACGTGGGTCCTGCCCCTCCGGCAGAACGACCGTGCCGTTCAGTTTCGAGGCCTTTTCGATGATTTCCCTGATGGCGTTCATTTCACACTCACTTTCCAAGAATCCGCACCGTGTCTCGCGCGATCATCAGCTCCTCGTTCGTCGGGATGACGACAACGGGAATCTTCGAGTCCTTCGTCGTGATGACCTTCAGCTCGCCACGCACCTTGTTCGCCTTCTTGTCGATCTTGACGCCAAGCGCACCGAGACGCGCGAGAATGCGTCCGCGAACTTCCGACGAGTTCTCGCCGATGCCGCCCGTCATGACAATCGCGTCCGCGCCTCCGACAATCGTGTTGTAGCCGCCGATGTAGAGCGCGATGCGATAGGCCAGCATTTCCAGCGCGAGTTCCGCCATCTTGTCGCCCTTCGCGGCCTTCGCGCAGATGTCGCGGCAGTCGCTCGAGCCCGTGAGCGCGAGAAGCCCCGACTTCTTGTTGAGAAGCGTGTCGGCCTCATGCGGCGTCAGGTGCTCGGCCTCCATGATCGAGAGGACGGCCGCCGCGTCGATGTTGCCGCAACGCGTGCCCATCACGAGACCGGCGAGCGGCGTCAGGCCCATTGTCGTGTCCACGACCCGCCCATTCTTGATTGCCGCGAGCGAACTGCCGTTGCCGAGGTGACACGTCACGAGATTCACCTTCGACAGCGGCTTCTTGAGGAACCTCGCCGCCGCGAGGGTGACGAACTTGTGCGACGTGCCGTGGAAGCCGTACTTGCGGATGCCGTACTTCTTGTAGTACTTCGGAGCAATCGCGTACATGCCCGCGCAGTCGGGCATCGTCGCGATATGAAAGGCCGTGTCGAAAACGCCGACGTTCGGGACGCCCTTGAAGATCTTCTCGCACGCCTCCACGCCGCCGAGGTTCGCCGGCATGTGGAGCGGTCCGAACTTCACGAGCTTCTTCGCCTTCGCCATGTTCGCCTTGGTCATCAGCGCGGAATCCGTGAAGACCTCGCCGCCGTGGAGAATGCGATGGCCGATCGCGTCAATGCCCTTCGCCTGGTCGCCGAGTTCGGCGACGACGATCTTGAGCGCCTCCGCGTGGTCCTTCGGACCGCCACAGCCGATGCGCTCGACGATTCCCTTGGCGAGTCGCTTCTCTTCCTTCATGTCGAAGAGCTGGTACTTGAGCGAACTCGAACCCGAGTTGATAACGAGAACTTTGCGAATTTCCTTCTTCATCTTGCACTTCACTTACTGTTCAATCTCGACCTTGTAGAAACCACCGGACGTCTTCGCGCCGTCCATCGGCACGGAAATGGCCCCCGCCTTCAGGCTGTCGCCCGACACCGTGATCGTCCTCGTCGCGACGGGCTTCCACGCTTCCGCAAGCGTCGCGGTATGGAGAACCGTCACCTTGACCGTCGAGCCGACCGTCACGCGATAGACCGACGAGTTGACGGCCTTCGGCTGCTGGACCGCGCCTTCCACCGTCAAGTTAACCGTCTCGTTCGCCGCGTCAAAAGTAAGGTCCGAGATGACGAGCGTGCCGTCTTCGACAAGCGGATTCTGACAAAGCGCACCGTCAGCGCCGACCGTCAAGTTCGGCGAGACGCCCATCGCCAGCGCGGCGAATGCGGGCGAGGACAGGAACGCGTCCTGGATGCCGCTCGCGAGACCCGCCGTCGGCACCCTCTCACGGTTGACCTCGAACAGCAGGTTGCTGGTCAGCGTGCTGTCGATGGCAACTTCGCCCGCGCCCGAGATCGTCAGGCGATTCACGCCTTTCGCCGCAAGGAACGTGCCGTTCTTGCGTTCGTCAGGCGTCGCCATCACGTACTCCCAAGCGTCCGGCAGGTTGTCACAGTCCGTATCCGCGTCTTCAATGTAGATCGTCACGGGTTCGCTCGCGCCAACCGCGCTGCCGACCGTCACCGCGACCGGATTGAGGTAGTCCGCCGTCGAGCCGCCGCGCGAACAGAGGTAGCCCATCGACTCCCACTTGTCCCAGACGCCATTGCCGTTCGAGTCGATGAACGCCTGCAGGTAATAGGAGCCCGCCGGAAGCCCCACGAGACGGCAGTTCGCGCCATCTGCGTCTTCCGTCGTGACATACCCGCCTCCGACGACCGCACCTGTAAAGTCAGGCGACGTGTAGGCACGGACGCGGACAATCGCATTCGGATCGTTCGTGACCACCGCCGGACCGTAGTAACGGACAGACGCGCGGACCGTGCCTGTATTGTAGCCGTTGGTCTGGACGCCCATGTAGAAGGAACCGCCCGGCACGAAGTCGTCGTTCTTGAACTTCGCGTTATACGCGGAAATCGACCACATGTAAGTCATGTTGTTCTCAAAGACGCCAGTCGCACCCGCCGGGCAGTCGCCGATGAACACCGGCGGAGCCCATGTGTAGACGCCGTTCTCGTCTGCCGCCGGCATCCGCTGGAAGTCACTCGTCCAGCGGAACGTGCCAGCCGCATTCGTGATCTCGACCTTGAACGCCGTGTAGCCATTCGCATTGTAGGGCATTGACCACTTGAAGGTCGGCTGACCCACCGTAACCACGCCGCCGCTCGTCTGCGCAATCGGTCGATTGCGCTTTGAATCGAAGTGACGCACCGGCACGATGAGCGACATGTTGCTCGACGCGTCACCGGAATCAACGTCCTCATTGCCGATGACGATGCGGTAGAGAACGCCCGTCACGTCGCCGACCACATACTTCTGCGAAGGATTGGAAGCCGACTGGATTTGACCGTTCGAGTCAATCCTGCTGATGATGTCGTCATAGAGCGTCTCCCAGTCCACGTCAAGCGCACCTGCCGCGAGGAAGTTCGCTTCCGTAATCCACGGGTTGACATCCTTGTCAACCTGCAGGTCCAGCAAGACGCGGCGCATATTCGTGCCGAGGCTGCCGACAAACGCCTGTCCCTTCGTGCCGATGATGAGGTGCCGGACAACGCGAATACGGTTCACGGAGCCACCGCTCGGCTGAGCCGATGTGACAATATTCGTGAAGTTGCCGCTGTCCGCGCCATAGAGCGCCGTACGGTCGTCAAGGCCCTGAATCGGATCGAGACGATTAAAGATCGGCGTCGTGTCCGTGAGGGCAAGGTCAACCGACGTGCCCTTCCACGAGACGTCCACGTCCGTCACGCAACCATACGGCTCACCCGCCGTGTAGACACCATCGCCATTGAGGTCCGCAAACGCGATCACCGTGTTGCGCCCCTCGCGGACATGCCCCTCGTCGGCCTGACCGAGATAGAGCTTGCGCGGCAGACCAACCGCCTCGTTCGCCGAATAGGCGATGCGGAAGGACTGGTCTTCCAGCGACACATAGTCATTGTCGTTGGTTTGGCTGATCGCATACATGCCCTTGAAGACGCCAAGATCGAGATCAAACGCGCCCGTCACCAAATCAACGGTACCGAGGGTCTTGCCCGCACTCGTCATCCAAGTCGCCACCTTGCTGGACTCATCCGTGCGAAGCGTCAAGGACGAAAGCCGCGAATAAGAAGAGTCTCGCGAAAGCAGCTGGACGTTGGCATTGCCATATTTCCGGCGCGCTGCATCATACTCCGCACGCGTGCCGCGCTGAATCGCGGTCGAGGAGAAGTTCGTCTGCGTGCCGATCGACCAGCTGTAGTTCTCGCTCGACGGATCGTAGCAGAACTCCAGACTGAGCGAGTTCTTGTTGATGTAACCCGGCGTCAGCGTGCCAATCGCATGGCGATTCGACCACTTGCCGAGCGTACGGGTATACGCCGTGCCTTCGGCATCTTTCGTCGAGCCATCCGAACTGGACGTCCCCGTGCCGCCCTCCTTCGACACCGCGCCGATGTTGAACACCGCGTCCGGGCCACGGTCAAGGGACTCGCGAGTCGTCATCTGAACGATGATCGGCGCCTTCTCGACCGCCGCGCGGCGCTGGCCCGCATAATGGAGCTTCAGCGCAATCGTCGGAATCGGATAGTCCGCCACCAAGCCGTCAACTGCCGTGTAATGCGACTGCTCGTCGGCCACGGTCGGCATGCACTGCTTCGCGTAACGGTTCTCGCTGCGGTTCGACCAGCCGTCACCGTCCGCATCCGCATACGGATCGTACTTCAGACGCGACGCGAAGTCATCCGAATAGAGGTCTTCCCACGAATCGTCCACCAAGTCGTGATCCGTGAAGATTTCGCCAACATAGAGGTCGCCGACCTTGAAGAAGTAGTCGGGGATACCCGGTTGCACCGAGTCGGCGCGCGTCGGGTCAAACACCACGCCCAGGCCCTTGAACACTTCGGACAGGAGATATTCGACATAGTTCGGCAGACCGTCATGATCGTGATCGTCAAGCCCCGACTCGCCCTGAAGTCCATAGAGCTGTTCCCACCAATCCGGCAGACCGTTCTTGTTCAGGTCATAGCGCTGGCGGAAGTCACCGTCAGAGCCATCCGTCACCGGGTTGCCGTTCTTGTCGCCGTGGTAGCCGCGCGCCAGATCACGCAGGAACGCCTCGATCGCGGTCATCGTCGTACCATTCGTCTGGTTCGGCCACTTGACGAGCGTATCCCAATTGATCTTGCCCGTGCCCGTCACCTCATCATCGCGGTAGAAGTCCTCGGCCAGCGAGTCCCACCAATCCGGCAGGCCGTTCCCGTCGCTGTCGGTGCCGGCGATCTCCCAGTTCGTGGACGATCCCTGATTGTCCCAGAGGTTGTCGATATGCTTGGCGTATGCGCCGCCAAGCGGGAGAAGGTCATCGCCCGACTGGTTGAGATGGCGTCCCGTGAAGTCGAAGAGCGTCTCGAACTGCGTGTTCGCCGTCTCATCGAGTTCCGTCACGAAATGGTGGCGGGTGCTTGTCGTCAGGTAGAGCGGATCGCCGTCTTCAATCGCCGCGCGACGAACCTGCGTCCAGAACGAGACCGGTTCGGCCGAACGCGCAAACTTGTATGTGCCAGCTTGCGTCCCGGCGAAGTCTTCGCTCCAGTAGCAGGAGTCGAGCGTCGTGCCGTCGTAGCGCGGCAGATGCGTCACCGTGTTCGGCACCCAGGCGATCCACGCCTTGTCGTCGTAGACCGTGCCCGTGTAGCCCGCAAGGACCTTTTGCCACCAGTCGATGCCATAACCCTCCGGCCGCGAACGGAGCGCACGGCCGCCATCACCCGTGCTCGCGTCATCGCCGAGGAAGTTGAAGCCCGACGGCACCTTCGCGACCGCGCCCTCTTCCGAGCCGCCGAAGAGCGAATCAAACGACCAGTGGAAGCGAAGTTCCGCCGGAAGAACGTACGGATTGCCGCTGCCGTCCTTCGCGTAGCGCCCGCGATACTGGTCCGCCGCGCCTGACTTGCTCCATTCCGCAAAGAAGTCCTCGCGGTTCTGCTTCGCGTCATCCGCCGTGAAGCGCGTCATCCGCGCCTGAGCGATCTCGTCCGCCGAACGCGCGCCATCCCAGATGCGGACTTCGTCAACGAAACCCTTGAAGAAGCCCGTGTAGGCGCTCCAGCCTGCCGCACGCGTGACGTCAAGTGCCGACGCATCGACCGCGCCCTGGCTGAAGTTCTTCACGCTCGCGCCGAGAATGATCGCATGGAGACCGTACTCGCGGTCACGCCAGTAGGTCATGCCCGGCTTCGTGTGAACGCCCGCCATGCCGTTCGCCGAGACAGCCGCCGAACCGTAGGTCGGCTGGAGGCCCGAACTGCGGAAACCGCTCGCCTTGCCGTTGACGTAGAGCGTCAGCTTCGTCGCATCGTAGGTCGCCGCGAGATGCGTCCACTCGCCCGTCGCCGCGGTGTCGCTCACGACTTCGACCGCGTTCTTCGTCGTGTCATTCGGATCGAACAGCGTGAACCACTTGCCACCCTTCAAGCCAAGGCGGAAATTGCAGCGGATGTATTCCTGGTCATCCGGATTCGACTTCTCCACGTAGACCGCACGCTCAACCACCGTCGAGTCGGCCAGCGACTCCGCCTTGACCCAGCATTCGACCGTGTATTGGAGAAACGACATGTCGTCCGGATAACGCCCGCTCTTCTGGGCTTCCGGATGGTATTCGCGGACGAACGGCATCGTCTGCAGAATCGACGGCTTGGCCGGGCCCTGGAAGTACATCGCCTGACGGCGCTGCGGCGAATCGACGTCAATCGGGTCGGTCGCGCCATGATACTTGCCCGCAAGCTCGTCCTGGTCGTTCAGGCCATCGTGGTCCGTGTCGAAGCCTTCGTTCTCCTCAAAGGAAGCAATCCAGTTCATGGAATCTCCGCCGTTCACGACGCTCCAGGCGTCCGGGTTGAAGACGTCAAACCTGCCGCCTCCTTCGCCGTCCGCGACGAAACCGTCGAATGTCGTGAGATCGTAGTCTTGGCCGTCGTAGGTGAACTTGTCCACGGCCACCTTGATCGCCTCAGAACGGACCGGGACGCGGTAGTTCATGCGCACAAGCGAGTTCGAGTAGCTCGAATCCGTCATCCACAGAGGCGTCGGGTCGGTGTGATGCCATGTCGTCGTCGGCGAGATGAGCGGCATGACCGCCTCTTCCTGGTTGCGGATGCCGTCGCCGTCAGGGTCAGCCGTCGCAAGGCCGTTCAACCAAGGGAAGACCTCGAAGTCATAGCCGTTGCCGCGCGGTTTCTTGCCCGTCCACTCGGAGCTTGCGACCTTGCGCTGCCAGAAGTTCTTGTAGCTGTCGGCCGAATCGCCTTCGCCCCAGGCCTGAGGCGTCTTGCGGCCCAGACCGCCCAGCGAGTCGTAAATGAGGTCAAACGCATCCGAATCGCTCTTGATGCCGCTGCCGTTCACGTGCCACCACTGCCCCTTGACTCCCGACGCGCCGAGAAGCGGGTTCAGGCCGTGGAAGACTTCATAGTAGTCGTCCATGCCGTCGTGATCCGAATCCGGGTCAATCGGCGAACAGCTTGCGTATTTTGTCGGGATGTACTTGAGCGTCTTCGGATCAACGCCAAGATCCTTCCACGCCTTCCCCCAGACGTCCGCCACCGACAGGCCGTTCACCTTGTTGTAGAACCAGTAGTAAGCCCCCGTCGCCTTGCCGTTCGACAGCAGACTGTCCAAATAGGCCGCATCCCAGACGTTCTCCAGGCGCGAGAAGTACTGTGCTCCCGAACCCGTGTCCGTGACGAAGTGCGGGTTGTAAATCGGGCTTGACGCATCGACGAGCGTCTTGTACCAGAACTCATTCACGTCGTCGCTTTCGAGAAGATCCGCCGCATAGAACTTGCGCGCCGCCTCTTCGGGGTCAAACACCTCCGTATTGGTCGCGGGATCAACCGTGTAGTAGAACTCGCGCGGCTGATAGGTCAGCGGGCTAATCGGGTCGTCATAACGCCAACAGCGCATCGTGCCCGTCAAGTACTCCTGCCAGTTTTCAAGGCCGTCGTGGTCGTAGTCGCGGTTGACGACACCCGACGTGTCGCCCGATACCGTATGGCGCGGCTTGGTGTAGGCGTCCTGAACCGTGCCGTCCATGCCATCGCGGAGGCCGAGCTTCTGTTCGCCTTCGACAACCGAACCCGGCGTGCCGGCGAACTGGGCCTCCCAGCCATCCGGCAGACCGTCACAGTCGGTATCGACCGAACACGGGTTGAGGCCGCCGCCCGCAATCGAACGGCTCTTGCCATCGTCTTCGGGCGTGCCATAGGCGAACTGCTTCTTCTCTTCCCCGTCCATGAGACCGTCGCCATCCGTATCCGCATTCCACGGATCGGTCGGGAAGAACTTGTTGAACCACTTCCACTCTTCATCATGGACGACCGTCGTCGAGAACTTCGCGTAGTAGTTCATCGTGTCGGTGCCCTCAAACTCCTGATACTCGTTGAGCCCGTCATCATTCCCCACGCCCAAATAGACCAGATTGCTCGTGTCGCTCGACTTCGCCGAATCCACGAACGGCGAGAAATAGCTTTCCGGCATCTTCGCCGACGAAGTCCCCGGGGTGAAGCCCGCATACGGCGGCGCGAAGACATACGCACCCTTCACGGTCTTCGGACCTGCCATCACGTAAAGTTCCCAGCCATCCGGGACGCCATCGCCGTCGGTATCGGCGCCGTTGGTCGAATTGCGACCGAAATAATGGCTCTCGTTCGTCTTCGCCGCCTCGTTCGGCCCCTGCGGATTCGTCGTGAGAGCACCCCAGAAGTGCGCAAGGTGCGGCGCCTTCTCGTCCGTCACGTACGTGAGATAGCTCAGCGTCTCGCCGTCCGCCGTGTTGTTGACGAAGAACGAACTGACAAGGAACTCGTCATAGTTCGCGTAGGCACGCGTCCGCGACGGAGTGCCCGTGTAGCCGCCGCGGCTGACCTCGATGACGCCGGAGACGGCCTCGCCGTTCACGGTCTTGCCCCAGCGCTTCGCCAGCGGACTTTCCGGACTCCACGCCGTGCGCGGATCGAAGCCGAACTCCTGATAGCAGAGATAGTGGAGAAACGCGACGTCACGTTCGTCGCTCGGAAGCGCGGCGACCTCGGCTTCCGCCGCAACCGCATGCTGGCGCGCGAGCGCCAGACAGCCGTATTCCGCCGCCGTCTCGGCGACTTCGCCGATTTCGGCGCGTGCGGAGCCCTTGCCGTAGATCCAGCAGGCGTTAGCCTCTTTCGCATCAACCGCCGTGGCGATCTTATACGACTTGACCGGCTCGGTCATCGCCGTCACGGCAACCACCGTGCCTTTCATGAGCTTATAGGGATAGCCGAGGGCTTTCTCCGTCGCCGTCGCATCTGCCGGCGTGTAATCGACAAGCGTCCGCACCGCAAGCGTCTGCGCGAGACGTGGAGACTCGCCCGTCACGACCGTCGGTTCGGTCTCGGAGAAGAAGACGGCCGGCTTGCCTTCCACAGTGGCCACAATCTGCCAGCCGCTCGTGAACGCGTCCTTCACGGCGAGTTCCGGCTGCTTGCGCATCGCATACCACTGGACGCCATCCGTGTCGCCCGCCGCGTCGATGAGCGCAAACGTCACGCGCTTGGCGTGTTCGGTGCTGGCAGGGACCGGCACCTCCAGCTGCTCCAGCGCGTAAGAGCCGATCGCCATCGCGTCACCGTCCGTGTTGCGCATGGTGTCGGACTTGCCGTCCGTAAAGGACGCGGGCGTGAGCGGGTCAAGTCCGGCGATCATGATCTCCCAGCCATCCGGCAGACCATCGCCATCGGTGTCGAAATCAAACGGGTTCGTGCCAAGCTCAAACTCGAGAAGGTCCGGCAGTCCGTCTCCGTCCGTGTCACGCGTCGCCGCATCAGGCCCCGTGTAAGCCTTACGCGGATTCATGATCTTCGCAATCTCCTCGCTCGTGATGAGCGTGCCGCGCCCCGGGTTCTTCGGGTCGTAGCGGCGGCCCGTCAGGTACTTGTGGTTGCCGGCCGCGTCAATGTAACCGACATGCGCCATGTACCAATAGTAATACTCGTAGCCGTCGTCGAAGCCGTCGCCATCGGTATCGGCCTTTGTCGGATCAGACGGACACTCCGGCGTCCAGTCCGCTTCCGTCGCGGTCGGATTCGCCGCCTTGAACTCCTGCCACGCCAGCCATTCGACCGGACTCAGCGTCGAGTTCGGATCCGTCGCCGGGTCCGTGTAGACGCAATGCGCCTCCGCATCGGGAATGCCCAGCTGCACAAGCGCGTCATTCAGCCCTTCGCCGTAGCCGCGAATCTCAAGCTTCGCCGTGAACGGAATCGACCAATCGCTCTTAAGCCCCGGGATGAGCGAACCATACGAATTGTCGCCCGGCAGGAAGTCTCCCGTACCGTCCGAGGCGCCTTCGCCACTCGAACCCGTGGAGGCGTCCTCGTTGTAGCTCGACAGGTCAGCGAGGTCGTCACCGATCAATTTGAAGTTCTGGGGGTCAAACACGCCGAAGCCGAACTTCTTGACGACACAGTCCGGGATGCCGTCCTGATTGATGTCGCCCACGTTGTCCGAGGGAAGATATTCGCGCGAGAAAACCGCTTCCCAATACTGCATCGGGTACGAGGTCGCCTTGTCCGAATCCTTTCCGCTCTGTCCGTCGCTGGACGGAAGCGCGAGGACAGACCCTCCGGACTTACCGATGTTCAGGAGGAACTGGGCGTCCTGCGAACTGTTGCCCGAATCGGAACCGCCCGCCGACGATTGGCTGTTGTTGCACACCCAGCCGTAAAGGAAGCTGTCATAGCCCTTCTTGCCCCACGGGTGCTGACGCGTGTAGTTGTAATAGTCCGTAATCGCCACCCCCTTGGTCCAGCTGCCGTTCTCGTCGATGCCCTTGTCGGAGATTGACGGAAGGTTGCCGTCGTCAAACGAATCGTCCGCCGAATAGCCAGCGCCATAGGCCATGACACTCGTCTCCGTCTCGTTGAAGGAGTAGGTATGGACGAACTTCTGGACCTTCTGAGGCCCGTTCTCACCCGCGTAGACATAACCCGCGCCAAGGCCGGCGGCCTGTCCGTAGCGTTCGGAATAACCCGCCGCCGTGCCGAGCGAACCCGCCGGGCCATGTGCGCGCAATTGGAGACGCTTCGACGGCTTGACGTAGTAGTTCAACGTGCGACGGACAGTCTCTTGCTCCTTGTCCGTAAAGGCGATTTCGACCACATGCGCACCTTCGCCGTCAAATTCGGCCGAATAGGTGTGCAACTTGTTGTCCGTAACGGTCGCGGTCTCCTTGAGCGTGCCATCAACCGAGATCTCGACCTTGATGCCCGCCTCGAGGTCGGCCGTAACGTCCGAGCAGGCATACCCGATCGCATACGGCGTGTTCGCGCTCGCGTTCATGTTCGTGTAGGCCGCTTCAGCGTCGGTCGGTCGGAGAATCACCGGCGGCGCGTTCTCCACGGAGACGACAACCGGCTCGGCTTTCGTGAAGAAGTCGCTCCACTTGACACCGTCGGCGTTAAGCGTGTCCGTCGTCACGGTGGCATTGAGGTCCAGCCCCGCCCGCGTCTCGGTCGTGCCGTCCATGTCGGAGACGATGAGAATCTTCTGGCGGACACCCGCGCCGAAAGTCAGGTCGTACTCGCCCGGAATCTCATCGCCGCTTGCAACATCCGTCGCCGCCTCGACCGAACCCGGCTGAAGGCGCAACTTGAGATAACCCCCGTCCGTCGCCTGGCTCACCGTAAAGCGGACCTTGATCGGTTCCGTCGCCGCCTCGGTGAGCGCAACGGTGATCTGCGACGTGTTCTTGTCCGTCTCAAGGAAAATCAGCTGAGACGGGGTGATCTCCACCTTCGGCGTGTCCTTGATGCGCGCCGTGAAGCTGAAGTTCGGCGTCGTCGGATAGTCCGTCATGTCCTTGTCCTTCGCGAAGACCTGGACAAGGGCATTCGGCTTCTCGTTCGCGAACGTGTGCTTGACGGCAAACGTCGTCGAATCGTCGTGCGACACCTCGTACGGCGTACCGTCGATGACCCACTTCACCTTCATCGCTTTCGCGCCCGTCGCGGTGAGGTCAGCATCCACGTCGTCGATCACGGCCGAGAACGTCTTCACGACGCCGCGCGAAATCGGGTCGGTCAGCGGCTTGCCGTTGTCGTCCTTGCCAAGGTACTGGCCCGCCGCCGTGACGGACATCACCGCCGGCGGCCTGTTCGTGACGGTGAATTCAATCGTGCCGCTACCGAAAGTCGTGACGGGACGCGTCAAGTCGTTCATCGAGCAGAGGACCGCCTTGAGTGAGAGGTCCTTGCCGCCGTCAAGGAAGCGAATCACGCGCTCGGTTGCGACCTCCGTTGTTCCGCGGGTGATCTGCGCACCTTCCGCCGTGAGCGGCGAGTCAATGACGGCCAGCTGCGCCGGATCGTCTGCCGAAAGGAAGATAAAGCCCGTCCCACTGTAGGCCTGCGTAAGGCCAAGCTTGATGTGAGTCTCCTCGCCTTCACAGAAGACAATTCGCCCGTCCGTGCGGGAAATCTTCGTATACTTCCCTTCGTTGACGACGAGCCAGTACTTCACGACATCGGACTTCGTGCCGTTCGGCGCCGTGACCTGCAACGTCAGCTCCTTGCCGTCTGAAATCGTGTAGAATGTCGCCGATGCGACGAACTTGCCGTCGCCATCCATGGTCACGCCCGTAACCGGTTCAATGTCCTCGCCTTCCGTCTTCCATGTGAAGGTGTAGCCCGTAGCGGTGTCATTCAAGTTCTTGTAAGTGTCGTTCAACGTCAGGTTGAACTCTTTCTCCGTGCCAGAACCGATGGCAATCGTGCCGAGCGTCTCGCCCACGGTGAACTCAGGGGTCGAGGCCTCGATGACGGGCTTTAAGGATTTCTTAATCTTCAGCGTGCAGTTCGAGTCCGTCGGCACCTGTGCGCTTGCCGGGCCCGAGATCTTCTCCAAGGAAAACGTCACGCCCTTCGTGTCGGTCTTCGACGTCGCGCCCAAAAGGTAGAGGTTGAGGACAACCGAAGACGCACCCGCCGGAATTTCGACCTCGCTGACCTTTTGGTCAACCGGGTTGCCGCCAAACGAACCGGACGCAATGCGGATGATGTTCTGGTCGAAGATGTCTGCCAGCGTGCTCAGCGTATCATCCGTGCTGACAGCCGCGTTGATGCGCACCTTGATCGGATCGGGACAGGTCGGCGTCACCGTCAGGATGAGCTTGTTGTCGCACGTCACAGAGTCAGACTCTGACAACGCGACCTTCGTGTCGGTCACCTTGTCTTGTGCGTTGATGAAAATCTTGACCGTCGGAGACTTCGGTGCGCCGATGCGCACCTTGCGGTTCACCGTCACCCCCAAAAGTTCACCCGTCGGGCGGTAGACGGCATTCGCGACCGGACTCATGTAGATGTCGGCCTCGTCGCCCTCGACCGCGCCCGCCGCGCCCTTCATCGAGAAGGTGACGGACGACGCTCCCTTCGGAACCGGCACCTTCAGGAGTTTCTTGCCGCTCGTCGCAGCAATAAGCGTGTTCGCGCCCGATGCCACGAGCTCGACCTTCGTCTCATCAGAAGACCAGAGGTAGACAACCGTCGGCTCGGAACTTTCGCCGCCGACAACCGTGAGCGAGGGAATCACGTCCGGTCCCAAGCCCTCGTAGACCTCGCGCCAGTAGCCCGCCGGAGCGTTCACATCACCCGCGTCGAAGTCAACCGTCTTCACGAACGCGCCTTCGGACACGAGATCAAGGTTGCGCGCCGGACCCGCCGTCGTCGCGTTGCCGTTCGGCCAGTTCACGCCCGCCGGCAGGGTCTCGTCACCATAGAAGAAGTTCGCGACGTTCGTGCCGTCCGTCAGCGACCAGTAGTTGTCCCCGCTCGCGTTAAGCAGATAATAGCCCGTCGTCGCGGCAGTATCGTCAGCCGGCCCCGTGCCTGTCGCGTTCAGAAGCTTGACTGGCAACGCGAGGTCGCCCGCCTGGACCGTATAGCAGAAATAGAGGTCGGTGTAGTACTTGCACCCGTCGTCGGCGTTGCCGAGGTCGTCCGTCACCAGCGTGCCGCTCTTCTGCCAAGTCTGGGGGCCGTTGTCACAATACTCCGCATAGGCTGGCGCTCGGTCCTCGCCCATGTAGAGACCCAACTTCGGGCGATTGATCTCGCTGCCGCCCAACACGCCCGGCTTGAAGTCCCACGCTTTGGGCGCCTCGATGCCACGGCGCACGGCGTCATAGTTGCGCACAAGCAGACGGACGCGGACATAAAGCTTGTCACCCGCCGCAAGCGGGTGCTCCGCCGAACAGAGATAGGGACTGCCCGGATTCCGCGCCGAATTGAACACCATCAGGTTGTTCGAGTCATCCATGACACGAATGTCAACGATGTCACCGGTGGCTGCCGGCGTCGGCGACGCCGCAAACGCCGCAAGGGCGAACGTCAGGATTGAGAACAGTTTGTTGATCTTCATGTTTACCTTCCTCTTCACTTCTTTGAAACGGGTTCTTTGGGGGTGATGCGCTCGCGCACCATGTTCAGCGTCGCCTTGCGGCTCGCCTCGACTTTCGCATTCGCCTCTTCGCATTGCCTGAAAAGCTCCTGCCATGCGGAATCCTTGTCCAATACGGCCTTGACCGCCGCGAGGTCATTCGTCCCGAGTTCGCGCTTTTTCGCGTCAATCATCGCCTTCATCTGCGAGACGATCTGCGCACGTGCGCTCAGCAGGCGCTGGCGTTCCTGACGGTCCGCCGAAAGCTTCTGGCGAAACGCCGGGTCATTCATGTAGCTCTCAGGGGAAGACGGATCGACCGCCTTCTCCTCGGACTTGCGACAGCCTGCGACAAACAACAGGCACAAGCCCGTCATGCAGAGCACAACGGGCACGAGATTTTGACTCGTACTCTTTTTCACTGTCATATTTTCAACCTGAGAGACTCCTCTCCCAGTAAACCGTTGCAGATGATACCAAAAAGCATGACCAGAAAGCAAGGGCTATCTACAAAACACAAACAACTTCTTCACCGTTTCTCAACGGCTTGCCAACAAGGTTATCAACGGTCTTCACGGCGTATCGTCCTCCAGAATGCCCTCGTAAGTGGACTTCTTGTTCAGCATCTCCACCGAGACCGGAGGCCGCGATTCGTCGAGCCGCCACTTGAAGTACATCGACGTGCCCCGATAGCCCGTCCAGCCATAGCTGTGGCCGGGCGACGAAAGCGAGAACGGATCGAGAATCTCGATGATCGCCGTGCAGTCGGCGTCGAAACTGTCGGGTCCGAACGTGAACCAGCGGAACGGCAGGAAATTGTCGTCTGCCAAACCGTTCTGCAACGCCGCCGTCACCTTGAACGTCACCGACGTCCAGTTGCCGTCGAACGCGTCGGACTTCTCATTGCCAAGGCCCTGAAGGCGCATTGGCGCCAGCACGACGTTGTCCGTCGTGTTCGAGAGGTAAAGCTTCACTTTCACAAGCTTGTTCGTGTAGTGCTCCGTCCAGTCCGCGTTCCACACGCGCTTGCGGTAGATTGGCGTGCCGTCCGCTTCAATGACGTCGCCGCGCAGCCACCAGCCCGGCTTCGTCGGGTCCATGTCAAGCCAGTACATCTCCTTGAGCGAAAGCGGCACGGGCGCGTTGTCCTCGCGCAGGCCCTTGTAGAAGCCAAGCTCGATCGGGCCTTCGGGGCGGTGGAGCGTCCCCGCCTCGGCACGTTCGGCGAGCCAGTTCGCGATGGCGGGCGAATAGGGGTCGTTCACGTCAAGGCCCGCGTCGAGCAACTGCGTGTTGACGCCCGCGCGGGCGACGACATACGTCGTCTCGGTGATGTTGTTCAGGTTGAGCGTGTACGAAGACTGGCCCGCCGCCGCTGCGTTCGTGACGCCGTTCACCGTCAGGGCGCCGATGCCGTGCCACGGCCGGGTCGTGTAGACGATGTTCGTGTCCGCGCCCGAGTTGACGATGACAAACGTGTCGCGCGCCGTGTCCTTGCCGATGCGCTGCGAGAGCGCGTCGCCGACCACCTGCGCATAGACCCAGACGCTGTCGCCGCGCGGCTGGACGTACCAGCCCGTGAGCGGCTCCTGCCCTGCGTTGACGCGTCCGGGCGTGAACGGCATCTCGGCGGACCAGCCGCCTTCTTCGCCATGCGCCGCGCCCGTCACGCCAAACGAGGAGAGCGTACGACCGTCCGACAGCCAGTCGTTGTCATTGCCGGCAAAGTAGCGGCGCGGACTGTAGAGGACTTCGTTCAGTTCGCGCACGAGGTTCGTGCCTTCGTACTGATGGATGTAATCGGTATACTCGGATCCGAACAACGTGTTCGTGCCGCCGACGACAATCTGCTGTTCGAGGATGCCGCTCGGCCGATAGAGCGAAAATTCATACGGGATGTCGTATTGGAGCGACGAGCCGGGGAATGTGCTCGAAAGCGGGGTCCCGGTCCAGGTGCCGTCCGGTACAAACGGCTGGCCCGTCACGCTATCGACAAGGCGACCGTTCGCCTTTGTCTTCGGACTCACGAGCACGAGGAAATCATAGTCGCCGCTGCGGTGGCCGTCCGTTGACTTCTTCATCGCCGGCACGCCGTTCTGCCCGAGGACGGCGAGCGTGAGCGTCTTGTGGTTGATGTCCGTCATCTGCAGCCGCCAGCCTTCGAGATCGACGCCCCACGGCACGGCGAGTTCAATGAACTGGTTGGTGACGCTGCGGTAGTCGCCGTCGTTGTAGTTCAGCTCGTTGATCCACACGCGGCCCGGCAGCACCGCGTCAAGGATCGTGTACGGCGAGAAGTGCGTGTGGTTCTGCCCATAGTCGTCGTTGTAGTCCACGGGCGCGTACCAGACCGGATTCGTCCACTCGATGCCCTCGACCGCGCCGTCGCCAATCGTCGCCGACAGTTCGCTCGTGCCGCCGCGCTCGTAGTAGTAGGCCGTGACGACGTACTGCACGACGGTGTTGCCCTTCAGCGCCGGCTTGATGATCGACGCGGGCACGCTTCCCGTCGAGCGGAAAACGTAGTTCGTCTTCGGCCCGACCTGCGTCAGGGCGACCTCGGGGCTCGCGCCCGGCTTGTCGAGCCACTGGTCGTAACCCCACGGGCTCGTCCCCGTAAAGGTGCGCAACGTCACGCGGAAGCCCCGGTCCGTGTCGATGTCGTCCGCAAGCTGGTCCAGCCGCAGCTGCGTCTGAACGCCCCACGATTCGCCGCTCAACGGCTGCTGGTCCTTGCTCAGGATGTCTTCAACGATGCGGTCGTTGTCGATGCCGGTGCGGAACGGCCGCGCATAGACGAAGCCAACCTTCGAGTCCGTCTTCTCCGTGACGGCGATCTCGTCAAGGAGGACGCGCTGCGGCGTGACGCCCGTCGCCGGGTTGATCACGTTGTCCACCACGAGCCGGATGGACGCGAAGTTCTTCTGCGCCGGCGCACGGTATTCGAAGATCTCGTAGACCGGCGTCGTGACCGTGAAGTTCGTGATCGCCTCGCCCCAGTCGATCGCCGCGCCGTCAGTCGCGCCGTAGAGCGTGACGGTCGCCGGCTTCATCGCCGCCGAATTCGTCTCGTAGAGACGCGCCCGGAAGCGGATCTGCCCGATGGACGCCTGCTTCTCGACGCCGTTCGTCAGCGTGTACTTGCCGAACGTCGGCGACTGCACGCACGGATTGACCTTGTCGTACTGCGACTTGTCGCCGAGAATCTGACGGAACGAATCGTTGAGACCCGCCGAGAGGCCCGAGCCGATCTCGCCGCCCGACGTGCTGACTGACGCGTCCGAGAGAAGCATGCGGCGTTCCGTATCGGACGTGTCACCCACGACGCGCAAGTTGAAGCCAATCCAGCTGCGCATGTCAATCGCCGGCTCGTCGTGCACGTAGATGTCGGTGATCGTGATCGCGCCGTACTCGGGCTTGTCCAGCACGCGGCCCGCCGCCGCCTGCACGACGGACGGCGCAATGGCGACGCGGATGACGCCTCTGAGCGGACGCTCCGCGTGATCATGCCAGCCCAGATAGTATTCCTTCGAGCTTGCGCCCTTCAACTCGTCATAGGTGAACTCGCGCACGGTGATCCACTGCGGTACGACGGCCTCCGTTCCGAGCGGGACGGCGTTCGTCGAGTAGTTGTAGCCCAGCGTGCCGTTCAGGTTGCCGCTCACGTCGTTCGTCGCGACCTGGACGAGAAGGCGGCAGCCCTCCTGCACGTCCTTGTAGGAGAAGCCGACCATGCCGAGGCCGTTCAGGAGCGGCGAACGGACAGACAATGCGCGCGCCGGGTTCGCCCGCGCCGGCTGGAGCGTGACGTAATGGTTCGTCACGTCACCCGAAACGTGCGCGTCCACGCGGCCCTGCGTGTAGGCGAAGTCGCGCGAAAGCCCTTCGAGGCCTTCGATGTCGAGACCGTTCCAGGCCGTCTGCTGAATGTCCCAGACCGTGACGTCCGTCGGCTTCGCGCCCGAAACGAGTTGCACGTGGCAGTTCGCGTTCGTCCGCAGCGTGACCTCAAACGGCGTCTCGTTGAAGGCGTAGCGCTCGACCGCGACCTCTTTCACCGTCGTCCATCCCCCACTGCCGTTCATGGGCTTGAGCTGAACCTTCACCGTCTGCGTGAGACTGTCTGGCGACTTGATGCCGTAATAGTCGTTGACGTTGCTGTATCTGTTCGTCGAGGCGACCGTGCGGCTCGGCGTGAAGACCCAGGCGTTAGCCGTCACGTTCTTGCCGTCGTTGACCGTGGCAGTTCCCGGCTTGTTCATGAATACCACTTTCTTCGAGTCGGCATAGCCCCTCCAAAGCGGATATTCCGCCTGGTCAGACGCCGTGAGCGAAGTCCACGTGACGTTGGCCAACGGCACGAAAGTCGTCCAGTGGCGCGGATTGATGAACTGGCCCGCGCAATTCGTCGGCAGGACGCCGAACGTGCCGAAGGTGTGCCGCGTCGGCGTATTGTCCACACAGGCGAGCGAACGGTAGGAGACATCGCTGAACGTCGCGCTCGTCGGACTGTTCTTGTCAACCGAGAGACCCGCGAGGACCGTCGTCGCGCCCGGCTGCTTCGGGTCTTCGCCAAGCGAGAGGTAGAGGCACCAGGTCTTCGGAATCTTCTTCGAAAGCTCACCGACCATGTTGCCCGACGAACCGTCGTGCTGCATCAGCGCACCCTTGAACCAGCGTGACGCGAGGCATTCGCTCTTGATCTCGCCGTCGATCAGATGCCACTTGTGGACCGAAAGCTGCAAACCGTCGAGATCGCGCCGCTCGACGCGGAACTCGTAGCACCCGCGCCCGGGGAAGTAGTAGCCGACGATGCTCATCGACGCGTTCGGCGCGTAGTCGTTGCCGTTCGCCGTTGACATGACCGCCGGGCAGACGAAGGTGTAGTCCTTCATCGTCAGCGTGTCGCCCGCATAGCACGGCGAGAAGTCCGCGAACGTGACGGCCTGCGCGAGGCGCGCCTTGAAGCTGATCTTCTCGATGCCCGGCGGCGTGTCGGACTGCGTGAAGGAGACGCTGCCGCGTCCGCGCCCCGCCATCTGCCAGGCGATGCCCGACTGGGTCTGTTTCTGGACGAGGTTCGAGGCCGTCAGCTTCGCGTCGACGAACAGGCCGTTCGCGCCGCTCCACTGGTGCGGCATCTTCTGCGAGATGTAGTCCGCCGTGTATTTCGGATAGCCGTCATTGATGTAGTTCGCGAGGTCGAAGTCCTCGTTCCAGTTCGAGTCCGTCGACTTGAAGAGCGACCACGTGTTCATGTGGGCGTTCGTCTGGATCATCTCGGCGACGCTCACGCCGCTCGTCTCGGCATAGCTGCCGACAAACGTCTCGCCGTCGCGCCGCGCGTCATGCCACTGGTTGAACGTCTGGAACTCGGCGTGGCCGACCGTGAAGACGCCGCTCTCGTCGTTGAACTGGAATTCGAGATAGCCCGACGCGCTGTCAATCGCGATTTCCTGCGGCGAACTCGTCGTCACGGCCTCGCCGCGTCCCGGCAGTTGCGTCACCGACGCCTTCGGAAACCACTGCGCCGAACCGCTCGGCCGCTCGCCCCACACGTCCCAGCGGTCAAGACCGTCGAAGAAGAACTTCGAGACGCCTTTCGCGCCGACAGGCACTTTCACCATGCCGCGCCAGAGGTGGTCGCCGACAAGCTCCATCGGCTGGTTCGCCTCGAGGTCGCCCTGCAAGACGACATTCACGCCGCTCCACGGGCTGCGGCCCGCACGATAGCGGAAGAACCAGTCCTTCGTTGCGCTCAGGCGGTTCGTGACCGTGCCCGTCTCTTCCGAGAAAAGCCCGCCGAGCTTCAGCTCGCGTTTCGCGTCCGCGCCCGAGTAGTCGTAGTAGTCATAGTACGGAATCGCGGTGAAGCTCTCGAAGAAGAACTCCACGTCGCCCGACTGCGCGGGGAGCTCGAGAGGCGTCGCCGCGCGGTAGTTGTCGAACGGGCTCAGATCGACGGACCGCCACGACCCGTCCGCCGGGTCGAAGCGCTGGTCCAGATAACGCCAGCGATACTTCAGGCGCGCAAGCTGCACGAGAGCCTTCGGGTCGAGGTTCGTCACCGCGCTGACCCAGGTCGCGTTCGTCGCCCGCGCATAGATCTCGCGGTCGTTCACGGACGGGAACGGCACGCTGAACGCGCCCTCCTGACCGATCGTGTACCGTCCCGTCTTCTCGGGATCCGACTTCCCGTACGGCAGGAGCGCGACAACCGACTTCGGATAGGAGACGATGATGTTGTCAACCGCAAGCAGGTAGTCCGTGAAGTCCGGCTCCGGACGGTAGCCGCCGCCTGCCGACGCGCCCGACGTCGCACGACGAATGCGGAAGCGCGCCGGGCCATGGATGTCGGCCGTTGCGCAGATGCGGAAAAAGTTGTTGACCGACTTGCCTTTGGCAATGTCGAGGACAACCTCGTCCGTCTCCGCGAGACGCGTGAATTCGGCCGCGCCGTTGTCGCGCTTGAGCGGCACGACCATCAGCCTCTGCCACAGGCTTTCCTTCAAGCGTCCGAACTCCTCGACGTTGCCGTATTCGTTCTCGCCCCGGCAGTTGGCGTCCGTCGGCGGCAGGCTGTTGCCCGCCTCGTCAAGGACATTCGTCACGACTTCGACGACAAGATGCGAGACCTCCGGAGGGCATGTGTCCGTTGTGCGCGTGTTGATCGCGTCAAAGTAGATGGTGCCGATGCCGTTCGTGTAGCAGGGCGAGTAGATGGCCGCTTCCGTCGTGTTGCGCAGGACCATCCACGTCGCTTCGCCGTTCAAGTTGCCCGTCGAGGTCTCCGTCATGCGCGGCAACGCCGTCGCCGAAGTCGGCAGAAACACCTTGGCATCGCCCTCTTGCGCAAGGCTCGCATAGCGGAAGGTATTGCCCAGATAGACGCTCGTGAACCGCCAAAGCAGGTTCGTTTGCCCCGCATCATCACGAAAGCTGAGACGGTGGTCCGTACCGGCGCCCGCCCACATCAGGTTGGGAAGCGACGACATCGTGTCATGCGTGCCCGTATGCGTCCAAAAGACAGGGTACTTCGCGGCGTCGGTCTGCCAGTAGCCTTGATCCGTCACCTCGTGTCCGGGCGCGGTATCCGAGTTCGCGAGCATGACGCGTCCCGAGAGCGTGAGGGACGGCGCCGCGCCCTGTAGGTCGTCCATCGACTGCGAACTCATGATGCAGAAATCGACATGGCACTCCAGCGGCTCGTATTCAAGGTTGTGGTCAACAAGCTCGAAGCTGACGCGATACGCACCGCCGCGCGTCGGCATGTCCGTCAGTTCGGCCTTTGTCCCCGCATCAAGGAAACGCCGCGTGAACGTGCCGTCGGCAACCACGGGATCCGTGATCGTCGCGGGCGCCTCACCCTCGTTCCACATCGTCTTCGAGAGCGTCGGAAGGCGACGCCAGAAATTGACGCGGTAGCCGTTGCGCACGACAAGGTCGAACCCCGCATGGACCTCGTCCTGGCGCGTATCCGCGTCGGACCGCTTCCAGTCGGCGAAGACCGAATCAGGATCGTGGTCAGGCACGGTCGTCGTCGCGCGCTGATACCAATAGAGACGAATGAGCTGGGGTGTCGCGTTCGCGCGCGGCAGACGCACGTAGACAACGCTTTCGCCACGCGTGTTCCAGTCCTTCTCGTCGCAGAAATACGGCAGGACGTTGCCGTCCGCGTCCGTAAAGGCCAGCGTCTGTCCGTCATCACCCGCGCGTTCGTAGAGGAAGCCCGGCAAACCCTTCTCCGAGAGCGTGACGCGATACGGAAAGTTCGTGAGTTCAGCCGGAGACGAGCCGACGTACGTGAGGTTCGTGATCTCGACGTAATCGATGAAGCGGTCGCCGAGGCCGTTCACGATGCGGAAATCGGTGTAGACGCACGCGGGCGAAGCGACATGGTTGCCGTCCGACGGCACGGTCGCGCGCGCCCAGTAGCGCCCGATGGCCGTCGGCTTCTCCGTGCGCCACCGGTCATCAGGCACGTCAGCCGCCGCCGTGCCGTCCGTGTAGTCGGCATACGACATCTCAATCTCGACCCAGTCGGGCGCGACGGTCAGGATCGGGCGCGGCGTCGCCGCGTCGGGCGTGCCGAACATCCAGTCCTTCTGGCGGAAGTCGCTCAACGTCACCGCGACGGGCGTAATCCGAAATGTCGCCGTCAGGGGCGTAAAGCTGTAGTTCGTCACGTCGGGCGCGGAGACGCGCACCCAGTAGGCGCCCGCCGCCGTCGGCCGCGCCGCCGTCCAATTGTCAGCTGTCGGCGTCGCGCCGACCTGCAGCTGATAGTCATAGGTCGGCGTCACCCAGTCGGGCGTGACCGTGCAGATCGGCTCGGGGACCGGCGTCGCCTTGTATTCCCAGTCCGCAAGCGTCAGCCCTGAGAACGTGACGGGGCGTTTTTCGATGGTCATCGTCACCGTGACTGCGTCCGTCGTGCCGTCTGGCCACGTCACGCCCGGCAACAGCGTCGCCGTCGCGACGTATGTGCCCGCATCCGTGCCGACATTCTCGCCCGAAACGGAATAGAACGCGTTCGGCTTGAGCGAATAGTGCGCCATGCGGTCATAGACGTAGGTGACCGTGGTCGCCGGCTTTTCAAACGTGCCCTCCATCGTCGAGGAGATTCGGACGTAGACGACGCCGTCGCCGCCCTTGCCCGCCGCGCCGTTGAAGGAGCCGTTGCCGCCGCCGCCCGAACCCGTGCCGTCCGCGCCCGCCGTCGCCGCCGCCGAGCCGTAGCCGCCCCTGCCGCCAACGCCCGATCCGCCCGCAATCGTGCCGCCCGTCGCCGTCGAGAGGTTGTAGCCGCCGCCGCCGCCGCCCGCGTAATACGCCGTCACGCCCGTGATGTCGCTCGCCTTGCCCGCGCCGCCGACCGGGTCGCCCGTCGAGGCCGCCGCGCCCGATCCGCCCGCGCCGCCGCCGCCGCCGCCGTAGAGCGCCGCGTCGCCCGCGCCGCCCGCGAAGCCCTGGCCGTCCGCACCCGCGCCCGCCGCCGAGGCCGTGAACGTCGAGCCGTCGCCGCTGTGCTGCGAGCCGCCGCCGCCCGATCCGCCCGAGAGCCCCGGACCGTTGCCGCCGCCGCCGCCGCCGCCCAGCGCCTCGATCCACGCCGCGCCGCCCTTCAGCACCGTCGTCTTGCCGCCCGCGCCGCCCGCCGTGATCGACGCGTACGACAGGGACGAGACGCCGCCCGCGCCGCCCGCGCCCACCGTGACCGCGTACGTCGCCGCCGACAGCAGACCGTCCCGCTCCACGAGGCCGCCCGCGCCGCCGCCGCCGCCCGCGCCGAACGGCTTCGTCGCCGAGGAGGGATTGCGCCGGCTGTTGCCGCCGCCGCCGCCGCCGCCGCCCACCGCGAGGACCCGCGCCTTCGTCGTCCCCGGCAGCGTGAACGTGCCCGCGCCCGTGAACTTCAGCAACAGGTCCGTGCCAATGCGGCCGACTTCCGCCGCGCCGACATACGAGACCGGCACGCCCGAAACAAGCTCCGCCCCCGTCTTCGAGCCGGGCGCGACAATCGTCATCGTCACCGTGACCGCGTCCGTCGTGCCGTCCGCCCACGTCACGCCCGCCACTGGCGTGACCGTCGCAAAGTAGACGCCGACTTCCGTCGCCGTATTGTCGCCCGTCACCGTGTAGAAAGGCGACTCCTTGACCGCCGTATGGGCCTCGCCATCATGGTCAATGACTTGATCCGTCGGCTTGTCAAGCCCTCCTTCGATTGCCGCCGAGATTCGGACGTAGACGACGCCGTCGCCGCCCTTGCCCGCCGCGCCGTTGAAGGAGCCGTTGCCGCCGCCGCCCGAACCCGTGCCGTCCGCGCCCGCCGTCGCCGCCGCCGAGCCGTAGCCGCCCCTGCCGCCAACGCCCGATCCGCCCGCAATCGTGCCGCCCGTCGCCGTCGAGAGGTTGTAGCCGCCGCCGCCGCCGCCCGCGTAATACGCCGTCACGCCCGTGATGTCGCTCGCCTTGCCCGCGCCGCCGACCGGGTCGCCCGTCGAGGCCGCCGCGCCCGATCCGCCCGCGCCGCCGCCGCCGCCGCCGTAGAGCGCCGCGTCGCCCGCGCCGCCCGCGAAGCCCTGGCCGTCCGCACCCGCGCCCGCCGCCGAGGCCGTGAACGTCGAGCCGTCGCCGCTGTGCTGCGAGCCGCCGCCGCCCGATCCGCCCGAGAGCCCCGGACCGTTGCCGCCGCCGCCGCCGCCGCCCAGCGCCTCGATCCACGCCGCGCCGCCCTTCAGCACCGTCGTCTTGCCGCCCGCGCCGCCCGCCGTGATCGACGCGTACGACAGGGACGAGACGCCGCCCGCGCCGCCCGCGCCCACCGTGACCGCGTACGTCGCCGCCGACAGCAGACCGTCCCGCTCCACGAGGCCGCCCGCGCCGCCGCCGCCGCCCGCGCCGAACGGCTTCGTCGCCGAGGAGGGATTGCGCCGGCTGTTGCCGCCGCCGCCGCCGCCGCCGCCCACCGCGAGGACCCGCGCCTTCGTCGTCCCCGGCAGCGTGAACGTGCCCGCGCCCGTGAACTTCAGCAACAGGTCCGTGCCAATGCGGCCGACTTCCGCCGCGCCGACATACGAGACGGTACCGCCGCCCGGCAATGTCTCCTCGCCTTCCGCCGCCGAAGCAGTGAGAGCGCATGCGCCACCCGCAAGCGTCATCAACCAAGCAAAAACAGTCAAGACTCTCTTCATGTTCATCTTCTCTCTACAGGCGAAAGGTGCCACGCGCGAATGCGCGGGCACAGTCCACCCAATGGTATCAAAGCGCATTATACCATAAAAACAGCGCGTTTGGGTGAAGATCAATTGGAAATTGCAAAATCTAACGGGTCCGCAAAGAAGAGAGGAAGGCCAGGGGGTTCAACCAAAGAAGAAAAGCGAACAACGCCACCCCATAGACGCCGGGGACGACCTGGAACGGATGCGTCAACCGATGCGGATGGAAGGGGCATCTCCATGCGGATGAAAGAGGCGTCTCCATGCGGATGGAAGAGCCACCCCCATCTTTACAAGTCACCGGCGGCAGAGTTCGACACGCCGTCAGACCATGCTCCCCTCTCCCCTCCCAAGACACCGAGGGCTGAGGCATCTGCCCCAGCCCTCGCCTGTTTGACCTTTCGGTCTCTTTCTGGCGTCTCGCCTTATTGCGCGACGACCTTCAGCTCAAACTTCAGTTTGAAGAACTTCGCCGTGTCGGTCGAGACAAGCTCCGTCGCCGGGACGACCGTGACCGTCGCGTTCGGATACTTCGCCGCAATCGCGGAGATGTCCGCCGCCGTGCCGGCCGCCACAATCGCGTCGAGAACTTCCTGCGTGATTTCCGCCGCCGCCTTCGCCTCCAGTTCAGCCGTGGTCGCCGTGTTCGCGGCGTCCATGACGAACGCGTCGAGGTTGATTGCGTCGCCGACCGTCACGTTGCCCTTGGCCGCATCGTTCGCCCAAGTCGCGATTGCCGACGGCTTGACGTTCGACGCTCCAAGCTTCGCCGCATCCTCAGCGGAAACGCCCGGAATGTCCGCCAGCGGCGTATCGTCCGTCACGTCCGTCCACGCCGTAATGCCCGTCTTCTCGACGACCGTGTAGACGTTGCCCTCCTGCGTCACCATGGCGTTCTCGGCCGTCGTCGTGACCGTCACCGTCGCGAGCGTCGTGTCGAGCGTGATCGACTCGCCAATCGCGCCAAGCGTGACCGTCTGGCCCGCCGCCATGACCTTGAGGTTCGCGCCATTGACCGCCGCGCTGTCTGCGACAAGCGTCGCCACGCCGTCCGCGACCGTCGCGAAGTTGAGGCCGTCAGCCGCGTTGGCGTTGTCGCCGACTGAGCGGATGTCGGCACGCACCGTGAACGTGCCCTCGACCGCGAAGGCCGTGTACGCATAGCCGACGATCTGGCCGACCTTTGCCAATGGATGCGCACCCTCACCCGTCACGAGCGCGCCCGTGTTCGAGCAACCCTTGAGCGTGAGCTTTGCGTCACCCACATAGGCGATGATGCCGCCGAGGCCATCCTTGCCGGCCTTCTCGGCATTGCCCGCCACCGTCAGCGTACCCTCGTTCGTGCAGTTCTCAATCAAGAAGGACGCCGTCGAATTCTGGCAGAGAACCACGATGCCGCCGACCTTCGTGTAGCTGCCCGTGATGTTCGCCTTGTTCGTGCAGCCCTTGATCATCGTGTCCTTGATGCGGACGGCGATGCCGCCGACGTTATGGGTGCCGGAGGCAATGGTGCCGGAGGCAACGCAGTTCTCGATCGTGGAGTTGTTCGCGCAGCCGACGACGAGCGCGCAGCCGTATTCGCCCGCCGGAACATCCGTGCCGAAGCCATCGCCCTCAATCGTGAGGTTCTTGATGGTCGCGTTGTTGACCTGGTTGAAGAAGCCGCGGTAGTTGTTCTTGCCCGACCCGTTGTCCGCAAACGTGACGCCGCGAATCGCGAAGCCCTTGCCGTCGAACGTGCCGTCGAAGGCGTCGGCATTCTTGTCGTTGTCGTAGGTGCCGATGCCCGCCCACTTCTCCGTCAGCGTGATGTCGTTCTTCAGCTCGAAGAACTTGCTGCCCGTCTTGTGGGTGTTGAGCTTCTCGAGGTCCGCGACCGTGCTGATCGTGTAGGGGTGCGCCGCCGTGCCGTCCTCCTCAACCGTCATTTCGACAAGCGAGAGATAGCCGTCCGTACCCTCCTGCAGCATCATGCCTTCCGGGAAGGTTGCCTTATTCGCAAGATGGCCGTTCTTCCCCGCGAGGAACTTGCCGCCAAGAATCTCCAGACCGCCGTCGCCGTCAAGATTTTCATCGACCTTGCCTGTGCCGACCGAGTCGACAACAATCAGCTTCGTGGCCGCGTAGACGGGCATCGAAACCGTCTGGCCAGCGAGGTCCAACGTAATCGCCGCGTTGTTGGCGTTCTCAAACATCAGTTCTTCCGTACACGCCGCACCGAGCTTCAGCGTCACTGCCGAGGTCGCCGCGTTGACTGCCGCAACCGCCGCTGCCAACGTCTCGCACTTCGTCTCCGTACCATCAATCGTCACTGTCGCCGCGAGAGCCTTGGCGTTGCCGACCGTGAGGGCTGCGCCCGCCGCAATCTCAAGCTCCTGCGTCTCGTCGCCGAAGTAGCCCGTCGCGTAGACAATCGTCGCAATCCGCGGCGCGGCAGAGTTGGCGATGAACACGAGCGGTTCGTCGCCCACGTTCCAGGTCTTGTCGCCCAACGTGAAGCTCGCCACATGGTCGCCGCCCGTAACGGTGAACGACGGGAGGTCCGCCGCGAAGCCCGGCGCCGCATCGGTGATCGAGAAGTCGTCGATGTGGCCCTGACCCGCGAAGCCGACCTGCTTCAAGGTCGAATCCTGCTTGACCAGCGCCGGGAAGAGCTTGCCCGAATCGTCCCAGAGCGCGGCCTGCTGCGTCAGCGTCACGTTCGCGAACTTGCTCTCGCCGCAGGAGACCACATCGCCATCGACGAACACGACGAAGCCCATCAGGCCGTCGCCGTTGATGTTCTTGATGGACTTGATCGTCAGACGATACCAGTCGTCCGTGTTGATCGCGGACTGCGTCGCGCACACGTAGTTCTGCACCGTGACCGTCTCGCCATCCACGCGGCCCGCCGTGACCATGAGCTGGTAGCTCGGCGTCTCGCCCTCAATCTCCTTGACCCAAACCGCGAGTTTGGCCTCCGTGCCGTCAATCGTCGCCACGTCTTCGGGGTCGAACGCCGTGAACTTGACGAGCGTATCGACGTAGACGCCCGTGCCGATGTCCTGAGGCGTCGCGTCCGCGACGATTGCGCGGTAGACCGGGGCCGACAGGCTCGTCGAGATCTTCAGGCTGTTGCCCTTAGTCGTTTCGTTGAACAGCTCGGGACGGTCTTTCAGATAACCGACGGCCGTCACCTCCTTGTCGATGCTGAGCCCTTCGGTAGAGGACCACAGCGCCTGTTCCGCCTCGTCCAGCGTCTCCCCGTTGAACGCGGAACCGCTCGGATACGGTCCGGCCGCCCGCAGGCCGATGGCCAGCGATGCCGCCGAAAGCATAATCATGAGTTTTTTCATGTGTGTTTTCCTTTTGTTTGTGTTGTGCAAATTGTCACCCACTCGGGTGTCCTCTCCGCCCAGCACTGCGAACTATATCATATTACCCATTCGGGTGTCAAGCGGACATGGACAGATTCTTTTCGCGCGAAACGCTTCGCGAAAAACTGGCCTACGGCAGAAGCTGGGCCAAGAGCGCGACGGTCGCCGTGTCAGTTCGGAGGATGCGCGAACCCAGCGAGATGCGCGTGAAACCGTGCGCCTCCCAAAGCGCGACCTCCTCGTCCGTCCATCCGCCCTCGGGGCCAATCGCCAAGAAAACGGGCCGTTTCTCCGCATTCCGCCTTGCGTCACAAGGCCCGCGCCCCTCGGTCGCGTACGGGTGCGCGACCAGTCGCCGCGCCGTCGGGGAAAGCGTGTCCAGCTCATCCGCCACGAACTTGCGGAAATCGCGCCGCGTCGCAATTGTCGGCAGGATCGTCGAGACGCAGCCCTGCATCAGGCCGTCGATCAGAAGCGGACGGTAGACTTCCTCTTTCAGGAGCGTCGCGCCCCAAAAGGCCTTTTCGACCTTCTTCGCGCCGACCAGAAAGACGCGCCCGACGCCCAGCGTCGCGAGCTGAGGCAGCAGACGCTTGAGGATGCGCGGACGCGGCGGCGCCAAAACGAGATCGGCCCACGGCTTCAGCGGCTCGTCCGTGTGACGGACGCGGACGCGAATCGGGTCACCCATGTCGAGGATCTCGCCCGTCCCCAGCCGGCCATTGACGACGCCCGTCTTGAGCGTCTGCCCGACTTCCCCGTGGAGGACCTTCCGGACATGTTCGGCACGGGCACCGCCAAACGCGGCAACATCCCCCTCGATCTCATTTTCTTCAAAAAGAATCCTGTTCATGATCCGTCTCTTCTGCACTCTGGCGCGTGACATTATACCATATCGGGTCATATGCGCGAGAAGCCGCGCCGAGCACGGAAGAAATCTTGAAGAAGAGCCTTTGACTCAGCTTCGCAGACACCCGTGACAATCTCGGGATGGTGGTTGATGCCAGGGTGGTCGAAGATCCCGAAGGTCGTGCCACCGCCGCGCTTCGGATCGGAAACGCCCCAGACGACGGTCTCCAGCCGCGCGAGCACAATGCCGCCCGCACACATTGGACACGGCTCTTTCGTGACATAAAGCCGCGCACCCGTCAGTCTCCAGTCGCCGACAGCGGCGAACGCTGCCGACAGCGCCAAAATCTCGGCATGCGCCGTCGCGTCCAAGAGTCCTTCCGTCTGGTTGTGCGCACGTCCGAGTATCCGCGCTTGCGTCGGATCGGAATCGTAAATCGCGGGGTGTCCGTCATGCGCCGGCTCCAGAACGGCGGGCGCGACAATGACGCACCCAAGCGGAACTTCGCCGTCCGCAGCCGCCTTTTCGGCTTCGCGCAGGGCCATCCGCATGAAAGTCTGGTCGAAATCAACCATGACTGAAAGCGGCTTCACCGTTCGCAAAGGTCAGTTCGGCAAGAGCCTCGGGGGACAGACCCCGCAACGCGGCGAGGAACTCACATGTGTGGCGAATGAATGCGGGTTCATTCACCTGTCCGCGCATTGGCACAGGCGCGAGGTACGGCGCATCCGTCTCAATGAGAATCCGGTCATTGGGCACATACCGCGCCGAGAGCCGCACATTGTCGGCCGCCTTGAATGTGACGATTCCCGAGATCGAGATATAGAAGCCGAGGTCGAGATATGCGCGCGCCTCATCGGGCGTTCCCGTGAAGCAATGAATGATGCCGCGCGACGGAATCTCCTTCAAAATCGCATACGTGTCCTCCGCCGCCGCGCGCGTGTGGATGACGACGGGGAGATTCCGTTTGCGCGCCTTCTCCAGCTGTTCGGTGAAGAGCTTGATCTGCGCCGTGCGCGTCTCCGGCGAATAATGGTAGTCCAGACCGATTTCACCCAACGCGGAAGGAGAAACATTTGAATCGTCGAATGATCGGATTAACGAATCAGAAGAAACGCCCTTGACCTGGTCTCGATCATAGCCGACCGCCGTCCAGACAACAGGGAGTTGACCGTCCGCGCCTCTTCCTTCGTCCTTTTTGCCGATTTCTCCTGCCAGCTGCGCCGCCGTGTTCAGCGCGTCGCTTCCGCCAACCGCCATCAGTCTCTCAACGCCCGCCGCCTTGGCACGAGCCAAGACCGCCGCGATCTCCGCCATGTCCTGCGTCTCGAAATGACAATGCGTATCGAAAAGCCTCACGCCGAAACCTCCGAGAGCGCGCCGAGGACCTTCAGCGCCTGAACCGTCTCGCGCACATCATGCACACGCACGACAGATGCGCCGTTCAAAGCCGACCACAACGCAATCGCCAGATTCCCGGCAAGATCCTTTCCCGGCACCTTCGTGCCCGTCAGTTTCTTCACGATACGCTTTCGGCTCGCGCCAACGAGGACACGACCCAGCTTCGCAAGCGCGGAAACGGATTGCAAGAGGCGCAGATCATCATCGCGCGTCGTGCCAAAGCCAATCATCGGATCGAGGTAAAGGCGCGGCAGATACGACATGTAAGGCGCAAGTTCCGCCGCGCTCCGCACGGGCAGGACGAGTTCGACCTCAGGGTGCGCATCAAGGATCTTCAGCATCTTGGGGACAGGCTCCGCATACACGCAGTTGACAATCGTCATGCCTAAGGAAATCGCCTTCTCGGCCGTTTCGGGATGATAGGTGTCGACGGAAATCCGAACCCCCGCGCTTTCCCCCTTCCCCTTCTGGCCTCTCACTCCGTTCAGCACAGGCTCCAGCCGCGCCCATTCCTCTTCCCAGCCGAGCGGCATCGAGCCGGGGCGTGTCGATTCGCCGCCGAAGTCAATGATCTCGGCCCCCTCATCCATGAGATTGCGCGCACGGCGGATGGCCTCTTCGGGACGAAAGAATTTGTCACCGTCCGAGAACGAGTCGGGCGTGACGTTAACGATTCCCATGACTTTGCATTTCATCTCTTCTTCTCCTCATGACAGTAATTTCGGATTGGACAGCCTTCGCATTTCGGGCGAACGGGGCCACAGCGAGTCTGACCGAATGAGACGAGATGTGAGTTCCATGTCTTCCAATATTTCACCGGCAGCAGCTTGCGCAATGCCATCTCCGTCTCCAGCGGCGTCTTCGTCTTCACAAGCCTCAACCGGTTCGAGATGCGGTGAACATGCACGTCGACGCAAATCGCCGGCAGATCGAAGCCGACGGCAACCGTCAGATTCGCCGTCTTGCGTCCGACACCCGGCAGTTCGCACAATGCCTCAACCGTGTTCGGCAACACGCCGCTGAACTTTTCCCGAAGGACGCGCGGCAGTTCTTTCAGGTGACGCGCCTTGTCTCGGTAGAATCCAACGGGATAGATAAGCTTCTCGATCTCGGGAATCGTCAGACGTTCGAGGTCAGCCGGACCGAAATGGCCTCTGTGCCGTGCCATCGCGAACAGGCGTGTCACCGCACTCGCCGTACAGGCATCCTTCGTGCGCGCACTTAGAATCGTTCCGACCAGTACGCAGAACGGGTCATGGGTCTGCGCTTCGATCAGTTCGACAATCGGCGCGGCATGCGCCTTGAACTCGGCTTTCAACGATTTGTCAATCGCGGCAATCTTCAGAAGAAGCCGATTCCGCGTCTCGCCTGTCTTTGAACTCATGAGCTTGAATTATACCAAATTGCGGACTGACTGTGCCATGTCAGCCTGCGAGGAAATTGTGCAGGGAGATTGCGGGTCTGTCATCGTGGCAAAAGCCGCAATTGAGCACCACCCCTCCACGCCGTAGAGCTGCGCGATTCGGATTCCTCTCGCGTCTTCATGCGCGCCTCCTTACCTCTCCAAGAACCGTCCGGCGCGATTTCCCGTGAAGGCACCGTTCACATACGGAACGACGCCATTGACCATGACGAGCTTCATGCCGTCCGAGAGCTGGTGCGGCGCGCGATACGTCGCGCGCGCCATGAACGCGGATTCTCGCCAGACGACCACATCGGCAAACGCGCCCTTCTTCAGAACGCCACGATTCGGAATCGCGAAACGCCGCGCGGGAACGGATGTCATGCGCGCAACCGTCTCTTCGCATGATGCGCCAAGCCCTCGCACGCGGCGATAGAACTCGGGCATCGTCGCGTAGGCGCGCGGATGCGGATGATCTGACGCAAGCGGTCCCCACGGTGCGCGCAATGACGCGTCACTTCCGGGGACAATCCACGGACACGCGTAAATCTTCGCGAGGTTTTCCTCGCTCATGCCGAAGAAGAACGCGCCCGTCTTGCAACCGTCCAGTTCGAGAATGTCGCAAATCACCTCGCCAGGCGTCAAGGGCGACGGCATTCGATTATTCGACAATTCAATTATTTCCTCTATCATCTTGCCGCTGAACGGCCTGTTCTCCGCTGCCCACGTTCCGCCAACCATCACCGTTGACCAGTCACGGTCGAGCGCGTCGATTTCATCAATGATACGCTGACGCAAGGTCGTGTCCTTCAGACGCTTCATCTCGGCGAGCGCGGCGCCCTCCTGCGCCCAGTCCGGCAGAAGGACGTCGAGATCCGTCCCAGCCGCGCAATACGGATAGCGGTCGCTTCCGAGAAGCTCCCCCGCATCAACGGCGGTCTGCATCTTCTCCAGCACCGCGTCAATCTTGTGCCAGTTCCGCTTGCCGCTCGTCTTCAGGTGTGAGATCTCCGCGCGAATGCCCGTTCGGCGCACGAGACCGATGACTTCGTCTATCGATTCCAAGATGCGGTCGCCTTCCGAGCGCATGTGCGTCGCATAGAAGCCACCGTGCGCAGCCGCCACGCGCGCCAGTCCCTCGACCTCTTCGTCCGTCGCATACTTCCCGGGCTGATAGATGAGCCCCGTCGTGAGTCCCCAGCCGCCTTCGTCCAACGCTTGTTCGAGCAGACGGCACATCTCGCATCGTTCGTCAGATGTCGCCACGCGCCCCGCATAGCCGACGACGGACGAGCGTAAGGTGTTGTGCCCAATGAACTGCACCGTGTTGACGGCAGGCTTCGCCACCGCAAGAACCTCGCGGTACTCCGCCAACGAACGCCATGTCAGACGGTCGCCCAGCAACGCGGACCAGTCGCCCGAAAGCCGCGCTTCGCCATACCGCGGCGCGATCGAGCCTCCACATTGTCCGTTGATCTCCGTCGTAATGCCTTGCGTGACCTTCGACGGCGCATCCGGTTCCAGCACAAGATACGCGTCACTGTGCGCATGCGCGTCAATGAAGCCTGGCGAGACGATCAACCCCGTCGCATCGATCGTCTCAACGGACGACGCGTCCGCGATCTGCACCGATTCCGCACACGGCTCAACCGCCGCAATTCGATCCCCCTCGACCCAGACGTCTCCGACGAACGCAGGGCATCCCGTGCCATCGACTACCGTTCCATTTGCAATCCGAATCATCTTGCTTTTCCTCTCTCTTCAGACGACTGCACGCAGTTCGTCGAGCGAACGACAAATCTTCACGAGGTTCCATTTGCGTTTCCAGCGCGGCAGACCCTTCCAATACGCGACGAGCTCCTTAACGCGCCCGAGGACGGGACGGTCGCCGTACAGTTCGTCCGACGATGCCGCAATGTAACGCAACAGAAGGTCACGCGCATCTTCGCGTTCGCCCAAGGAGCGGACAAAAGCACGTCCGACCATACCCTCGGACGCATCCAAACCAAGATCTCCGTTTCGGACAAGGGGGACTTTTGCCACGTGCGCGACGTTTTCCAACGCCACGTTGTCGCACGCGCCTTCGTACATCTGCCGCGCCGTGCGCGCATGGACCGTGAGAAAGCGAAGCGGATACTGGTTGATAAGCGGCATCAGCTTCAGCAGTTCGTCCGGACGATCCACGCCCAACCGCGCCTTGATGGAGAACTTGCCAGGACCCATCGTCGCACAACCGACATCAAGCATCTGCCGCAAGACGTCCGGCGTGCGCAAAATGCCGCTGCCGCGCCCTTTGTTGCGAACCATCGGGAAGGGACAGCCACAGTTCAAGTCCGCCGTATCGTAACCCGCCGCCTGGACGCGTTCAAGGCACGTGCGCAGCGCGGCAGGGTTTTTGCCGATGAACTGAGGGGTGAGCCGGAGGGCGGAATGGCGGAATGGCGGAATGGCGGAATGGACCGGCGCGAGTTCGCGGTCCTTGAGCGGATCAAGACCGGGGATTGCGGGAATGAACGGCGTGATGGCCTCCGTAAACCCTGCGGCGGCTATCTCGGCGGCAAACGTCCCACGAAAACAACGGATCGTGACGCCGCGCAATGGTGCGAGAATCAAGCTCAGGCAACGCTCCTCGGAACGATCTCACGGTAAAAGACGACGCGCGAGACGAGAAATCCCAATATGACTTTGACGAACAGATAGAAAGCGAACGCCCCGATCAACATACCGATTGCACCGCCAAACGCAATGCCGCCATTGCCGATTACGAGACTCACGCTCATCAGCAACATCACGAGCGCAAACCAACCGACATAAGAGAAGTCCAAACAGAATGCATTCCACTTGCAGCCCTGCATCAAGCACCCCGATTCCGTCAAGCATTTCGACGCCGACCAATCTGCGTGCTCGTTCTTCAAAAACCACGCGAGACGATAGCGATAGGCAGCGACGATTCCCGGGACAAAAAAGAGGAGCGACCACAAGAAGACCCTCAGATTCATGAGCGCCAGGAGCCAGGTGACCTCGAACGGACGCGCGAAACCGCCGAATGCCTCCGCGAACCACTGATTCTCGTCGTCTGCGTCTGCCTTCAACAGGGTTCGCATGAAGCCATAGACGAGGATTGCGCCGAAAATGTAGGCGATGAAAGACTGGAAAAGGAATCCGCCGTACATCCAAACCGTCGCGCGTACGGTCGGCAACGTGTAGTCCAGCCCAGACTGCATCGCCCGAAACTTACTCATCAGAAACTCGCTCAACGAATGAATCGACAGGCTTGCGAACGCCGACGAAACAAGTCCATTGACGAAGCCCGTCACGAACTGAAGCGCCAGCCCGACAAGCATCAAACGCCAAAACCATTTGCCCTGAAGCAACGTCCAGGACCGGGCACGGATTTCCTTACAACTCTTCATGGCGCGATTATATCAAAAATCAGATGACGTAAACGAGGTCGGGCGGCGGTGGCGCGGAAAATGTGACGCGCGCACCTGTAATGGGGTGAAGGAACGACAACTCGACCGCATGAAGAAGCGCACGCGTCGGACGGCAATGAAGTCGACGGTCACGCGCGGCATCGCCATAGATCGAATCTCCGACAATCGGGCAACCCAGCACCTTTGCCGCATGGATGCGAATCTGGTGCGTCCGCCCCGTTTCAATGTCAAAACGAACGAGAGCGAGCGAACCCTGTCGCCCAAGGACTTCATAATGAGAAACGGCGCGCTGATGGTTGACGGGCGCGTCCAACATTCCCTTGACGGGACGCGACGCCGCGTCTTTCGGACGACGCCAATGACAGACGGCGAGATATGTCTTGTACACGTCACGATGCGACTCAAACTGACGACGCAGCGCAAGATAGGCGGCTTGCGCACGTGCGAAAACCATCACGCCGCTCGTGTCAATGTCAAGGCGGTGGACGACGCCCGGGCGTTCTGCCGAACCGACGTGCGCCATTTCGGGATAATGGCGAATCAGCTCGTCCGTCAGCGCACCCGTCGCATGACCTGGCGCAGGATGCACGATCTGCCCGGCGGGCTTGTCAACGACAACGATTGCCGCGTCCGCGAAGAGAAGATTCATAGTCTTTCAAGCCACGTGCGCGAAGCTTGCACGCTGGGCATTTCCCGCAGCCCGCACCTGGAACGCCGTTGTAGCAGGTGACGGTCTCGTTCTTGATCACGTCGAGAATGCCGAGTTTGTCCGCCAACGCCCACTCCGCCGCTTTCGTCAGGCGGATAAACGGCGTGACAATGCGAATCGGATAGTCGAGCGCGAGACGAATCGCCTTCTCCTGCGCACGGATGAACACCGCCCGGCAATCGGGATAGCCCGAAAAGTCCGCCTCCGAAACGCCCATGTAGAGGTCCATCGCGCCCAGCGTCTTCGCCCAAACCGCCGCGGCCATGAGAAAGAACGCGTTACGCCCCTCGACTACCGTCGTGGGGCACGCGGAGCCACGCACGCGAGCAATCTTCATCGACGGATCGAGCAAGGCATTTGTCGTGATGTCGCGGTAAAAGCCAAACTTGACGACCTTGTGCGCGGCAACGCCGAAGCGTTTCGCCAGACGCCGCGCAAACTTCGTCTCAACGGCATGGCGCTGACCATAAGCGAACGTAATCGCCGCGACCTCGCATGCGCCGTACTTCTGCACCGCCAACGCGAGACAAGTCGCGGAATCCTGTCCGCCGGAAAGGACGACGACCGCTTTCACTTCCTTTTCATCGCCATGCTGACTGGCGTCGTCTTCACGAGCTCAACGATCTTCTGCGTGACGTCAGGATTAGCCTTCAGATACTCAATCGTCGCGAGCGAACCCTGCGCAAGCTGCGAGTCACCGAAGGAGAGCCAGCTGCCGCGCTTCTCGACGATGCCCCGCGGCAACGCGGCGTCCAGAACGCTGCCCTCGTAGGAAATGCCACACGAATAGAGAATGTCAAACTCGGCTTCGGTGAACGGCGGCGCGACCTTGTTCTTCACGACCTTCACGCGCGTGCGGTTGCCAACGACCTGATTCGCCGTGTTCTTGATCGCGCCGATGCGTTGAACCTGCAGACGGCAGGAGGCATAGAACTTCAGGGCCTTGCCGCCCGGCGTCGTCTCGGGGTTGCCGAACATGACGCCGATCTTCTCACGCACCTGATTTGTGAAGATGATGAGCGTCTTCGTTTGCGCGACGACCGCCGTGAGCTTACGCATCGCCTGAGACATGAGACGCGCCTGAAGGCCCATGTGGCTGTCACCCATGTTGCCGTCAATCTCCGCCTGCGGCGTCAATGCCGCAACCGAGTCCACGACAATCACGTCCAGTGCGCCCGACTTCGCGAGCTGCTCGCAGATCGTCAGCGCCTCTTCGCCGGAATTCGGCTGAGAGACAATCAAGTTGTCGAGATCGACGCCGATTTTCTTCGCATACGTCGGATCCAGCGCGTGTTCCGCGTCAATGAACGCCGCCATCCCCCCCGCCTTCTGCGCATTCGCCACGACATGAAGCGTCAGTGTCGTCTTGCCGGACGACTCCTGCCCGTAGCATTCGACGATGCGTCCGCGCGGAAGACCGCCCACGCCAAGCGCAAGGTCGAGCGAGAGCGCACCCGTCGGAATGACGGGAATCGCCTCAATCTCGCGGTCGCCAAGGCGCATGATCGACATCTCGCCAAACTCCTTGCGAATCTGGCTCATCACGGCATCCAGAGCCGTGTTGCCTGTCGTCTTCTTCGTTTCTGTCTTCTTCTCTGCCATGATAATTGGTCCTTCAAATGAATTGGAGCGGCCCGTCAGACGTCATTCTTCGACCACGCCTTCCTTGGCCTCGGCCTTCCAGAAGCGTGCGCCGCCCGTCGTGATGACATTCGTCGTCCAAAGCGGAGACGTGGCTGCTGACGCCTGTTCCCACACGCCCGTCGTGACAAATCCCTTCGTCAGATCATCCGTCGAGAGGAGCCGGTAAAGACACCACGGCACACGGTTCGTGACTTCCAGCGTCCATTCCGTATCCGAGACACGCGCGATCGTCCGAAACGCAATCGGTGTCGGATAGTTCGTGACAACCGGCGATTCGGGTTCCGGCGGTTCAGGGGGACGCTCGACGATTGTCAGCGTCGCCGTCAAGTCGAGAATCGGCTCATAATTGTCCGCATCGCCCGTGAAACGCGCCGTGACCGTATAGACGCCAATCTCGCTCTTTCCGTTGCCGACGTAGGCGACGGTCACGCCGATCGGCAGTTCGCCGCTGATTGCCAAAGACTTGACTGTTCCATCGTAGTCAAATGTCCGGCTGCCGAACGAGACGCCACTCATGTCGTAGACCGCCTTCGCAATCGTCCAGCTGAACGTACGCGGTGCGGTCGTGCCATCCGCCCAGACAAAGCCCCTCTTCAATGTCGCAGTCGCCGTATACGAGCCCGCGCAGGAATGCATCGCGCCCGAGACGACATAGCCGTAGCCTTCAAGGACGCACGTCTTCTCCGTGGCGTCGTAAACGAAGTTCGTCACCATGTGCGTGATCTCCGCGCACAGGACCTCGCCGCCCGAGATCATCTCAAAGTCCGTTCCGTCAACCGTCACCTTCCCGTCCACGTCGAGCGCATTGCTCCAGACGAGCCGCGTCAAGTCGCCGCCCTTCACGGCAATGCCAATGTCACCCGTGAGATCATGCGTAAAGTTGTGCGCCGAACTGACAATCTGCGCAGATGTCCCGGAGAAATCCGACGAGACACGCCCGAAGACATTCGATGAAACCGTGACGCCCGGCACATACCCGACACGCCCCGTTAGCGGCGAAACCAGCGTCAGCAAGCTCCGTTCTGACACATACAGATTGTTTGCCCGTCCATCGGTCGACGTGTTCGCAATCGCCGTAAACGCGCCGCCGATCTCGACTGTCGTCTCGTTGCCAATGTAAATGCCGCCGCCACGGTCGCTCACGCAATCCGCAACCGTTCCGCCCAAAAGGCGGACGTGGCTGAGCGTGTCCGCCGTCACTGCGCCCCCACGGCTGTTGTCGGCGACCGAATTCGCGCAGTTGAGGATTGCGGATCCCGCACGCATCGTCAACGATCCCTTGTACACCTTGATCGCGCCACCCGCGCGATTGGCGCCACTGACCACATCGCGAACCGTCGCGCCGTCATCGAGCGCCAACGCGCCCTCCTGCACATTGAAGACCGGCCCCTGCCCGCCCGCAACCGTCACGGACGAGACCGTCAACGCACCGCCCTTGACCACGCCGACCTGCTCCGACCCTGTGCGTGAAAGAACAAACGGACCACCTGCTCCGCTCGTCAGCGTCACCACATTGGACACCGCAATATCGCGCATCAGCGTCGCGTCCGCAAGAATCTCAATCGTCGCCTCTCCCGAAAGGACGTCAAACGCATCCTCAACAACGCCATACCACCGCGCCGAACCGTCTTCGCCCACGAGACGCGCGACCGCCACCGACGGATCGACTTCATGAATTCCGCCGTCATCCTTTTCCCACTGGACTGTCGCGTAATCGTCCGACGGAGCCGCCGTCAGTTCTGCGTCCGTGTCACAGAACAGGGCATTGCACGCACGCAGAACGTCTGCACGCGCGACCGTCGATTCGACGGCAAGGAACGTACCTCCTTCCTTCGTCACCGTGTTCGCGCCAGAAGCGCCGCCGCGGATGCCAATCGCACTCCCCGTCGCAAACGGGCCAGACAGGAAGAGCGTATGCGGATCGGCAGCCGACACGCGCGAATAGCAGAGATTGCTCGGACGACGTGTATTCACATCAGCCTGCACCACGTTATCCTGAATCGTCAGGTAGCCGGAGAGCCGCACCACGGACTTCTTGCCCATGTAGATGCCGCCGCCCTCATGACGCGCCCGACAATTCGTCACGACGACATGATTCTGCAAGACCAGTTCGCACGTGTCATCCTTCAGATAAACCGCGCCGCCGCATGACTTCGCCGCGTTGTTTCGGCAACCGTCAAACACGACGCTTCCACTGGGCGAACCGACCGTCGCCTTGCCCGACAGGATCGTCAACGCACCCGAATAGTCATTGGTTCCTTCGAGATCAATCAGACGTGTTCCCCCGCCGAGATTCAGCTCGCCGCCCGTGACGCGAAAGAGCGAATCGCCCTTGTAGCCGTCGAACGTCAGGTCGTGCACCGTCAGCGTCGCGTTCGTGCCAATGTCAAAGCCGGCCGCAGCGCCAAACGCCGCAATCGCCACGCCCGCCGACTCGCCGCGCACTGTCATGTCGCCGTTCACCGTGACGCGCCGGCCAAACGACAGCCCCGAGAAATCACGGACGATGACTTCGGCCGTCAAACCGACCGCGCCGGCCAACTGCATGTTCTCGAACTTCTCCAAAAGCCTGTCCAGCCGCGCCGCCGTATTCGTCCCACCGGACGCATCCACGAAATAGCCCGCCGATTCATTCACCGGGACCGAAATCTCGCCCCATTTCAGCAGAATCGCGCCACCCTCTTCGACGGCGACGCCGCGCGTCTCGCCGAACGAATCATTCACGTTGGAGATCCGCGCAGCACAATTCGAAGCCGTAAGATAATCACATGTCGCCTTGCCGAAGACTTCACCAGCATCACACGCGGCTGCGCAGTCGATGGCAAAGCCGTTCGTCAGTCCCTCCGTCAGCACAAAGCCGTCTGACACAGCCGTCCGCACGGCCGGAATGGTCACAGGCACGCCAAAGTCCACCTTTGACGCGACGTTCAGCAGCCCCTCGTTTGCAACCGAAACCACTGTTGTAGACGCGGCGGCAAACGTGACGTTGGAAAGCGTCAGAACACCACCCGCCGCAACCGTCAGCGCGGCGTTTCCGTTGCGGACAACCGGCGTCGCCATCGCATCCGCCCCCTCCGTCGCCGTCAGCACGCAAGGGAAGTCTATCGTCACGGCTTCGTTGAGCGGAATCCGCTCCAGAATCTCGATACGGACAGGCTCAGACGACGCCAGCGTCTTCGCGGCGGCGACTGCCTTGTCCAGCGTCGCATAGACATTCGTCACGCCGCCAACGACAATGCGCGCACGTGGTTCGGTAATTTGTGCGTTCATCCCCCACGCATTGCCGACGCTTGTCACGACCGGGATGTTCGGATATGTCTCGTGCCACTCGCCGACAACAATCCAGCCCGAGAAATCCTCCTTTCTGAAGCGCGTTTCGGGCACTCGAACGCCCTCTTGTCGCTCGACCGGACAACCCGTCTTCTCAATCTCGACATCGTATGACCCCGTCGGCAACTGAAAGCCATAGACACCGCTCGCCGTCGTCATGCCGTTCGTGACGCACGTTTCCGAGCCCGCCGCACAGACGCGGACCGCCACGCCCGCAAGCGCACCGCCGTCTTCGTCCGTGACACGGCCTGCCAGTGTCGCGCTATTGGCCGTCGTCGGGAAGATATTGAAGACAAGATCGTCAAAAACCGTGAAATTAGAATGCCCGACATCAATATCCGGCAAATTGTACCAAAAGTCATTCGATCCCGACCACCCCATGTTAAGGTGGACGTAAACCGTGCCGCTGTTGTAGCCGTAGCCGTCGCCCACGATTGCGTGCCCACTGCCGCCGCTGATGCCCATCAGCACCGGATAGCCCGCGTCAAAGTTCGAGAACATCGCCCGCTGCATCACGCCGGCATTCGCCGAGATCTCATCCGCACGGTAATACGCCGCGCTTGCATAGCCAAAGACCTCCGTCAGCGCTTTCCCGACATTGAACACGAATGAGCCGCTGCCGCCTTCTGCAAGCGTATCGTAAGCCATGAAGACGGAAATGCCCGCGTCTGACGTGAGTTTGCCAATCGCGTCGCACTGCGCGTCCGTCACGCCCGATTTGGGCACGAGCGGCATATTCGCCCAGTCGTAAACACCCGCCTGAGTCGTGAGGTTCGTCGCGGACGTCTTGCCGCGCGTCGAAGGCTGAACATAGCAGGTTCGCGTCACGGGCACGCGCGCGGCGGTCGGATAGTTGTGGTAGCGCATGACCTGTGCCATCGCCGTCGCAACGCATCCGCAGACAGCGCGCGTACCATCCGAAAGAAGAGGCGTGAAGCGATTGTAGCACGACTTGCCACCCTCTTCGGACTGATTCCACTTCGACTGCACAAGCGGACCCGCGCGCAGATCTCCCACGCTGGTGGCGTGGACGCGTGACGGCTGCCAAACCGTCGAATCGTCCAGCGCCGCGCCTTCCGAGAGAAGCTTCGCCCACAAATCCTGCGCAGCTGACGTCTTCACAGCCGCCTGAGAGCCAGCAGATGCCGTCGGCACGGACGGCGCTCCCGAACCGCGCACCTCGGCATCGCGACACAGAAGCGCCCACAGGGGGCCATTCGGATCAAGGGTTGAACAGTCTGCCGTTTCGGGCGTAAACGCGATAATCGGCTCAATCTCCGTATCTGCCGAAAGAAAGACAGTTCCGCCGCCGCGCATCTGTATGGTGTGAATTTTCGCACCGTTCGGCAAGGTCTGCGTTGACGCGCGCTCCACGGTCGTGCCCAGCCGTGCGCCGAGCGTGCCGCCACGATAGGCCCACGCGCGCGCCGCACGTCTAGCCTGATCAACCGAAACAGGCACCGCCTGCGTCTGAAAGGCAAACGCAAGCAACGCCACGAGAATGGCTTGTCGCTTCATGAGTATTCTCCTCTTCAATTTCATTGAATTATACCAAAAAATGTCGTTCCCGTGGCAACTACAGGAACTTGCCCGTGACGGACTCGGAGCAGGCGCGAATCTTCGTGATCGGCCCTTCGCAGACGAGACGACCGCCGCGGTCGCCGCCGCCAGGTCCCAGGTCGATGATCCAGTCCGCACACTTCATGACATCCGTATTGTGCTCGATGACAATGATCGTGTTCCCCTGATCACGCAAGCGCAACAGAATCCGCATCAACTTCGCGACATCGTCAAAGTGCAGCCCTGTCGTCGGTTCGTCCAGGAGATAGAGAGTCTTCCCCGTCGAGCGGCGCGACAGCTCCGTCGCCAACTTGATGCGCTGCGCTTCGCCCCCCGAAAGCGTCGTTGCCGACTGCCCGAGCTGGAGATAGCCCAAACCGACGTCGACCAGTGTTTTCAGCTTACGCGCCAAAGATGGGACCTTCCCGAAGAACTCATAGGCTTCCGCAGTCGTCATCGACAGGACGTCCGCGATGTTCTTGCCGCCGTAAGTCACCTCCAGCGTTTCCGCATTGAAGCGTTTTCCTCCGCATTGTTCGCATGTCACGTAGACGTCCGGCAGGAAACTCATCTCGAGCTTCTGGACGCCGTCACCGCTGCAGACCTCACAACGTCCGCCCTTGACATTGAACGAGAAGCGTCCCGCCGTGTAACCGCGCGCCTTCGCCGCCTCGGTCTGGGCGAACAGCTCGCGGATGTCCGAGAAGAACCCGACGTAAGTCGCCGGGTTCGAGCGCGGCGTGCGTCCGATCGGCGACTGGTCAATCTCGATCACCTTGTCGAAATGTTCCAGTCCCGTCAGTTTGCGATATTTCCCCGGTACGGCCTTGGCACCGTAGAAACGCTTCATCAGCGCACGCTTCAACGTCTCGTCGACAAGCGTGGACTTGCCCGATCCCGAAACGCCCGTCACGACTGTGAAGGAGCCGACCGGAATGTGGACGGTGACATTCTTCAGATTGTGTTCCGACGCACCGGAGAGGACGAGGAAATCCGGACCAGGCCCGTTCATTCGGCCATTCAACAATCCGACAATCCGATCGTTCCCCCTCAGGTATTCGCCCGTCAGGCTTTTCGCCTTCAAGAGACCGTTGAAATCGCCCTGGTACATGACTTGACCACCCTCGCGCCCCGCTCCTGGGCCAAGGTCGATGATGTAGTCCGCCGCGCGCATCATCTCTTCGTCATGCTCGACGATGACGACTGTGTTGCCGCGATCCCGCAAGCCCTTCAGCGTCGCAATCAGCCGCTCGTTGTCTCGCGGGTGCAGCCCGATCGTCGGCTCGTCCAGGACATACAGCACGCCCGTCAAGCCCGAGCCAATCTGGGTCGCCAGCCGAATGCGCTGCATCTCACCGCCCGAAAGCGTCGCCGCCGCGCGGTCCAACGTCAGATAGTCAAGCCCCACGTCAAGCAGAAACTGAAGCCGGCGCGTGATTTCCGTCAGGACGTCACGCAAGGCCGAGAGCTTGGCAGGGGACGGGACTTCTTCGCACAAGGGGTGGGACGAATCCGAAAGCGTGTCAAAGAACGTCTTCGCCTCGCCAACGGGCAGCGCCATCACTTCAACGATCGTCTTGCTGGCGATTGTCGCCGCGCGCGCAAATTCGTTCAGCCGTGCGCCATGGCAAGACGGGCAGGCGCGATAACTCTGGTATGACTCGTATTTCGTGCGCGTCTCATCGTCCTCGGCCTCGTCCAGACGCTTCTTCAAAACCGAAAGAACGCCTTCAAAAGGACGATCCACCGAACGCCACGGAAGGATAAGATCGTCCTTGAACCCGTGCATCAGATCGTGTCGAAACTTCGCCGGCAGCTTCTCGTAGGGCGTCTCCAGCTTCACGTTGTACTGCTTCGCGATCTCCTCCAGCAGCGCGTTGTAATACATGATGGCATTGTGCCCCGCACGCCGCCACGGGTGAATGCATTCGCGAAGCGGCAGCGACTTGTCCGGTACCACGAGGTCTTCGTCGAAATAGTAGAGCTGTCCAAGACCTCCGCAAGTCGGACAGGCCCCGAATGGCGAATTGAACGAGAACGAGCGCGGCTTCAGCTCGTCAAAGCTCAGTCCGCAGTCAAGGCACGCATTAAGTTCAGAGAAAGAAATGCTCGACGATTCGACGGTTCGACCGTCTCCCAGAGCCTCTACCTTCAGAATGCCGTGGCCCGTCTTCAGGGCCAATTCGACCGAATCCGTCAGCCGCGTGCGATCGCACGGCAGGACGAGACGATCGACGACGACCTCAATCGTGTGGGCCTTTTTCTTGTCGAGGTCGGGGATCTCCTCAAGGAGATGCAACGCACCGTCCACGCGAACACGCGCAAAGCCGTTCCGCTTCAGCATCGCAAAGGCATCCTCGTGCCGCCCCTTCTTGCCCTTGACCACAGGCGCGAGCAAGAGGATCTTGCGGCGCTCCTCGGCACCCAGCGTCTCAATCGTTTCGACAATCTGCTCAGCCGACTGCCGCGTGACGGGCTTCCCGCACTTCGGGCAATGCGGTGTCGCAAGGGAGCCGTAGAGAATGCGCAGGTAATCGTGAATCTCCGTGACCGTCGCGACAATCGAACGCGGATTCCCGCTCGTCGTGTGCTGTTCGATCGAGATCGCCGGCGAAAGGCCGTCGATCTTCTCAACGTCCGGCTTGCCCATCCGATCCAGAAACTGCCGCGCGTAGGCCGAAAGCGACTCGACGTAGCGACGCTGGCCTTCCGCATACAGCGTGTCAAAAGCAAGGGACGACTTGCCGCTTCCCGAAAGGCCCGTAATAACCGTCAGTGAATTGCGGGGGATCGTGACGTCGATCCCCCGCAGGTTGTGCACCTTGGCGTTCTTGATTGTAATGTCCATCTCTGTCACATGTTCTTGCTCAAGTCCAGCGCGAGAAGGAATTCGGGGTTCGATTTCGTCTTGCGAAGCGAGTTCAGCACCGACTTCATGGCCGACTCGGGCCCCGCGACCGAGAGTAGGCGGCGCATGCCCCACGTCTTCTCCAGCTCCATCGGATCCAGCAGAAGGTCTTCCTTGCGCGTACCGGACTTCTCGATGTCAATCGCCGGATAGATGCGCTTGTCCGCGAGACCGCGGTCCAGCACGATCTCCATATTGCCCGTGCCCTTGAATTCCTCGAAGATGACTTCGTCCATGCGAGACCCCGTGTCCACAAGGCCCGTCGCGATGATCGTGAGCGAGCCCCCGCCCTCAATGTTGCGCGCCGCGCCAAAGAAGCGCTTCGGGCGGTGCATCGCCATCGCGTCCACGCCGCCCGTCAGGATCTTGCCCGAGTGCGGCTGGACCGTGTTGTACGCTCGCGCCATGCGTGTGATAGAGTCCATGAGGATGATGACGTCCTTGCCGTTCTCGACCTGACGCTTCGAGAACTCCAGAACCATTTCCGTCACGTTGACATGATGTTGCGGTTCCTCGTCAAAGGTCGAGGAGAGGACCATCGCCTTCGTGTTGCGCTGCATGTCGGTCACTTCCTCGGGGCGCTCGTCAATCAGAAGGATGATGAGGATCGCCTCGGGATAATTCGCGGAAATCGCGTTCGCCATCTTCTGCAGGAGAACCGTCTTGCCGACGCGCGGCGGCGCGATGATGAGCCCGCGCTGACCAAAGCCAATCGGCGTGAACAAGTCGATGATGCGCGTCGAATACTCCCTCGGATCCGTTTCAAGGATGATCCGCCGCGTGGGGAAGGTCGCCGTCAGGTTCTCGAAGTGGATGACGCGCGCCGCGACGGACGGCTCCTTGCCGTTCACCGTCTGGACATTCCCAAGGCAGAAGAAGCGGTCCTTGTCGCGCGGATCACGAATCGGCCCCTCAATCAGGTCTCCCGTGCGAAGCGCATGCCGGCGAATCTGCTGCTGCGTGACGAACACGTCTTCCGGACACGCGAGGAAGTTGTTCTTCGCCGAACGCAGGAAGCCATGCCCCTCGCGCACGATCTCCAGGCAACCCGAAGCCAACACCGCGCCGCCCTGCTGGAGGTACTGCCGAATCGCCGCGAAGATGAGCTCGTGCTTGCGGTAGGTCCCGAGTTCTTCAGGGTCCGCCCCCGGCATCATCCGCTCGACGATGATCGGTGCCGCCCAGGTCTGAATGTCCGCCAGACGATATTCGGGCATCTCGGGATTCCGATTCGGATTCGCAGGCGCGGGGTCCGCCGCCTTCGGCTCCGTCGGCAAGGGCGCATTGAGAAGAGGATTCACCGACTCCTCGCCATTCGCGCCTCGAATCGGTGAATTGTTTGCGCGCGTCCCATTCCCCGAACGATTGAAATTGCCCCGGCTCTTGCCGAAGAACTTCTTCTTGCGCGATTCCTGCGCGGACGAACCGCCCGCGTTTCCGTTGCCGCCCTGCTGTGGTCTGGCGGACTTCTTCGCCCCTGCGAACACATCAAATTCTTCTGCCATGATCTGATTTAATCCTTCAACTGTTTAAGCCAGTGGACAAACTCTTTCGCTTCTTCGCTTAATTCGGCTACTGTGCCGTCGTTTCGTATGACATAGTGGGATTTCGAGGCCTTCTCCGCAACCGGCATTTGTGCCGCCAGTCGGGCCTCAGCCTCGGCACGCGTATATCCGCGTGTCGTCATCATCCGGGAGATTTGCGTTTCCCTCTCAGAGACAACGCAACATATTATATCAAAATTTCTCTCCCAGTGGGTTTCGAATAGGAGAGGGACGATTGCAACCCGGAGAATGGACGCGTCAATCCGACCGTTTCCGAAGAACTTCTCGATCCTCTCTTTCACGATCGGATGAAGCTTTTCCTCCAGTTCCCTTCTCTTTCCGGAATCGGCAAAGACCTTCACCGCGAGACGATGCCGTTCGTTTGCGTCTGGAATGAGTTCATGGACAATGTCATCGGCATCAAGCGTCTCAACGCCCTGTTCGTTCAGATACCGCGAAAGAAGGGACTTCCCGCAAGCAATCCCCCCGGTTAGGCAAATCTTCACTCGCCCCTCCCTTTGTTGACGTTCTGCATATGCTTCTTCTCCAAGCCAGTTGGCGGACAGTATAGCAAATGTCCGATAACCTGTAAAACAGAAGCCTGACAAAATGATATAATGCGCACATGACGAAATGAGGAGGAGACCGTTCCTATGCTCTTTGACCTTGACAAAACAGAATGCGCCCGATGCGGCGCGTGCGTGCGCGACTGCGCGTTCGGCGCGCTCAGGACTGACGCGGATGGATTCCCGTTCCTCAAGGACGAGACAAAATGCATGCGTTGTCAGCACTGCTTTGCCATTTGTCCCAGAGGCGCCATTGCCTTTGACGGCCGCCGCGCCCAGGATTCCGTCTCGACCAAGGGGCTTGCGCTGCCATCCTCCGAAGCGGTAGAGAACTGGCTGCAGGTACGACGCTCCGTTCGACGATTCAAAGACGCGGACGTCGATGCGACGGTTCTGGACCGCATGCTTCATGTTCTCGGGAATGTGCCGACGGGGTGCAACGCCCGTGCGCTGACATACACCTGCTACCCCACGCGGCAGTCTTTGAACGCTTTTCGCGCGCGGTTCCTCCATGCTATCGAGGATCATCGCGAAGGCACGAAACTGCTGCCGCGCTGGCTTGCGATTCCGGCGATTCGCCTGCGGCAGGGCAAGTCCGACATCTTCTTTCGCGGCGCTTCGGGACTGCTGATTGTCTCATCCGACGAGACGAACCGTGCCGTGACGACGCCGCGCGAAGACCTCGCAGCCGCCTGTACCTACTTCGAGATGCTGGCGAACGCGCACGGCATCGCGACCTGCTGGTGCGGATTTCTCCAACTTGTCCAGAAGGAGGTTCCCGAACTCCTGGAAAAGGCGGCGGGGCTTCGGCGCACGACACCGTTCTGCGCCATGCTGTTCGGATTGCCAGCTGTCGCCTACTCGCGCGGCGTTCAGCGCGGGGACTACGCGAAGGTCGTCTACGCCTAAGCGCGAACGCGGACGAGTCCGATGCGCTCACCATAAAGGACACGCGTCTCAAGCCCCTCAGACGAATTGCGAACGAGATCCCCGTCAAAGACGATCGCCCCTGCCGGCACGATCAGGATGACCGTCGAACCGCCGAACTTGAAATAGCCCTTCTCTTCGCCTTTCGCATGCTCTTCGCCCGCAAACGTCTGGATGATCGTCCCAACGCCGAATGCGCCGACATCCACGAGCCAAAAGTCACCAAACGCGGCGCGGCACTTCACGATCTGGCGCTCATTGTCCGCATAGATGTCGGGACGGCGCACGAGAGCGATCGGATTCACCGAATGATACTGGCCGGGAATGACGCGGACGGGTTCCGTCGTCGTACATGCGCACGGGAAGTGGAAGCGGTGGTAATCGACGGGCGCGAGACGGATGACCGCGCTATCGTAGCGTCCTTTGGGCGCATCGCCGTCAAAGACGGTCCGCAACGAGCGCGTCGCCCCTTTCAGCGGAAACGGCGAGTCTGCATCCGCGTTCAGATACAGCCGCAGACGTCCGTCCGCCGGACTGACCAGCCCTTCGCCCAAGGGTCGCGCACCGGGCTTCAGCCGCCGCGTGAAGAAGTCATTGAAAGAGGCATAGTCCCCGACGGGCTTTTCCGCCTCTTCCCAGCGACAACCCGGTATTGAGACCAACGAGGCGATGTCCTTTCTTGAGCGTGGCGAATCGTAGCGTTTTCCCATCCATGCTGAAATGACGCGCGAGCCAAAAAGGACGCTCCACAGCGTGCGGCCCAAAAGCGTTTCGTAGGCGAAGCGAAGGGCCTTATCGCCCATTACCGTTTCGGCGACCTTCAGCCCCGTGGCGCGATCAACGTATTCAACAGGATTCATCTGTTATTCTCGTCAGGTCAACGACCCTAATCCGCAGACGCTTCCGCATTTCGGCGGCAAGGGCCCGTACGCCGTAGACCTCCGTCTCGTAATGTCCGAGACAAAGCATTCGCATCCCGCAGTTTTCAGCCGCAATCATTTCGCCCCAGTTCGCCTCGCCCGTGACAAAGAGATCGCAGCCAAGGCGTTGCGCCTCTTCGGCAAATTCACCCGCGCCGCCCGAGCAGACGCCGACGCGCGTCACGCCTTGCCGTCCCACGAAGCCAATCTTCTGCCCGTGATAGCAAAATGCGGGGGAGAGAGACTTCAGCCCCATGGCCTTAGCCAGTCCGGCATTGTTTCCGAGCGTCGGGTGCGCATCCAGCGGCAGATGGCACGCGTAAAGCGCGAGATCTGCGTCCAGCGCGGCCTTGACGACCGTGTAGATTCCGCCTGTCACGCGCCGGATGCCGCCGCCCCAGGAGATGCCATGATGGACGACGAGCAGCTGTGCGCCCGCGTCTGCCGCCGCCCGAACGGCCTTCGCGCTCGCATCGACGGCAAAGGCGACGCACGAGACATCCGCCTGGAAATCCGCGCACTGAATCTGCACGCCGTTGTTCGAGACATCGTCAAACGCCGAGACATTCAGCGTTCGATCCAGCCAATCCGTGATTTTCGAGAGATTCATCGTCCGTATCCTACCAAATCGCCAATACGGCGGCGACGAGAACGAGAAAGAACGCGGCGAGGCGCTTCCACCTCGGCGCGGGAGCGACCGCACATTCAGACGAGAATCCCTGATCGTGGCGGAGAATCCTGTAAACGCCGCGCAAGGCCAAAGGGAGACGCCCAGGCGGCGTTGCGAGGAGTGCCGCGACAATGAGAAGCGCCAGCACGCCGATAAGCCGCCCAAGCTGCAGAGCCATCATCAGCCAGCCGCTCCGGAGACGGAGCCGATGATCTTGACCATCGGCAGGAACATCGCGATGACGACCGTGCCGACGACGACGGCCAGCACGATGATGAGCGCCGGCTCGATTGCCGCTGTCATGCCGGCGACGGCGTTGTCAACCTCATCGTCGTAGGTGTTCGCGATACGCGTCAGCATGTCCGCCAACGCGCCAGTCTCCTCGCCGACCTCAACCATCGAGACGACCATCGGGGGAAAGACCTTGCACTGAGACAGCGGCTGGGTCATCGACTCGCCTTCCTTCACCGCGTCGTGGACGTTTTGGATCGCCTGCGTGAGGATGCGGTTGCCCGTCGTGTCGCGGGTGATGACGAGCGACTGGAGAATCGGGACTCCCGACGACAGCAGCGTGCCGAGGGTTCGCGTGAACTTCGAGACGGCCGAACGCTGGGCCAGCGTGCCCGTGACGGGCATCTTGAGCTTCAGCGCGTCAATGACGAACGCGCCCTTCTCCGTCTTGCCGACAACCTTGTAGAGAACGACGAGCGCCACCACGCCCAGCGCAATCTGAAGGCCGTTGTGCTGCATGAACTCTGACGCGTTGATGACAAACTCGGTAATCGCCGGAAGCGATGCTCCGCCGAGCATGTCATTGAAGACCGACTGGAACTTCGGAATGACCGCGACGAGGAGGAACCATGTGATGCCAACCGCCGCAACCAAGACGACGCACGGGTAGATCATCGCGCCCTTTACCTTGTTCTTGATCTTCTCCGACTTCTCCGCGAATTCCGCCAGTCGGCCCAAAACGACTTCAAGGACGCCGCCAGCCTCACCGGCCTTCACCATATTGACATAGAGTTTGTCGAAGATCTTCGGATAGGCCGTAAGCGCCTCGGAGAACGTGCCGCCAGCCGAAATGTTCTCGGAAATGCCGTTCAGGGCCTCCACCATCTGCGGATCCTTCATCTGGCGCTTCAGCACCTCCAAGCCGCGCATGAGCGGAAGGCCCGCGTTCACCAGCGTCGCCAACTGACGCGTGAACTGCGTGAGGACTTTCGTCTTGATTCGACCGCGCAGGAAGTTCGGCAGCTTGATGTTGATCTGGATGTCCTTCTTGGACTTCTTGACGGGGGCTGCCTTGCCGGACTTTGCGCCTCTTTTCGGCGAAGACGCAGGGGCAGCGGTGCTCTTCACCTCACCAAGTGCCGTCGGCAGGAGACCCTGCGCACGCACGGCAGCAATTGCCGCACTGCGGTCTCCCGCTTCCACCGTGCCGCGACGCTCGGCACCAGACGAATCCTTCGCGATATACTGAAATGTCGCCATGTTTTTTATCTCCAAAGACTTCTGCCTCGGACAGGTCACCATTTGACCTACCTCAACTTGCCGAGTATTATACTATAATTCTGCGAAACTGCAACTCGGGCCATGGGGCATGCCGCTCCAACTCGGGAGTGCTTCTCGCGGCGAAACTATGCTATAATTTTCCCATGAAAGACGACAATGCAATGGGAAGGCTCATTGAGGCCATTGGAAATGCGCGGCAGGTGGGCTGCCTCACGGGCGCGGGCGTTTCGACGCTCTGCGGCATCCCCGATTTCCGGGGACCGGATGGGCTTTACCGCCATCCGAACGCCGAGCGCATCTTTGATATCGACTGGTTCGACCGCGACCCGTCCGTCTACTATCGCGGATGCGCCGACCTCGTCTACGGACTCAGCTGCTTCCGGCCAGGACCTGTCCATCGCGCGCTCAAGCACCTTGAGGATATCGACCGCCTCAAGGGCATTACGACGCAGAACATCGACATGCTTCACCAAAAGGCCGGATCGTCCCATGTCTATGAAGTTCACGGCTCACCCCTTCGGCATCACTGCCGACTCTGCGGCGATGAGAAAAGCTTCGACGAGATCCTGAAGATGCTCACGGCCCTGAAGACACGGTTTCCGGACGATGCCGCCGCGCAGGTGCCGCGTTGCGTCTGCGGTGGTGCCTACAAGCCGGACATCACATTCTTCGGCGAAATGTTGCCTGAAGCGGCGTTTGCGTCCGCCCGTAATCTCGCGGCACGATCTGACGTCTTCCTTGTTCTCGGCACGTCGCTGACGGTCTTTCCGGCCGCAAGCCTTCCGCGCATCACCCTGCAGACGGGCGGACGCGTCTTCATCGTGAACGCCCAGAGGACTGCGCTCGACAATGCTGCCGCTGGCATCTTCCGCGATCTCGGGACCTTCGCCGAAGCCATCCTCGCGCTTTGAGCAAGGATATCTCTCGACACCGGCAGAGCATCCCATGCATGAGGCGACGACAAGTCGATGAATGAAAAAACAGAAGCCCTTCGACCAAGGTTGCGCAACCATCGCTTTTGCGCTCAGTCCTTGACCGTACCGTGCGCGGCGGACATGTTCTCGCCCAGCAAGGCGAGTTTCGGGTCCGAGGCTTCATGACCTTGAATCCAGCCATTTTCAAATCCAAAGTCATCTGCGGCTTCCGTGACAGACTCGTATTCCTCGCGCGTGACGGCGCGGTTCAGCGGCGGTGTCTCCACAGCCTTGTACGCCGGCGTATATTGCGCCATGATCGAAACAGGAACCCCACTCGACAGTTCGGTTGCCAGCCACGCCAGGTTTTCAATCGCCTCGTCCGCAAGTCCCGGCAGAACGAGAATGCGGACAATGAGCTTCGGTAGATCCGCCGTCTGTGCGGGGCGGCTCCATGCCCAGCGGACGGCGTTGCGCGCGGCTTCGACATAGCCAGACGCGGCGGAATAGCGAACCGCCGTTTGGGGGCGCGAATAGCGAAGATCAAACAGTGCGCAATCGCAAAGGTCCGCGTATTCATCAAGCGTTTCGATGCGTTCATATCCCGATGAGTTCCAGACGAACGGAAGGCGCACGCCTTCAGCTTTCAGGACTTCCGCGCTTTCACGAATGAACGGCAGATACGGCGTGGGCGAGACGAGATTCCAGTTTTCGACCTTATCCTTCCGCGCCAAATCACGAAAGATTCCCGTCAGTTCCGAAACCGTCAAATCGCGCCCTTCGCCCTTCCAGCTCCACGGTGAATTCTGGCAATAGAGGCATTTCATTGTGCAACGCGAGAAAAAGACGCATCCTGAACCGCGTACACCCGTAATCGGCGGCTCTTCGCCGAAGTGGGGACCCCAACGAAAGACACGCGGCACATTCCCCGCGTGACAGAAACCTCTGGCGTTTGCGTTCGTCCGGTCCGCGCCGCACCGACGCGGACACAGTGCGCATGCCTGAAGGTCAGCCGACATAGCGTACCATTTCCGGCGGAAGCAGATTCGCCTCCATCAGCCTCGTGACCGGCCACCAGACGAACTCAATCCACTCTTCTTTCGAGGCAATGACAACCGATGAGGCCAGACCCCGCGAAAATCTCATCCGATAGACGAGCGAAATCTCGCAATGCTTCTTGCCGCGCTGCTCGAACTGGCTTTCGATGACACCAAGAAAGACATCTGTTTCCACGTCCAGTCCCGTTTCTTCTTTCATCTCACGGACAAGTGCCGCGCGAGATGTCTCACCGAACTCGATGTGCCCGCCCGGAAGATACGTGTAGCCTCCCTTCTTCGGACGACACAAGAGAACATGACCGCCCACAATACAGACGCCGCGTGAAATGTTCTCGATTCCGGCAAGTTCATATTCGGGCAAGTCGCTCATATCGGTTTCTCCTGTAAAAGGCATGAATGCGAATGAGCATGGCAAATCGCCAGCCCGAGTGCATCCGCCGCATCGTTCTGAGGCAGTTCGGACAACGCAAGGAGCGTCTTGATCATCCGCTGAATCTGCTCCTTTTCGGCCAAGCCGTTTCCACAAATAGCCTTCTTCATTCGACGCGGTTCATATTCGTAGACCGCAAGCCCCACGTCGGACGCAGCAGTCAGCACAGCACCGCGCGCCTCACCCAAAACGAGCATCGTTCCCGCGTTCTTTCCGTAAATGACGGATTCGATCGCCATGACGTCGGGATGGAACGCCTCAATCAGCGCGGCCACCTTCGTGTGGATGGCCTTCAGGCAACCCGTCAGCGGTACTTTCGGCTGATTTCGGATGTTTCCGCAGTCCAACATGCGCAGATGCGAACCTTTGACCTCAAGAACGCCGTAGCCGGTCGAGCGCAATGACGTGTCAATGCCCAGCACAATCATGCTGACGCTCCCATACGCCTGAATTTCGGGTTGTTTCCGGCAATGACAAGGGCAACTTCGCCTTTCACCTTCGCACCCTCGTATTCTTTCGCCAAATCCGACAGATAGCCACGTGAAACGCGTTCATGCAGTTTCGTCAATTCAATGCAGACCGCAGCTTCACGGTCGCCAAGGACATCCAAGGCCGCTTCCAGCGTCACGCCAATTCGAAACGGCGACTCGTAGCAGACCAGCGTATGTTCCTTGTCCGCGTCCTCGCGAAACCAGTTGCGCAACGCGCCTGGTCCACGTGGCGGAAAACCACGGAATGTGAAGGAAGACGTCGAGAGCCCACTCATCAATAAGGCGACGTTCACCGCGCTTGCACCAGGAATGACCTCGTACGGAACGCCCTCTTTCGCGCATGTTCGAATCAAGCGGTATCCCGGATCGGATATGCCTGGATAGCCGCCATCCGAACAAAGCGCGACTTCCTTTCCAGACGCGAGGTCTGCCAGAATCCTCTCCGTAATGCGTTCCTCATTTCCTTGGCGATAGGAAAACATCTCCGATGGGCGAGGAATGTTGAAATGGGTCAGAAGCTGCCATGTCCGGCGCGTATCTTCACACGCGATGACAGCAACTGACTTGAAAGCGTCCAAGGCCCTCGGCGAGAGGTCTCCGAGATTTCCAATCGGTGTTGCAATGACGTGAAGCATGGTTAGACCGCAACATACGGATCACCGCAAAGAGAACAAATCGCCCCATCATGTACAGGTGCCCCACAGTTCGGACAACGTTTTTCGATAATTTCACCGCAAAACGCACAAAACTTGCCACAAACAGGATCTGCTTTCGTTCTGTCCGGTAACAGGTAGGTTCTCCCTTCAACTTCATACGGATGGTTGGACGGACAATGAGGATTCGGGCAGAAGCCACGTAGCGCATCAGCAACTGAAACGGGCGTACGAATCGGCACGTTTGGAACAAGCGCACCTGAAGCTTCTTTCTTCGGCATCAGATCAATATTGAATTTCTGAGCCAGCTTCTTGATAACCTCGTCGTTCAGTTTCGTCCCGTCACCTTGCTCAAACATGGAGAGAGCCGACTGCTTACACCCAACCTCAGAAGCCACAACGCTCTGAGAAAGCCGCGCGGTACGACGCGCTTCCTTGATTTTCAGGCAAATCTCTGGATTGAGTTCTGTCATGGTCAGATATTATGGACTTTATTTTATCAACTGACAAGAGGGCTGTTATCAACACTATCAACAACAATATCAACTTATAAACACGATTATAAACTTGTAAACTCTTATATGTTGATAATTTATCAATAGTTCCGCGCGATGATTTCAGACGGGAGAAGGTAATCTTCACCATTCTTATGGGCAATGCCGCGCTTTTCAAGCTCAGCAATCACGACACCCGTGATGACATTCGCATTCTCGATGAATAGCTTTTCAACATCAGCACGTCGTCGGGCGAGTTCGCCATGAGGTTCATTTGCAACCAAAACACTCTCAAGAATTTGCGCATGGCGCAGACGGCCTTTTTTCTCGGCCTCGTCACGCGCGTCTTTCAGGGCTTCCAGCACATGATCGCGCGTTTCGCCTTCAAAGCGATCATCCAAGTTTGCGTCACGGTCCAAAAGCGAAATCTGATTCGATTGTATGCGTTCTGAATTCTTTAGAAGCAAATCGCCAATCCGAATCAATTCATTGCGAAGTTCGGCAATTTTAAACTTCAGTGCGTTATTTTCATTTTTAAGAGCACCATTTTCGCCGTGCAACGACGAAATCAATTCGTCTTGCTCGGCTTTGTCTGCCGCAAGCGATTCAACAACCGCCTTTTGGATGTCAATTTCCTCAGGTTGCTGCTCTTCAGGCTCGAGTTGGCTGTCATTAAGAAATTCACTGAGCTCCATTGATATGCTCTCCTTTTAGCTCGCATCCTTCGTAAACGAAGAGACGGCAATCAATTGGTCCATTGAAAAACGGAATCCGTGTGCGATAATAAAGATTGACGAGATGAGAAAGTTCGGGATTGCCGGTAATCAATCCACCCGTATATCCGCGGCATTTCTCATTCATGAAAGTTCCGATGCGTTCGTAAATCGGTGCGAGTTCCTTTGGATCACCAAGGCGGATACCGTATTCGGGATTGAAGAAAACGCATCCTTTCTTCTCAGGAACCGGCGTTTCTCCAAAATCACACGCTTTGAACTGAATATAGGGCGCAACACCTGCTGCAATCGCATTCGTATGCGCGTTCTCAATGGCTTCTGGAGAAATGTCAGTCGCGATGACTTGAGGAAGATTTTCCGTCTTTTCCTTGGCTTTCGCTTCCAAGATCATCTCTTTCCAAATCTGTTCCGGTGTTGCGCCCAAACGTTGACGCGGTGCGACATTCGGTGCAGATTCGCCTGAAATCAGGCGCGTGTAACCTTTAATTGACTGAAACGCGAAATGGCCTTTTAACGCACCAGGCGCCTTGTTCATCGCCATCATCACGGCTTCAATCGCGGGCGTTCCACTTCCGCACATCGGGGAGAGAAAAGGTGTATCGCCCTTCCATCCAAGCGCCATGATGCAGGCAGCGGCAAGCGTTTCCTGCATTGGAGCAGATCCCGGAATCTTCCGATATCCGCGCTTTGAGAGGGGTTCACCCGATGTATCAAGATAAATGATGACTTCGTCTCGCTCCCAATAGACAAAAACCGCTGCACCAAAATTCTCACCACCTGAATCAGGACGGCGTTGGCACTTTTCACGCATACGATCAGCAATTGCGTCTTTCGTATAAAGAGACGGAATGCGCGTGTCACGAATCGTAAAATTGTGAACGATTGAGGACACAGAAAAATAGCCGTCTGCCTCCAACAGATTTTCCCAATCAATTGACAAGACGGCCTGATAGAGATCACGAATGTTTCGACAAGTCGTGCGAAGAAGCGGAACCAGCACGCGATGCGCTGTCCTCAAATTGAGGTTCAATCGCATGACATCACGCATGTCGCCACGTACAACAACCGTATTCTCCGTCACTTCAATTGGCTTATAACCCATCTCCAACACTTCAATCTCTGTCCAGCGCGAAAGCTCCTTCGCGCATGAGATGATGATCGGATAGTTCTTGTCAGTCCATATTTTCATTCTGGCCTACCTTTTTACCTTATTTTCAAAAACCATCCGCCTTCAATTGATTCGAAGCGGCATTAGAACATAGAGAAACGGAATCGAACATTTGATTACGGCCGGCGAATGACCGTCAGAAAGGTTAATCGTGACTTCATCATCGTCAATCGACTTCAAGCAGTCCATCACATACGACGGATTGAACATGATTTCGATACGTTCGCCTGCATACTTAATCGGCACTTCGTCCTTCGCTTCTCCAATGTCGGATGCGGCAGACGTCACAGTCAACTTGCCTTCGGAAAAAATGAGTTTCGTCGAATGCGCTTCATCCATCGTCATGACGCTCGCGCGATCCAATGCATCCAGCAAAAGCTGACGATCAAGTTCAATATGTTCCTTGGTGTCAATCGGAATGACCTGACGATAGTTCGGATAGGTGTCATCCATCAGTTTCGAGTAAATCATCAGATTGTCGAGCTTAAAGCAAATCTGCGACTTCTGAACCATCATTGAAAGTTCAGTCTCACCATTCAGTGAACGCTGAAGTTCTCCAACTGCCTTTGACGGAAGAACAATGTCTTTCTCGGCATCCTTCGGAAACTCGATTTCCTGTTCGACGAGCGCAAGACGACGACCATCCGTCGCAACCATTGTCAACTTCAAGTCCTTGAAACTCAACAACACGCCCTTCAACGTGCGACGCGTGTCATCTTGACTCGCCGCATAGGAAACCTTACGCAACATATCACGAAATGTCGCTTGCTGAATCGTATACACGAATGCTTCCTCATCCTGCGGAAGCTTCGGAAATTCAGTTTCAGGAAGACCGGCAAACTTGAACTTCGCATTACCGGCAGTGATCGTCGCACGGTCCTTGCTGTCCGTCTCAACTTCAACTTCCCCCTCAGCAACCTTTGAAATCGCGTTGAACAGAAGCTTTACTGGAATGGTTGTCGCACCGCCTTCAATGATTTCACACGGGCAAACGGCCTTGATGGAAATGTCAAGATCAGTTGTCGTCATCACAATCTCATTCTCATGTGTCTCCAAAAGCACATTTTGTAGAATGGCAAGTGTCCCCTTACCTCCAACGACATTCTGAACGGACTTGAGCCCATCCAGAAACTTTGAACGAATAATCTTGAATTTCATGAGTTTTCTCCTTCTATGGGTATCGCGCGTTGAATTGTATCAAATAATACTAATTAAAGATAGAGTGTATTATACTACCAGTACAGATGTTGATAATGTGGACAATTAAGAATTACCCTTTTTTTATTGGCTTCAATTGATTTTTTCATGTGCACAAGCGGAAGAGATTCCTGATGATGAGAGTTGATTGATTTTCTTCCGTTCGTGATTTCTGTTCATAAGTCGCTTCATTATCTCCAACCTGTCTTCAGTTTAACCTCGGGTTGTCAATCGTACGTGTCTGTAATTGAACAGCCGAATTCGGTTAGAATCTCATTCAATATGGACTTCAGTTCCGGCTCAACATCAAGACGCTTTTCAATGTTGCGAACGCCGTGAATGATGGTTGCATGCGTCTTTTCAAATGATTGAGCGATTTCGGGAAGGCTTTTGGGCGTGTATTTGCGAGAGATATACATTGCCATTTGGCGCGGTGTCACAAGAGACTGTGTGCGTTCAGACGAAAGAATCTGATCAATCGAGACATTGAACTTGTTGGCGATTGACTGTTGAATTTCCTGAATCGTCAACTTTCGTATGGACTTTTCCTTTTCGATGTAGTCCTTGAGCATATGAGTCAGGACATCATTCGTCAGCGGAGTAGTCGGCTCGACCATTCGGAAGATGTGAACGCGGTTCAAGGCACCTTCCATTGCACGCACATGGCTTTTAATCGTGTCCGCGATGAAATTCAGGGCATTGTCCGGTATCGACGGGACCATTGACTCCGATTTCTTCTTGAGAATGGCAAGTCGTGTTTCATAATTTGGCGATTCGATCTCTTGAACCATGCCACCTTCAAAGCGTGAAATCAGGCGCGTTTCAACGGCTGGCAGGTTTTTGGGCGCGACATCTGACGTCATGACGATTTGGCGGTGCGCTTGTTGCAAGGCATTGAACGTGTTGAAGAACTCTTCCTGAAACTGTTTGCCTTTTTGAAGAAACTGCACGTCATCAACCATCAAAAGATCCATTTTACGGTATCTTTTACGGAAATTTTCGATATTTCCGCTTGTCAATGAGTTTACATATTCATTCAAGAAGGTTTCAGCGGTCAAATAGCAAATGTTAAGAGAAGGATTCTTCTTCTTAAGTTCATTTCCGATGGCCTGCATGAGGTGTGTTTTTCCAAGACCTGTGCCGCCATGTATGAAAAGCGGATTGTATCCGGCTTTTCCGGGATTTGCGACAACACCTTGTGCAGCGGCCAACGCCCAGCTGTTGGAAGAGCCACGCACGAAGCGATCAAATGTGTAGTCTTCATTCAAAGGCATCGTTGAAGTAAGCGTGACAACTTTTTTCTTCGGTTGTTGAGTTGCTTGTGTTCGTTGAGTTGCTGAGTCAAGAGTTTGCTGCGTTTGAAACGGAATAACGGTAGCCGATTTTGCCTTTTCGACATGGCGAAACTCAATGTCAACTTTTTCTTCCGTTGAAACGAGTTCAATGCACTTTCTGAGTTTGTCTGAATATTTTTCGCGCAGAAAGTCGGCTGTATATGCGTTTGTCAGAGTAATGATGTAAATTCCGTTCTCGCGTGTGACAGAGGTAATAGTCGAAAAATAACGCTCAATCTGATTTTTTTCGTCGGTCGACGAAAGCGTTGAAAGGTAAATCTGCTTAGCCCTTTCCCATGTCGTCTGCGACGCATTATCGATTGTTTCGCTCATTTTTTCTTCCTCATTCAGTCACTAACTGACATAATACCATATTATCATTCGAAGGTGTGAAAAGAATAGTCAACGCGTGTCTTCAAGTTATTAACACATTGTGTTTATAACTTTGATTTTCAAGGATTGCAACAATGACCTAAAATTGCGAAAAGTGTTTATAAAACTATGATTTTACTTGAAATAAAAGAATTAATGAAAGCCTCGCTTGATAATGACTGCCAAGACGGCTATATCTGCTGGATTGACACCTGCAATGTGACTGGCCTGCGAAAGTGTTTCTGGACGATACTTTTTCAGTTTTTCTCGGCTTTCATAGCGGACAGCCGTACACTTGTCATAATCTAACCACTTTGGAATTTTGATATTCTCGTCTTTCTTTGCGTGGAGGGCAGCTTTAAGTTCTTGCTCAATATAAGGTGCATAATGAGCCATGATTGTGACTTCACGGTCAATTCGCGACATTTCGAGGAGAGATTTTAAGTCAAGAGAGTGTCCAGCAAGAGATGATGATGTACTCTTTCCCTTCCGCTTGAATAATGAAAAGCGCGATTCAATGGCATGGCACTCTTCTTCGCGCGCAGCAAGAACTTCAGGCTTAAGTATTTTGATTTTTTTTGCAGCACTGAGCAAACGAGTGGTTGCATTATCCTGTCGAAGAATCAAGCGCCTTTCTGCGCGACTGGTAAACATGCGGTAAGGTTCATCTGTTCCTTTCGTCACGAGATCGTCAATCATTACGCCAATATAGGCGTCTTGTCTGCTCAGGATGAGAGGTTTCTCACCCTTGACTTGCAATGTTGCGTTGATACCTGCCATCAAGCCTTGTGCTGCTGCTTCTTCATATCCTGTTGTTCCGTTAATTTGACCAGCAAAGAAGAGTCCATGAATGCGTTTTGACTCTAATGTATGGTTCAATTCTCGGGAATCGATGCTGTCGTATTCAATGGCATATGCATAGGCGAGAAATTCTGCGTGCTCTAATCCGAAAACTGAATGAACCATGTCTTCTTGGACGAATTCGGGAAGTGAGCAACTCAATCCATTTGGATAGATTATCGTGTTGTTCTTGTCTTCAGGCTCAAGAATGACATGATGTTGTTGAGCGGTTGAAAAGCGAACGATTTTGTCTTCGATGCTGGGGCAATATCGGACGCCCGTTCCAATTATTTTTCCTCCGTAAAGAGAAGAAACATTGAGATGTGTGCGGATAATGGCATGCGTCTGTTCATTCGTATGTGTCATCCAACAGGGAAGTTCAGGTAGATTGTTCCATGTGGAACAAGTCTCGCAACAATGTTCCACGTGGAACATTGGGCGCGGAGAATCACCGTCTTGTCGCGTACAGACGGAAAAATTACATGATGAGGCCTTCAGGCGAGGAGGCGTTCCTGTTTTGAGACGAATAAGATCGAATCCGAGTTTTTCCAAACTGACTGAAAGTTCATTGACGGCTGGACGACCGTCGCCGCCACTTTCTTGACATTTGTCACCAATCCAAATTCGTCCTCGCAGGGTTGTGCCGCTTGTCACGATGACGGTCTTGGACTTAAAGCATCCATTGTTTTCCGTTTGGACTCCAGTCACTCGATTTGACGCGACAATTAATCTAATCACCGCATCTTCAAGAATGGTGAGGTTAGGGGTGCTTGAGAGGATGGAGTGCATCCGCTCGCTGTATTCTTTCTTCGCGCATTGGCAACGTGTCGCCCAAACGGCAGGTCCTCGACTGAGATTGAGAATTTTGGACTGAAGGGCAGTTGCATCCGCATTGCGTCCCATTTCTCCTCCCAATGCATCGAGTTCGCAGACGAGATGGCTTTTTGCCAAACCGCCAATGGAAGGGTTGCAGGGCATCTTTGCCACGGCACTTTTCAGGGTTGTGATGAGCAGTGTCTTGACATTCATACGCGCGGCGGCCAAGGCAGCTTCGACACCGGCGTGACCGCCGCCGATGACGAGAACATCAAACTGAGTGTCCAAGAGAAGTTTCATGCGTGAATTATAGCACACTTCTAACAGATTTGTGAACAGGAAATATTTAAATATTATGTTTGATTAAACAGGATATCATTTAGCATTTTAATTGATAAACTATTCATTTATAGTAATTACTGTTTGTCAAGAGAGAAAGTATAAACGGCTGTTTACAGTTATCAAAAAGTTATTAACAAGATTGGCCAACTTGCGCTTTTTAACCGATTTATGCTATACTTCTACCAGTTGAAAGTTATCTTCCTATTCATTGATGGTGTCGGTTTGGGACATCCGTCGTCGGAGAATCCTCTGAACGCAGAGGTTTGTCCGACATTTTGGCGTTTGATTGAAAATCATGCGAAGCCAATTGACGCTTGCTTGGGTGTCGAAGGCTTGCCGCAGTCGGCGACAGGTCAGGCGACAATGTTCACGGGCGTGAACTGTTCACAGGCAATGGGAAAGCATTGCGAGGGCTTTCCGGGTCCGGCGCTTCGGGAAATCGTTGAGCGTGACAATCTCTTCCTTGAATTGAAGAGACGAGGTCGGCGCGTCAAGTTTGCGGATGCCTATCTGGTCGATTCGGCCGATGAACTGACGAATCGCCGTTTCAAGTCCGTGACGACTGTGATGGCGTTGACGGTGCCAGAGTCGATTTCGACGATTGACGATCTGATGAACGATGCCGCGCTTTTGCAGGATTTGACGCGGGAGACGATTCAAGATCGCTATCCTGACGTCCCTGTTGTCTCGCCTCAGCGTGCGGCGGAGCATCTTTTCCGGATCGCCCGCGAAAACGACCTCACGCTTTATGAGTTTTTCCAGACGGACGTTTCAGGGCATTCAATGGATTACGCGCGTGCGTGCGCGGTGTTGCGCGTCTATGACCGTTTCCTCTCTGCTCTCGTGCGTTACACGGAGGCGGCTGACATTACGCTCGTCATGACGGCGGACCATGGCAACATCGAGGCGGTGAATGAACGCGGTCATACGCGGAATCCTGTGCCCTTCATCGCGTTGGGGCCGAAGGAGAGGTTTTTGAGAGAGAGAGTTTCGTCTCTGGCGGATGTCACCCCTGCCCTGCTTGCGGCATTCGACGCTTTGTGATACAATGTCTTCCTTCACGTCGTGGTTTCATTTTGAACATCCAACACAACAGAACTGTAAAGAAGGGAATAACTGATATGGCTTGCTCCTGTGGTAAGAAGGGTTGCTCATGTGACCATTCCGAGTTTGTTGCGCCGATGAGTGCGCTTTGGCAGGTTTACGAAGGCATCGACAAGAAGTCGAACGCGCAGGTCGTTTCAATCGCTTGGGAACGTGAAGACGGGAAGGTTTTCCGTTATGACTTGCCCATCCCGAAACGTCTTGATCCGAAGGCATCCAAGTATGTTTCGTATGTTGTTGATCGAATCGCGAAGTTCATCGTTTGGTCGGCCGGTGGGTGGAAACTCTATCTCGCAGGTCCGGACGAAATCGTCAAGCCCGTTGCCAAAGCCTACACGAAGAAGGGTTCGCGTGCGTTTGACTGCGACTTCTTCACGTCGATTTACGGCCGCCCCGTCGAGGCTGTCATCGTCCCGTTGAAGAAGATGCCGGAATTCAACGAGAAGCCGTCCGTCGTCAAGACGGTCGCGGACGGTTGCCGGATTGGCTTTGACCTTGGCGCGTCGGATTTTAAGATTTCCGCGCTGAACAAGGGCAAGGTCGTGTTCTCGAAGGAGTTTCCGTGGGATCCGCGCAACAACGCCGACCCTGAATACCACTACACGATGCTGACGAACGGTCTCAAGGAGGCTGCGGCGTCCCTGCCGCGCGTAGATGCGATCGGCGGTTCGACGGCCGGCACGCTTGTCGGCCAGAAGATGGGCATCGCCTCGCTGTTTCGCGCGATCAAGGAAAAGAACCCGAAGAAGTTCGCCGACGCTCAGAACATGTTCTTTCGCATCGAGAAGGACTGGGGCGTTCCGTTCGCGATCTACAACGATGGAGACGTCACGGCTCTTGCCGGCATGATCACGATGAACAAGAAGGGCATTCTTGGCGTCGCGATGGGCTCGTCAGAGGCGGTTGGCTATGTCGATCCGAAGGGCGCGATGACGGGGCGCATCAGCGAATTGGCGTTTGCGCCGGTCGATTTCAATCCGTGTGCGCCGAAAGACGAGTGGTCGGGCGATGCGGGCGTTGGCGCGATGGCGTTTTCGCAGCAGGCCGTCAACTGGCTCGCGGAGAAGTACGGCTTCAAGTTTCCGAAGGCGATGAAACTTCCCGAGCGTCTCAAGGTCGTGCAGGCGGCGATGGAGAAGGGCGACGTCAAGGCGCTCAAGGTCTACATTCAGATCGGTCGCTTTCTCGCGCACGCGATTCCGTGGTACAATGAGTTCTACGACTACGAGAACATGATGATTCTTGGGCGCGTCACGTCGGGCCTTGGCGGAGAGGTCATCCTGGAGACGGCAAAAGCCGCTCTCAAGGACCTCTATCCCGAATGGTCCGAGAAGATCGACATCTTCATGCCGGATGAAAACGCGCGCCGCCTCGGTCAGTCCGTCGCCGCCGCGCAGATCCCCGTCATCAAGAAGGGCAAGCGCTAATCTCACCAAGGAGAGTCCGTGAAAAAGGTAATCATCACCGTCGTCGGAAAAGATACCGTCGGCATCATCGCAAAGACGAGCGGCTACCTCGCCAGGAATGGCATCAACATCCTTGACATTTCGCAAACGGTTGTCGGTGGCTACTTCAACATGATGATGATCGTCGACGGCGCGAAGTGCAAGAAGCCCTTTGACCGCGTCGGCATGGAACTTGCCAAGCTTGGCACGGGAATCGGGTTGCGCATCCGTTGCCAGAAGTCCGAGATTTTCGAGAAGATGCATCGCGTATGATCAACATTTCGGAAGTCCTTGAGACGAACAAGATGATTCTCGAGGAGAATCTCGACGTTCGCACCATCACGATGGGAATCTCGCTGCTTGATTGCGCGGATTTCTCCTTGGCGAAGACCTGCGACAACGTCTACGCGAAGCTTCTGCGCTACGCGAAGGATCTCGTGAAAACGGGGGACGAGATCGGGCGCGAATTCGGCGTGCCGATCGTCAACAAGCGCATTTCCATTACGCCGGCCGCGATTGTCGGCTCCGCCTGTTGTCGGAAGCCGAAAGACTTCGTGCGCTTGGCAAAGACGCTGGATCGCGCGGCGAAGAAGCTCGGCGTCAACTTCATCGGCGGCTATTCGGCCGTTGTCTCGAAGGGGATGACGCGCGCGGACGAACTTCTGATTCGCTCGATTCCCGAGGCGATGTCCGTAACCGAGCACATCTGCTCGTCGGTCAACGTCGGCTCGACGAAGACGGGCCTCGACATGGACGCCGTGCGTCTGATGGGCGAGATCATCAAGGAAACGGCCGAGAGGACGAAGGCACGTGACTCGATTGGCTGTGCGAAGCTGGTTGTCCTTTGCAATGCGCCGGACGACAATCCGTTCATGGCTGGCGCGTTCCACGGGGTGACGGAAGGCGATGTGGTCATTCACGTCGGCGTGTCGGGTCCGGGCGTTGTCAACCACGTCTTGAGGCACTCCTGTCGCGGCGCCTCGTTTGAGGTCCTCTGCGAGACGATCAAGCGGACGGCGTTCAAGATCACGCGTGTCGGTCAGCTTGTCGCCCAGGAGGCCTCGAAGCGTCTTGGCGTTCCCTTCGGCATCATCGACCTCTCGCTTGCGCCGACGCCGGCGGTTGGCGATTCGGTTGCGGACATTCTCAAGGAGATTGGCCTTGAACATCCCGGTGCGCCGGGAACGACGGCCGCGCTTGCGCTTCTCAATGATCAGGTCAAGAAGGGTGGCGTGATGGCAAGCTCTTATGTCGGTGGGCTTTCAGGCGCGTTCATTCCCGTCTCCGAAGACCAGGGCATGATTGACGCGGTGAACGCGGGTGCGCTTACGATTGAGAAGCTGGAGGCGATGACCTGCGTCTGCTCCGTCGGTCTCGACATGATTGCGATCCCGGGAAAGACGTCGGCCAGTTCGATTTCGGGCATCATCGCCGACGAGGCGGCCATCGGCATGGTCAACCAGAAGACGACGGCTGTGCGTGTCATTCCCGTGTCCGGCAAGACGGTCGGCGACACCGTGGAGTTCGGCGGCCTTCTCGGACATGCGCCGATCATGCGCGTCTCGCCGTTCTCGTGCGAGGCGCTGATCGCACGAGCGGGGCGAATCCCCGCGCCCATCCATTCGTTCAAGAACTAAGGCAGGCAAGAGCGATGCGGGAAGAGAAGAACGTCTTTGTCATTGACCGGCTTGAGAACATCGGCAAGTACGCGGGTCTGAACGCGAACTTCGCGAAAGCCGTGGCGTTTCTCGCAACGGGAGGCTTTGCCGCGCTTGCGCCGGGGAAGAACGCGCTTGACGGCGAGAATGCCTTCGTCAACAATGTCGAGACGGACTATGTGCTTCCGGCTGAACGGAAGCCGGAGGTCCATCGTCTCTACTTTGACATACACGTTCCGCTTTCGGACGACGAGATGATGGGTCTCGGTGCGTTTGACGCGCACGCGAAGGGCTCGTTCGACGTGGCGAACGACATTGGGTTTTACGCCCAGGATGTCGCGTGGCATGTCATCCGCAAGGGCGAGTTCTGCATCGTCTGGCCGGGGACGTGTGCGCATGCGCCGGCCGTGACGACGACGGGCGCTGCAAAGAAAGCGCGGAAACTCATCGTGAAGGTGCGTGCGTGATGAACGTTCAGATACTTCCTTCTTTTCTTGCGGCTGATCTCGGCCATCTTGCGGACGAGCTGAAGCGGGCGTCCGCCTCGGGTGCGGACGCGATTCACCTCGACATCATGGACCCGACATTCGTGCCGAACATGAGCTTCGGTCCGTCCATCGTCGATTTCTGCCGCAAGACGTGTCCCGGCTTTTATCGAAACGTTCATCTGATGATGAACCGTCCCGATCTCTATCTGGAGGCGTTCGCGAAAGCCGGTGCGCAGACGATCCAGATTCACGTTGAAGCCGACTGTGACCTGCATGCGGAACTGCGCCGCATTCGTGCGCGCGGTCTCAGAAACGCGATTGTCCTCAATCCCGAGACGTCCGTCGAGCGACTGGAGCCTTATCTCCACGAGGTTGACGAGATTCTCGTCATGACGGTGCATCCCGGCTTCGGCGGTCAGTCGTTCATCCGCGACTGCTTGCCGAAAATCACGTACCTTCGGTCAAGGTTGCCGACGGTCGACCTGATGGTTGACGGCGGGGTGGACGCCGAAACGGTCGTGCTGGCCGCGCGGGCCGGCGCGAACCAGTTCGTTGCGGGTTCCTACCTTTTCCGTCAGCCTGACATGAAGACGGCCGTCGCCGACATGCGGCGGCGCGTTCAGATCTGAAATCGAATTTCTAAATCAGAAAGGAAAAATAAAATGAAAAAACTGCTGATTCCCGTTTTGGCGGCCCTGCTGGCCGTCGGTTTCGCGACACGCGCGGTCGCAAAGGACTCGGGCACGACGTTTGCGCGTGAGGTGCTTCAGTCGTATGTCGATTCGGGCGCGTTGCCGGGCGCGATCAACGTCTTCTACAAGGATGGCGTGGAGGAGACGTGCTGCATCGGCTACGCGGACGTTGCCGCGAAGCGCAAGATCACGATGGATGACGTCTACATGCAATGCTCGCAGACAAAGGGATTCTGCGGCGTGACGATCGCGAAGCTCGTCGAAGAGGGCAAGATTACGCTTGACGACCCCGTCTCGAAGTATCTGCCGGAGTTCAAGACCCTTTGGGTCAAGGGCGGCGAATCGAACGGCGTGCGGACGCTTGTGAAGGCGAAGAACGTTCTCACCGTTCGGATGGTTCTCAACCACACGGGCGGCTTTCCGTTCGAGATCTGCGCGAAGCAGGGCAATCTCAAGGGCGGCGGCTGGTCGGGCGGTGCGCCGCTCCGGCAGACGGCGGCGATCGCGGCGGCCTGTCCGCTCCTTTTCGAGCCGGGGACGAAGGTTCAGTATTCGAACACGGGCATTGACATCGGCGCGGCGGTTATCGAGGTCGTGACGGGAATGTACTGGGAAGACTACCTCCAGCGGACCGTCCTCGATCCGCTCGGCATGAAGGACACGACATTCTGGCCCACGGACGAGCAATTGTCGCATCTCGTCGAGAGCTACACCTGCCAGAAGGACGCGCCGGCCAAGTATCTCTACCAGCACGCGATGGAGCAGCGCCCCTACAATGATCGCGGGCGCATCTTCGCGTCGGCGGGCGCGGGACTTTGGACGACCGCGCGTGACCAGCTCAAGTTCTACAAGATGCTCATGAACCTCGGCGTCGGCGAGAACGGCGTGCGCATTCTCAAGGAGGAGACGGTGAAGTCGATTCTCGCGGTCTCGACGCGTCCGGCTGAGCTCGGCGGCTATTCGCTTGGACTTTCCGCGCCGGTCAAGGACGCGGACGACCAGTGGTTTGGCCATGGCGGCGCGTGGGGCACGAACTGCATGGTCAACTGGCATCGCAAGGAGCTGAAGCTCTGGGTCGTGCAGCTTGAGGGCGAGCCGCGTCCGTGGAACGCCGCACGCAATGCGGCCGAGAAGAAGTTCTTCAAGTACGTGATTGACAATTCGGGCGCGAACGCCTACACGGGCCGCGTCAAGTAAAAAGGCTTCGGAAAGAAAAGAAGATGTTTGAAGGAACGGTATTCGGGCGGCTCGACCAGAAGCTGCAACAGGCGATTTCAGAGGCGGGCTACGCGAAGCCGACGCCGATCCAGGAGCAGGCGATTCCGTATCTGCTGGAAGGACGCGACCTCATCGGCATCGCCCAGACGGGCACGGGAAAGACGGCGGCGTTCATGCTGCCGATTCTGAACCAGCTCATTCGGGTGCGCCGTCCGCGCCACATCGGTCATCCGCGCGCGCTCGTCCTCTCGCCGACGCGTGAACTTGCCGCGCAGACGGCGGAGAACGTGAAGCGCTACGCGAAGCACGCGGCGCTTCCGTTCGCCTGCGTGTTCGGCGGCGTCTCGCAGTTCGGCCAGGTCAAGGACATCAAGAAGGGCTCGGAGATCGTGATCGCCTGCCCGGGGCGGCTCATCGACCTCATGACGCAGGGCTTTCTCTACCTCGATCAGGTCGAGTGCTTTGTCTTGGACGAGGCGGACCGCATGTTGGACATGGGCTTCCTGCCGGACATCAAGCGCATCATCTCGAAGCTTCCGAAGGCGCGCGAGTCGCTGTTCTTCTCGGCGACGATGTCTCCGGCGATTGCGAAACTGGCGGGGGAGCTCGTCACCGACCCCGTGAAGATCGAGATCTCGCCCGAAATGCCGACGGTCGAGAAGATCAACCAGAAGGTCATGTTCGTCGAGAAGGCGCACAAGGACTCTCTCCTCGTCCATCTTCTGAAGACGCATCCCGAATGGGCGAAGGTCATTGTCTTCACGAAGATGCGCCATGGCGCGGACCGCGTCGTCAAGAAGCTTCTCCGCGAGGACATTCCCTGCGCGGCCATCCATTCCGACAAGACGCAGAATCAGCGGACGCGCGCGCTGGACGGCTTTCGCAAGGGACAGGTGCGCGTCTTGGTGGCGACGGACATCGCGAGCCGCGGCATCGACGTGCCGGATGTCGCGTGCGTCGTCAACATGGAACTGCCGCTGGAGACGGAAAGCTACGTGCACCGCATCGGGCGCACGGCGCGTGCGGGCGAGTCGGGCGCGGCGATCTCGTTCGTGACGGCCGAGGAGCGCGGTCAGCTGAAGGCCGTCGAGCGCCTCATCAAGAAGACGATTCCCGTGGACCGTGACCAGCCCTATCATTCGGAGGTGGCCGACCGCAAGGCGGGGCATCAGGACGAGGGGCTTCCGCCGGCGCCGTGGGTGCACCCGGCGAACAGGAACCGGAACAACCGCAAGCGTCAGGGGCACAAGAGCTTCAAGGGCCGCCGGCAGGGTGATTTTGGCAGACGCTCAAAGGGCGATTTGTGATATACTATCCTGACTTATGAAAAACAAGAGAGTGTTTTTGGTGGTCGCAGCGGTGCTGTGCGCGACGGGTGTTTTTGCGGCGCATGAGGGCGTTCCGCCGCCTTATCCGAACTTTGGACTGCCCCGCGTCGAGGAAATGATGTTCCTCGTCCTTCAGATCGGCGTGATCATCTTTGCCGCGCGTCTGGGCGGTGCGTTCGCGTCTTGCCTGAAGTTGCCGTCCATCCTCGGCGAACTCGCCGCCGGCATCGTGATTGGCCCGTGGGCGTTGGGCGGCATCGGCTTCGGCAACGGCCTTTTCGCGTCGGGTCTCTTCCATGGCGCGGAACTTCGCGCCATCGCGCGGGAAACGGGGCACCTGTTTGACGCGACGTCTCCGGCGCTCTATGGCATCGCGACGCTCGCCTCGGTCATTCTGCTCTTCCTGTCGGGGCTTGAGACGAACCTGAAGCTCTTCTTGCGCTACTCGTTCGTGGGCCTCATGGTCGGTCTGGGCGGCGTGATCGTCTCGTTCATCTTCGGCGATCTCTGCGCGGTCTATCTCCTGCCGCAGTTCTTCGAGCATTTCGCGTACCTGAAGGGTCTGCCGCTGGCCGAGGCGATGACGAAGGAGGCGCCGCTCTACATGGGCATCATGTCAACGGCCACGTCGGTCGGCATCACCGCGCGCATCCTTTCCGAGAAGAAGCAGATGGATTCCGAGGAGGGCGTGACGATCATGGCGGGCGCCGTGATCGACGACGTGCTCGGCCTGATCGTCCTGGCGATCGGCAACGGCATCATTGTCGCGAACCACAAGGCGGCGGCCGGCGGCGGGGCCGGCGCGATGGACTGGGGCGCGATTGGGCTGGTGGCGCTCAAGGCGTTCGGCGTCTGGCTCGGCGCGACGGCGATCGGCCTCTTGGCCGCGCGCTGGATCGCGAAGTTCCTGAAGGCGGCATTCAAGAGCCCGGTCGTCATCGCGACGATGGCGTTCGGCCTCGCGCTGGTCCTGGCGGGCTTCTTTGAGTTCATGGGCTTGGCGATGATTATCGGCGCGTATGTGATGGGCCTCGCGCTGTCGCGGACGGACCTGAAGCACCCGATTCAGGAGACGCTGACGCCGGTCTACACCTTTCTCGTGCCGGTCTTCTTCTGCGCGATGGGCATGATGGTCGATGTCACGGCGCTCTGCTCGAAGCCGGTTCTCGTCTTCGGCGGCGTCTACACGGCGCTTGCCGTCGCGGCGAAGGTGATTGGCTGCATGCTCCCGTCGCTGTGCTGCGGCTTCAACGTTCTCGGCGGTCTGCGCATCGGCGCGGGCATGGTGCCGCGTGGCGAGGTCGCGCTCATCATCGCGGGCCTCGGCCTGTCGAGCGGCTTCCTCACGCAGGAGATTTTCGGCATCGGCATTCTCATGACGCTCGTCACGACGGTCGTCGCGCCGCCGGCGCTGGTCGGGCTGTTCGCGCCGAAGGCGAAGGGCGTGCGGCATCCCAAGCAGAGCCACATGAATTCGCGGCCCGTCGTCTTCGAATTGACGACGCCGGACGTCGCCGCGCTCATGCTGGACAAGCTGGTCGCCGAGTTCCGAGAGGAGGGCTTCTTCACCTCCCTGCTCTCGAAGGAGGACAACATCTGGGAGATCGCGATGGACGACATTGAGCTCTCGGTCGAGCGCCAGAAGAACGTGATCAAGATCAGCTGCACGCCGGCCGAGGAGGCGATCGTGATGACGGCGTGGATGGAAGTCGCTTCGGCGATGAACGATCTCGCGCGTCAGATCGCGAAGCCGATTCGGCGCGAAGACGTGGACCATATGCTTCAGGATGAGCCGGTCCTGCGCAAGCATCACTCGCATGTCAGCCGCCATCTGAAGGACTTCGTGATGCTGCCGAAGTTCAAGGCCTCCTCGAAGAACGAGGCGATCGTGAAGATGGTCGCCGAAATCGCGGCGGCGTGCCCGAATCAGGTGAAGGACGTGCAGGCGGCGACGGAGGCTGTTCTGCGCCGTGAAGCCTCGATGCCGACGGGGCTTGACCACGGCATCGCGGTTCCGCACGGGCGCAGTCCCGAGGTCGAGGGCATCGTCGGCGCGGTGGCGATTCTCGACAACGCCGGCACGGCGAACGGGTGCATTCCCGACTATGAGACGATTGACAACTCGCCGCTCTCGATTATCGTGCTGACGTTGGCGAACGATTCGACGCAGACGCCGTATCTGCAGCTGATGAGCTTTATCTCGAAGGCGTTGCGCGGCGACTGCGGCTACGAGAAGCTGGCGAAATGCACGACGCCGGAGGAGATGCGCAGGTTCTTCCGAAACGTCAGGTGAGTTCGCGTCACGAGACGATCGCCGCGATCGCGACCGCGCCCGGCCCTGCCGGCGTCGCGGTCATTCGCGTTTCGGGGCCAGAGGCGTTTGCCGTCGCCGAACGCCTGACGGGCCGGAAGGTGACGCGGCGCGGCATGTCCCTGCGGCGCGTCTGCGCGGGCGACGGCGGCCTCATTGACGAGGCGGTCGTCTTGGCGTTCGTCGCGCCGGATTCCTACACGGGCGAGGACGTCGTCGAGTTCCAGTGCCATGGCGGAACGGTGACGCCGCGCCGCGTGTTGGAAGCTTGCTTGACCGCGGGTGCGCGTCTGGCGCGGCGCGGCGAGTTCACCGAGCGCGCGTTCCTGAACGGTCGGCTGGACTACGATCAGGCGGAGAGCGTCCTCGACCTCATTCAGGCGAAGACCGCGCGCGCGGCCGATGCCGCGCTGGAAGGGCTGTCGGGGCGGCGTCGGCGCGTCGGTCGTGCGCTGTACGAGCAGGCGCTGGCGCTTTCGTCGGAACTCGAACATGCCCTTGACGTGGACGAGGGCGAATTGCCGGCGGATTTCTATGAGACGATTCGGGCGAAGGCCGCGTCTCTTGACGCGTCTCTCGGCGCGTCGATTGCGCGGATTCGCGAGAGCCGCCTTCTGCGCGAGGGCGCGCGTGTCGTCCTCGCGGGGGCGCCGAATGCCGGCAAGAGTTCCCTCCTCAATGCATTGGTCGGCGAGAACCGCGCCATTGTCAGTGACAGGCCCGGTACGACGCGTGACGTGATTGAGGTTTGGCTGGACTTGGAGGGCTGGCCTGTTCGCCTTATTGACACCGCAGGCCTGCGTGAGACGGACGAAGCCCTCGAAGCCGAAGGCGTCGCGCGCGCCGAGAAGCTGATTGAAGAGGCGGATGTGGTGGTTTTTTTGGGGGAAGGAAGAGAGAAGGGGGAAGAGGGAAAAAGTGCGGAAAATCAAGTTCTTCATCAACTTCTTCCTTCTTCCCCCCCTTCCCTCATCCCCATCCACCCCAAGTGCGACCTTGGGCGCGGCGCGGCGCTGAACGTCTCCGCGAAGACGGGCGAAGGGCTGGCCGAACTGCGTCGCGCAATCGTCGCCGCGCTGGAGAAGCGTGCCGCCGAGACCACGGCGGACGCGTCGTTTGCGGACGATGACGCGGCGCTGTCGGCCCTGTTGGAGGCGCGCACGGCGCTCGCGTCGTCGTCTGCAGACGGCGCGGCGAACGATCTTGTGCTGATTGGGAACGCCGTGCGTCAGGCCGCCGAGCGGCTGGGCGCGTTTGTCGGCGCGACTTATTCCGAAGACCTGCTGGACCGCCTTTTTTCGCGTTTTTGCGTCGGCAAGTGAGCCGATTGGGGGGTCGTGACGTCTCAACGGAGAGAACGAAATCTCTCAACGGAGAAAACGCGATGACTCAACGGAGAGAACGCGCCGTCTCCGTTGAGACGTCGCACCGTGTCCGTTGAGTGCTGGGATTTCACAAGCGGATGCGCGACGAATGGTCCGTACGCCCGCCGTTTGGGGTGCTTGCGGGGGGGCAATGGTATGTGGTATAATCTACTGAGAATGAAAAAGGGATTTACACTCGTCGAATTGCTGATTGTCGTCGTCGTGCTGGTCACGCTGATGTCAATCACGTTCAGGCTTGCCGGTTCGGGCAGTGACTCGTCGAATCGAAACCACACGATCAACCGCATGCAACGCCTCGAAAACTGCCTCTCGGGGTACTATGCGGCTTACGGGTGCTACCCGCCGGTCCGGTTGCATGGCACGCGCGACTACATGGCGGAGGTCGATACGCACGGCATCCAGCAGATCGGCCAGAAGACCTCGGGGCTGAAGGGCGAAAGCTCGTCGGGCGGCGTGTCCCGCGCGTCGGAGCTGAACTGGGAAAGCGTGCGCGCGGCGTGCCGGGCGCAGCCGATCGGCATGTGCTATCCGTTCACGAAGTCGGGCGTGCAGGACTACATCAAGAAAGTCTCGGACATGCTCATCGACCGGTCGCAGTCGAGCGATCCGAAGTATGCGGACTACAAGAAAAACGCCTCCGTGCTGAACAAGGGCTTTCGCCCGATTACGGATGAAAGCATGGTCTCGTCGAAGCGCAATGACGAGGAATGGACGGACGTGCAGATCTTCAAGTTCGGCGTTCTCAGCTACCTTCTGCCGCGTTATCTCATCATGCTCGGCGGCGGTCAGAACATGGACCAGCTCTATCAGAACCAGAAGTCCTGGACGGCGAACAATCGTCTGCCCTGCCGCTTCGAGGACGGCGTGCCGTATTCGAGCTGGGGGGCGCTGAGCGACGATGTGCGCAAGCACAAGTGGAAAATCTCGGTCCTTCCGTCCCAGGCGACGTGCGCGCGGTGGCTGCCGAACTTGGAGAACGCGATCCGCACGCAGTACAACTGCGAGGTCTATGGCGTCCAGCTGCGCGACCAGAACGATTCCTACGCGAACGTCTCGGCGGCCAATCCGAATCCGGAGGTGTATTCGACCGAATCGCAGGGCGGCAAGGGCAGCAACAGCGGCGACCAGTACGTCTTGGACGGCATGACGATCGTGGACGGTTGGCGCAATGAGTTCTACTACTATTCGCCGGCCCCGTATCAGAGCTATATCCTCTGGAGCGCGGGCAAGAACGGCAAAACTTTCCCTCAGTGGGTGTCGGACGAGGAGATCCGCACGCTCAAGACAGATGAGCAGAAGACGGTTCAGGACTGGAAGGCCGACGACATCATCAAGATGAGCAACTGAGGAAGAATTAAGAAGGAAGAGGCAAGGAAAGGATTTGATCATGATTCTCAAGAGGTCTGTTCAGAGGGGCGTTCGTCAGCAGAAAGAAGGAAACATCCGCATGTCATCCTTCTCGTCGGGCTTTACGCTCGTCGAAATGCTGGTGGTGATCGGCATTTTGGCGATTCTCATCAGCGTGGGGCTGTCGTCGTTCACGTCCTCGACGAAGAAGGCGCAGAAGGCGAAGGGGCAGGAGCTCGTCCACAACGTGGCCGCCGCGCTGGAGAAGATCTATCAGGAGGAAGGCGCGTGGCCGCGTCGCATCCTCTCCGGCAGCAACAGCGAGAACGGACTTGACGAGAACATCTCGTATACGCTGGCCAAGCGCGGTGCGCTGACGCTTTCATACGACGACAGCAAGAAGAAGACGACGGCGCTCGACCAGTGCGGCGTCGTCTCGCCGTGGGCGCAGGAGGTGATCAAGCGCAAGAAAGGCACGGGCGTGAGCGAAGGGACGAAGGTTCCCTCGGGTGGCACGATCAAGACGCATCGTCTGCGCTATGCCGTCGATACGGACGGGCGCGGCTATGTCACGGCGAACGTCGAGGGCGAGTCGGTGACGATTCGCGGTTCGGTCGCGGTCTGGTGCGCGGGCTATGACGGAAAGTTTGAGAAGTACTCGGACGGTCTCCGCAAAGACGACATCTACAGCTGGGGCCGCGAGCAGGTGAAGAAGTAAGGAAGAGACAAGAAGGAAGGATTTTAATTATGAAAATGGTCTGCAAAACCGGTGTTCGTCAACCATCCCTCTCCGCTGGCTTCACGATTGTCGAGCTGCTGGTGGTCATCGCCATCATCGGCGTCCTGATGGGCATTGTCTCCGTCGCGTCGATTGGCGCGATTCGCAACGGTCGCGCCAAGCGCGCGTCGGCGATGTGCACGGTCCTCAGCCAGGCGATTTCCTCCTACTACGCGCAGAAGGGCGAGTGGCCGGCCGCGATTGAGCAGCACGCGAGGAACATGGGCGACAAGGAGACGGTGACGCTGACGCCCAGCGAGGCCGACAGCGTCTTCCGCGAGATCGTCAAGAAGTCCGTCGGTTCGGGCGCGACCTTGCAGCTTGTGGACGCGCACGCGCTGTTCGTGGCGAACGCGAGCAAGGTGAAGAACAACGGCGAGGGTTGCTACGGCAACCACAGCGACAAGACTTACAATTCCTATTGCGGCGACAAGAACTGCATCAACGGCATGGACTTTGAGCGCGCGACACGGGCGGGCGCGAAGAGCCGTCTCTCGGTCAACGACATGGCGTTCGGCTACCAAAGCACGCGCGAGGGCAAGTTCAGCCGCTTCTGGATCACCTACAACGGGCGTACGGATTCGGTCAGCGTCTCGCGGCAGAACCCGGCAAAGGAATATCCCGGAGACTGGGAATGACGATGAGAAAAGCCTTCACATTGATGGAACTGCTGGTCGTCGTGGGAATCATGTCATTCCTCGGCGTCGCGGCGACGGGTGGGTACAATGCGCTCCAGCGCGGCATGGCGGAGCGCGGCGCGACGGCGGTCGCGACGTCCCTCCTGCAGGCGGCGAAGGAGCGCGCGATGGTGGACCGCTCCCCGACGGTCGTCTACTGCTACAACCGTCTCCTGCGCGAGGCGACGGATGACGAGAACGCGATTGTCATCGGCGAGGCCGTGGCCGTGCGCCGCGCAGGCCGCGTCTCCTGGGCGCAGGGCGACTACATCGTGGATGAGTTCGCCGACCTCTGCAACAGCTACGACGTGGAGAGCGACGAGAGTCGCGTGAAGGAGCGCAAGGGCATGAAGCTCTGGCGCTTTGACGACACGCGCATCTCGGACATGAAGTATTCTGTCGTCGCCGACGCGGTGATGATGCTCGACATCAACGGCACGACCTACCGCAAGTGGTCGGGCGAGGACGAGCCGAGCGGGACCTACAACGGGCTGACCGTCACGGGCACGACGTCCGACAAGGACTTTTCCAAGACCTCGAACGACCTTGAGATTCGCGCGTATGCGTTCGTCAACCTGAAGACGAGCAATTTCGAGCCGCCGCAGTGGACAATCGGCGACGGCTACGGCTTTGAGTTCGCGACGGTCCAGCTGCCGCACAACTTCATCTTCGGCAGCGGCAACGTGCCGAGCCGCGTGGGTGACGTCGGTTTCGTCAAGGCCCTGTATTTTGATCCGGACCAGTCGGGCAGCGACGAGCAGGTCGATGTCTACTTCTGCCGTCCCGACAGCGGTGGGCGGCCGAATCCCGACCACAAGGCGGGGCAGGCTTCGAGCAAGGAGGACACGAAGATATGATGACGCTGAAAAGGGCCTTTACGCTGATGGAGGTCAACCTCGCCATCTTCATCATGGCGACGGGCGTTCTGGCGATGGTTTCGCTCTATTCGCTCGGCATGCGCGAGAGCCGCCAGTCCACGGAGGACGTTGCGGCGGCGGGCTATGCCGACGCGGTCTTCGCGCCGCTGGTCGCGAAGCTTTCGGCGACGAACATGACGTGGCGCGGCTGGACGTCCATCGGCAGCGAGCCGCAGGGCGAAGGCTCGAAGATCTGCGACGGCGTGACGCAGAGCGGAAAAGGCTGGGCGGACTACGTGCAGAAAGTCGGCTCGGACGCGTCGGGCCTTTACCGTGTCGATTCGGGCTGCACGGCGAAGGCGAAGCAGGCGTTTCAGGAGATTGCGAGTGCGCAGACGCGCGGCAGTCCGAACGTCTCGATCACGTGGCCGGGCGTCCTGCCGAGCGACTACTTCTACGGGCTGGTGGCGACGCGGCGCGGGGCGACGATTTCACTTGCGTTCCGCGCCTCGCGGCGGCGCGACGGACTGATGAGCCAGCCGATTTACTACACCGAAGTCCATTATCAGGGGAGGGATGACGAATGAGACGGGGCTTTACCATGATCGAACTGCTGGTCGCGTCGTTGCTTTTGTCGATGCTGGTAACGATGCTGACGATGATGTTCAACCAGTCTTCGATCGCGTGGACGGCGGGTCTGGCAAGCGTGACGGATCTCGGGCGCGAGCGCATGGGCCTCGGAACTTACCATGACGTCGAGGACGATCTCCTGCCCGGCATCACCCAGAAGAACGCGCAAGGCGGCGATTCCGACAACCGCGACCTTCAGTACCGCACGGTCTCGCTTTGGCAGAAGAACGCCAAGAACCAGCTTCGCACGGGCAAGCGCGCGTTTGACCTCGTGCAGTGGGGACAGACCTCCACGCGCGTGACGGACATCAAGAGCGCGCTGAACGGCGCGCCGCAGACGTCCAACGAAGGCACGGGCGGTCACCAGAACCGCGAGGGCGGCGTCATCGTCGGCGTGTGGAGCGCGGGGCCTGACGGGCAGTTCAGCACGCCGGACGACATCAACACATTCCCGGAGGACATCAACTGATGAGAAAGGCGTTTACGCTCATCGAGCTTCTCGTGGTCGTCGCGATGCTCTCGATTCTGATGGGGGCGATGGGGTCCAGCGTCGCGCAGGCGCGCAAGCGCGCCAAGATCGCCAAGGCGACGCAGGACGCGAAGGAAATCACCAACGCGATACTTGGCTTTCGCAACTATGCGAAGGACCGTTCTCTCCAGAACTACGACACGGGCGGCTGGAAGGAGGCGACCGAGGGCAACCTCGGCATGATTCTCGGCAACGAGAAGTCCGAGTCTGGCGGAGAGGTGCCCGTCCTCTACAACGCCCAGCTGCGCGGCAACCAGATTGTCGATCCGTGGGGCAAGGCCTACAAGTTCATGATTCGCAAGGTCAACGGCGAAAGCGAGACGTCGGCGACGACGACCTTCACGCGCGCGCCGAACCTGCCTAATTTCTATCGTCTGACGGACGAGGAGCGCCAATGAGAAAAGGTTCCGCACTTCTGATTGTTCTCGGCATGCTGTCGTTCATGGTGGTTTCCGCCGTGAGCTTCTCGATTTACATGCGGCAGAGCCGACTGCCGTCGAGCTATCTCCGCCGCAACATGGCCGCGCGTTATCTCGTGCGCGCCGCGCTGTCGCGCGCGCTGGACGAGCTGGAGGGCGCGTACAACGACGACAAGAACTGGGGCAAGTACGAATTGAACGAGCCGGACGTGCGTCAGGGCTTCTACGGCATCTATGACGATCCGTATCCGGGGTGCGGCTACAAGGTCAGCACCGACAGCCGCCAGGACGGCGACTTCTGGTATCGTCGCGTGTTCATGCCGTTCGGCCCGACGAAGTACGCCGAGGCGACGGTGCCGACGATGACGCTGGAGGCTCTCGCCTACCTGCCGCCAGCCGTGATTGACGACGTGCGCAAGTTCTCGCGCTTCTCGCGCACGGCGGCGTGGCGCACGCTGCCGTACGAGGCGGGGCGCTATGCCTACACGGCGGTCAACGTCTCCGACCTGTTTGACGTCAACCGTCTGCGCGCGGGGGAGCCGCGCGACTCGGGGCCGAACCGCATCACGCTTGCGCCGCTCTGCTCGCAGACGGAGGGCGACCCGTTCGACATCAGCGCGGGCAAGGCAACGACGCTCGACACCCTTCAGCAGAAGTGGTCGTCCAGCGGCTACGACACGCCGTTCGTGTCGCTGGCGGACTTCAACCTGCTGGCGGGCACGTCGGGCTTCACGCCGTTCATGAACTACATCGGCAAGACGTCGACCACCTTGCTGAAGGACGGCGATGCGGACGCGGCGAACGCCTTGTTCATCACCGACACTTGGTTCCCGGCGGCGACGTCGGTCTCGTCCGCGTCGGGCGGCGGTTCGGGTTCGGGCGCTTCGGCGAAGGCGACGGTCACCTATGACCTTGCGGGTGCGCATCAGCCGTTCAAGAACTTCAATGCGCGCGGCTTCTCGCAGGTGTTGTCAAGCCGCAACACGACGGACAATGTCGGCGACCTCTTCGAGAAGAATCTCGGCATGGGCCTTGTGGCGCTTTATGACTATCTCGACAGCGACCAGAAGCCGCTCTCCCTCGCGCTGCCGACGGTGGAGGCCGTGCCGATGGTCACGGGCTTGAGCTGTCCGGCGAATCTCAAGCCGGAGATTTCGAGCCGCGAGGCGGATGAGGTCATCATCAAGATCCCGAACCCGAACTACGATCCGAGCGATGTCAGCCAGCCGAAGGAATGGCTGATCAAGCGCTCGTGGTCGAAGCTGACGTTCACGGGCTTTGGCAATCGCGTCGAGACGAAGGTGCTGCTGACCTATCCCTTCAAGCGCATGAAGACGACGGGCCGCTTCAATTCGGGGCTGAAGATGCGCGGCATCTTGCGCGTCTTCGCCGCACCCGCGAACATGGGTTGCCGTCCGCTGGACGGCAACGGCAATCTCTATCCGGCGCGTGACGTCTGGGCGAACGGCGGCTGGACGAAGAACGGCGTCGCCTCGTTCTTCTGCGATTCGTCCTCGCCGACTCCGGGATCGGTGTTCAACAAGGACGTTGAGCTGACGCAGGATGCGATTGACGATTCCATCAGCTTGAGGTTCGACTGCTCGAACATCGACATGCCAATCATGTATGTCGTCAATGAGGAATGCACGAACGGTTCGGGACCTGAAGACTTCGAGGCGAAGACTTATCTGACGCTGGACGGTCTCAAGAACAACGAGGCGACGTTCCGTCCGTTGACGGCCGACGGCGAAATCGATCCGACGTGGAACGCCTTGCAGGCGAAGCCCGCGCACGCGTTCAAGGAACAGCAGCTTGGCGTCGTCACGGATTCGCTCGGCAGTTTCACCGGCACCTACAAGCTTTACACGGCGCTTTGGGTTCAGATCTGGGACGGCAACGACGTCGTGGACATGTCGCCGGCATCAATCAAGGATGACATCGAATGGCTGGGCGCGAGTTCTGCCGCGCAATCCGTCAACGCGCGCAAGTGCGGAGACGGTACGCCGCTCCTCAGCTTCTGCGCCGACTATGACGTGAAGTTTGCGGAGTCGATTGACAAGGACCTCGGGAATGTCGCGACCTTTGGCCAGTGGAAGACGCTCTATGCCGTTGATCCGCGTTACAACTTCGCGCCAGAAGACTGGTTCGCGAAGAACGGCAACACGGCCGTCTCGAAGAGCGAGTGGTCGCAGGAGATCGGTCTCGAGTCGTCATCCACATTGCTCGGGCAGAACGGGCGTGACCGCGACATCTTCATGTTCGTCTCCGACCAGGAATACATGCAGTCGATTGGCGAGCTCCAGTTCCTGCCGGTCATGGGACGGATGGACGGAAGCGAAAACTTCCTCAGCGGTGACTATTCGCCGGATTTCCACGGCAACAGCTTTGCGACCAGGACGAGCGCGAACGGCGGCAACTTTGCCAATGGCGGGCGTTTCTGGCGCACGTATACGGGCTACAACAACGGAGATGGAACCGATCCGATTTATGCGCTGCCGTATCAGGGCCAGGAGATTCGCTTCCACGCGGGCGTGGGCGACTTCAAGGTCAATCCGTACTCGAACGACGACCGCGTCCTTTCCGCCGCGCTCGTCGGCACGCCGTTCGACTACTACGCCGCCTCGACGAACGACAACCAGCAGCAGTCGGGCGGCAAGAAGAACAATTTCATCGGCACCATCTCGCTGAACAACAGCCTGAACCAGTATTCCTTCGGCGAGGCGCCGTTGGCAAAGATGGATCCGGATGACTTGCTCGCGGTGATGGACGAGTTCCGCAGTGTCTTTGGCGACCGTGCGAAGAGCACGGACCCGAAGGTCGTCGCGGACTGGGAAGGCGGCTTTGACAAGTTGGGGTGGCAGCGTTTGAGCGCCGATCAGATCAATGACCACAATGACTACTTCATGTCGGACCAGAAGCTGGCGAACGCGGGATCGAAGCCGCTCCATCAGGTGGACCGCAAGTTCCTCTACTCATTCTGGCGCGAGTGCTTCGAGAACCGTCAGCAGCTCTTCCTCCTCTTCGTGCGGGCGGAGCCGATGTCCACTTCGGGCGGCAGCGTCGGCAAGGCAATGCCGTCGTCGCAGCTGGGCGGTCGCGCGGTGGCGCTCGTCTGGCGCGATCCGGCGGTGCCGAGTTACGTGAAGTCGGGACAGCGCAAGACGCGCCAGCAGCTCTCGAACAGCACGGGCGAGAGCGCGCGTGACGAGATCATGGAGGTCCGCGAGAACTGCGCCCCCCACCGCACCCGCGTGCTGTTCTATCATCAGTTTGAGTAAGGAAATAATCGAACGAGGAGTCCCCTGCCGATTTTAAAATGGGCATTGTTCTTAAGGAAGATTATGTCTATCAAGATCTCTTAAAGGAATGTGACGAACTTGTTTGAATTTTTCAAACCATCAGGCGACGTAGGCATGACAAACGAAAGGCGAGAAATGAACGCTAATTCCACCTCCCCCGATTCGACGATTCGACGATTCGACGATTCGATTGTTTCTCCTGGATTTTCTCTCATCGAACTACTCGTCGTGATCGGCATCATCGGCGTGCTGGCGGGCGTTCTCATGGTGAGCTTCAGCGGCGGGACCGAATCGGCGCGCGCGGCCAAGTGCCTCTCCAACATGCGCAACCTCGCCCAAGGCGCGATGAGCATCGGCGCGAAGACCCACCACTTCCCCTACGCCGGCAGCCACGCGACCATCGGCACCGACAGCAACGGCAACTCGGTCTACTACGAACACGTCGGCTGGATCAGCTGGCTATCGAAGAACGATGAGTACGGCACGCGGACGCGTAGCAAGTCCAAGCCGCAGAGTTTCGTCAATTGCAAGAACCTGGGCGCCTACTGCAGCCCGAACGGCGTGGACGAGGACGGTGACTTCGCGCTCTCGAACGGCAAGCTCTGGACCGCCGTCGGCAAGGAACGCGCCGTCTACACCTGCCCCGAGCATGTCCTGCGCGCCGATCGTCAGCGCGTGCGCGTCCGCTGGAGCTACGTGATGAACGCGGCGTTCGGCTATGACTACACGGACGGCAGCGAGGCGACGGGCACGGAGGACGGCAGTGCGGGCGTCTGGTTCAACACGTCGCGCCTTGATCGCCGTCTGCTTTTCGCCGAACTGCCGATCGGCGGCAAGCCCATCGCCTCGACGGACCTGAACGGCAAGCACCAGGACGAATACCAGATCGGCGACGGAAGCCCCCTGACGGACTGTGTGCTCCAGTACAAGGCGAGCGTGAACGGCAAGGACTACAACTCGGACTGGAGCGGTGTCGCCGAGTCGATTGCCTTCAACCACAAGAGCGGCAAGCGCTGGTGCGCGCATGTCGTCTTTGCGGACGGGCACACGGAGAAGCTGATTGCGCCACGCACCTCGGGCGGCCTTTCGGACGAGCAGCTGACGGCCCTCCTCTGCGCGGGCGCGGACGTGGGCTTCGACGGAACTTCCTATGCGCTCATCAAGGATGGCGACGAAAACTGATTGACGACGAACCATGGTGAATACGCTTGTCTTTGCAACTGTTCTTGCCGCATCGCTCCTCGGCTCCGTTGCCGAGGAGGCGAAGTCGCGGTCGCTTTCCTTTACGGCTGACCGGATTGCTGCGGACAACGTCACGAAGGCCGTGGTCGCGAGCGGGAACGTCGTCGCCGTCTCCGCGCCCTATTCGCTTCGCAGCGACTACCTGTCCAAGTCCGCCGACGGCAAGTATCTGCTGGCCGATCCGACCTGTGCGACGACGTGCACGAATGCCGTCGGGCACACGCACTGGAACGTGACGGGTGAGGTGGAGTATCAGGAGCACGACTACGTCATTCTGCGCAACGCGTGGCTGCGGTTCTACGAGATTCCCGTCGTCTGGCTGCCTTACCTGTACTATCCGCTGGAGACGGACTGCGGCTTCAGCTGGATGCCGGGCTACATGGGTCGCTGGGGCGCGTATCTCTTGACGAAGACGCGCTACCATGTCGCCGGCGACCCCGAACACGGCGAAGGGACGTACTGGCTGAAGGGCGCGACGCGCTTTGACCTGCGCTACAAGAATGGCGTCGCGCTGGGCGAAGACCTCAAGTGGAATCTCGGCCGCTTCGGCGCGGGCTCGTTCAACTCATACTTCGCCTGGGACCGGAAGGCCGACGATCAGTACGGGCAGAAGAGCGACTGGGACTCCGGGCACTGGGGCAGCGACGTGGAGGAGAACCGTTATCTCTTCGCGCTGAAGCATCGCTGGGAGGCGACCGAGCGCGATGTCGTTCGGGTGCGCGGCTCGTATCTCTCCGACTCCTACTTCCTGGCGGACTTCCGCCGCAAGACGCTGTTCAACCGCAAGGGCCAGTGGCTGACGCAGGAGAACAGCGGCGTGTTCTGGGAGCACCTGGAGAACGCCTTTTCGTTCGGTCTTGAGACGTCGGGTCGTCTGAACAAGTTCTATGCGATGACGGGGCGGCTCCCCGAACTCTACTTCGACGTCAACCCGATGCCGCTGTTCGGTCTGCCCGTCAACTACGAAACGCAGAACAAGCTTGGCTACCTGACGCGCGATTATGCTGAATACGGCGCGGGGTCCGCGTCTGTCTACGGGCGCGCGCCGGGACCGTGGGCGGACTACGGCGCGTTTCGCTTCGACACGTACCATCGCGTGACGGCGCCGTTTCGCGCGTGCGACGACATGCTGTCCGTCGTGCCGCGTGTGGGCTATCGCGGCACCTACTGGGGCGAGTCCGGCCAGACGAACGTGACGGGCTGGGGTCCGGCTGTCGCCGAGGGCGAGACGTTCCGCTCGATCGGCGAGGTCGGCGCGACCTTTGCCGCGCGCGGCGTAGCGTGGGTCAACGACGGCTGGCGGCATCTGACCGAGCCGTATCTCGACGTCCTCGCGCAGGAGGCGTGGTACGACGGCCTTGGAACGGGTGCGCGCCCGTACGTCTTCGACAGCCTTGACGCGTCCTCCACATGGGAAGACCAGTTCGCCGGGCGTTCGCGCAACCTGCCCTATTCCTATTACGGCATCACGCCCGGCTGGCGCAACGCCTGGAGCGCGCGGGACGAGCGCGGCGACTTGCGGCAGGTCCTCGACTTCGACGTTTACCTCGCGGCCCAGTTCAACGGGGCGTCCCACACCGACGGCAACGACAACCATCGGTTGGCCGACGCGGGCACGCCGAATTACGGCAAGCATGGCTGCGCATTCGTGCCGGGCGCGCGCGCGCTGTGGCGTCCGGCGGAAGAGCTGTCGCTCGGCGTGCGCGGCGAATACGATTCGGACCGCGACCGCCTCGCCTATGCGAGTCTCTTCCTGAACCATCAGGTGTCGCGGATCTTCTCGTATCATGTCGCGTACAATCTGCGCGACCATCGCTACTGGGACTTCTCGTCGCATCCGTACGCGCCGGCCGAAATGCGGCGCGACGAGCTGAGCATGGCCAAGATGCAGGTGATCGACGTGTCCGCAACGCATCAGGTCTGCGACTGGCTCGCGTGGGGGCCTCATGTCCGCTGGGACGCGCGCGAGGGCGAGGTTGACACGATCGGCTGCTGGATCGACTACCTGACCGACTGCCTGGGCTTCCGGTTCATTGTCGAATACGACAACGAGTACACGACGATTGACGGCTACACGCAGGAAGACGACTGGTCGTTCGGTTTCTACATCTACCTGCGTGCCTTCGGGTCGGACAGCGGCAATGTCTTCGCGGACTGAACGAACGATGCGCAAGGCGCGGCAGAGCGGCTTCGAGAAGCTGGAAAGCCGTCTCGTCAAGCTGATTCAGGAAGAAGGCGCGGACCGCGACCAGCCTGGCGGAGTCCGTGCGCTTCTTGTCTTCCTCAAGGCGCTCAGCCTTGTCTTCGGCGTGATCGTCGCCATTCGCGGCTTCTTGTATCGGACGGGAATCCTCCGGCGCTTTCCGCTTGGCATTCAGGTCATCTCCATCGGCAACGTCACGGCGGGCGGCACGGGCAAGACGCCGGTGACGGAAATCTTCGCGCGCACGCTCGCCGCCGAGGGAAGGCGCGTCGCCATCCTCTCGCGCGGCTATCGCCGGAAGGAGGCGCCGCTCTGGGTGCGGCTGTTCACGCAGGTCGTCTCGAAGCCGCTCGTCGTGTCAGACGGCAAGCGCGTCCTGCTCGACTCGGCGACAGGCGGCGACGAGCCGTATATGCTGGCGTCGAACTTGCCCGGCGTCGCCGTCGTCGTGGACCGCGACCGCGTGAAGGCGGGACGCTACGCGATTCAGCGCCTCGGGTGCGACACGATCATTCTGGACGACGGCTTCCAGTATCAGAAGCTCAAGCACTCGATTGAAGTCGTGCTGGTGGATTCGACGAATCCGTTTGGCAACGGCAACCTCCTGCCGCGCGGCATCCTGCGCGAGCCCGTGCGTCACCTCAAGCGGGCGGACATCATCTTCCTGACGAAGTGCCGCGGCGACGTCTCGGCGGTCCGTGAACAGATTCGCCGTTACAACCACAAGGCGGAAATCGTCGAATGCAATCACACGCCGAAGTTGCTGAAGGACGTCTGGAGCCGCGAGGAGTTCCCGCTGGACTGGCTGAAGGGGAAGACGACCTGCACGCTGTCGGGCATCGCCTCGCCGAAGGGGTTCGAGAATTCGCTGCGTCATCTCGGCGCGAAGGTCATCTGGTGCGAACGCTACGCCGACCATCACCGCTATGACGCGTCGGAAGTCCTTTACGCGCTTAACCGCACGGCGGACATGGGGGCCGACGCGCTCGTCACGACCGAGAAGGACGCTGTCCGCTTTCCGCGTTTCGAGACGGTTCCCGTGCGGTGTCTCTATCTGCGCATCGCCATCGAGATCCTGTCGGGCGAGAAGAGCTTCAAGTCAATCATCGACCGCATCTGCTTTCGCCGGAAGTGAACGCCATGAAGACGGTCTTGGTCACGGGTGGAACGACGCGTCTCGGCAAGGCAATCTCCGAGCATCTCCGTGCGCAGGGCTGGCAGGTCCTCACGACGTCGCACCGCGCCGATTCGGGGGCCGACATCCTCGCCGATTTCACGAAGCCGGACGGCGCGGCGCGGGCGTATGCCGAAGCGCGGCGGTTGCTCGGGGGACAGGCCCCGGATGCGCTCGTCAACAATGCGGCTCTCTTTGCGGGCGATGCGGCGATGTTGAATGCCGTCAATCTCGATGCGCCACAGGCATTGACGCGGCTGATGGCGGTGCGCACAACGGGGCGCGGCGCGGTCGTGAACATCCTTGATACGCGCGTCTTGTCAGAGAAATCGACCGATTTTGGCGCTTATTCGGCGACCAAGGCGGGGCTGATGGCGGCGACGCGTGCGGACGCGGTGCGGTTTGCGGCAACGCTGCGGGTCAACGGCCTTGCGCCCGGCCCCGTGCTGGCGCCGACGGCGGTTCGGGAGAAGGCCGGCGAGATGTTGGTGGATCGTCCGACGCCCGCAGACGTGGCCCACGGCGTCGCGTATCTGCTGGCGGCAAACGCCACGACGGGCGCCATTCTCCCCGTCGATGGCGGCCAGAGCCTCGTCCCCCGTTTGCCCTAGTTCGGCAAATGTGCTATACTACGCGCTTGATTTTGGTACATAATAGGGAGTTAACATGAAACTCGAAGAACTCAAGGGCAAGACCGTTGGCGTCTGCGTCAGCGGCGGACTCGACTCGAAGACAATCTGCTGCGTTCTGAAGGACGCGGGCGTAAAGGTGAAGGCGTTCTCCGCGAACGTCGGTCAGCCCGACGAGAAGGACATCAACGACATCAAGAAGAAGATGGCCCCGACGGGCGTCGAAACGACGATTGTCGATGTCACGAAGGAAATGGCCGACATCTGCTTCGAGACGGTGAAATGCCAGGCGATGTACGACGGCGGCTATTGGAACTCGACGGGCATCGCCCGCGCCGTCACGGTTCAGAAGCTCCTCCCGGCGATGAAGAAGGCCGGCTGCACGGTGCTCGTCCATGGCGCGACGGGGCGCGGCAACGACCAGATGCGCTTTGAACGTTACACGAACGTGATGGACCCGAAGTTCGGCGTCTATGCGCCGTGGCGTGATTCGGACCTTCTGAAGAAGTTCCCGGGCCGCACGCAGATGGTCGCGTTTCTCGCCTCGCGCGGCATCACGGCGTTCGTCGGCACGAAGAAGAAGTACTCGACGGACGCGAACCTTGCGGGCCTCTCGCACGAGGCGGAGGACTTGGAGTCGATGGAGACCTCGATGCGCATCGTGAAACCCACGATGGGCGTGTGGCCCGAGAAGGCTCCGAACAGGGTCGAGAAGGTGACGCTGAAGTTCGAGAAGGGCCGTTGCGTCGCGGTGAACGGCCAGAAGCTGTCGCCGCTCGAAGTCATGCTGGAGATGAACAAAGTCGGCGGGCGCAACGGCATCGGCATGAAGCACGCGCTGGAGAACCGCATCATCGGCACGAAGAGCCGTGGCGTCTACGAGGCTCCGGGCATGGAAGTGCTGAGCTGGGGGCTGAAGTACATCTATGAGGGGATCATGGACCGCCGTTCGACGCTCCTCTTCCAGCAGCTTTCCCGGTTCGTCGCGGACCAGATCTATGACGGGCGCTGGTTTGACCCGGCGACGCAGGCGGCGCGCGCGGCGATTCAGGTCTGGGCAAGCAAGGCGACGGCCGAGGTCACGCTTGGGCTTTACAAGGGCAACATCTTCTTTGAGAGCCTGAAGGGGCTCAAGGCGACGATCTACAACGAAGCCGACAGTTCGATGGAAGCGTCGAACGGCCTCAATCCGCACAGCTCGCAGGGCTTTGCCGAGATTCAGTCCGTCGAGGCGAAGATGCTCGCGAAGGCCGGGCAGATCAAGGCCTGAGGGAAATGGTCGAATCGTCGAACAATCGAATGATTGGATTGTCGAATGTCTGAAGAAGAAAAGAAGAAAGACGAGACGACCGAGGCGGCGGAAGCCGCGTCGGCCGAAACGACGAAAGCCGACGCGCCCGACGCGCCGGAGGAAACGGTCGACGCGCCGAAGAGCGGCGAAAAGGCCGAAGCCGAGAAAAAGGCCGAGGCTCCGAAAGAGCCGGACTGGAAGACGCTCTACGCCCTTACGCTGGCCGATTTCGACAACTACAAGAAACGGGCGGTGCGGGACCGCGAGGACACGTATCGTTACGCCGAGGCGGACATCCTCAAGGATGTCCTGCCGGCGGTTGACAACCTTCAGCGTGCGCTTTTGAACGCGAAGGACAAGGCGGACGACCCGTTCGTGAAGGGCGTCCAGCTCGTTCACGACACGTTGCTGAAGTCTCTCAAGGAACACGGCGCGGAACCGTTCGATTCGGTGGGGCTTGACCTTGACACGGAGAGAATGGAGGCGATTGCGACGTTGCCGCACGAGGAGATTCCCGAGGGGAAGGTCTCGATTGAATCGAAGAAGGGCTGGATGCTGAAGGACAAGGTTCTCCGCGCGGCGCAGGTCGTCGTGTCATCCGGAAAGCCAGAGGGGAAATGATCGAATAATCGAATTGAAGGAGGGGGAAATGGTTGATTTGTCGTAGTGATCGGGGACGTTGAGGCGCTGTCTCAGGCATTCGGTTATTCGACAATTCGATTATTGGCATTCGTCATGGCAGAAAAGCGTGATTACTACGAGGTCTTGGGCGTGTCCAAGACGGCGACGGCGGACGAGATCAAGTCCGCCTATCGCAAGTTGGCGATGAAGTACCACCCAGATCGCAATCCGGGCGACAAGGTGGCCGAGGAGAAGTTTAAGGAAGCCGCCGAGGCGTATGACGTCTTGCATGACGCCGAGAAGCGGCAGCGCTATGACCAGTTCGGCCATCAGGCGTTTGCGAATGGCGCGGGCGGCGCGGGCGGCTTTGGCGCGGGCGGCATGAACATGGACGACATCTTCTCCATGTTCGGCGACATTTTCGGCGGGCGCGGCGGCGCACACCGTGCGCACGGCGGCTTCGGCGGCTTTGAGGACATCTTCGGCGGCGAGGGACGTGCGTATCGCGCTGACCCCAATGGACCGCAGGACGGCGAGGACATGACGTTTCGCCTTGACATTGACTTTGACGAGGCGCTTTTCGGCAGCGAGCGGACATTGGACCTTGACTTGCCGGCATCATGCCCCGATTGCCACGGCACGGGCGCGGCGGCGGGTTCGCAGCGCGTGACGTGTTCGATGTGCCACGGGCGCGGCGTCGTCATGGGCGGGAGCGGATTCCTGCGCATCCAGCAGACGTGCCCGACTTGCGGCGGCACGGGCACGGTCATTGAAAAGCCCTGCCGCAAATGTCGGGGTTCGGGCCAGGTCACGCAGGCGCAGCATATCGCGCTGAAGATTCCGGCGGGCGTCGATACGGGTTCGCGGCTTCGCTTGGCGGGCAAGGGGGCGGGCGGCCTTCGCGGCGGCGCGCCGGGCGATCTCTACGTTCTCGTCAACGTGCGGGCGAGCGACATCTTTGAGCGCGAGGGCCAGCACCTCTTCGTGGATGTGCCGGTATCGCCCGTTACGGCGGCCCTGGGCGGAACGATTGCCGTTCCGACGCCCGAGGGCGAGGCGCAGCTCAAGATTCCGGCGGGGACGCCGAACGGCAAGGTCTTCCGGCTGCGCGGCAAGGGCGTGCCGTCCTTGCGCGGCGGTTCGTCGGGCGACCTTGATGCGCGCGTCGTCTTTGAGGTCCCGGCAAATCTTGACCGGAAGCAGCGGGCCGCGCTGGAGGAGTTCCAAAGTTTGGTTTCTGCCGCGAACTATCCCGAGGCGCAGTCTTTTGCGAACAAGACGCGCATCTTTTTCTCGCATCGCGACAAGCTCCGAAAGTAAGGGGATTCAGCTGTGAAACCAAGAGGTCTGGCGCTTGTTCCGTTCTTTGTGTTCGCCGCGTTCTACGTGGGGCTTTCCATTTGGGCGGGGCAGCTTGGCTTCGAGATGCCGTGGTACAAGGTCTCGATGCCGGTGGCGTTTCTCGTCGCTTCCGCCGTCTCGCTTCTGATCGGGTCGGCGCGGCTCGACGAGAAGGTCGAGACGTACGCGCGCGGGATGGGCGAGACGAACATCATGATCATGTGCCTCATCTTCATCCTCGCCGGCGCGTTCGCGACGATTGCGAAAGGGTCGGGCGCGGTTGACGCGGCGGTGACGATTGCCCAGTCGCTCGTCCCGGCGCGGCTGATGGTCGCGGGCGTGTTTCTCGTCTCATGTCTCATCTCGCTCGCCATCGGCACGTCGTGCGGCACGATTGCCGCAGTCACGCCGATTGCCCTGGGCTTCGCGGGCCCGTTGGGCCTGAACCCCGCGCTGCTGATGGGCGCGGTGATCGGCGGCTCGATGTTCGGCGACAACCTCTCGATGATTTCCGACACGACGATCGCCGCGACGCGTACGCAGGGCGTGCGGATGAAGGACAAGTTCCTCGCGAACGGGCTCATTGCCGCGCCGGCGGCGCTTGTCGCCTTGTTCCTCTACGCGATTTCGGGCTCGGCGGCGGGGACGGTCGCCGCGCCAGCCGTGACATGGCAGCATCTCGTCCTCATCCTGCCGTATGTCTTCGTGCTGGCGCTGGCGCTGGCGGGCTTCAACGTGATGATGCTCCTCTTTTCGGGAACGGTGCTGTCGGCGGTGATTGGCGGCTGTCTCGGCAAGTTCGCGTTCTTTGACGCGATGGACCTTCTCGGCAAGGGTACGCTTGGCATGGGCGAGACGCTGATTGTCGCGCTTCTTGCGGGCGGGCTCTTCAAGTCCGTTCAGGCGAACGGCGGCGTCCTTTGGTTGACGGAGAGGATCGCGAAGGTCATTCGCGGCCCGCGTACGTGTGAACTCGGGGTCTTTGTCCTGGTCTCGGCGGTCAACTGCTTCACGGCGAACAATACGGTCGCCATCGTCATTGCCGGGCCGATTGCGCGCGAGTGTGCGCAGAAGTTCGGCGCGAATCCGATTCGCATCGCGTCTGTCCTTGACACGGCCTCGTGCGTCGTCCAGGGGCTGATTCCCTACGGTGCGCAGATCCTGATCGCGATTGGCGTCGCGCGCGGTCTGGACCTCACGGTGGATTCGTTTGCGCTTCTCAAATGCCTTTATTACCAGCCGCTTCTGGCCGTTGCGGTCTTCTGTTCGCTTTTGTTCTCCAATCGTCGCACGAAATCCCTGATTCCGGGCGCGGCTTGAGGCCTCTTTCCTGCACCTGTGGTGGAATGGCAGACACGGTGGATTTAGGTTCCACTGCGCAAGCGTGGGGGTTCGAGTCCCTCCAGGTGCACCCTCTGCGGTTCAGGCCGTGCCTTGTGTGCCATTATCGCATATGATAAAATACGCAATGTTATGTGTGTGGTAGATAAATGAGGTGATTCATGACAAAAGTCGGCATAGTCGGTTGCGGCTTCGTGGGCGGTGCCCTGAAGACGTGGTTGGAGGAGAATAACAAGGATGTGGAAATTTTTGTCAGCGATCCGCCCAAGGGGTTCAATGACGACTTGAGCGGCATCGACGTCGCGTTCCTGCAGATTCATGTGCCGACGGAGGATGACGGCACGCAGGACCTGACGCTGATGAAGTCGTTGATCGCGGGGCTTCCCGACGTGCCCGTCTTCGTGCGCACGACGATTCTGCCGGGCACTTCGGCGCGGCTTTCGCGTGAGACGAGCCATCGCGTCTACTACATGCCGGAGTTCCTGACGGAGCGTACGCACATCGAGGATTTCCGGCGGCAGACGATGGTCTTCCCCGTCGAGGGCGACGCGGCGGCGCTGGCGCTCCTGACGCGGATCTTCCCCGGCAAGAGGTTTGCGGTGATGTCCTCCCTTGAGGCGGAGATCACGAAGTATTCGCACAACGTCTTCGGCGCGTACAAGGTGACGTACTTCAACGCCGTGAAGGAGTACTGCGAGAAGATGGGCGCGGACTGGGCGAAGGTGCATACGGGTTGCCTCCTTTCGGGCTACATCAACGACACGCACACCTACGTTCCCGGTCCCGACGGCAAGTGCGGCTACGGCGGCAAATGCTTCCCGAAGGACGTTAACGCCTTTGCGAAACTGACGGCGGGCCAGCCGCTTGGCAAGCTCCTCGCCCCGCTCCACGAGCTGAACGTCCATTTCCGTGGAGTTGAAGAACACATCTGAACCGCTAAGGTTAGAGCAAAGTAATCATGTCCCCAAACAGGCGCATATTCCTGAACATCGTAGCCACCTACGGGCGGTCGCTGTTTGCACTTTTTTGTGGACTGTTCTCTGGGCGTTGGGCGTTGCAGGCGTTGGGTGAGGTTGACTTCGGGCTGAACGGCGTGGTCGGCGGGTTGGCCATGTTCATTTCGTTTTTCAACTCAGTCCTGGCCTATTCCATCGGACGCTTCTATGCGCTGTCTGTTGGCGCGGCATTGAAGAAGGGCAACGAAATCGATGGATTAGAGGAATGCAGACGATGGTTTTCCATTGCGGTTGTGATCCATACGGTTATTCCTGCGTTGTTGTTGCTTATTGGATATCCGATTGGCGAATGGGCGGTTCGGAACTTCCTGACGATCCCTCCTGAACGGATTGCATCGTGCGTTTGGGTGTTCAGGTTCGTGTGCATTTCATGTTTCTTGGGCATGGTCAGCGTTCCGTTCAATGCCATGTACACGGCGAAACAATATATCGCCGAGTTGACGGTGTATGCCTTTGCGACGACGTTATGCAATTTCTGTTTTCTCTACTACATGGCAACACATCCGGGATTTTGGCTGACGAAGTATGCTTTTTGGTCTTGCCTTGTGGCTGTCTTGCCGCAGCTGATAATCTCCATTCGCGGCTATTTCATTTTTCAAGAGTGCCGTTTCTCATGGCGATACGCATTTGAACGTTCACGAGTCTGTTCCTTGTTCAAATATACGGGATGGCAGATGTTCGGTACTCTTGGAAGTCTGGCGCGCGGGCAGGGCATGGCCGTTCTCGTAAACAAGTATTTCGGGCCATCTGTGAATGCCGCAATGTCGATTGGCAATACGGTCAATGGACAGGCAAACGCGCTTGCCAGTGCAATGCAGGGTGCATTCATGCCCGCCATAACATCTGCGTATGGTTCAGGTGATATGGGGAAGACAAAAAGTTTAATGTATCGTGCCTGCAAGTTCGGAGTGTTGCTTTCCTTCATCTTTACCATTCCGCTATGCATTGAAATTAACGAAGTCCTCAGATTATGGTTGGTGACGCCGCCGGAATATACGGCTGGACTTTGCGTCAGCATGATGGTTGCATTGATTATCGACAAATCGACAATCGGGCACATGGCGGTTGTTCATGCGACGGGAAGAATTGCCAAATACCAATTGCTCCTTGGCGGGTCCTTAATTGCCACTTTGCCGCTTGCTTGGCTTTTCTTCTATTTTGGCTTTGGAGTGTATTCTTTGTGTGTTGCCATCATACTCACAATTGCAGTATGTGCCGGGGGGCGTGTGTTCTTCACGCGAGCTTATGTCGGTGTGCCGATTCGTGAATGGTTGCGCAAAGTCTTTGTTCCGCTGACGTTGACTGTAACGGTAACTTTGGCCGTCGGATTTATACCGTCTTTCGTCCTTTCATCGAATTTCCAGCGCATCTGCTTGACGACAGTGCTGTGCGAGGTCGCGCTTTTCTCATGCGCGTGGTACTTTGTGCTTGATTGCGCAGAGCGAGAGCTTGTCCGCTCAAAATGCAATGCAGTCATCGCCAAGATTAGGGGTAATTGATATGCGTAAACTATTGAGAATGTTGTGTGGCGAGAAGATATGGCGTTGGCTTCGTGACGCTTTCGGGGTTGACAAGAAACAGGTCAAGCGGCTGTTCGATAACGACTATGAAAGGTATGTCGCTTATTCCTGCGCCTTTCGAGAAGCGACTCGTGAGAACCTGCTGTCTGAAGTGATAATGGCTTATCACGTTGTGGAAAAAGGTCTGACGATGCCGAATCGCCGTCTTGCGTTCGGCAAAGATGCCGTCAGAAGGCTAATGGCGTATGTTGATAAGTTTACTGAAAAGTTCTCAGCACAAGAACCACAGGTCAAACATGCCATTGGCGTCCTCGCCGCATACCTGAAACTCCACAGAGATGCTGCATTTGACTTTAGCGAAGATGCTGTTTACTGGGATGAGATCAAGGCGTTCTTGCGTCGGTTTGATGATATTGCCCCTGCGATTCAACCGCATGTGTCGCGTGAAGATTTCTACAAGAACAAAGATAAGTCGTTCCCCGCTTTTGCCGCCTCTCGTCATACGCTTCGGAATTATAGTAGTCGGCCATTGCCGATGGAGCGTGTTCACAAGGCGGTAGAATTGGCAATGACAACTCCGTCCGCCTGCAACCGACAGTATTGGAGGACGTATTGCATCAGCAATCATGATCTCGGACAGAAAGTGCTTGAACTACAGCGAGGCAATCGCGGTTTCGGACATCTCGCGGACAAGGTGATAATCGTAACTGTCAACCTTGAAGCAGTCGGACCAAACGAACGAAATGATGCTTTCACGAATGGCGGGATGTACTTGATGAATCTGTGCTACGCGCTTTTCTATTACGAAATAGCGCATTGTGTTCTCAATTGGAGCAAATCGCCGGAAGTCGATGCCGAACTGTGTTCGATGATGCACATACCCAATTCTGAAGCTGTCATTGCGATTCTGTCGTGTGGTGAAACTCCTGAGGAATTTGATGTGGCTGCTTCTCCGAGACGCGAGGTGTCTGATGTCTTCAAGGAGGTTAAATGAATGTCGGGATTTTAACCTTCCACCGTGCGCATAACTGTGGGGCGATGTTGCAGAACTACGCCTTGCAGGTCGTGTTGTCGCGGATGGGGGCTACTCCGACAACGATTGACTTCAACGATATCGGTGAAGAACATAGGCTACCAAGTTTCGCGGGGTTGACGTTCAGGCAGCGCATCCGTCGAGTGATTGAATTCGTACTTTCCATAGGCGTCTTCGATCTGCGGCTTGCCCGGTTCAACCGTTTCCGCAAGCGGAATCTCAAAACGACAGGATGGATCGCCGACGGCAGATTGCCGTCCGGCTTCGATTGCTACATTGTCGGCAGCGATCAGGTGTTTCAGCCAAATCTTACAAAGCAATACCGCAATGCATTTCTGCTTGAAGGAATCCCGTGGGGGAAACGGATATCCTATGCGGCGAGTTTCGGCTATGAATCGTTGCCGGAAGAGTTTCGCGCCATATACAAGAATAGCCTGTCGCAGTTCCGTGCGATTTCCGTGCGTGAAGAGTCTGGTGCAAGAATAATCAAGAATGAACTTGGCCTTGCCGCGCCTGTCGAGGTTGTCCTTGACCCTACTCTCTTGTTGGATTCTTCGGATTACGAAAAGATAGAGACGAAAGTCCGTGTGCCGAACAAGTATGTGCTGGTCTATTCGATTGGAGGCGCGGACGGGAAACTGCGAGATGTTGCGAATCGCATTGTGCAGCAGATGGCCGCAAAGGTCATAGTCGTGAATGCCTGCCGCCGCAGCCGTTTCAATACGCCTTACGACGACTGGCTGTCGGTATCGCCTGATCGTCTCATCTATCTGATCCGACACGCTGCCTATGTCGTGACCACCTCGTTTCATGGAGTTGCTTTCTCGCTTGTCTACAGACGGCAGTTTACGGCAATCATTCCGAAGGACTCCAAGGTCGCAGGGCGTGTCCCGGCCTTGCTGAATCGTCTTGGAATCCCAGAACGCGCAATCCCAGAGAATGCGCCAATTGACCGAATCCGTGAGCAGTACGACAGCCGCATAGACTGCGATGCCGTCGGGCGATGCCTTGATGAACTGCGCAAGACTTCGTTGGCTTTTCTTGAAAAGGCTTTGGCTCGGGGAGGTGCGCGATGAATAGATTAATTCTCAATCTCGAACCTCCTTTTGTCGATGGCGTAGTTGGCTGCGATTTCGGCGGCAGATAGGGCGCGGCTGTACATGCGGATGCAGTAGATGTCCGCCGTGATGCCGCGCTTGCCGCCGAGCTGAAGTCTTGCCGTCGCGTCGATGGAGCCGTTCGCGGTGAAGGTCTGGGTCGCATACGCGACACCTCTGCTGTAGCCCGTGATGGCGTCGCCACCAATGGCGAAGGTGTGCGTTGTCTTGGCCCTCCCGCCGCCACTGCCACAGTAACTGGTGAAGGATGGCGAATGCCAGGAAAGATAGGAGTTCGCGTTGTTCGGTCCGCTTGCCCAGAACTCGTTGCGAATCGTGGACGAGTCAATGGTGGCGTAATGTCCGTCGCCGCTCTTGTAGTTGCGGCAGACTTCCCACGTGAAGGTGTCGGCGTCCATTGCCGTCCTGATCGGCGTGGGGAGCGGATCGACGAGGAAATAGCCGTTGTTCAAGGCACACGCCTTGTCGAGCCATTGCACCGCATCTGCGGCTTTCGCGCCTGCATATCCGCTGACGAGGTCAATCCAGACGTTGGCGTTCGGGTTGTGCTTGGCGATCCCGGCATTCCATTCGCCGTCCCACAGCGCGACAAGACCGTCGGTGACGTATGGGAGCTTGAAAATACAGTTGATTCGCTTGGTAATTATGGTCATTGATTTTCTCCTTGTGAAAATGATCGGTGGCACAGCCTGATGGCCGTGCCACCGATCATGCTTATGCCCCAATAGCGGTTACGCTTTTCGTGTAGGCGTTGGACTCACCTCCGGGAGTCGAGTATCCGTGTGTGGTCAGTTCCAGGATATAGGGTCCCGTCGGAACGGCAGTCGCCAGCTTGCAGTAGAGGCGCTCACCGCAACCGTCCTTTTCCAGAATCGTAACCTGTGCCGCCACGGTGCCGTCAGGATTCTTCAGGACAAGCGACTCGCCGTCTCCTGTTGCCGAAAGGTTTCGTCCCGTGATGACGGCCTCGTTTGTCGTGACGAAGGCCTTCTGATGGGTCGCCAGGTCTTCCACGTTGTCGATCTTGATCTGAGTCAGCGCGGCAGATTCGCGTACGGGGATGATTTTCGCGGCTTCCGCGCGCAGACTGTCAGACGGATGGACGGCAATGTAGATGGCATTGCCTTCCCCAAGTGAGCTATCCATCGCAGGCAAGGAGCCATTGACGGCGAGTTCAAAGGTGAGCAGGCCAAGGAAATCGACGCGGTTGTGGTTGACGACGAGTTCCGTCGCGATTTCCTCGGCAAGGGCGGAGATGACGAGTTTGACGTCGGCATCTTCGACGACGCTGCGTCCGTCTCGCATCTCAGCCGACAGCTGGGAGATGCCGATGGTCCTGTTGGCGATGATGCGGGCGATGTACTGCCCAACGATGGGCGTAAGCTCGGATTTGGTGAGCGTGTATTTGATTTTCGCATTGTTCATGTTTCACCTCCTTACGCATTCGCTTTGATCGTGATGTTGCGGGAGGCCACGGAGACCCCATATTCAAGGGACAGCCCGCCGCGCGCGGCGATGCAGATCTTGTAGGCTCCGGGTTCTGGCAACGACTCGAACGTGCAGTCGGCGGTCGTCTGCGTGGAGCGCGTGACCTTCCCCTTGGCGACGACCGTGCCCTTGGAGTCTTCGATCCAAACGCCTTCGTCGGATGCGTCCGCCGTCATCAGCATATTGTCGCCAGAGAGCATCACGGTGTTGTCGGATGCGCCGGCGATGATGACATTCTCCAGGTTGCCGACCGTGTCGGTGATGCGCCTGAGGATGACATGATTTCCCTTTGTGACATTACGCCCGTTCATCCCGGCAACAGCGTTGCGAAAGTCGCCTTTGGGTGCGCAATGCACACAGACGACATTCTTGTCAGGATCCCACTTGGCATCTGCACTTGGGAAAGTGCCGCTTGCCGTGAGCCAGACGGAGAGAAAGTTGTCGAGTTCAAGGCGATAACCGCCGAGAATCGAGGTCTTTAGTTCTTCCGTGAGCACGTTTGCGTGATATGTCAGAAGATTGGGGTTGATGTCATTCTTCGCGGCGGCATTGGCGATGAGCGTTTCGCTGCGAACGGTGGAGTTGTGGCGGACGGCGCCGCGATAGACGCGGCGTTCAGCGCCAGTGGCGTCTGTGAGGATGCTGAGTATGGTCGTGAATTCGACCATTGGATTCATATTTTTGATCTCCATAATTTTCATTTCTTTATATCCTTTATTTTCATTAGATTGTTTTGATTTTATGTTGTTTTGCCTGTCCGTCGGGGCTTGCCCGACCCTTGTTGCCTCACGTGTTTTCTTCGTTCATGTTTGCCTCGCTTTCTGCCAGATTAGGTCTGACGGCGCAGATTATACACGATTGCGCGTGGGGGCAACCTATTGAAAGATCTTGGAAGAAATGCGGAACGCAACGGTTTGCCGCGCCCTAACAAGGGAACGGAAGCGAAGCAACGGCCAAAGGGAAGATGAAAAAGGGAGGTCGTTCTCCCAAGTTATTTCGTTGAGAACGAATCGCGGCTTATTTCAACGCGTTCTCGCGAACCCAGTCGTCCTCAAGTCTCTTCCGCCGCACAGGATCGGGATCCGCCACCAACCGCCACTGCTTCTGCCCGTTTCCGCCTTTGGCATGCCCTTTCGGACGAAGCCGAAGGCTCAGTTGGGTCAGGTCGTCGTTGAGAGGATTGTCACTGTTTTTTCGTTTTAATACAGAATGGGGCTTCTGATTCGAGAGGGCCGTCCAGCCCTTGGGGTCTTGCGAGCGGACGAGTTCAAGGAGGATCTCTTTTGATTTGTTCGTATTGATGCTGAGGTGCAACCCGTTTTTGAAGACGACATCGCCGTTGTCGTAGCAGGCTTCGAGAATCTGCTTGGCATAGTCCGAAATCTCGATTTCGATGCGCTTGTCGTCTGCCAGTTTCCATTTTTTAAGTTCCTGGTCGATTTCGAGGTACGCCCAAAGTTCCTCCGCCCCGGCGGCAAGGTTGTCCATGATCAGGTCGGCTTGTGGGCGCATAAACGAGTTTGGCCATTCATCGCGCCCGCCCGTTCCCAACTCCTTGTAGGCGAGGGTGAAATGGCGGAGGGCCGTTTCGCTCTGTGCGCGATTGGCGCAGGTTGCCGCCACACGGGCAAGTTGCGTCAACTTCTCAATCATGGATTGCCGCGCTCTTGTTTCGGGCGATTCTTCCCATGTCTCTTCAAGCCGGAAACGCCTATCGGCGGCGTTGCCGCCCTGCCCGACCCAAATCAGACGGTTGTAGTGGATCTCGACCGTTTGCACGAGCATGATTCGCAGCATCGCGTCCTCGTCCGCAGTGAAAAACGCGTTCGGGCAGCGTCCGTAGCGCAGGTCGTGCAGACGGGCGTCAATCTTTTGGGCGATGCGGCCGATGCGCGTGGACTTGAGGTAATCGTCGTAAAGACCTTCCGCCGCGTCCCGATAGGCGGCGCGAGCGGCATCGTACTCCTGTCGGGACAGGAACAGGGAGAGCGGAACGCCATCCCGAAGCGGTTCGGAGGGGGCGTTCCCCCCGAGGCCTTGGGTGGGGTTGGTTGAAGGGTTGGAGTCTTTGTTCGCCATAGGCACAACATTATACCACTTATTGGGTTAGGTCGTCTTGACCTGACGGCAGAGCCAACCCAGGGCTGTCCGCAGAGGTCTCTGAGAGCCATGCCGACAGGGCAATCGGCAAAAAGGACGCACCCCTGAGCGCGGCGGAATGGGACGGATAGAACGAAATCCTGTTATTTTCGACTGGACTAGGGTATGATAATTACAATTTGAACATTATGACGGTATTGTTGTCAGATCCATATGATTTTGCAAAAAAGTTGCGAAGTCAGATCGCGGCAATTCGGAATGGAGGTTGTTGGCAAACAAGTTCCTCAGTTTTTCACCTGTCAACACGAATGGCATATCGCCTTTTTGGTAGGTGCATGAAAACTGGAGTTCGCTTTCGTGTTCGCGAACAAACCGACTGAAAACCGCAAGATAGTCATCCCCATGCAGGGGGTTTGCATAATGCCCCGACTCTTTCATGCGGCCACGCCACTTCTCAAGAACCGTGGAAGGGTAGTGCATGAGAAGAAAATCTTCAAAATTGAAATGTTGAAAACAGAACCTCGGCAATCGGTCTTTGTTTTGCTCGTAGAGGGTGAGATTGTTGTCGTCGTTGCGCTTGTAGATGTCATAATCCAACATGACTATTGTTGCCCTCCCCCTACATTTTAGGGCGCGGCAACATCTTCTGATCGCTTTTACATTTCCACTTTCTGCGTTGTGCGCATGCAAGGTGAACGACTGGTTGTTTTCGTTTAGAAAACGATTCAACTCCTGCGTGTACGCAACCTCTGACGCACCCTCACAAATGACAAGATAATACTCTCGCTTTCCCATCATGCAGGCTGATTAGATGTACGGGAAGGGGATGCCCGCATAGATGCCTTCCAAGTAGCGCTTGCGGAAGTTTAAGACATTGCGAGTCTTTTCGAAGTCGCAGATGCGTTTGCAGGTCGTTCCTTCCTTGAGGGTTTTGTTGATAATGGCGACCTCCGATATGCGCAGTTGATTGTCGTCCAGCAATGTCGGGTCGTGTAGCGTGAATATAAGCTGTGCGTTTAATTTGTTGTATCGTCTGGACTTGAACAGTTTGACGAGTGAAGACAAGATAAAAGGGTGAAGGGATCGATCCAATTCGTCGATGACGATTGTCTTACCTTTTTCCAGTGCCCAAAGTGCGACTCCTAACAGGCCTGCGATAACTTTTGTTCCATCCGACTCTTCCAGCATGAAGTTGAATGGGATGAGATGTCCATCGGTATCAAGATGTCGAGACGTGTATTCATCGACAAGAATGGAATCGTTGCTATTTCTACAAATGCTCCCTTCGGGGAAAAATTTGTTTTCGCCTTCACGTTTTGGGAGTTTTTGTCGCAAAAGGTTAATGGTTTGAATGCCGAAATCGAACTTCTTCAAGAGCGTGACTATCTTCTCGAGGGCTTTGGATCTGGCTTCGTCCGAATCCGTCCCTGCAAGCAATTCGACACCTTGTGAAAGATAGAAAGTGTTTCGGTTAAAGACATGCAAGCGCGAGTGGATTTCGTCCCAGACTGCGGATGCCAAAGGGAAAAGTCCTGCAAATGAACGGACAAGGCACCATAGAAATGGGCGAATCATCTGGCCTTCGGCATTGGAGCATTCTACTCGTATGGCTTCTTGTAAGCGGCTTTCGGGGTAGGCTTGCGTGGCAATTGCTTGAACATCGTCAGTGCGACGCTCATTTGATGCGACATTAATGCAGAATAGTACGTGTTCTTTTGAGATTGATGATGTTGTAGCGATCTCCGACAATTTTTCGCAGAGCAGTTGAGTTTTATTGTACTCAATGAGGTAATGGAGGTGTTTCTCTTGGATTGCGAAATCGAGTGTGAATCGGCAAGAATCGTATTTCCTGTTGAGTTTGTTGGGCACATAGAACCCGGATATGCCATGCGTGAGAATTGCGCGGAAGCATTGGAAGGCATCGATCAGATTTGTTTTCCCTGACGCATTGGCCCCGTAAATGGCAAGGACGGGAACATAGCGATCAAGTTTGTGAACACCTGATTGGAGGAATGCGAATGTTTCGGACATCGAGTCTCGAGGCGGTGCCTTGCCCTCATTGTAGGTAAAATCGAACTTTAAGTCCAATATCGACTTGAAGTTTCTTATTGAAAACGAGCGAATCATGACTAGTTGTCAACCTTATCTAGGTATTCGTCCGTGTATTATATCATAATCATGCCGAGATAAGCAATGTTCTTGATCATCTTTGCGGCTCGGCATTGGCCCATCTTCAAGTTGCCGATAGAGACTCAGAATATGGTATAATATCAAAGTTTTTCGGTAAGGTAAGATTATAGGCTCTATAGATGAAATGAGTGCTTTGGACCACATGGGATTGACGTTTCTGCGAACATTGATGTGGCGCATGAAGGAACTGGGGCAGATCCAGGTCCGCTTTGTCGCGTCGATGGACTTCGTACCCAGCATAGAGCCACAAGAGGAAAAAACGGGGCGAGGAAAAGGAGCTTGATGATGTTGGCGGGCGAACGGAGATTTGAGCGTGGCGAAGACGAATATCTTTGACTATCTTGAGGCGACGGCGAGACGGTTGCCGCAGAAGACGGCACTGTCGGACGGCAAGTCGGAAGTGACGTTCGGTGCTTGGCTGGATTCGGCCAAACGGGTCGGAACCTGCCTCGCGAAAAACTTCCCCAAGACCCTTCGCCGCCCGGTTATGGTCTTCGTAGACCGCCGCGTCGAGACGCTTGTCGGTTTCATGGGCGTTGTCGCAAGCGGAAACTTCTATGTGCCGATTGACAGCAAAATGCCGGCGGAACGCCTTCGGCATATTGTAGCGGTGCTTGATCCGCTGGCTGCGCTGACGCTTTCCGAGGCTGATGGAGCGCTTCTTGACCAGGCGGGGTGCGACTGCCCGCAGTTCGATCTCGGCGCGACATTGCACGGCGAGATCGACGAATCGGAACTGGCGTGGGCGCGTGGTCAGCTCATCGACTTGGATCCCGTGTATTGCATTTTCACAAGCGGCTCGACGGGTGTGCCAAAAGGCGTTGTTGTTCCGCATCGTGGGATGATTGATTTAGGAGCTGGCTGGATTATAGGAAGATTCTCTTTCTCGGCGGATGATGTTTTGGCTAATCAGGCCCCGTTCTATTTTGATGGATCAGTCAAGGATATTTGCATTTGCATGATGACAGGCGCGTCGTTGCATATTCTTCCGCAGAAGTTTTTTTCGTTCCCAAAATTGCTCGCGAGGTTCCTCAATGAAAAGAAGGTGACTTCGATTTGGTGGGCGACATCGGCCATCGCTTTAGTCGCCAATAGTGGTATTTTGCAGCGAGATCCGCCACGGTATCTGCGTTATGTCACGTTTGGTGGCGAAGCCCTTGCCGTGAAACATTTGAATTTGTGGCGCGAGGCTGTCCCTGGCGCCGTGTATGTCAATCTTTATGGGCCAACGGAATTCTCGGTTGACAGTATGTACTATGTTGTTGATCGTGTGTTTTGCGAAGCAGAGACAATCCCGCTCGGCAAGGTTTGTGAGAACAAAGCCATTCTCGTTCTTAACGAGAACGATGAAATTGTGGGGATTGATGAGCCGGGTGAGCTTTGCATGCGCGGAACGGGCCGTGCGTTGGGCTATTACAACAACCCAGAGAAAACGGCCGAGGTGTTTGTGCAGAATCCGCTCCATAACCTCTATGAAGACATCATCTACCGTACAGGCGACATTGTGAAGTACAATGCGCGCGGCGAATTGATCTTCGTGTCTCGCAAGGATTTCCAGGTCAAGCACATGGGTTATCGCATTGAACTCGGAGAGATTGAGTCCGCCGCCATCGCGACGCCCGGCATCACGAATGCGGCCTGCGTCTTTGACAAGGAAGCGGACAGGATTGTGCTTTTCTACACGACGGAGGATGGCGCGGCGCGGGATGTTTACGGCCTCATGCTGAAGAAACTGCCGAAATACATGATTCCAGACCGCTCCTATCTCCTTGCGCAATTGCCGAGCAATGCGAACGGCAAGGTTGATCGGCTGAAGCTCAAGGAAATCTACGCTGAAAGGAAAAACACGGAAAATGCCTAAGATTATGGAAATGCTGCAGTCGGTTCGTCCGGATCTTGACTTTGCCAAGGAGAAAGCCTTGATCGACGACGGGCTCTTGGATTCTGTCGATGTGATGGGCATCGTTTTGAAGCTTAAGGAAATGTTTGGCATCGAGATTTCGCTGGGGGACTTGGATCCGGATGATTTCAATTCAGCCGAGACTATCCAGCGTCTCATAGAACGGAAAACGCATGGCCAAGATTGAGACGACTGTCCTTGCGGTTCGTGACCTCGCGTCAAACGAACGGTTTGCCGCCTGTGAAGATCCGCATCATCTTCTGGATTTTGCGCCGTGTAAGCTCAAGGCCTATGCCTCCAACCCGTTTCTCCCCGCCCCAGATGCGCCCTGCCGTCTGATTGGCGTCAAGGACGGTACGGTTGTCGGATGCCGCAACTCCTTCCCTGGAAAGTTTGTCGCCGACGGGAAGTCGCATGACAATCGGATCTCAGGATCGGTCTATGTCGATCCGCGCTGTCGGGCAAGCCTGTACGCGCTTACGCTGTTGCATCAGGCGTTGAAGTTCCCGGGTGGCGAGTTGAACATCAACTGCTGGATGTCGCGGCAAAACCAGAAGTTCTATCGGCTTTTCGGGTCTGGCATGATTCGGTTTGTGGCTTTTGATGCGGGAGGCCGCTGGAGCCGTTATTTGCAGAAGGTCACCTTCCCGAGATGGAAGGCGATTGTGGCGGTCTGCGTGAATCAGGTTGCGGCATTTGCGTGCGCATTCCTTGACGGACGGCGGTGGCGGGGTCTGCCGGCCTGGTCGGTTCGAATGACGGAACGGCCTGACGATTGGATGCTGGCGGAGGCTTGCGAACTTGTCTGCCGTGATTCGCATCGGTATCGTCAGGAAATTACGCCGGACTGGATTCGATGGACGCTCGAAAACGACTTCAAGGAATCTCGCCGGAAGTTGTTCGTTCGCGTTTGCGCGGGTGATTCGCTTGTTGGGTTTGCCCTTGTTCGCGTTGACATTCGGGCAAAGTTCAACAAGATCTACGAATGGCAGGTGGCGTCGCAGTACGCGGCACAGGAAGCGGATTTCCTTTCCGTTGTCGCACGGCAGATTCAGAAATACGGTTGTCGTGTACAAGTTGCCGTTGGTGCGGACAATGGGGATGTGGTTGCGCGCCTGCGAGAGCGATTCCCCGCGACTTCGGAGAATTATGCCGCCATTACAATTGCCGAAGGATCTCGCTACAACGGTTTTCCGGGAATTAAGGATTCAAGGAACTGGCGCGCCCGGCCAGGCATGGGCGATGCCTCGCTTTGGTGAATAGACATGAAGCGGACGCGTTTAATTGTCAATGCCGATGATTATGGCAAGGATGAGGCGATGACCCTGGCCATCCTCGAGGCGTTCAGCAAAAACTACATTACGCAGACGACATTGATGGTGAACATGCCGTTTGCCGAAGAGGCTGTTGCGCTTGCTCGCCAAAAAGGCTTTGCGGATCGTGTGGGACTCCATCTGAACCTCACGGAGGGACGGCCCCTGACATCTGACATGGCGGCATGTCCGACATTCTGCGGGGATTCGGGACTCTTCAAGGGCGTGTTCCCAATGACGCTTGATGCTTTTGCCGAGCGGATTCTGAAAGCCGAGATTCGCGCCCAGTTGGAGAAGTTCAAGTCGTTCGGTCTGCCTCTTCTGCATTGTGACGGGCATCATCATGCGCAGGTCAGGCGGGTAATCGCGCGTGTCCTGATGCCGCTCCTGAGAGAATACGGCTTCCAGACGGTTCGTCGCCCGCGCAATGCCTATCCGAATCCTTTGGCTCCGCATTTTCGCTCGCGTCTTGAGCAGCTGCTGTTTATCCTGCGGATGCGGAGCAATTCGCTTGCTGCCAGCTCAGATGTCTTTGATGGATGGACTCCCGCGAGTGCGCGGATTGTCAAGAGGGGCGGGCGGACAGTCGAGATTATGGTCCATCCGGGTTTTGACCCTTCGGGCGTCCTTGTGGACATTGTTGACTTCAAGAACGGAAGGGGACGCCCGCTTGTCGGCATCCTTTCTTTGCGAGATGAGGGTCCCCTGTGATGACTATTGGCGTTTTTACGATCATGCTTCATAGCGGCGGGACGGAACGCGTCATTGCGAACCTGTCGCGCATTTGGTCGGCGTTGGGGCATCGGGTGATCTTCTTCACGCAGCGACAGCCGCATGCCTACGAGTTCGAGCATGCGTGTGTCGCGCGCGTGTGCGCGGAGCATGGCGTATGGTCGGATTATGACGCCCGCGTCTTGCAGGAAGAACATAAACTTGACCTTGTGGTCTTTAACGGGGGATGGAACAATGACGGAGTGGAGCCATTGGTCCGTCGATTCCATGACTTGCATGTCAAGACGATGACTCTCCTTCATCATGCGTTTGACAATTGGCTGTTTTCTGGTGCGAATGCTGGAGACTACACAAAAGAAACGCTGCTCCCGCATTTGGATTACCTGGTTTGCGTCGACAAGATGCAGTCGCTGTGGTGGAGTCATCGTCATCCGTGCGTCTTCTGCGTGCCCAATCCCGTGTCGCTCTCGGCTGCGCGTGCCGCAGCGCGACCGTATGATCCGCATGCGATGGTTTGGGTCGGCCGTGTGGACGACTGGGGGAAGCGCGCCGAACTGGCGTTGGAGGTCCTCGCGCGAGTGCGGAAGGAGATCCCTGACGCGACATTGACAATCGTCGGACGTCTTCCCAGGAGGGCGAAACTGAAGGCGCCTGGGTTGCGGTGCACCGGCTATGTGGCTGAACCGTCGAAAATCGTCATGACGGCCAGCGTCAATCTGTTTACCTCGCTTTGGGAAGTGACGGTCCCTCAGGTTGTCCTGGAGGCCGGTTCCGTGGGGGTGCCGACAGTCGCGTTTGACTTGCCTGTCTTGCGTGACGAGCCGGGGGTCTATTTGGGACGAACGGTTGAGGACGTGGTGCAACAGATTGTCGGGCTGATGTCGAGAAAGGCGTGCGACGGAACGGTACGATCCGGCATGGAGGAACGGCATCGTGCCATTCTCTCGCGGAACGATCTCGTTCGGGGGATATGGCAGGAGATATTCTCGGCTCTTGAGGCAGGCCAGGTTGACGCAATTCGAGATCGGCAGGTCGCCGCGTATTCCCAGTTGCCGGTCTATTGCAGGCTCATCGAAGAGGTTCAGCGCGCAGAAGGGCATTTTGTCCGAACGCAGTATGCCGCCTTGCAGAAGTTGAATGGCTGGAAGGCCCGCATCAAGCGAATAAAGGGGTTGCTTGGATTATGACGCTTGTTTATTGCACGAATATCTGGAATCACCATCAGGGGCCTGTTTGCCGTGAATTGGCAAGGCTGCTGGGGGATGACTTCAAGATGATCCTGCATCAGCCGCTCGACCACAGGTACAGCAGGGAACGGATGGCCTTGGGATGGAATCTAGTTCCGCCGGCAGAGCCATGGATCGTACGCGCCCCTGAGTCCTGCCGGAATCTGGATTATGCCAAGCACCGTCAGCTGTTTATGGCTGCGGATGTGGCCGTTTACGGCAGCGGCCTTCCGTATGTGACCCAGGAGATGCTGGTTGCTCGGGCAAAGGCCGGCAAGATCAACATGCGCATGGGAGAGCGACTCTTTCGGGCCAGACGCCCGTGGTATTATGCGTTCTGTCCGCAGAAGCAAGTCGGGCGTTGGCTGACGCATCATCGGTTTGAGGCCGCCGGCGTCCATTATCTCACCATGGGACATTGGTGCGTGAAGGATCTTGAATATCTGCACGCTTGCAAGAATCGAACCTGGCGTTGGGGGTATCTAACCTCGGTATCAGAGGCGATGCCGGCGAAACCTGCCCATGAGAAGGTCGTCATCGGGTGGTGCGGGCGAATGCTTCACTTGAAGCAGGTCGACTTAATCTTGAAGGCGTTTGCTCGGTTGCCCGCTGAACAGAGAGCGCGATGCGAACTTCTGCTGGCGGGAGAAGGCGAAGACAGGGAATCGCTGGTCCGGCTGTCGAAAGACCTGGGGCTTGCCGCATCGGTGCAGTTCCGCCCGTTCATGCCGCAGGACGAGGCGATTCGATTTCTTCAGAGCTTGGATATTTTCGTCTTCCCCAGCAATCGTCTGGAAGGTTGGGGCGCGACGGTGCTGGAGGCCATGAACTGCGGATGCGCCGTGTTGTCGAACGAGGCCGCAGGGATTACGCTGGAGGTAATCAAGGACGGCGTGAACGGCTTTGTGTTCCGGGATGGCGATGCGCAGCAGATCTCGTGCCAGTTGGAGATGCTGATTGTCTCGCCCGCGCGGCGATGCGCAATGGGGGAGGCCGCATGGAAGACGGCGCAGGGATGGTCGCCTTCCGCCGGGGCTTGTGCCTTGGCGGATTTGGCGCATAGACTTGTGAGCCAGGAGCCAAGCTCAGGTGCGGTCGATGGCATTTGTGCGAAAGTGAGGTGAGTCATGTCAAGTATTCTCTCGTTCCCGATCATTCGTATTGTCGTCATTCTGGGTTTGAGCTTCTTTTTCAAGACCCTCATTCCCGCTCGGATTCGAGATCGCATCATCCCGTGGAGTTTTGCGCTTATCATCATGCATTTCAACATCATGCCATTCATTGGCGGGGGTTTGCACTTTCTCCTGATGGTCATGTATTGGTTGAACATGGCCATCGTCCTCAATGGGTTTGACATCAATCAGATGACGCGGAATCGTGTTTTAGCCGCATTTCTCGTGTTTTGGGGGTATTATCTTCTTACGTCGGTTCGGACGGACTTTCCGCTGTATGCGTTCCTGTATAATGTCAACGCTTTGCTGGAGCTGATCTTTGTCGGTTATTTTGCGGGGATATGGGCGATGTGCCGACCGGATGGCTTTCGTCGGCTGGTCAAGCCGCTTGTATTTGTGGCCGTCATTCCCATATTGATCTACCTGAAGAGCGGTTTCGGCGGAGAGATTGACGACAATGGCCGGGCAATGCTGGACGAGGAGATTCTGGAGGCGGGTCTCGGCAATAATGTGAACGGCATCGCCTTGTCCTTAAGTCCGATTGTGACATTGCTTCTTGCCTATCTCCTTCATGACGACCGGGTAAAGATTTCTAAGGTCATGTACATCATTACGGGCGCAGTCCTGTTCATGTCCGTCTATCTGCTGTTGAGGACAGGCTCGCGCAATGGCGCACTCATTTTCCTGCCGTGTGGCTGGTATTTCTTTAAGCGAATGAAGAACGTTCGGCATAAATTCGTGAATATGGTCATTATTGGGTTGGCTGTCTTGGGCGCGGCAGGCCTTATGTATCGCAAGGCGGGGGCTTTGCGCTCCTTTACGCTGTCGGCCAATTCCAATGTCATTGGCAAGCAGACGATTAACGACATCTCGTCGGGTCGCGTGCTGATTTTCCAGAATCTGATGGCGAAGTCGAAAGGGGTTGATTACGTCATTGGGCGTGGCATGAACGTCGTATCGACTTTTGAGGGGAAGCGCATATTCGGAGCCTTGTCGGTATATGTGTCCTTGTTGAGCTATGTCGGCATCTTCGGTCTGTTGCTGTTGCTTGTGCTGTATATCCGATTCTTCTGGATTGCCGCCCATAAGGGGGCCATCGGACAGATAGCCGTCTTGCTTTTCGCTTCGTGGGCGTTGACGTGCGTGGCAGAAGACGCCGGCATCAACCGTGCGCAGTTGGTCGGTTTGCTGCTTGGGCTGTCGATGGCCTTCTGCACTGACAAGCGGTTCGGTTGGGAGCGCGTGCGAGTACTGCCGTTGGGACGCCGTGAGGATGATTTTTCGATTGGGCGTTATGCGTATTGATTGGATAGATCGCTGGCGCGGCGCATTGATCGTCTGTATAGTCTTGTTCCATGTCATTGGCATGGTGCAAATCTATGCGGGCGATTCGTTTCCGATCTTGGGCATTGTCAAGCGGACGATCTCGACGTTTCATGTGGTGTCGTTCTTTGCCGTGTCGGCCGTTCTTTGGAAGTCGCGGGATGCCAATGCCATGTGGACGCGTTTCCTGGGGCAGAAGGCCTTTCGGCTTCTTGTCCCTTATGCCGCCTTTGGCAGTTTGATGTGTGGGGTGTTCTGGCTGGCGTCTTGGCTGGGTGCTGGAAGTGCCGCCGATTATGCCGAGGTGGCAGAGGCCAGCTGGTGGACGCCGCTTGTTTCGCTGGCCTTGGGCAAAGCCGATCGGGCCGTAGGCCCCCTTTGGTTTCTGCCGTGCCTCTTTGTCGTGACGGTGCTTTATCGTTCGATTTCGCCGTACATGACGAGTCGGCGTCGGCTTTGTCTGGCGGCATTGGCGTTTTTCTCATTGCGGTTTGCCGTTCAGTTGCTGCAGCCGCCTTACGTCATGTTCAACCTTTGGATGAGTTTTGACTATCTCGTGTATTTTTGTCTCGCGCGCGCCTTTATCCCAAGGGAGATTCCCGCATGGATAAGGCGGTGCCGAGTTGTCGGCCTGTTGGCCGGGGGGGTGTTCCTTGCGTTTGCCGGCGGCGAATGTCCGTGGTCGTTGATCAGTGGTGCAAGCCTGTGGATTTATCCGAGCAAGGTCGTGCGGGGGTGTTGCGGACTGTTCGGATTCCTCTGTCTGGTGCAGTCTGTTGACGGGAAGTGGCTCTCGCGTGTCGGACGAGATACGCTGGGGATTTTGGTGATGCACAAGTTTGTCATTGTTGCCGTTCAGTTTGCTTGTGCGCGGGCGGGCGTTTTCGCGGCGCTTTCAATGGGACAGGCGGTTGCGTTTGTCGTCGTCCTCTCGACCGTGACGATAACTCTCTCAATGGCGGGAACATCGGTTGTCCGCCGTGTTTGCCCCATGCTGTTAGGAGAGGAGGTGCACCGATGAAGAAACTTTATTATGATGTCGTCAATCTCTTGTTTTTGCCTTTCCATTGGCTGATGCTGAAGGTACGTGGTGTGCGGTATGACGCGTCTTGGCGTTTCTACGGCGTGCCGGTCATTCGGGCTGGCGGGCGCGGCAGTTCGGTCGAGATAGGGCGTCGCTTTCGAGCGGTCAGCTCGATGCGCAATAATTCCTGGGGCATTGCGCATCGTGTGATGATTCAGACGGTTGCGCCCGGCGCACGGATTAAGATTGGAAATGACGTCGGCGTGAGCGGATGTGCGATCACGGCGAAGGAGTGTGTGGAGATTGGTGATCGCGTGCTGCTGGGCGCGGGCGTGTTGATTGCCGATCACGATTCGCACCCCCTCGATTATCGGGATCGGGCAAACGGGCTTCCTTGCTCGTCGCGCCCCGTGAAGATAGAGGATGATGTTTTCGTCGGTACGCGCAGTATCATTCTCAAGGGCGTGACGATAGGGGCTGGCAGCGTGGTCGGCGCAGGGTCGGTTGTCGTCAAGGATGTTCCGGCGCATTCTGTTGTCGCTGGGAATCCGGCAAGAGTCGTAAAGGTATTGGAAACATGAAAATCGCCTATACGGGACCACTTTCGCTGAACATTCTCAAGGCGCACTTGGGGGTGGACATGTCCGTCCCCGAATCACGGCTCAAATACGCGCATGGTGCGCGGCTCGTTGTCGGTCTGCTGTCGCGGGGGCATGGTGTTTGCGTCATCACGCCATGCGAATCTGTTAAGTCCGTGACGGTGATTGAGTCGGGACGCTGTCGGATCTGCCTCATTCCGCAGCGGCGTTCGCGCTATCAGCTCTTGACGTTTCATCGTCGGGAAGTGCAGCTGATGGTGAAGTGCCTGAAAGACTACAAGCCGGACGCGGTCTTTGCGCAATGGCCTTATATGTACAGTCGAGCCGCGCTCTTGAGCGGATTCCCGACGCTGGTGGTCGGGCGTGATTCTCCTTGGCGCGTGGCGCGGTTGATGCATACGTTCAGGATGTGGCATCGGGCCGTCTATTCAAAGCTGTTTGTTGCGCCACGCTTGCGGCATTTGACGACGATTTCTCCTCACATGGTTGGCGATCTTGAGAGATGGTGGGGCTGTAAAGGGAAAATTTCGGTTGTTCCCAATGCGCTTCCGGATGGATTGGCGACGAAGCAAGCCAAGGAGATTCGGAAGACGGCGCATACGATTGCGTGCGTGAGCGACTGGAATGAGCTTAAGAACATCAAGTCGCTCTTGAGGGCATTTGTATCGTTAAGGGCTCGGCATCCAGATTGGCATCTGGTGGTCTATGGGTGTTCTATGCTTCCGGATGGCGCGTGCGGACAATGGCTACGGAAGAACGGCTATTCGCTTGACGGGATTGACTTGCGGGGCTATGGCAAACAGGAAGAGATTCGCGCGTTCCTTTTTAATGAAGCCGATGTCTTTTGCAGTCCGTCTTTAGAGGAGAGTTTCGGGATGGTTTTTCTGGAGGCGATGGCGCAGGGCGTGCCGTGCGTCGGCGGCGAGAAGAGCGGTGCCGTGCCGTGGGTGTTGGGAATCGATGGATTTAACCATGTAGAACATGTAGAGCGTGTAGAAAATCCTTCTTGTTCTCCCTGTTCTACACGGCTAAATGAAAAGGAAAGATCGGAATCATCCGTTGCGGGTGGTGTCGTCTGCGATGTCACAAAGCCGGAGAAGTTGGCGGAATGCTTGGAGAGCCTGATGCTTGATGGCGAGAAGCGCAAGCGTTTGTCGTTGGCTGGGGTGAAGCGTGTACATGAGGCGTTTGATATCACAAAAGTTGTCAAACAGTATGAGAAGTTGCTAAGGGGCGTGGCCTGTCTGAATTAGATTCAGGCTGGGCAGAAAGCAAGTGTCTCATATCTTTCTGTTTTTCTCGATAAATCGCTATTTTCGTGATGGATTCTGGTTCGGCATCTTGCGGGGTGAACATAGAAATGTTATAATGCGGATGTTTTTTTAGCGGCAAAAGAATTCTCAAATGAATGAAAGGTGATGGCTATGTGCATGTGTATAGGCATTGAAGATCTTGCGGCCAATGCGCTGATTCGCATTCTTTCGCAGGGGCATAATAAGGCTTCTGAATCTCAAAAGTTCATTCGGTTTTCGGTTCTTTTGGATTATGGGATGGCCGTGGTGAAGAAGCTCACTTCCAAAGGTGAAGAGGCCACCCTGATCTATGATCGTGAATCGAACAACATGCTGTTTCGAGATTATTCCGATTTCTTTGAACGCAGGATAGATGAACAAGGTTATGCCGGCATTCAGTTGAAAGGGGGTGTTCAGATTGATGATCTCATCAAGCGATTCATTGGTCAGATCCCTTCGTCTGTTCAGATCGTTTTGTCGGATAATACGATTCTGAGCAGATTTTTCGAGGCCGCATAACGTATGGCGGACAAATCGTTCAAAGATCCCGTCTACGGGTACATAAGTATCCCTTCCGATTGGGTTCATGCGGTGATTGATACGCAGGCGTTTCCTTGCCAAAGCCATTACGGGCTATCAATTTCCGAGTGACGGCAGAAACGACGATGGAATGGAATATGGTCGCCCAACAGGGGCATATTTTGCTTGGGGCATAAACGATGCGGATAGCCGTTTTGCTGACATGCCATAACCGCGTAGAGAAAACATTGGCTTTTCTGCGGTCGCTGATGCGATTGACGCGTCCAGCAGAGAGTCGGCTTGATGTGTTCCTCAATGACGATGGCTCGACTGACGGAACTGGCGATCAGGTCCGAGAGTTTGGCAAAAACAGCAATGATTTCACACTTGTTGTGATTAACGGATCAGGTAACGACTATTGGTGCGGGGGAATGCGTCGGGCGTGGGCGGCGGCATTGGAGAGCGGACGCAAATATGACTACTTCCTGTGGGCGAACGACGATGTGGTGTTGAGAGCCGATGCGCTCATGGAATTGCTGGATGTGGCGACGGATGCGGCAAACGCACCGATTGGTGTCGTATGCGGATGCTTCTGCGATTCTGACACGGGCGAGTTTACGTACGGCGGACGCGACGAGCGTCGATTGCTGTTGCCGAACGGCAAGGCGCAGAAGTGCCGATACATCCACGGCAATGCGGTTCTGGTGCCTCATGAGACATACGAGAAGATTGGCATGTTCGACGGCCGTTGGACGCATGGCTTCGGCGATACGGACTACGGTCTGATGTGCATTGAGGCAGGTCTTAACTGCTTGACGACAGCCAAGTACATCGGCACTTGCAAGCAACACAAGATCAAAGGGCCGTGGTTTTCGAGTTCCGTGCCATTTCAAAAGCGTTGGGAACTGATGTGGAAGCCCGTCGGCGGCGCATATTCCGAATTCGTCGCATTCCGCCGCAAGCATTATCCGTTCCGCTGGCCGTTTGACGCAATCAAGTTCTTTATCCAAGTCCTCTTCCCAAGACCGTTTGAAGTGTTGAGACGATGAAAACGCCCGAGACGCCATTTTTGCTTGATTTCTTTGCGGCGCTCAAGGAGCGCGGCGTTCGTTCTGCCGTCATGCGCAACAGCGAGACTTTGCCCGAATCGCTTGGCAGCAGCGACCTCGATCTCTTTGCAGACGGACAGGGCGAGGTGGATAAGATTCTTGCCGTTGCCGATGAGGTTGCCAAGAAATACAATGGGGGTTTTACCGTCAAGTACACGGTGGAAGCGACAATCACCTGTCTTGGCGGGCGGCATTCGGACGGCACATGGTGGGGCCTGCACATAGACCTGTTCCCCGGCTTCATGTATTTCGGCATCCCTTACATGGATTCCGCTGCCGCGTATGCAGAACGTGTCTTGGAGAAGGATTCGTTCTATCGACTTGGCGGACTTTCCGACGTGGCGAGTTTCATCAAGGAGATCATACCGAACCGTCGCACGAAGAAAGACTACTATCCTCGTGCGCGCATGGCATACGCGGCGAATCCAAATGGCGTGAAGGCGGCGATGGCTGGTTGCTATGGCGCAAAAGGTTGGGCGATTGTCGAGAAGCTGCTGTCGCGTGAATGTTCGGATGCCGAGATATTCCGCGATTCCAAACGCCTCGTCCGTGCGCTTTGGTGGCGGCAGATTGCGGGGTTCCATTGGCTGTCGCTTGCGAAAATCAAGTTCAACAACATCAGACAGCGCTATGGGCGGCTCTTCAAGTATCCCGGATATTGCGTGGCGTTTCTGGGAACGGATGGCAGCGGCAAATCGACGCTCATAGACAAGGTGAAGCCTACGCTGTATCAGATGATGCATCATCCTGTGGAATACCGTCATCTGCGTCCGGGGCTTCTGCCGAGTCTGGCGCGTCTTGCGGGCAAGCCTGCGATGGATGGCCCTGTCACGAATCCGCACGGAGGCAAGACGGCTGGCTGGATATCTTCGCTTATCCGATTCTCGTATTACTACATCGACTATACGCTTGGCTACTTCGTCAAGATATTCCCATGGCTCGTGAAGCGTCCGACGTTTGTCATCTGCGACCGCTATTATTACGAATATATGATTGACCCCAAGCGGTGCGCGGTCAAGTTGCCGCCGGGTTGGGCGAGATTCTGGGGCTGGTTCATTCCGAAGCCGGATTTGATACTGTGTCTTGGCGGCGATCCTGAAAAGATTTACGCCCGCAAGCCGGAGACAAGTCTTGAGGAAGTCAAGCGGCAGGTCGCTGCGCTCAAGAAGTTCTGTGATGGCAATCGCCGTGCCGTCTGGATTGACACAACAACGAGCATAGAGGCGAGCTACGACGCGGCAATGTCGGCAATAGAGGGGAGAATGAGGAAGAGGTATAGTCGTTAGTCGATAGTCGATAGTCGTTAGTAGGTGGTGAGGAGAGAGGATGAAAATAAGAAGTTATGAAGAGTTGGTGGTATGGCAGAAAGCAATGCTGCTTGCAAAGATGGTGTATTGTCTCCAGAAGAAATTGCCAAAAGAAGAAATGTATGGATTGGGAGATCAGATTCGCAGGGCAGTAGTCTCAATTCCTTCCAATATTGCAGAGGGCTTTGGGAGGGATACGGATAATGAGTTTAGACGCTTCTTGTCGATTGCACGTGGTTCGCTTTATGAGACAAAAACTCAATTGCAGTTATCAGAGTCCTTAGGTTACTTGCGCATTGAACCAGAATTGACAACGCTGATGGATGAACTCGGCAAGCTCATCAATGGCCTATCTCGTTCTCTAACCACTAACCACTAACCGCTAACGACTAACTGCTAACGACTAATGACAATCTTCATCATAGCGTTTGCGTGCGAGCCGAACCGGACGAGCGAGCCGGGGGTAGGGTGGAATATTGTCGGAGAACTTGCCAAGCGGCATGAGATTACGGTGCTTACGCGCTGCAACAACCGTGAGAGTATCGAGGCTTACCTCGTCACCCATCCTGATGCGCCGCAAGACAAGATACACTGGAAATACTACGACCTTGCCGAATGGTTCCATCGGTTGAAGAAGAAGATGCCCTGCGGCATTCAGCTCTATCAGGAACTATGGCAACGCGGGGCGGCGAAGAGATATAAAGATGAATTCAAGAACTACGACATTGTCCATCATTTGACGTTTGGTAGCATCTTCTTCACGCCGTGGGCGGCGCGATACACGGATCGGCTTGTCTGGGGACCGATTGGCGGTGCGTCTGGCGCGATGGAGAATGCCTTTCTGAAGAACGAGAGTTTCAAGTCTCGTATTTCTGAAATGTTCTACCGGCTTGTCGCATGGTATTCATTCCATCCCGCGCCTTGGGCGGCAAGACTCCGCAAGAAATGTCGTGCCATTCTGTTCAGGACAAGTGAACTGGCTTCTGCAGTCATATTGGAACAGCACCAACTTACGGCGGTCATCCCAGAAACCGCGTATGCGGGCGAGATTATCCCACGGCTCTATAAGACGGATAGACATCCTCTCAAGATCATGAGCGTCGGGCGACTGATTCCGCTTAAGGGTGTGAAATATGCCATTCAGGCATTTGCCAAGTTTGTTGAGACTGGTGGCGAAGGAGAACTGCATATTTACGGTGACGGCCCTCTCCGCTCCGAACTCGAATCTCTCGCTGCATCACTAACGACTAACGACCATCGACTAACGACTAACGACTCCCTAATCATCTTCCACGGCAATGTCCCGAATGCCGAGATTCTTACGGCTCTCGATTCTGCCGACATTCTGGTTCATTCGAGTTTTCGGGAAGGCGGTTCCTGGACGATCCTTGAGGCAATGGCGCATGGTGTGCCGGCGATTTGTCAAGACCGTGCCGGCATGAAGGACATGGTGACATCGGAGTGCGGAACAAAAATTGCAGCGGCGACGCCAGATGAACTCGTTGATGGCCTCGTCAAGTCGCTTGGACGGTATTACCGCAATCTCGAACTGATTCAGAAGCAAGGCTGCGCGGCGCAGGAGCGTGTGAAGCGCAAGTATTCGTGGGCGACTTGCGCGGCGAGGATAGAAGATGTTTTTAACGCAGAGGCGCAGAGGCGCGGAGGTCGCAGAGAATGACGGAAAACGAGATAAGCAAAGAGATTCTTGACGCCGCCATAACGGTTCACAGGACTATTGGCGGGCCAGGCGTTCTTGAACGTATTATGAGGCGGCATTATCCTGTGAACTTGAAATGAGAGGTCTGATGGTCGAAACGCAAAAACCAGTTCCTGTCATCTATAGGGGCAAAGTAATAGGCGAGCCGTACAGACTTGACATGCTTGTCGAGTGGACAAGAGTTGCCAACAATCTCTAACTCTGCGTTCTTGGCGTCTCCGCGCCTCTGCGTTAAAAACAAAAGGAATGTCCAATCATGAAAGTGTTGTTTCTGTCACAAGGGCGCAAGCGACGAAATTTATATACATTGCTGGTGACGGTTCTTCCTGCTCGATTCCGGGGATGGTTGAAAGTTGTGCCGTCGCTTTATGAATCTCGTATGACGCCTTGGGCAAAGTCATGTCTTATTGACCTGAAAGTAGTTCGACACGGTGGGCATGAGCTCTTTTCGCCTCCTGCGTCCATAAAGGACTGGGCTCGGAGCGAGATGTCCTATCCGACACGATATGCATATGTAATCAAACAGGGGTTCGTCTCATTGCCGAGAGGGCGGATCTGTGTCGCTGGACGATGGGTGGGGGAGTCCTTTGGCAATCTTGTCAATGCATCGTGTGAGGTCCTTTTTCTGAAGCTTTTTTCGTGGGTGGCGCGACTGCGCGGAAGGATTATTAGATTGCCGGAATGCGAGGGAGGGTATGTCTATTGTCGTTGTGATGGATATTTTCATTTTGTGTTGGAGAGTTTAGTGTCGCTGTTGTACGCTCTTCAGATGCGTCCCAACGCCTGTGTTGTTGTAAGGGAAGCTGAGTATAGACGAACGGCATATTTTCGCCAATACATTGAACTGTTGCGGCAACGCGGGTGGATAAAAGATGTCAGGGTTGTTGATGCCGATTGCATTATAGCCCCGGAGCTTGCATTTGCGGCATACGAGCCTGACTCTGGGCTATTTTGTCGCTCGACTGTGGATTTGTTGCGAGAGGCTCTGCTTCAAAAGGAAGACGGGCGATTCGGGCAGAGAAAGATATTCCTTACGCGCAAGGGTAAACGGCAATTTGTGAATCAGAGAGAATTGGAACGACTAGCGATGGATAATGGCTATGAGGTGATTGATACTGATGGCATGTCGGTCGAGGAGCAGATAAAACTCTTTGGGGCTGCGGCAAAAATCATCGCGAATCATGGCGCAGGCTTAATAAATCTTGCTTACTGCAAAGCGGGAGTGTCAGTGACCGAGTTGTTTTCGCCAAAATGGTTAAATGATTGTTATTTCCGCCTTTCAACACTTGGCGGTTTGTCTTATTCGTGTATCATAGCAGGAGATGAAGATGGCTGGGGAAGCGTCGATTTCCCCAAATGAGTTGTTATGCAAAGGAGTCATATGAAAATCCTCCTCATAGCTCAGGCGCGGAAGGCTGAAGATCAGGTCGGGTATGAACGGGCTTGGCGGTCTTTGGCAGACGTACGCACGATCCCGTGGATAGGCTTGGCAGAGACGAGGGGATGGTCGGCGCTGTGGGATGAGATCCTATGCGTGAATCGAGAATGGAAGCCCGAACTCGTATTCTTCCAGCGATTCCACAGCGGACAGCCGGAAAGTCCTGCCGATTGTGTGGCTGCGTTGCGACTGGCGGCTAACCGTCCCATTGTCTTTGGCGACATCGGCGACCTGTATCAACCGTACTGGGGGCATCCCTGGGTACGGCGTTTCCCTCGGGCTATTGTCGATCTGGCGCGAGCGGCGGACTGCTTCTTCGTAACGGCGTTGGGGCGGCAGGCGCAATGGCTTCAAGCGCATGGAGCCCGGCGCATCGAGTTGTTGCCGCTTGCTTTTTCCAACGAGCATTTCCCAGACTGGAACGCTCCGTTGCCGAACGAGTATCGTCATGATGTCGTGATGGTCGGCTCAATCTGTCTTCAGCTGAGCCGTCCAATCAGTACGCTTGAACATATTCGCCGCCGCATGGTGGCGGCAAATGCTCTCTGGAAGCGCTTTGGCGAGCGCTTTGCGCTCTATGGTCGCGGCTGGCGCGGGCATCCGGCGTGCCGCGGTGACGTGCCGTATCGCGAGCAGGTGCGGCTCTATCAGTTGGCACGGGTCTGCGTAGATGCGCCGCCACCGTGCGATGAGGAGTGCTATTGCTCGAATCGTCCATTCTACATTGCAGGTGCTGGGGCGACGCTTGTTCAGCAGTATCAGAAAGGATTGGAGAATATTTTCCGAGCGGGGCGGGATGCGTATTTCGTTCGAGACGCGAAGGAGCTTGTTCGTATGTGCGATGAACTGCTGTCACGCGATCCGCGCGAGCTTCGGCGACTAGGGGAGGATACGAGGCGGTACATTCAGGAGCATCATACGGTTGCATGTCGCGTGCAGCGGATTCTCGAGATTGCAAAGGGGATGAGAGGATGATCGTTCTCAATTGCCATTTGGGACGGATGAGCAATTTGAAGCTCATGAAGGCGCATGTGATTGCACACGCGCTGGCGCGGGGCGAGAGGTGGTATGTTGCGCCAGACAACTGGTTCTGGAGATTGGCGGCGAAGACGCTTGGGCGAGTTTGGAACAAATGTGTCCGCATGATGAAACCGGCGGAAGGTTCCCGTAATCGTTGCTTCCGTCTGCCCTGGTTGACAATTGTGCATGGCTTCACGGAATTGCGCGACTTCGAGGCGATGCGGAGACATGGAGATGAGATACGGCAAATATTTTTAACGCAGAGGCACAGAGACGCGGAGGTCGCAGAGGCCAAAGTTGTTAGTGAGGGTAAGAAGATCGTTGGGGTGCATGTGAGGAGGACGGACTACAGAGAATGGCAGGGAGGAAGGTATTGCTATTCCAACAGCGTGTATGAGCGGGTGATTGACGAAATGCGAAGATTGGTTGATGGTGTGAGGTTTGTGGTGTTTACCGATGAGCCGGAATCGCTTAGTCCGCAACTTGCGCAGTTCAATTCTCAGCCGACAACGCCGGAGCGTGACCAATGGCAGATGAGCAAATGCGCTTATCTAATCGGTCCGCCAAGCACGTTCACGATGTGGGCCAGTTTCATGGGCAAAGTACCGCTATTGCATTTGATGACAAGAGAGCAGGAGGTAAGGTTGTGCGACTTCATCATGAGATGGTGAGTTTACATTAGTTAGTCGCTAGTCATTAGTCGTTAGTCGTTAGTGATGTTGACGACCATAACTAACTACTAACTACTAACGGCTAACGACTAACTGCTATTGACTAACGACCAACGACTAACGACTTGAAAACAATGAAATTGTGTGACCATAGATTTCTTGGTCTTCCGGCGGCGAAGCCACGTGTGTGGATTGATCTTTCCTGTGCGGCGAGCAAGCGGGCGGGGCTTGCCATGCACATGCCTGGGCGCAAGGCGCTAAAGTGGGCGGTGAGAATTCTTGGATGGTTCGCGTGGCTCCCGATTGAGAAAATTGTGCGTGGGCCAATCAAGCGGTTTGATGAATTGGATGGACATGAGGCGATTGAAAAAGCCGTTGGTTCCCCGATAGAATATCTGACGCTCTACATGGGCAACGATTCGGCGAAAACGAAACTGACGGTGATGGTTAAGTTAAGCCGTGTAGAACATGCAGATCTTGTAGAAGAATATGATGATTCTATAGGTTCTACCTGTTCTACACGGTTAAAATCCACCTATGTCGAAAATAGAGAAATGATAGTAAAGATAGGACGAACGCCGGAAGCTGCGGCGGCGATTAGAAGCGAAGCGGCAATGCTAAAGCGGCTTATGTCCACCACTCTGTGCGCACAGGTTCCTGTCGTTTATGGAGAGGTTGGCGCATCGGGAATCTGGACATGGAGCGTACAGTCTGTGCTGCCAACAGGCAAGAGTCCGGTGCGACTCCAGAAGGAGCATTACGCGTTTCTGGATGATTTGAAGCGCATTGGCATTTCGCATGGCGATTTTGCGCCATGGAACTGTTCGCTTGTCGGCGGCAAACTGTATGTTTGGGACTGGGAAGAGGCTGGGCCTTATGTAGAAGGCAAGGATGAGGCTTGGTTTAAGTCTCAAGTGAAGAGGCTTCTTGGGGTTGACGCATGAAAATCTTGCTTGTCCATAATTACTACGGTTCGTCTGCGCCGAGCGGCGAGAACAGGGTCTTCGCGGCGGAGAAGACCCTGCTGGAGAAACATGGCCACGCGGTTGCGGTTTACGTCCGCCACTCCGATGAGATACGCACAGGCGGGGCGATTCGGAGGATAGGAGGGAAAATCAAAGGCGCGTTGTGTACGGTCGGCAATCCTTTCGCCGCGCATGAGGTGGCGAAGGTCTGTCGTGCGTTCAAGCCGGACATCGTTCACTTCCACAACACGTTTCCGCTGATATCGCCATTGGCAATCCGCGCCGCGCATCGGTCAGGGGCGAAGGTGGTGATGACGCTGCACAATTATCGGACTGTCTGTGCCGCCGGTGTGCCGACGCGGAATGGCAAGGTGTGTACGGAATGCTTTCGGAGATCTGCACATTCGGCACGGGGTAGAAAAGGCAATTTATCTGTTTGGCCCGCGATCAGGCACAGATGCTATCGCGGCAGTCTGTTCGCGACGCTGCCCCTTGCGCTGAACATATGGCTCTATCGTAAGTCCTGGGCAAAATGGGTGGATCGGTTTATTGTCCTAAGCGAATTTCAGAAGACGGTCATGGAAGGATGCGGCTTCCCTGCGGAGAAGATTTCCGTGAAAGGCAATTTTGTTACCTCTAGGATTGAAGGAAATAGTTGTGAGAAAAAGAATCAGATTCTCTATGTTGGAAGGCTGAGTGAGGAGAAGGGCATTAAGACGTTGCTTCACGCCTGGCGAAAGGTTGTAGGTCAAACGGACGGTGCAATCTTGTCAAAACTCGTCCTTGTTGGTGAAGGGAGACAGCGCGGCGAGTATGAGCGCCTATCCACAGGTTTGCCAGTTGAATTTGTTGGGCAAACGCCCCATAACGAGGTCGTGCGCATGATGGCTGAATCGAAGGCCGTGGTGTTGCCGAGCGAATGCTGGGAGACGTTTGGCCTGACGGTCGTGGAGGGGATGCGGGCGGGGACTCCTCCCGTTGTCAGTAATCTCGGGGCCTTGCCGGACATCGTGTCGTCAGACTGCGGCGAGGTGTTCGAGGCGGGCAACGCCGAGTCGCTGGCGGCTGCGATCAGGAGCCTTCTTTCGCGCCAAGATTATGATGCCATGTGCACGGCGGCGCGGCACGAGGCCGAGGCAAGATATTCCGAAGATGCGAACTACGGGCGGCTGATGGAGATTTACGAGGCTGTACGGAAGTAAGATCATCGGCTCGTGCAGGGAAGTGCGATGTGCCGGTGTTGCCAACGCTTCCGGATTTCAGGAGGTGATGCGGGAGGGGCGCAACTTGTTGCGACCGTTGCCCGTGTGCGGCGGACGCGATGAATCGCGTCCTTCCCGGAGCAAGGCAAGTTATAGGCAAGAGTTCGTGAAGGCCAAACACAACTCTACAACGGCTAAGACCAAAAATCGGGATAAGGGTAATCGGCCCGTTGGATTGACGCAACGACACAGTTTTGATATCATTTCTGCGTTATGTAGAATTCTACGGAATATTTAATTATGAGGATTGCGCGAGATGGTTATCTTGACCAAGTTAAGAAGTTCATGCATAATGGACTTGTGAAGGTCATTACCGGTATACGCCGTTGCGGAAAGAGCTATTTCCTCTTTAACATCTTTTGTGACTATCTTCGTGGACAGGGCGTTGATTCGAGTCAGATCATCGAGATTCGCCTTGATGAAGACGAATTTGAGCAATTGAGAAATCCGCGTAAGCTTTCTGAATATGTCAGGGCGCGGTTGTTGGCGGATGGACGGCAGATGTATGTGCTTATCGACGAGATTCAAGAGTGTAAGCCCGTTGATGGCGACAGCGTGACATTTTATGATGTATTGAACACGCTCATGAAGAAAGCCGATGTCTATGTGACAGGATCGAATTCGGAAATGCTGTCTGAAGATATCGCGACGAATTTCCGGGATCGCGGTACAATCATTCGCATGTGGCCACTTTCTTTTGCTGAATATTATCAAATTGGCGGAAAGGAGAAGGTTGACGCTTGGGAGGACTTTCTCGTTTGGGGCGGTATGCCGCTGGCCGTCTTGTCGCCTGACCAGAGTTCGCGTGAGACGTATCTCAAGAATCTCTTCAAACGGGTGTATTTTGCCGATATTGTCGAACGGTATTCGCTGAAGAACGACGTGGCTCTTGGCGCCGTTTGCGATGTAATGGCGAGTGCGGTTGGCGGCCTGACCAATGCCAAGCGCATCTCGGACACGCTGTCGACAGCGGCATCTTTGTCGACCTGTCCTCAGACGGTAGCCCGCTATCTTGACATCTTCTGCCATTCTTTTCTTTTTGAAAAAGCATCTCGTTATGATGTGAAAGGACGAAAATATCTTGAAGGTTCGGCCAAGTATTATTGCGTTGATACGGGGCTTCGTAATGCGCGGCTGAATTTCCGTCAGATTGAACGAACGCATCTGATGGAGAATGTCATCTATTGTGAACTGCTGCGTCGTGGATATAATGTCGATGTGGGCGTTGTCCGGTCAATCGAGAAGGATGCAGGGGGAAAGAGCGTTCGCAAGGAGTTTGAAATCGATTTCGTTGTCAACTGCGGATTCAGACGTGTCTACATTCAGTCGGCATTGAACATAGATGACCACGAGAAACTGGAGAATGAGGTTCGTCCATTCCGAAAGTCGGGTGATTTTTTCCGCCGTCTCGTCGTCACGGGGGGAAATGGGCGTCTTTGGCAGAATGAGGAGGGTGTTGTCTTTGTCGGTGTCATTCCGTTCTTGCTCGATTCGCGCATTGTCATGGGGGAGTAACCATTTACAATGCCAATGGGCTATGAATTGTAGAAAGAGGGGGATTGGCGTGGACTTCACAGTCCGCACAATGTCAAGCAACCTTGTTTTTTGGGTTGATTCAACTGCTGTCACCCTTGATTTCTGTCTGATATGATGTTATAATAACCTTGTTTTTTGGAATGTGTGGCGACATATGTTACGAAAACTCGATAAGAAATTAGATTCTTGGGCGAAACGGCCGGGGCGGCATCCGCTGATTCTTCGCGGAGCGCGTCAGGTCGGCAAGACATACCTTGTTCGTGAACTTGGGAAACGGCTATTTAAAAACTATCTGGAATTGAATTTCGAGCAAGATGCGACCCTTTCGTCTCTTTTTGCCTCAAAGACGCCAGATGCGATTTGTGAACTTCTTTCCGTTAAGTTCTCAAAGGAAATTAGTGATGGCGAGACGCTGGTTTTCTTGGACGAACTGCAAGATGCGGAGGTCTGCGTATTAGAATCGCTCCGCTATTTCCATGAGCAGCGTCCGAATCTTCACATTGTCGCGGCGGGGTCGCTTCTTGAATTCATGCTGGACGGGAAAACGCGCGAGAAGCAGCGGCAAGACTTCCCGATGCCCGTGGGACGCATTGAGTATATGTATGTGCCGCCGCTTGATTTTGAGGAATTTCTGTTGGCGCTTGGAAAATCCGGGCTGGTCGCGTGGCTTGCTCGTTTCCAACTCGGAGATGATGTGCCGGATGCGATTCATCAGGATTTGACGGGACTCGTGCGTAAGTATCTTGTTGTCGGCGGTATGCCAGCCGCTGTATCGGCCTATGTCCAGGGCGGCGCACGGGAAGCCGAGCGTGAGCAGCAGATGATTCTTTCGACATATCATGATGACTTCCCGAAGTATTCGAGTCGGATTCGGGCAGATTTGCTGCAGAAGGTGTTTGTGTCCGTGCCATTGATGTTGGGCCGGAAACTCATTTATACGCATCTCGTCGAAGGAGAAAAATCAAGGGATCTCTCGGCTGCATATGATCTTCTGCGGCTGGCCAGAGTGGTGGCGAAAGTTCGGCATGTGCCCGCAAATGGCATACCGATTGGGTATGGCGCAGACGATCGGAACTTCAAGCCGCTGTTCCTTGATGCGGGGCTTGCTTGTCGCGTACTGGGTTTGAAGATGACGGATTTTCTCGATGGAGAAGAGGCAATCCTTGAAAACCGGGGCGGGATCTGTGAGCAGTTTGTTGGGCAGCATTTGATGTTTGCGGGTGAGGAGTACGAGGAGCCGGCGGCTTATTGCTGGATGCGTGAGGAGCCGAGCTCAACGGCGGAGGTCGATTACTTGGTGCAGTGCGGGAATAGCCTTGTCCCCGTGGAGGTCAAAAGCGGAAGTGGCGGGAAAATGAAGGGCTTGCTGATCTTTTTGAATGACAAGCATCGCGATTTTGCGGTTCGCTTCAATTTGGATTGTCCGTCTTATATTCCAGATGCAGAGGCAAAGGATTCCAAGGGGAGGGAATGCCGATATGCGTTGCTGTCTCTTCCGTTGTATTTCATTTGCCAACTTGACCGTCTGATTCGCTTTGCGATCGCAAAGCGCGAGATGCGCATCCGTCCAGAATAACGGAAGAATGGGAAATGGGATGGGGCGACCGTGTAGATTGGGAGGGTCGTGAGCGGGGGAGAGATGGGATTAGCCGTTTGGGAGGAATCGGGAAGGAGATGAATAAGAGAGCTAAATTGGAGAAATATAAGCAGGATCTGGTCAAGTTGTTTCGTCGGTCACGATGGTTGATGGCGGATTCTGAAGAAGAGAAGACGCGAATGCGATCAACGATGGAATGCCCAGTTAAAACACTGACATTGTATCGGTATATGCCGGTAAACGAATATACTCTTCTTGATCTTCAATTGGGACGGTTGACGTTGACAGATCCGAATTTGTTCAATGATCCATACGATTCTCTGTTATATATTGACAGCGAGTCGGCTTGTTCGTCAATAAGGAACTTCACATTAGAGGACTTCAAGGGGCAAATTGCACTTGTGCGTAAAGGGTCGCCATTTCCATCGGAATGCGACGTAGGGCAACTCAAGTTATATGAAGCATTGGCAAGGCTTCCTGATGAATCATTGGAACGGGAGATATATCCACGATATAGGGAAATCCAGCGACTAGGATTGCAGAGTCTGCTTGATTATCCAAAGAAAATGAGGGGGCGGGTGCGAGTCGGATGTCTGAGCGAGCGGTGTGATTCCGCTCCAATGTGGGCGCACTATGCTGATTTGGGGCGAGGCATTTGTGTGCAATATGAAGTTGCGGTACAGATTGGAGTGCCGATTAAGGGACAGGATCTTGGTCGAGACCTAACACTCTCGGTTCTACCGGTTCTCTATTCAAAACAGAGGTATAATGCGACTCATCTTGTTCAGGAAGCTGCGCAAGAGGATATGGCGGCTCATGCTGGTGTCTTGCAGGAACTCGATATAAGTCATTTTGATTGCCTTTCCTCATATAAGCTAACCGCTTTTAAGTCCAATGATTGGTCGTATGAGAAAGAGTGGCGTGTATTCGTTTCGGCTTTCACGCCCAATGACCCGTCCCGAGTCAGTATTCCAGTTTACAATGTCACGGGTGTTATTCTCGGGCATGCAATATCCATTGAGAAGACGGCACTCGTTATGCGAATGGTTGAAGATTTAATTAGAGCGCGTCAAATTCCAATTGCGTTGAGACGTATAAAGGTAAACTCGTGCAGTAAGCAGTATTGTTTGAGTGCGCTTGATTTGTCGACTGAAGATAGGAAATCCTGAATTGACGTACTTCATATCAAACAGCGCATGGTTTCACGTGATAGAATCTCATCGATCATTCCGTAGATGATCACAGTCCACATATTATAATAAGTGGGCTATCCGAGCGCGGCGAAAAAGTGTATACTATACGCATATGGCAACTGTACCCGAACTTTGCAAGCTCCTGAACAATCCGCTTCGTCTGAAGATGCTGACGCGCGTGTATGCGTCACGCGACGGCGTGAATGTCGGCATTCTTGCCGATGAGATGCTGAACGAGGGCTTGAACCAGTCGGGCGTGAGTCAATACCTCAAGCAGTTGGAGCATCTTGGCGTCATCCGGCGGGAACGGGCCGGTCGCTACGTGAACTATTATGCGGATTGTACGAATTGCGATTCGCGAGTTGCAGAAGCCGTTCGTCTGATTGTTGGGCGCGTAAGGTCAAATGGTGAGATGTCTTTCACCTGTTTCTTTGGTGTGTTGATGAATCCGTTCCGTGCCGCAGTCATTACCTATCTTGCCGCAGGGAATGCGGGTGACCCCGTATCCATCTGCACGGCATTTGGCCATCAGCGTAAGTATCTGCGTCGCGATCTGCAAATGGCACTAGACGAGGGCCTGCTGGCGGTGGATGATTCAAGCGAGATTTTGGGTGTTTATTCGTATGTAAAGCCAACCGATGCGCTTGTTGCCACACTCGTGCGTCTTTGCGAACGGCCCACTTATTATAATAAGTGGGCCGTTGGGGGGCAGGACGAATGACTCTTGGTGGAGGTCGGAAATGATGCTCGGAAAGTTGACGAATGGACGGCTATCCGCCCTGCGCGGCGGTTTGGTATGATTCACGTTTGAAAGCGAGATGTGTGACATGCTGATTGATGACATACGACAAGGCGAGTCGGCGGAACTTGAGCTGAAGCGCGTGCCGAACGAGCAGTCGGAGCGGTGGCTCAAGACGGTCGTCGCCTTTGCGAACTGCAAAGGCGGGCGCATCGTGTTTGGTGCCACGGATGCACGGGACGTCATCGGCTTGACGGGCGATTTGTATGCGCTACGCGATGCCATCGTAGACCGGATTGCGGATGCCTGTTCGCCGATGCCGGATGTCGCCGTTGACATTGTGAATGTCGAGGGGCGAGAGGTTTTGGAACTGTCGGTTACCCAAGGGCGGCAGTGTCCCTATTTTCTACGGCCACAAGGCGACACGGACGGTGTTTATGTCCGATATGACGCAACGACGCGGAAGGCCGATCCGGCGACGCTTCAGGAACTGCGTCTGGATGGCGCCGGGAAAGGCTATGATTCGGTCGTGTGTCGTGGGCTGAAGATTGTCGATGCGGATGTTCGGGCCTTGTGCGCCCGCCTGTATGCGGAGGCGGTCGAGAATGCGCCAGCGGGTGCCGACCGCTCTCTTGTCAAACCAGTCACAGTCCGCCAACTCGTGAAGTGGGGCGTTTTGATCCAGCGCGCGCGGGAGAATGTGCCCAGCAATGCCTATGCGTTGCTGACGGGCGATGATCGTCTGGCGACGACGGTCAAGTGCGCGTTGTTCAAGGGTGCGGACCGAGCCGTCTTCCTGGATCGCCATCCGATCGATGGCTCGGTGATTGATCAGGTCAATGAGTCGTTTAAATGGGTGCTGTCGAAACTTAACCTGTCCGCGCGGTTTGATGGGCTCAAAAGGGTGGATGTCTATGAGATTCCGCCGGAAGCCATCCGCGAATTGATCGTGAACGCGGTCGTGCATCGGACGTATGTGGATGGCGCGTCGAGTCCGATCTCAATTGCGCTTTATGACGACCGATTGGAAATCACGTCGCCAGGCGGGCTGCCGCGTGGCATGACGGTATCCAAGATGTTGGCGGGGCATTCGGAATGTCGCAACAAGGCGTTGGCCGCAGTATTCGCCTATATGTTCTTGATTGAGAACTGGGGGAGTGGCCTGTTGCGCGTTCAGCGAGCCTTGCGCGAGGCTGGGCTTCCGCCACTGGAGGTGCAGGATTTCGGCAATTCGATTCGCCTGATCGTGAAACGCGGACACGCGAATCATGTTGGGGACAATAGGGGGGACAATAGGGGGGACAATAGGGGGGACAATAGGGGGGACAATCCGTTGTTGTCCTTGCCGGACGAGCAGCGCCGGATCTGTGACATCTTGAAGGGAAATCCAAAGATCTCGATTCGGAAGATGGCCGAGATCCTGGGGATTCGGAAGAACACGCTCGACAAGCAGCTTTCGGCGTTGAAGGCAAAAGGCTTCATCGAAAGAAGAAATGGGACACGAGGCAGTTGGCAGGTGATCCTGTCGCCTCGCGATTGAAATGTTTTACGTCAATAGGATCAGAGGTTCTTGAATTTGGTGGCGGCAGTCGGAATCCGGGTAATTTGACTTATGAGAGCTGAAGTGCCATGAGAATTTTCACTTCCTATAAGCCGTTTGCCGGGCGGGTCGGCGAGATCCAGGCGCGGGCGCGCGAAAACTGGAAGTCGCGCTTTCCGAACGCTGAGATTGCAGATGTGCAAGGCGAATCAGGTCCGCCGGACTTCGCACAGATTGCGGCACGGGCATCGGCAGGCGAGATTGCACTTTATTGCAATGGCGACATTCTCTTTGAATCGGGCGTTGAGACGGTTCTGTCAAATCTGCCGGACGGTGACTTCCTCGCCGTCGGCCAGCGGATCGACTGGCTGGAGGACGGTACGCGTGAGCGGCATCGTCCGAGCGGCATGGACTATTTCTTCTTCCGCGGCGGAATGTTCGCCGATTTGCCGCCGACAGTCGTCGGGCGAGCCTACTACGATTCGGCCCTCATCGCGTGGGCGTTGCGGAAGGGCGTGCCCGTCATCGACTTGACGCCTGTCCTGAAAGTCGTGCACCAGTGGCATGACTATGGACACGTGAAGGACGGACGCAAAGGCGTGTTTGCCGGAACAGACGCTCGCGCCAACAAGGCGAACAACAACTTGCCGCATTTCGGCCCGCACATAGCAGACGCGGGATTCATGATGACACGAGAGGGGAAGATCGTCCCGAACGTACGATTGGGCAGATTGCGGCGGTCGGGGCGCTGGGGCCTGTGGAATGTGCTGACGCGCGGCGGACGTCTTTGGAATCGGTGGTGGCCATGGTAAGGACGGTTTTCATCACACGTAGCGACATCAGCTGGTATTCAAGGAATGCCAATGTGCAGGTGCGTCCACGCCAATTGGCGCGAGACACGCGGCTGACGCTGTGCGTGAACGAAGCGTGTCGCGTACCAGATGACCTTGCGGCCGCCTGTGAGCGCGTGATCGTCTATCGGCGGCTGGGCGACATCGCGGCGAGACTGGAGGGGCGCTACGGTCGTGTCTGTACGGGATTCGACTTCCCGTGCCTATGGACGGGCTGGCGCATCAAGCGGCGTTTGCGGATCCCGTGGACGATGTACCTGTGGGATCCGCCGGCCTTGAGCCATCGCGATGGTTTTGCGCCGCGTCGCTGGGCGATTGACGGCGTGTGGCGGTGGTTTGCGCGGCGGTGTGACAGGCTGGTCTTGAACATCCATCCGGGATTGCTTGAAGAGGTTGGATTGTCCCGAAAGGAGACGGATCGGTGGAGAAAAGACGGCAAGTTGGAGTTGCGTATGCAGGATGCCTTCGACGATCTGATTCCTGCGACAATCACGAACGGCGGTTCGTTTGATGCTGACATCGGAATCTTGAGCGCGGAGACGCCGGACAAGGGCAGCCGCCTCGTCGCGGAGGCGGTACGGCGGGTTCCGGGCCTCTCGGTGAAATGGATCAACGGCCTGCCGCAAGAGGAGGCGTTCGCACAGCTGCGCCGCTGCCGCGTCCTGCTCGCACCGTATCTGCCCGTTCGGAGCCTGAAGTGGAACTATCCGCTGAAGCTCTTCGAGTATCTGCGGCTTGGACGCCCGGTCCTGTCGTCCGATAATCCGGGAAGCGTCGCGATGGCTACGCGGTTCCCAGGGCGGATTCAGCTGTTTAAGAGCGGAAACGCGGACGATCTCGCGTCCAAACTGAAGGAGATGCTGTGCTTGTGATTCATCAAGTTGTGGGTGTCTTGTCCGATCCGGTGTTTGCCAGCCTTTGGGCGTTGGCGATTGGACTGGTATTTGTTCGTAGGAGATGGGGCCGGCTGATTCTTGTCCTTGATCTCATCCTCATGTGGATTTGCGCGATGCCCGTGACGTCAGAACTGTTGGCCAAGTGGATCGAAGCGGATTATTACCCTGTCAGGAATGTGCAGGAACTGCCCCAGGCTGATGCGATTGTCTTGCTGGGGGGCGGCATTGGGGCACCTCCTGAAGGCAGCGATTGGCCGTATCCCGACCTCAAGGAGTCGGCAGACCGCGTCTGGCACGCGGCCCGTATATACAAGGCCGGGAAAGCACCGAAGATTTACTGCACGTGTCCCGACGTGAGCCGGTCGACGCCGCCGTTTCTGAAGGATCTCGGTGTGCCTGCGGAGGCGATCGTGTCCCTTGACGGCCCGCGAAACACTGAAGAGGAGGCGAGACTCTATAATGAGGCGATTGAAAGGCGAGCTGACGAAAAGAAGCGGCAAATTCTGCTCGTCACGTCTGCCGCGCACATGAAACGAGCCGTGCGGATCTTTGCGAAGTTCGCGCCAGATCTGGCGGTCGTCCCGGCGGCCATTGACTTTGCGCACATCGACAGTCCGGCCCGTGAATTTATGGTTCGCCGTTATCTGCCGGACGTCGCGGCTCTTGGCAGTTTCAATTCGCTTGTGCACGAGTTGCTGGGACTTGTGAGATATTCGTTTTAAGTTGATGGATGCTATGCTTGATCAGATAAATATTCGGTATTGGAAAATTTTACGTGCGTCATATTTCCAACTTCTTGAGAAGATGGACGAGTGGCGGAAGGACGGCAAGCACCATTATGTCTGCTTCTGTGACGGGAACGGGTTGCCATTGGCTTGGTACAGGGATGTTGAGTTGCGTGCGGCGTATGCGGGCGCGGATGCCGTGTGCGCGGACGGAATCGCGACGGACTGGCTAGCGCGTATCAACGGCGGGGCGGGCGGACGAATCATCGGGCCAAAGCTCTTCCCTGCCGCGCTGAAATACGGCATCCCGCTCGGTTGGCGGCACTTCTTCTATGGGGCGTCCGGCACGACGCTGGCGGCGCTCAAGACGAAGATGGAGGTGCGCTTCCCCGGCGTGAAGATTGTCGGCACGTTCGCGCCGGAGATCGCTGACGATCCGATGCCGCCGCCGATAGAAAAGAACTCGGTCGATTTCCTGTGGGTCGCGCTTGGCTGCCCGAAGCAGGAGAAGTGGTGCGCCCGTCACCGGGACGAGCTGGGCGTGCCTGTCCTCCTGCCGGTCGGCGCGGCGTTCGACTTCCTTTCCGGGAGGGTTGCGGACACGCCGGATTGGGTGCATCGCATGGGGTTATGCTGGCTTTGGCGGCTGGTGACTGGTGGCCGACGGGTCTTCGTCCGCAATGTGAAGTGCGTGACGGTTGCGTTGGCTCTTCTGATTGAAGAGTTCTGGCGGGTAAAAGTCCTTGGCATAACCTATTTGGACAACAAGGGGAAAATGGCATGAAAAGGTTGCATATTGTTCCGACCTTGCATGAAGCCAATGGCGTGTTTCAGGTTGCTCAGCGTATCGCGCGGCGTGATGGTGACGATCTATGGGATTTCACAGGGGCTGTTGGCGTTGCCCAAGGCCATGCCGTTGAAACGTCTTCTGAATCGAAGCTTGTCGAGAAGTTAGGCACTCTGTCTCATCCCCTATCCTCATATGACGAGATCTGGGTTCATGGTATGTGGTTGCCGTCTGCTTGGAGGAGTTGCCACCGGGCATTGAGAGCTGGTGTGAAGCTTGTGCGAATGCCACACGGCAGCTTGAGCCCAATCTACCTTGAGCGGCAGAGCAAGTGGAAGAAGCGATTGGTTGCGCCGATAGAGCGGTACTATTACAATAAGGCGTCTCGTGTCGTTGTTTCGGGTGAATGGGAGGCGGATTGGTGTCATCGTTGGGGAGTGACGGGGGAAATGGAGATTTTAGACTTCAAACAATTCTTCAGGCTTGATGCACCGCACACAAGGCCTAAGGCGGAGCGAACACAAGCGGCTCTTCGCGTTCTTTATCTTGGAATGGAGCATCCGTTGAAGGGCGTGAACTTATTGCGGCGGGCTTCCGAGGAGTTGAACGATGAGTGCTGGCGAAAAATGCCGTTCACGAACGATGTGATTGCCCTCAAGACGATTTCGGATGCATCTGGAGACTACAAGGAAAGTCTTTGGCGCTGGGCGGATGTGTTGTGTCTGCCGACATTCTCGGAGAATTTTGGACTTGTTGTTGCCGAGGCGATTGAGCATGGCTGTGCGGTCATCACGACGGATGGGGCGCCCGCATGGGCGGATCTTGGTCTTGAACATGGACTCTACATCAGGGGATATAAGGACGCCTCGGAGTCGCAGTGCGTGAAGTTGCTGAAAGACGCGTTGAAGCATTACATCGATCAAACTAACCTGAATGCAAAGGAGGTGTTCTCATGAGGACACGGACAATTGTCCTGCGGGGTGTCTGGTGAGCGTCTCGACCTTATGCAATTTCTGTACAATACCCCCTTGTGCGCTTCTGAGGGATATGATATACTACCCACTGTTTTCGTGATGCGAGGATAACTCAGTTGGTAGAGTGCCACCTTGCCAAGGTGGTTGTCGCGGGTTCGAATCCCGTTCCTCGCTCCAGAGAAAGCCAAGGTGAGATGGGGGCGTAGCTCAGCTGGTAGAGCAAGTGACTCTTAATCACTGGGTCCAGGGTTCGAATCCCTGCGCCCCTACCATTCGACCCTTGACAGATGCATCTGTGGCTAGGTAGCTCAGTTGGTAGAGCAACGGACTGAAAATCCGTGTGTCGCCGGTTCGATCCCGGCCTTGGCCACCAATTCCTTTCTAACTCGGAGAGAACTCTGAGGTTTTGTTTTTATGGATTAGCGTATAAAGCCCAATTGTCGGGCTGATTCTGCCCTTGCCGAGTTCACTGTCGTGTGTGGCAACGACCGCGCTGCGTGGCCTTTTGGGGGCGATTCAGCTCGCGAAGTATCTCCGCCGTGTGACTTTAGTCAACACGACGTTTTCGAGGAAAGACGCCCGTTTTGCCGCTTTCCTATGCAAACTGCAAGTCTGGTATGCGCACCTTGTTTCATAGACCGATTCAAGGCCAAGAGAGAACTTCATGCCGCCAAAGTGTGCAAATGCACACGAGACAGAAACGGCATGGTCGCAAGACCATGCCGCAGGAAGCATCGGAAGACGAGAATCGGCTATGCGAGGCCGATTTCCCGCTCCTGTTCGCTCCAGAGGTCGCTCTTGATGTTGAAGAGCCGTTCGGTCGAGGAATCGTCCGGGAGTTCCTTGGCTAAGACCGCACGGAGTATCTTTGGCGAAAGATTGGCGAGGCGCAGGACGCGGACCACGTATGGTCGATCCATCTTCAAACCCTCCGCAAGCTCCTTCATGTCGACGAACGCCCCGCTTTCGAGGAGTCTTGTCCACTCCCGTGCGCGGGCGAACAATCGTATGAGCGTCCCCGATTCGTCAAGGTCGATGTCGTTCACCTCGCCCTGTCCGATGGCGACGAGCCGCTTTTCGATGCGTTTGTAGCCGTATGGCACCGTCCCGCCCGGCCAGAACCCCTTGCGCCTTGTTGTGGCCATCTTGTCCGATGTACGCTCGGAGGCGAGTTCCCGCTCGAATTGCGCAAAGGTCATGAGCAGGTTCATGCACATCCGTCCCATTGAGGTCGAGGTGTTCAGCTCCTGCGTGACGCACGAGAACGAGACATGGCGCTTCTCCAGTTCGTTGAAGACCTACGTGAAGTCTAAGGGTGACTTCCAGAGTTGAAGCGCACTTGACGACTTTTGGGGGATTATGGTATTTTCTGAGGCAACACGTAGCAGAGAAAAATGAAAGACAAGTTCATCGAGAAGACGCTCGGATGCGAGCGCAAGTACACGGGAAAGATCATCAGCGTCGATCTTCTCGACATCGAGTTGCCTGACGGGCGCAAGACGACGCGCGAAGTGGTTCGGCACGGGAACGCGGTCGCCATCTTGGCGCGTCGGCCTGACGGCAAGTTCGTGTTCGTCAAGCAGTATCGCAAGGCTGCGGAAGAGGCGCTCGTCGAGGTGATCGCGGGCGGACTTGAGCCTGGCGAAGACCCGATCGCGGGCGCGAAGCGCGAGACCGCCGAGGAGACCGGCTACGACGTGCAGTCGATCCGCTTTCTGACGACCACGATTTGCACGCCGGGTTACTGCGAGGAGCGCATCCACCTCTACTTTGCGGAACTCGCCGATGGCCAGCACGCGCAGGATCAGGATCCCGACGAGAACGTCTATCCCGTCATTCTGTCCGAGGAAGAGGTCGAGGACGGCATCCGCAAGGGCGCGATCTTCGATTCCAAGACGCTTTCCGCGTGGCTCGCCTACAAGCTGACCAAGTGATCGGAGGGTGCGCTTGCTGCACACGGGACCTAACGAGATCGACGGCATCCCCGTCGAGGTGATCCGCAAGCGAATCCGGCGGATCAATGTCCGCATCGGCGCGGACGGCAACGTGCGGCTCTCCATCCCGTACTTTGGCGTGACGCTATCGCAGGGCGAAACGTTCCTCAAGTCGAAGTGGGCGTGGGTTCGGAAGTCCCGCGCCGAGGTGTTGGCGCGTCCTCCTGCCGCCCGCGCCCCGGTGACGGAGGCGGAGCTCGCCGCGTTCGACGCGCTTCTTCGCGAGCTGAACGCGGCGTGGTCCGCGCGGTTGGGCGAATACGGCGTCGCTTGGAAGGTCCGCCGCGTGAAGTCCGTGTGGGGGTGCTGTCATTGGCGGTCTCGTTACGTCACCTACAACGCCGAGCTTGCGCACGCCCCACGCGAACTGGTCGAGTATGTCGTTGTCCACGAGCTCACGCATTTCGCCGTCCACAACCACGGCCCCAAGTTCTGCGCGTTCATGGACAAGCGGCTCCCCGGCTGGAAGACTCTGCGCAGGAGACTCAATCGCCGTGACTGGGGCGAGGCCGCCGTGGGCGCGGCACTTGAATGTAATCCGGCATAAATTGTATAATATGCGGCATAAGGCTCGGATGTAGCGCGGGAACCGTGCGCCGTAGCCTCTCAAAGAAGGAACACACAATGGCTACAACCAAGAAAGCTCCTGCCAAGAAGGCAGTCGTGAAGAAAGCCGCTCCTGCGGCGAAACCCGCAGCGAAGAAGTGCTGCGCGAAGAAGACCGCCCCTGCTGCGAAGCCGGCGGCGAAGAAGTGCTGTTGCAAGAAGGCGGCCCCTGCTGCGAAGCCGGTGGCGAAAACGTGCTGCAGCAAGAAGGCGGCCCCTGCAAAGAAGTGCTGTGTGAAGAAGGTCGCTGCGGCAAAGCCCGCGGCCAAGAAGCGCTGTGTGAAGAAGGCGAAATAACCTGGTCCCGATGACAGGTGAAATCCCCGACTGGCCTTGCGGCTGGCCGGGGATTTTTCCGCATGAAAATCGCACCCCCATGCGGACGGTTTTTTTGGTATAATACGCTCCAAATTATCAAAAGGTGACAGCCATGGGGCAGCTTGAAGAATCGTCTGAATTAACGCTTGATTTCACAAAACTTGAGAAGGTCGGCCGGCAGGTCGCCGAGACGCGCGCGGCGGGTGTCGCCGAGCAGGATCCGGGGGTTATCCCAGTTGCGGTACAGAACGCCGACACGAAAGAAGTCATCCTTGTCGCCTATACGAACGAATTCGCGATGCGCGAGTCGTTTGCGAAGCGGAAGTTGATTCTTTGGTCCACTTCACGGAACAAGCTTTGGTTTAAGGGCGAGACGAGCGGCGAGACGTTTGACCTCCTTGAGGCCTATGTCAACTGCGAGCAGAATTCGCTCCTCTACGTCGTGCGCCCGTGTCGCGGCGGCATCTGCCACACGAAAAACAAGGCCGGCCAGCCGCGCAACTGCTATTATCGCAAGATCGATTTTGACACGCTGCGGCTCACCTTTGTCGATCCGTAAGCGAGTCTTGCGCCTTCTCACTTTAAAATAAACAGGAAACTCAATCATGGCAGTACTTGGTCAAGGTCTTGTGTTGATGATTGCCGGCATGGGCATCGTCTACATCTTTCTCTCCGTCCTCATCCTCGTCACGAAGACGTCCATGCAGGGCCTCGCAAAATTCGATTCGATCCTTCCGCAGGACGCGCCGAAGAAGAAGCCCGCGCCGAAGGCCGGCAACGACGACGAGAATGTCGCCCTCGCGATCGCGGTGGCGCTCCAACGCTAATTTCAAAACAAGGAAACTCACAATGGCAAAGAAAAACGTCAAGTTCATGCTCACTGCGTTCCGCGACGGCTTCCAGTCCGTCGTCGGCGCGCGCGTCCTCTCCAAGGACTTCCTCCCCTGCGTCGAGGAAGCGTATGCCGCGGGGGTCCGCTGGTTCGAGGCGGGCGGCGGCGCGCGCTTCCAGAGCTGCTACTTCTACTGCCAGGAGGACGCGTTCGATGTGATGGACAAGTTCCGTCAGGCGGCGCCGGAGGCGGATCTCCAGACGCTTTCGCGCGGCGTGAACGTCGTCGGCCTCGAAAGCCAGTCGAGCGACATGATCAAGCTGCACGCCCAGATGTTCAAGAAGCACGGCATGAGCTCGATCCGCAACTTCGACGCGCTCAACGACGTCAACAACCTCAAGTGGTCGGGCCAGTGCATCCATGACGCGGGCCTCAAGCATGAAGTCGTCGTCACGATGATGGGCCTGCCGCCGGGAATCGACAACCAGGGCACGCACACGCCGGAGTTCTACCGCGACCGCCTGAAGATGATCATGGACGCGGGGATTCCGTTTGACCGCGTGGCGTTCAAGGACGCGTCGGGCACCTCGACGCCGACGACCGTCTACAACACGATGAAGCTCGCCCGCAAGCTCCTCGGCGACAAGGTGCACATCCAGTTCCACAGCCACGAGACGGCCGGCAACGGCGTCGCGTGCTACCTCGCCGCGCTGAAGGGCGGCGCGGACGGCCTTGACCTCTCGATGGCCCCGATGAGCGGCGGCACTTGCCAGCCTGACATCATCACGATGTGGCACTGCCTCGACGGCGATCCCGACTTCGGCTTTGACTTCGACATCAACAAGATCAAGAAGGCCGAGGACGCCTTCAAGAACGCGATGAAGAAGTACTTCCTCCCGCCGGAGGCGATGAACGTGAACCCGCAGATCGTGTGGAGCCCGATGCCGGGCGGTGCGCTCACGGCGAACACGCAGATGCTTCGCGACAACGGCATGATGGACAAGTACGATGACATGATCGCGGAGATGTACGACTGCGTGCGTCTCGGCGGCTTTGGCACGTCCGTGACCCCGGTCTCGCAGTTCTACGCCCAGCAGGCCATCCAGAACGTCATGTTCGGCAAGTTCAAGAAGTTCGCGCCGGGCTATGCGAAGATGGTCCTCGGCTACTTTGGCAAGACGCCCGTCGCGCCCGATCCGGAGATCGTCGAGAAGGCCGCCGCGTTCATGGCGTCGAGCGAGCTTACGAAGCCTTATTCGACCGTCACGACGAAGACCGTTCTCGAGATGAACGACGCCGACCCGAAGAAGGGCGGCGCGGTCGCGAAGAAGATGCTCGAGGACGCGGGCCTGCCCGTGACGGACGAGAACGTCTTCATCGCCGCCTCCTGCAAGGAGAAGGGCATCCTCTTCCTCAAGGACCCGTCCAAGGCCCCGATGGGCTGCCGTTTCGCCGAAGAGGCGAAGCCTGCGGCGCAGGGCGGCGCGGTCACGGTCACGGTCAACGGCAAGGCCTACGGCGTCGAGATCAAGGGCGACGGCAAGGCGGTCGTCAACGGCAAGGCGGTTGACTTCAAGGCCGAGGCAGGGCTCAAGGCGGCCGCGGCGGCGGCCCCTGCGGGCGGCCAGGAGGTCAAGGCGCCGGTTCCGGGCACGGTTCTCCGCGTCACGGCGACGAACGGCCAGAAGGTCGCGAAGGGCGACGAGATCCTCGTCATGGACGTCATGAAGATGGAGACGCCGGTCACGGCCCCGTGCGACGGCACGGTCACGGTGATGGTCAATGCGACGGACAAGGTCGCGACGGGCGACACGCTCGCGGTCATCGGCTAAGAAAGAAGGAAGACGCACGGTATGAAGAAATTCCTCATGGCGCTTCTCGTCGCGGCGGGCTGCCTGGCGGCCCATGCCGAGGGCGACTGGCGGACGACGCTGGAAAAGGTGAAGAACCTCTCGGCGGACACGGGCATCTCGGGCTTCATGAAGAAGTCCGCGCCCGCGTACATCACGGGCGACTTTGCGGCGGCGGATCGTCCCGCCGCGCCGAAAGCCGGCAAGACGTACACGGTCGCGGATCGTGCGCAGTTCGCGAACCGCAACGGCTACTGGGTGATAGACGAGGTTCAGGCGAAAAGCGCCTCGACCGCGAAGCACGCGGTGAAGGTCGGTGACTGGGTCGGCGGCTACTTCGGCGGTGACGGAAAGTTCGTCGCGGGGCATGACGTCAAGGTGCTGGGCGGTCTCCCCTACGGCCTCGGCCAGTTCATCATGATTCCGATCTGCCTTGTCCTTCTCTATCTCGCGATCGTGAAGGGCTTTGAGCCGTTGCTTCTTCTCCCGATTGGCTTTGGCGGTCTGCTCGCCAACTGCCCGCTTGCGGGCGTGACGACGCCGGAGATGCTGCATTCGGGCGTGATTGCCTTCGATGCGGCGGGCATCCCCGCGATGACGGCGGGCATCGTCGAGCCGGGCGGCTTCCTTTACTACTTCTTCCATTTCGGCATTGACACGGGCATCTTCCCGATCATGATCTTCATGGGCGTCGGCGCGATGACCGACTTCGGCCCGCTGATCGCGAACCCGAAGACGGCGCTTCTTGGCGGCGCCGCGCAGTTCGGCATCTTCTTCGCGCTCTTCGGCGCGCTTGGCCTTGCGGCGATCTTCGGCAATGACTTCTTCGGCGTCGAGCCGCTGAAGGCCGCAGCCTCGATCGGCATCATCGGCGGCGCGGACGGCCCGACGGCCATCTGGCTCACCTCGCGCCTCGCCCCGGACCTCCTTGGCGCGATTGCCGTCGCGGCGTATTCCTACATGGCGCTCGTGCCGATCATCCAGCCGCCGATCATGAATGCGCTCACGACGAAGAACGAGCGCCTCATCAAGATGCCGGCTCTGCGCGAAGTCAAGAAGATCGAGAAGATCTGCTTCCCGCTGGTGGTCCTGCTTCTCTGCGCGGTTCTCCTGCCGTCCGCCGTGCCGCTCATCGGCGCGCTCATGCTCGGCAACCTCGCGAAGGAGGTCGGCCCGTCGGTCTCGCGCATTGCGGACACGATGTCCAACGCGCTCATCAACATCGTCACGATCATGCTCGGACTCTCGGTCGGCTCGAAGCTCGCGTGCGAGAAGTTCCTTTCGGGCACGACGCTTGGCATTCTCGCGCTTGGCCTTTGCGCATTCTGCGTCGGCACGGCGGCGGGCGTCCTTATGGCGAAGATCATGAATGCCTTCTCAAAGGAGAAGATCAATCCGCTCATCGGTTCGGCGGGCGTCTCGGCCGTTCCGATGGCGGCGCGCGTCTCGAACAAGGTTTCGCTCGGCAATGACCCGACGAACTTCGTCCTCATGCAGGCGATGGGTCCGAACGTCTCGGGCGTCATCGGTTCGGCGGTTGTCGCGGGCGTTCTCTACACGCTTTGCCGCTGACGATTGAATTGAGCGAGGCTTGAATGCGCGCGGCGGCCTGTCGAGGCCGCCGCGCGCATTTCGCTGGAACTCTCTCCGCCGGATTGAACGTGCCGAACGCTCAGCGGCGCAAGAGGGACGTCTTGGGCAGGACCCAGCTGACGGCCCGGTTTTTGTCTTGGAAGATCTCGTGCGCGACAGACCGGATGTCCGCCGCCGTGACGGCGCGGATGCCCTCGATCTGTTCGGCGGGGGGCACGAGGCGTCCAAATGCGAGTAGGGTCTGTCCGTAGAAAAACAGCTTGGACGTGACGCGCTCGTGCGAAAGCCTGAAGTTCCCGATCAGGAATTCCTTGGTGCGGCGCAATTCGTCCGCGCGGACGAGTCGGGTTGCGATGCGCGTGAGTTCGCGGTCGATTGTCGCGAGTGCCCGATCCGCCTTGGATGCGTCCAGTCCGGCCGTCACGGTGAACATGCCCGCATCCTTGAAGAACTGCATCCGAGAGGAGATGTCGTAGCTGAGGCCGCGCTTCTCGCGGACTTCCTGGAAGAGCCGGGAGGACATGCCGCGCCCAAGGACCGCATCCATCACCGTTGCCGCGTACTTGCGCGGATCCTGGATCCCGAACGTGCGGTAGCCGAGCGCGAGCTGGGCCTGGTTGATCTCGCGCGTGACCGAGGCTTTCGGGACGACCGTTCCGAGTCTCTCGCCGTCGGCTTTGCGCATGACGGCCTTGCGCGTGAATCGCCCGAGTCTCGCCTCCAGCACCTTGAGGGCCTTGTCGGGGGTGAACGCGCCGACAAGGACGGCGACCGTGTTGTCCGGGCGGTAATGTGACCTGACGTATCGCCGGAGAAGAGAGGGCGTCATCGGCGTGAGGGTCTTTGCGCTTCCGGCGACGGGCGTGCCGAGCGTCGAGCCGGGGAAGAGGTTCCGCTGGAGATTTTCCATCGCGACGGAATCCGGTTCGTCCGCATACATCTTGATTTCTTCGATGACGACCTGTTTCTCGCGCGCAAATTCGTCTGCGGGAATTGTGGCATGAAGATACATGTCGGAAAGGATGTCCACCGCTTCATCGAGGCACTCGCTTGGCAAATGTGTGTAGTAGCAGGTGGATTCCTCGCCCGTGCAGGCGTTGAAGTTCCCGCCGCGCCCCTCGATCGCCTGCGTGATGTCAAGCGGCGTGCGCGTCGGCGTGCCCTTGAAGAGCATGTGCTCGATGAAGTGGGAGATGCCGGCGTTCGCCGCGTCTTCATGGCGGGACCCGGAAGCGACAAAGAGGCCAAAGGCGACCGATTCGGCCTCACAGGGCGCGAGCGCGACGGTCAGTCCATTGCGGAGAGTGGTAAGCAGCGGTTTCATGATGGCGGGTATTATAGCATAATGCCCTGCCCCTTTTGTGCGCGGGAGTCGCTCCTGCGCGGGGCAAAATTTGCTACAATACGCACATGCAGACCGAAGAGGGAATGATGATGAACTTCTATGGCATTACCGGCACCAATGGCAAGACCACGACGACATGGATCCTGGCGGAGTTTCTGAACGCCTGTCCGGGGCGGAAATGCGGGTACGTCACGACTGTCGAGGTCTTTGACGGTGCGCGGCGTTTCTACACGGGCTATACGACGCCGCCTCTGAAGCAATTGCACGAGATCTATGCGGCGATGGAAGCGAACGGCTGCACGGACTGCGTGATGGAGGTTTCGTCCCACGCGATTCATCAGAACCGCACGGGTGACACCGTCTTTGCGGGCGGCGCGTTCACGAACCTCTCAGAGGACCATCTTGACTACCACAAGACAATGGACGAATATTTTCGCGTCAAGGCGAGCTTTGCGGAGAAGATCGCCGCGTCGCACCCCGTCCGCCCGGATATGGGCCGCCGTGACCTGCCGCCATATGTCGTCTGCCTGGACGGCGAGAACGGTCGCGCGATGTTCGACGCGGTCGGCAACTTTGCCGTGAACGTCATCCCCGTCACGAACGGGCGCGGACGGCATCCTCCCACGCCGTGCCCGGACTACGATCTTTCGGACCTGAAGCTGGTCGGAGACTACAATGCCTCCAATGTCCTTGTCGCAGCGGCTTTGGCAGAGGCGGCGGGCGTGCCGCATGCGGTGATTCAGGCGACGATTCCGACGTTGCGTCCGCGTTGGGGGCGATTGGAACGCGTGGAGAATCCGCAGGCGAAGGCGCGTGTCTATGTCGATTTCGCCCATACGCCGGACGGGCTGGAGAAGGTGCTTGCGGCGGCGCGGGGCTTCACGAAGGGACATCTGTGGGTCGTCTTCGGGGCGGGCGGCGACCGTGACCCCTTGAAGCGTCCGCTGATGGGGGAGGCCTGCGCACGACTTGCGGATGCGTTGGTCGTGACGTCGGACAATCCGCGCAGTGAAGACCCGAACCGCATCATCGACGCGATTCTCGTGGGAGTCCGCCGCGTCGCGGATTCGCGTTCGCCGTCTCCGCGCGTCTTCGTCGAGCCAGATCGGCGAGCCGCGATCTCGCTTGCGCTGACGCACGCCGCATCGGACGATGTCGTGATTGTCGCGGGCAAGGGACATGAGACGACGCAGGAGATCCAAGGCGTGAAGCACCCTTTCGACGACCGCGCCGTCGTGCGAGGCTTTGCGGCGCCTTGTTAGGGCTTTCGGGGCGCGGCTGTCGAATCGGCTCGCCATTGGCTCATGGAGATGCCGAACCGGGCCTTGAAGACGTATTTGAGCCGCTGGGTGTTCGCATAGCCGCAGAGCCGGGAGATTTTCTCGATCGTGAGCCGGGTCGTCTTGAGCCGTTCCCGTACGAGTGCCAAGCGTCGGTCTTCGATGGCGCGGCGGATGGAGGTTCCGGTGACGGCGCTGAACCGCGCGTCGGCGAGGCGGCGCGAGACGCCAAGGTGACCGACGACGTCTGCGACCGAGATGCCGTCGGCGGCATGTGCGCTGATGAAGCTCAGGGCGCGGGCGACCAGACGCGCGGTCGGCGCCGTGGGCGCGGTCGATTCGCGCTCGACGACGGTTCCCGCCGGCATGAAGACGGGCTTTGGGCTTCGGCCTGACGGTGCGTCCATCAGGCGGTCCAGCAGTTTGGCGGCTTCGGCGCCAAGCGTCTCATGGTCGATGCGGATGCTGGAGATCGAAGGGGACGTGTAGTCGCAGATGAGTTCGTCATTGTCAACGCCGAGGACGGCGACTTGCTTGGGGATCGAAAGCTTCGCCTCTTTGCAGGCCTCGATGGTTTCCTGCGCCCGCAAGTCGTAGGCCGTGAAGACGGCGGCCGGTTTCGGCAGGGCCAGGAGCCAGTCGGCAAGCAGCCCCTTGCTGGCGCCGTAGGTCTGGCAAGGCCGACTGTGCGCCCCCAGCGTCGTCTTGTAGCCGCGCTCGCGAAGGCGTGACCAGCCGCGGTTCTGCTCGTCCGGCACAAAGGCGAAAGACGCGAAGTTTCCGAGCCGGAGGAAATACTCGGCGGCGGTCTGCCCGATCTGCTCATCGCCGTCGAGGATGAGGGCGATGGATTTCTTGCGGTTCCGAAGGGCGGGCGGCGGAAAGTCAAGCAGGACTGTCGGGACCGTGGAACGGGCGAGGGCGGTGCCGACTTGCGCGTTGGCATGGACGAGAAAGCCGTGGGTGCCGTCGGCTTCGGCTTTGTGGATGGCCTCGTCGGTAAAGTCCTTGGGGTCGGTGATGAGCCGGATGCTCCAAGGGTGCCCGGCGTTGACGTATTGCAAGATGCCCGTCAGCTGCTTGCGGCCGGCAGACCCCGCGAGCCACAACACGACCAGGACGGTCCGTTTCTTGGCATTTCGTTTCATGCCGTGAAGTATACCATATTCGTGAGGCGAATGACGCGGCGAGTTGAGGCGCGGAGAACCGGGATTTGGTATACTATGAGAGACTAAGGAGAGTAAAATGCAGAAGCAGAAGATGAAGAGAATCGCGGGAATCGCGGGCGTCGTCTTGACGCTTGTTGCGTCGGCATTCGCAAAGGAGCGCGTGGTCATCGTTCCCGCGCATCCGGACGACCTGATCGCCTGTCTCGGATTCGCGCATCTCGCGCGCGACACCTTTGAACTTCATGTCATCGACTACACGCACGGAGAGCGCGGTTGCGGCGAGGAGAAGTTCAG
>CAKTYZ010000003.1 GCA_934635225.1 uncultured Kiritimatiellota bacterium
TTACCCCCCCCCCCCCCCCCCCCCCGATGGTGGCTGTCGAGCCATTTCCGAGAATCGCGTCGTCCGATGCGCCCGGAACGCCCGCCGACCACGGGCCGTTTTCCCACGGACCCGTCCCAAGGAATGTCGTCGATGCGGCTTGCGCCAAAGGCGACAGAATCAAGCACGCGGCCAGGCACGTGCAGCGCGGGTTCAGGTTCTTCATCGTCATCTCCTTCACTTTTGTGGTTGTCGTTTCAGTTTTCTGCCGACAGGATCGGCGTAAAGACCATGTTCTTGAAATCACAGCCGCTGTGGTCGCCCTGAAGGACAAAAGGCCCTGAGGCATTGACGTCGCAGTCCATCGCACCGCCCGTCACGCCGACGACCGGCAGACTGTCAACCGTCTTCACGCCGTTGAGGATGATCGTGCAGTGACGGTTCACGAACCAGACGTCAATGTGCTGCCATTCGCCGAACGGCTTTTCCGCTGAGGCAAGCGGCTCTGAAAGCCCGCACAGGACGCCGCTGTTGCGGTTGTCGAGGGCCCAACCGTACGAGTCGCAGATGTTGACCTCAAATCGTCCCTTGAGCCAGACGCCGGAATTGCTCAACTCGGGCAGACGGAAGTCAAACGAGAGTTTGCCGTCACCAAAGTCACGTCGCTTCGTCTTCAGGTTGCAGCCCGCAACCCAGCCGCCGGACGGCGTAAGTTTATGCGCCGTCGAGAGGACGCCCTCTTTGAACGACCACTGGTTTGGCAGGGGCGCCGCCTTCTGGTCCTCTTCCCAGTCGGCGAGGCCGTTCGCCAACAGGTCGAGGGGATTGCCGTAGACGAGCTTCGCGAGGTCCGGCGCAGGTCCGGGATCCGGAACACGCGTACAGATGAACGAGCCGAGGTCGGTGTCTGTCCCCGCAATCGGCTGCGCCCAGAAGTTGAGGTCCTTCATTTCGACCCTCAAGCGATCGCCGTCCACGAGCGAGCAGAAGAACCACTTGTAGTGAATGTGCTTGCGTTGGACATAGCGGTTCGCGTCCTTTACCGACTCAGGCGCCCCCTTCAGCCATTGACGAAAGGCGAAGACGCCGTTCGCGTACGAGATCGTCTCCGGATACTGGGGAATGCCCCAGCGCCAGAGCATGATCGCCTGAGGGCGCCCAATCGCATCGCGATCCAGCGAAAGCCAGACGGCGGGATCGTGCTTCTCTCCCGGCAGGTTTCCCGCCCATTTCCCGAAAATCGCCTCCGCCGAGGCAGCCCAGGCCACGGTCAAGACGACCAGCATCAGAAGTCGCTTCATCGCGCGCATTCCTTTCATCAGAACGTCCAGCCGTTCTCGTAGTGACTGTGCAAGAGCGCGTCCGCCGCATCGTTGCCGTTCGTCACCTTCATCGCCTCCGGATCGAATTCGACCGGCTTCTGCGTCTGGAGAGCGAGGTTTCCGAGCTGGACGAACTCCGTGATGTACTGCGCGAAGTCGAAGTTGCAGCTCGCGGCCTCGCCTCCCTTGCAGGCTTCCAGCCACTCGCCGTAGATCCAGCCCGGACGGCGCGGCTTCGTGCGCGGCAATGCGTTCGCCTGTGCTTCCAGCGCCTTGTCGAAGAAAACGAGCTTGCAGTCCAGCGGCTTCATCGCGTCAAAGAGCAGGACGCCCTTCGTGCCGTAATAGAGAACGCCCTCCGCCGGGAGACGGTACGCGACTGCCTCCTTCGGCGTCGGCGGCAGGAGTCCGCCGTCGTACCACGTGAGGCGCACGGGATTCCCGTACTTGCACGTCGCGTAGTCGTAGGTGACGATGCTCGACAGCGGGAAGGCGACTTCGCTCACGCGCGACGAACTCGCCTCGATGCGCGTCGGCCACTTGAGATCGAGCGCACGGTAGATCGTGTTCGCGCGATGGCAGCCCATGTCGCCGAGCGCACCCGCGCCGTACTCGAACCAGCCGCGAAAGTTGAACGGATGGTACACCGCATCGCCGCACCACGCCTCCTTTGAAAGTTTCTCATAGGGCGCGTGCTTGCCCCATTTTGAGGCGAACGGCACGCGCTTCGCAGGGCCGCACCACATGTTCCAGTCGAAGCCCTCCGGAATCGGATCCTCCCAGTCTGGAAGCTCGGCCATGCCCTGCGGCCAGACAGGACGACGACTCCACGCCGCAACGTCCCGAATCTCGCCCAAGAGCCCCGAATCGAGGATTTCATAGAGGCGAACGCTCGCCTCGTCGTTTGACGTGCAGGCCGTGACCTGCGTCGCCGTGCCGGCCTTCTTTGCCGCCGTGACAACGGCGCGGCACTCGTCCACCTTGCGCGTCAAGGGCTTCACGCAGCAAACGTGCTTCTTCGCCGCAAGCGCGTCAAGCGTGACGAGCGTGTGCCAGTGGTCGGGACAGCCGCAGTAGACGGCGTCCGCCTTGTCAGATTCCGTCCGCAACATCTCGCGGTAGTCCTTGTAGAGACGCGCATCCGGAAACTTGTCGAACGTGCGCTTCGCATACGTCCAGTCGAGGTCGCAGAGCGCAATGACCTCAAAGCCGGCTTTGCGGCAGTCCGGAAGCTGGCTGAAGCCGATGCCGCCCACACCGACGCCGGCGAGGGTAATGCGGTTCGAGGGGGCGTTCGCGCCGAAGACGGACGCGGGGACGATGGTCGGGGCCGCGCCGGCGGCGAGCATGCCGCCGATGAAGCTCTTGCGGGTGGTCATTTCGGTTGTTCCTTTCATCTCTTTGCTTTCTCCTGATGGATTCCTTGTGGATTAGAGTTCCTTGATTTCGACATTGCGGAAGCGGACGGGCATCGTATGCCCGAGAAAGCCGATGTAGCCGGACCGGTTGTGAAGGCCGGGATGCGGCTTGCCATCGGGCGTTTTGCCATTCGTCGGAAGGTCCTTGACGCTCGTCGCGAGGATCGTCACGCCATTGAGAACGACAGAGACGTTCGACCCGACGGCGGTGACCTCGTAGTCGTTCCATTCGCCGACCGGACGGAGATGACCCTTCTGCGCGGCGACGACGCCGTAGATCGAGCCGCAGTACTGCCAGGACTTGTTGTTCTGCTTAAGCGAACCCGTATCGTCAAGGATCTGGATCTCCATGCCGTTGTAGGCTGCGTCGCCCATCACTGCGTTGCCGCCGACGAGCGCACCGCCCCCAAGGCATTCCTTGCCCGCGCGGATGGCGAAGCCGTTGTTGCCGTTCGGCACGAGCTTGAACTGGAAGCGCGCGGAGAAGTCGGACAGCTCCCTTTCGTAGAAGAGATTGCCGAAGTTCTTTGGTCCCTCCCTGAAGACAAGCTCGCCGTCTTCGACGAAGAAGAGATGCGTCGCGCCTGTCCAGCCCGAAAGGTCGCGCCCGTTGAAAATCGGGCGGTAGCCGTCGCCCGTGCCGCACGGGCACGTCGCACAGCCCGCAAGCCCCAGCCCAAGCGCCGCTGCCGAGATTGTCTTCACCACCGTTGATTTCGTCATGTCGTATCTGCTCCTTGTTTGTCCTTTTCGAGTTGCTCGCCTTCGCGCCCACCTGACGGGTACGCGTTCGAGTCAGTGAGTAGTATACCATACTTCACGGACAATAACGCCAATATAACGCAAAAAAATCGCGCTAACAAAACGAACGACACGCGCCTGAAGACGACAGCGGACCCGAAGGCCCCGCTCAACCTTCGGCCATCTGTTCCTGTCTGTCGATCGGCGCAACAGGGGTTTCAGGGCTCGGCCTGAAACATCTTCATGTCGAGGTGGATGCCACGGCTCTTCAGTTGGTCAATCCACGTTGGAATCGCGCCCGTCGGACGCATCTCGCCGAGGACTTTCCCGTGCGCGTCCACACCCGTCTGACGGAACGCGAAGATGTCTTGCATGACGATCTGGCTCCCTTCAAGCCCCGTCACCTCGGTGATCGCCGTCACCTTGCGCGAGCCGTCGCTCAGGCGCGATTCGTGGATGATGACGTCAACCGCGCTTGCGATCTGCTCGCGAATCGCCCGGCTCGGCAGTTCCATGCCACTCATGAGGACCATTGTTTCCAAACGCGAAATGACGTCTCGCGGCGAGTTCGCGTGAACCGTCGTAAGAGAACCGTCGTGACCCGTATTCATTGCCTGAAGCATGTCCAAGGCCTCGCCGCCACGGCACTCTCCGACGATGATGCGGTCCGGGCGCATGCGAAGACAGTTTTTCACGAGGTCGCGTATCGGCACGGCCCCCTTCCCCTCGATGTTCGGAGGCCGCGCCTCCAAGCGGACGACATGCGGCTGCTGCAATCGCAGTTCCGCCGCGTCTTCGACCGTGACAATGCGCTCGCTATGCGGAATGTAGCCTGAAAGAAGGTTGAGAAGCGTCGTCTTTCCCGAACCCGTTCCGCCCGCGACGATGATGTTCTTGCGAAGGATCACGCACAGGCGCATGAATTCCGCCGCAGCGTGCGTCCAAGTCCCAAAGCGAATGAAGTCCTCGGGCGAAAGCGCTTTCTGCGAGAACTTGCGAATCGTGATCGTCGGCCCCGAAAGGGCCAGCGGCGCGATGATCGCGTTGACGCGGCTGCCGTCAGACAGGCGCGCGTCGACATACGGCTGGGATTCGTCGCACCGACGGCCCAATGGCGCGATGATGCGTTCAATGACGGCGAGAACGCTTGCGTCATCCGAGAACTGGCAATCCGAGAGCTGCAGCTTTCCGTCGCGCTCGACATAGACGCTCTCAGGTCCGTTCACCATGATTTCCGAGACCGAATCGTCCGCCAACAGGTCTTCCAACGGCCCGAGTCGCATCGCCTCATTGAAAACGTCGTCTTCAAGGCGGACGGGGTCAATGCCCTCGGGCAACCGCCCGTTCGCGACGACCTCGTCAATGATTGCGCGAATCTTCGCGCGTGCATTCTCCTCCAGCCCCTCGCGGTCCACGCCCTGCACGGTGAGCTTCTTCATGTCCATTCGCTTCAAAAGCTCATGCTGGATCTGCTTCTGCACGTTGCGTCGAAGCGCCCGATGGGGATCGGCCGAAGGCATCGGCTCCTCGACGGACTCGACACGAGAGTCGGACGCGCCCGATTCAGGGTGTGCGTCCTGAGACTTGGATGCCGGCTCGACCTCTTCGGCGGACGGTTCCTCGCTCACGCGCAACATGGCGCTGCCGATCTGGACGACTTTCCCGCCGTCCAGCGTCTCGGCCTGGTCAATCGCGCAGCCGTTGACGAGCGTGCCGTTCGCGCTGTGCAGGTCTTCAAGGACGGCGCGACCGCCACGCACCGTCAGGATCGCATGGCGTTCACTCACGTCAGGCAAGGGAAATCGGATGCGACAGCTTCCGCCGCGTCCGATGATGTACGTCCCCTCCGCCAGTTCCCGCGTTTCGCGTGCGCCGTTGATGAGCGTCGTCAGGACCATGTCGCCACCTCTTATCGGTTTGTCAGCTTCTGATTCTGGCGCTTGAGGTTCAGCTCCTCAATCTCACCCTGAATCTTCTCGAAATCAACCTTCGGCAACTCCCTCTCGTACGACGTGTCATTGCGATTGCGCAGCGACAGGACGAGCCGTCCCTTCATCTGCTCCGCAAACGCCAGCATCTCGGCTTCGCGCGGCGTGACTTCCAGCGTCACCGTCGAGTACCCGGACGACAGTCCCAAGTCCTTCGCGCGCATCTTCGCCGTCTGCGAACCCGTCGCCAGCACCAGCACGTTCTGGAGAATCGTGCAGGTGACGAAATTCTTCTTCACGGCATTCCCGCCGAAATCAAACGTGCCGATTACGTCCACATGGTCATTCGGCCTCACCATCGCCGAAACGCTTGCCGCGCCTGAACAGTTGATGGACACCGCACGCATCGTCTTCTTGATGTCAGACGACAGCCCCGTCGCCATCGGATTGCCGCCTTCGATATCCGCCCAGAAGACGACATCGCCCTTCCGATGCCCAAGAAGCGTCTTCCGTCCCAGAATGTCGCCGATGTTCTCCAGTTCCAGCGCCTGTCCGCGCATGCCAATCGCCGGAACGGTCTTCAGTCCGAGATCGCTCTTCGCAAGGACGGTTCCAGACGGGACCTCCTTCTTGAAGCAGAGGACGTCCATCGTGCCGTAACGGCTCTTGATCGAGTCCTTCAGGCTTTGGACTTCGGCGTCTTTCGCCGACAGGTAGACACGCGTCAGCACGGCGGCAAGGACACCGGCGAGAAGGCTCGCGACAAGGACAATCTTTCGTTTCATGTCCGTATTATAGCACAACGCGCCCGCGCGATGCCACTCCTTACGCCAACTTGGCAAGTTTTTCGGCCAAACCGATGTAGTTCGACGGCGTCATCTTGAGCAGTCGGTCCTTGTCCGCCTTCGGCAAAGGAAGGGCCTTCACGAAGTTGCGCATGATCTCGGCGTTCACGCGACGCCCGCGCGTCAGTTCCTTCAGGCGTTCGTACGGATGGTCCATGCCGACCTTGCGCATCACTGTCTGGATCGGCTCGGCCAAGACCTCCCAATTGCGATCCAGGTCTTCTGCCAGGCGTTCCGCGTTGAGCTCCAGCTTGCCGAGGCCCTTCTGCGTCGAGCGAATCGCGATAAGCGCGTAGCCGAAGCCCACGCCCATGTTGCGGAGCGTCGTGGAATCCGTGAGATCGCGCTGCAGACGGGAGATCGCCAGCTTGCGCGCCATGAAGCCGAGGACGGCGTTCGCAAGGCCCAAGTTTCCCTCGGAGTTCTCGAAGTCGATCGGGTTGACCTTGTGCGGCATTGTCGAGGAGCCGATCTCGCCCTTGACCGTGCGCTGCTTGAAATAGCCCATCGAGACATACATCCAGACATCACGGTCGAAATCCAGAAGAACCGAGTTCCAACGCGCAATCGCGTCAAACAGCTCGGCGATGCCGTCATGCGACTCAATCTGCGTCGTCAGCCTGTTTTGGCGAAGCCCAAGAGAACGGATGACCTTCTCGGCAAGCTTCTCCCAGTTGACGGTCGGATAGGCCGAAAGATGCGCATTGAAGTTGCCAACCGCGCCGTTCATCTTTGCGGGCATGACGAGACGGTCGATCTCTGCCGCCTGCCGCTTGAGACGCGCCGAGACGACCGCCAGCTCCTTGCCGACCGTCGTCGGCGACGCAGGCTGTCCGTGCGTATGCGCCAACATCGGGACCTTCGCCGTCGCCGCCGCCATTTCGACGATTTTCGCCGTCAGCTCGTCCATCGCCGCGCGAAGGACACGCTTGCCGTCACGCAGCATGAGCGCATGGGCCATGTTGTTGATGTCCTCCGACGTGCAGCCGAAGTGGATGAACTCCGTCCGCGTCTTGAGCGTGGTTTTCGCGACCTTCTCCTTGAGGAAGTATTCGACCGCCTTGACGTCGTGGTTCGTCGTGCGCTCAATCTCCTTCACCCGCCGCGCGTCGTCAAGCGAGAAATCCGCCGCAATCTTGCGCAAGGCCGCGCGCTCCCTCGCCGAAAGCGCCTTGCATTCGGCAATGCGCACATCGTCGCAAAGGGCTTCAAGCCAGACGCATTCGACGAGAACGCGCCGCTTGATGAGGCCAAACTCGGAAAAGACCGACTGAAGTTCCTCGCACTTGTTCGCATAGCGTCCGTCAATCGGACTAATCGCCAGAAGAGCGTCCATTGTCCTCAACCTCCGAATCTCAGACAAGTTCCCGTGCCTTCGCCAGCACGTTCTCGACCGTGAAGCCAAACTCCTGCGCCAGCACCTTGTAGGGCGCGGACGCGCCGAAATCGTCCTTTGTCACGAACCGCGTCGTCTTGAAGTCAAGCCGGAAGCGATCCCAACCGAAGCGGGCCCCCGCCTCGACGATGACACGCCGCGTCATGACCTCCGGGATGACATAATCGCGGTAGGCGCAGCTCTGCGCCAAGAACCGCTCCACGGACGGCATGGAGACCACGCGCACGGACTGGCGGCCGTCGCTCTCGTCCCACATCTTCTGCGCAGCGGCTATGCAAAGCGAGACTTCACTGCCCGTTGCGATGAAGAGCACCGTGTCTTTCGTCTGCGGACCGGCCTGCCAAATCGAATACGCGCCTTTCGCAACGCCCGTCGCGCTCGTGCCTTCGAGGACCGGAAGATTCTGCCGCGTCGTCACGATGCAGCTCGGGCCTTTCGCGTTCAAGAGCGTTTCAACCCACGCATACCCCGTCTCCGTCGCGTCCGCCGGGCGGAAGGTCGTCACGTTCGGAATCGTCCGAATCGCCGCAAGCTGCTCAATCGGCTCATGCGTCGGACCGTCTTCGCCGACATAGAAACTGTCATGCGAAAAGACGAAGATCGAGGGAAGTTTCATGATCGCCGCAAGACGAATCGCCGGGCGACAGTAGTCGGAGAAGACGAAGAACGTCGCGCCAAACGCGCGGAAGTCCTCATACGCGGTCAGTCCGTTCACGATTGCGGTCATCGCGAGTTCGCGCACGCCCCAGTGGAAGTTTCGCCCCGTGAAATCCTCGGACGAGATCCAGCCGCACTTCTTGAGCCCCGTCTTGTTCGAGCCCTCCAGGTCCGCCGAACCGCCGACCAGCGCCGGGAAGGCATCCGCCAACGCGTTCATGACCGCGCCGTTCGCCGTGCGCGTCGCGATCGGCTGCGCGGGGTCGAACGTCGGCAAGGCCGCAAGAAGGCGCGCGCGAAGTTCGTCAGGCGTCTCCGGACGCGGTCCGCCCTCCGCCTTGAGCGCGGCCTTCTCGGCCTTGACGTCCTTGTTGCGCCAGTGATGGCAAAGCGCCGTGCGCGCGGCAAAGAGATCGTAGACTTCCTGCGGCACGAAGAAGCTCTTCTCGGGATCGAATCCCAGCGCGCGCTTCGTCGCGGCGACTTCGTCCGCCCCGAGCGGCGCACCGTGGCAACCGGCAGTCCCGGCCTTCGTGGGCGCGCCCTTGCCGATGACCGTCTTCGCGACGATGAGGACCGGCACATCCGAGATCTTGGCGGCTTTCTGATAGGCGCGATGAATCTGATCGTAGTCGTGGCCGTCAATCTCGAAGACCTTCCAGCCATACGCCTCGAAGCGCTTCTTCGCATCGTCGCGATTGGTGTCCGTGACAGGCCCTTCGATCTGGATGTCGTTAAAGTCGTAGATTGCCGTCAGACCGCCGAGTTTCAGCGTGCCGGCAAGGGAGGCCGCCTCGTGGCTGATGCCCTCCTCCATGTCGCCGTCGCCCATGAAGACCCACGTGTGGTTCGCGCGCTTCTTCATCTTCGCGCCAATCGCCAGGCCAACGGCCATTGCGAAGCCCTGCCCCAGCGGACCCGTCGTCACCTCGACGCCCGGCATGACGCCGCGTTCGGGGTGCCCCGCGCAGCGCGATCCGAGCTGGCGGAACGTCTGAAGCTCCTCCAGCGTCACGTCGCCCATGCCGGAAAGGTGGTTGACCGCGTAAGCGAGAGCGGAGGCGTGACCGCCCGAGAAGACAAGCCGGTCACGATTCTTCCAGCCCGTGTCACGCGGATCGACGCGCAGATGCCGCAGCCACAAGGTCGTCACGAGATCCGCCATGCCCATCGCCGCGCCAGGATGTCCCGATTTGGCCTTTTCCACCATGTCCGCACACAGACAGCGGATCGTGTCCGCCGCCAACTTCAACTGTTCATTCGTGATCTTCATCGCCTTGTGTCTCCTTGGTTCAACTCAATGTTTGCTATTATACCATAAATGACCGAGAATCCGCTTCACGTCACGGGCGAAATCCTTGTCGTTCGTGCGAACCGCGATGCGGTCCGAAAGACCAAGATAGGCCGCCATGCGAACAAATGCGGTTATGAGCCGGTCCGCCCGGTGTTCGCCAGTCCCGCCCGTGTAGGAGATCCGCAGTCTCCCATCCTGTTGCACGCGCTCGTCCGGGCCGTCAAACACGATCCAGATGCGCCGGCTGCCCGTCTCCGCCAGCCGTGCCTTCGCCTGCCCAACCAGAGCCGCGCGGTTCTCGGCCTCTTTCTGAGCGCCAAGGATCAGGTTCCAGCCGTCCCAGATCTCGAGCCGACCTTCAGGCGGAAGATTCTGCAGGTCAGACGCCGCAAGAAGCGCAAAGTCGAAATGACTCCGCAACGCGGCGTTCTCCTCGCGCAGCGCCGCGTTTTCGGCCTTCACCGTCGCCAGCTCGGACTGAAGTTCGCGGACATGCGCGACACGCGAACCGAGAATAAGGTCTTGTGCGTTCATCATGAGAAGCAACGGCCCCGGAGAGGATTCCGAGGCCGTTGTTCGTTCGCGGATGACGACAGGCCTCAGGCCTTCGTCACCTTGCCCGCCTTCAGGCAACGCGCACAAACGCACATGCGCTTCGTGTTGCCCTTGCCGTCGGTCGTGCGGACCATGCGGAGGTTCGGCAGGAAGCGGCGCTTCGTGATGCCGGTCGTGTGGAGACCGATGCCGCCCTTGTACTTCGGGGAGCCCTTGCGGACGACGACGTTGCCGACCGACGGACCCTTACCGCAAATATCACAAACTCTGGACATTTTCGTGTTCCTTTCGTTTGAAGTTGATTAATTGCCGGGCTGCCATTCGACGTTCGCGAAGGCATTGTCGAACGCGGCGGAAAGACCGCCGAGGTTCTCGCTACCCGCGCTCGTCGTGGAGACGGGCGTCTTCTCCTCGCCTGTGGCCTCGGCCTCAAGCGCCTTGATCTCGTCGTCCGTCATGCTCATCGCGCGAATCGACAGGCCGATGCGGCGCTCGCCGCGATCAACCTTGACGACGCGAGCCTCGACCTCCTGACCGACGTCGAGCGCGTCCTTGACCTTCTCGATGCGCTGGTCGGAGATCTGCGAGATGTGGACGAGACCGTCCACGCCGTCTTCCAGCTCGACGAACGCGCCGAACGAGGCGATCTTCGAGACCTTGCCCTTGACGGTCGAGCCGACAGGGAACTTCTGGGCGATTTCGTCCCACGGATCCTGCATCGCCGCCTTGAGGCTGAGCGAAATGCGCTGCTCCTTGGCGTTGACGTCGAGAACGACCGCCTCGACCTCCTGCCCCTTCTGCAGACATTCCGACGGGTGGTTGATCTTGCGCGTCCAGCTCATGTCGCTGACGTGGATCATGCCGTCGATGCCCTCCTCGAGCTCGACAAACGCGCCGTACGCCGTGAAGTTGCGGACCTTGCCCTTGACCTTCGAGCCGACCGGATAGCGCTCCTGAACCGTGTCCCACGGATTGTCCTGGGTCTGACGGATGCCAAGGGCGATCTTCTGGTTCTCGACATCAACCGAAAGGACGACGACCTGAACCTCGTCACCGACGGAAAGCATGTCGGACGCACGCGCGACGCGCTTCGTCCAGCTGAACTCGGAGATGTGGACGAGACCCTCGATGCCGGGGGCGATCTCGACGAACGCACCGTAGGCGGCGAGGTTGACGACCTTGCCCGAAACGCGCGAACCGACCGGGAACTGCTCCTGGATCGTGTCCCACGGATTCGCCGTCGTCTGCTTGAGGCCAAGCGAGATGCGCTCGCGGTCGCGGTCCACGTCGAGGACCATGACGTCAAGCTCCTGACCGACCTTGAGAACTTCGCTCGGGTGCTTGACGCGACCCCAGCTCATGTCGGTGATGTGGAGGAGGCCGTCGATGCCGTCAAGGTCAATGAACGCGCCGAAATCGGTGATGTTCTTCACGCGGCCCTTGCGGACTTCGCCCTTCTGGAGGCTCGCGAGCAGCTCGGCCTTCTTCTCGGCCATCGTGCCCTCGATGAGTTCACGGCGCGAGACGATGAGGTTGCGGCGCTCGTTGGAAATCTTGATGACCTTGAACTCGTAGGTCTGGCCCACGTAAGGTTCGAGATCGCGAACCGGCGTGACCTCGACCTGGGAACCGGGAAGGAACGCCTCGACATCGTCGATCTGGACGAGGAGACCGCCACGGACGGCGCTCTTGATCGTGCCGGTGACCACGCAGCCCTCGACGTAGCGCTCAAGGATCTTCTCCCAGCGAATCTTGTCATCCGCACGCTTCTTCGAGATCTCGACCATGCCCGTCTTGTCATCTTCAAGCTTGACGAGCATGACGGTGACCTTGTCGCCGACCTTGACGTCGGCACCCTCGCCGAACTCGTCGAGACCGACCACGCCGACCGACTTGTAGCCGATGTCGACGAAAACATCATCACCCTTGATTGCGCTGACGGTACCCTCAATGAGGCTGCCGCCCTTGTACTTGGAATCCTGACCCGCCTGGGTAAGGACATCAGCCATCGCTGCAGACTTCGCCGCAGGAGGCGTAGGCTTTCTAATCGCCATTATTCGTTTGTTTGCGTTTGTTTATGATCACGGTTTTCTGCCGTGTCCGCCCCGTCTTTGGGCACGGATTTGCGTATTATACCAAATTCGCGTCTCTCCCCGCAATGGGGGCGCCCTCCCAAAATGGTAATATCTAACGGGTCAGCAAAGAAGAGAGACTGGCCAGGGGGGGGGGGGCAACGTCACCCCATAGATGCCGGGAACGGCCTGGAACGGATGCGTTAACCGATGCGGATGGAAGAGGTGTCTCCATGCGGATGGAAGAACCGCCTCCATGCGGATGGGCCGTGGGGGCCGGGTCACAAACGGCGTCAAGTCATGTCGGAAAACCGATTTCCAACTGTTTTTAGGTTTAGTGACAAAACTGTCACTTCGAGAGGTCAAGGCGAAAGGCACCGAGCGGCAAGGACGTCTCGGCGTGCAGCGCCCCGTACCACGGCGCGGAATGAAGATAGCGCACGCCTGTCGGTTGCGGCACGTCGGGGCTTGCGACGACGAGACGGCTTTCGCCGATGAATCCCGTCTGCACGACTTCGCCCGTCTTCGGGTTCTTCCAGAGCCCCATGTTCGTCAGCTCCGCCTTGTGCCAGCGTCCGTCCGCGTCCCGAAGTTCGAACCCCGTCGCCATCGAACGGTCATCGTTGTAGACGTACCAGCTCTTCACGTGGGAGAAGGACATCTCGACCCGGCCGCCGTCCAGCTGCCGCCAACCCGTCGGCTTCGGTGCGTCGGCGACGAGATCCTTGTATCCATAGTTCCGCTGCAGGGCGAGGGCGGCGAGTCGCCGTCCGACAGGCCCTTTCACATTCGGGTGGATGTCTTTCAGATTGCCGAGGTCGTTGACGACCGCCATCCCGGCGTTCGGCTCCTCGTCCGCGAACTTCGCCTGCGCCTCCTGAAGCGCGGCGATGCCGGGATCGCCCCACGGCGGAATCTGGACGAACAGGAAGGAGAGCGACGGATTCTCGAACGCCGCCTTCCAGCCGTCATAGAGCGCGTGCATACGGGAGGCGTAGCGGCCCGGCTCGGTTGAGTTCTGCTCGCCCTGGTACCAGATCGCGCCGCGCAGGGCCATCGGCACGAGCGGCGACAGCATGGAATTCCAGAGGACGGTCGGCTGGTTCGCGGACTCGCTGAAGGGCCAGCGCCGGAGCTTCGGATCGATTTCCTCCATGACCGGGAAGTCCAGAAGATCCTTCAGGTCGGGGCGCGTCGCGAGCCCCGCACGCGGCGTCCAGGCGTCAATGTTGCTGGCGCCCTTGACAGCAACGACGATCCCGACAGGAATGTCAAGCGTCGCATAGAGTTCAAGCGCAAAGTAGTAGGCGACGGCCGAAAGGCCCTTGCGCGAGCCCATGACGACATTGCCGCGATCAATCGGCTGCCAACGGGCCGGGCGTTCCCAACGCGTCCGAGGGCGAACGGCATGGCGTTCAGTCGAGACCTCGCAGAAGCGCACGAACGGACGGCTCACATACTGCACGAGCAGACCGCCCTCACGATCACGAAAGCGCATGTTCGTGGCGTTCCAGATGGCGCACTCCATGTTGCTCTGGCCGGACGCAAGCCAGACCTCGCCGACAAGAACATCCCGCAGGACGCGCCGTTCGCCACCAGCAGAGACGACAAGCTCGCGCCCTTCCTTCGAGGCGACAAGCGGCGGCAAGTCGGCGCGCCATTTCCCTTCGGCATCCGCTCGCGCCGCCACGCGTGACCCGGCAAAGACGACAGAGACCTTCTCGCCGGGTGCCGCACGTCCCCACACCGGGACGGGCCGTCCCCGTTGCAACACCATGCCGTCCGCAAACGGGGCGCCCAGTTCAAGAGCCCTCGCCGATTCCGCCGCCAAGGCGGATGCGTGAATGGACAACCCCACCACGCCCACCAGCAACCAGTTCTTCATTTTTTTCCTTTTTGTCCTATCGGATGACGATCGCCAAGCCGGCCCTTGACGCGGCAAACGTGAGACGCTTGCGGTCGGCCGACAGGTGCAGCCTGCAGCGTTCGGGCAGGGCCTTGCGCCACTCGGCCAGCGTCGCGTCCGAGATCTCAATCTCCGTCTCGTCGTTCCGCACGAGTTCGCACCGATGGTTCTTCGACTCGGGCAGGAGACCGACGTTCTCAAAGCGAACCTTCGTGCCGTCCGCAAAGCGCCACTTCCCCATGCCGACGCCATGCAGCGGCGCCTTCTCGCAGACGCCATCCGCAAAGTCGAAGACGACCTCGCCCGCCGACAGGACGTTGCCAGTTCCGTCGACCCTGATCTCAGGCGACGTCCCCTTGAGGACCAGCTTGTTCTGCGTCTGGCTGTGCGCCAGCGCGAAGTAGCCCACCTCAATCGTGCCGTTCGAGACGATGAGCGTGTTGCCGGACGAGCCGTTCACGCCAACCTGCAGATGGTTTACGCTCAACTCGCCGCCCAGCACCTCAAGTCGCCCGTCACGTCCGCCGACCGCTTCGGTGTTTGCGGCGTAGCCCAGATAGACATAGCCGTAGCGCGTTTCGGAATCCTCCAGACGCTGTCCGAGAAGCCTGCCGCCCGGCAGGATGCGCAGGACGTTCCCCGTACAGTTTGTGAAGCCGACGTAGACGGTCTGATTTCCATTGCCGACCGTCATCGTCGCGTTCGCGACCTCGCACAGGTTCGAGGACCCTTCGTAGCCGATCCAGAGCCCCGATCCGTTTTCGGCGACCACGCCACCGTCAACGACACGCAGGACATTTCCGCAAGACGCGGCCTTCGCACCGAGGCGAATGGGGCCGACGCTGTCAAAGCGACCGCCCGACGTCACCTCAAGACAGTTCGAAGAGGACATGTTGCCGATCAGCGTCGAATACCAGGTCGTGTTCGAGACGATGCCGCCGTCTTCAATCAGCACACGCGAGCCGCCATTGGCCGCATTGCCCTGAACGGCATTCGCATTGCTCTTATCCCAGAAATCGCCAATGGTCAGCGCCTCGTCCGAGTAGTTCATGCCGCCGCAGACGAGCACGCCGCCAGACGTGACGTGCAGAAGGTTCGAGACGCTGGCGACGGCATTGCCCTGGTCGTCCACGCTCGTTGACGTCCGCCCGCCGAGATTGACGCCGCGCAAGAATTCGGCCCGCCCGCCGTTCGAGACCGTCAGCGACGCCTCGCCGAACCTCTTCGTGCCGACATAGGCCGTCACGGCCGACATCGTGCTGCCCGGCCCGTCCACGACGACCTTCGCGCGGATGCCGTTCATGAACAGCGGACCGTTCTCAATCGTGAACGTGCCGCCTTCATGGATGCCGAGCCAGGCGTCTTGCCCGCCCTCCGTCGTGACATTCCATCCATTCCGAACCGTGAACGTCGCGTTGCTGACGGTCGTTCGCGTCCGGTCATTGCCGAAGAACGAGCAAACTTCCGTGTTCGTGAGCGCCGAGCCATTCAGCACGTTGACCGTCATGTCTTTCGGATTTCCGTTTCCGAAGCTGAGCTGGCCAACGAACGTCGCGCCATCGTCCATCTCGAACGTGCCGAAGTTCGAGTTGTAGGACAACATGAAGCGTCCGTTGGCTTTGAAATGCGTGTCCTTCCCCTTGAGGCGGAAGACGTTGCGCTGCTTTCGTACGCCCCAGTTTGACGAGGAAAGCGGGACGAAATCCTTTCCGCTGGTGGACTCATACGTTCCCGACAGGAACTCGACCGTCGCGTTGTTCGCGTCGCAGAAGTAGTTCGAGCCGAATGTGAGCGCGCGGTCCCTGCCGATGTCGAACGTCAGGCGGATGCCGTCTTTGTTCACCGTGACGACATCCGCAAACGTTCCGTCCGCCGCGAGGGTCAGTCCCTCGGCGTCCGTCTTGAACCAATGGCCGTCTGCGGACGTTTCCGTCCAGTTCGCCGCATCCGCGAGGTCAAGGCCGGCGGCGCCTGACCATTCCCGCCCCGCCGTCGCGGACGTGACGCACAGCGCCGCCGAGGCGGCACAGAGAAACGAAATCGAGTTCCTTTTCATTGTCTGATCCTTTCCTTGTCTGATGTGATTTAGAGGTTGCACCACTCATAGGGGTCGTCCGACGCCTCCGGCACGTCCTTGTACATCGGGAACTTGTGGTAGCCCGTGCCGTTCGTGAACGTCGTCCACCCCAGGTTGCACATGAGCCGCGCGAGCATCCGCGCCGCCGCACGCCGCGAGATGCGCTGGTGCGGGCTGTCATCGACGTTGAACTTCCAAGGCGGCAGCTGCCAGAAGACGATGGCGCCCTTGCCGTGGCGGACGATCTTCAGGGCCGCGTTTCCGGACGGGTCCGCATCCGCAAAGGCGGCGAACGACAGCCTTCCATGCCAGTTGAAGTCGGCGTTGGACAGTCCGTTCAGGATGACCGCGTCCGGACGTTCAATACGCGTGAAACAACAGTCGTTCGTGTCCACGACCGACAGCGGACGGGGCGACCACGCCGCGATCTCGTCCTTCGTCAGGCCCAGGGCCAGGACCTGCGCGCCGTCGGCGATGCGCCGGTGCAGGTCGTCCGGCATCGGCGCGCCGGACGAGACGACGTAGTCCCGCCCGTTCGCCCAGCACTTCACGCCATAGGCGAAGCCGGCCCTGAACGCCTCGTTGCCGAGAAATTCGGGAACGCCGCGCAGCTCGTCCAGTCGCAGGTCGCTCCAGACCTTCGCGAGCAGCGTCTTCACGAGCGCGTCGGCATACGGGTCCGGCACGGTGCGCGCCGTCACGTCGAGCTGGCAGAGGAGGAGCGTGCCGCGCCCCGTGCGGAACTCAAGGAGCGGCGCGTATTCGAGCGCGAAGAGACCGTCCACCAGCGGCCGCCAGTCTCCGACCGCCGGCTTCTCCGGGATGACGGTGGCGATGCAGCCCCGGTTGTTGGCGCGCCAGACGCGCGTCTGCGCAAATCCCGCCCAGTTCTGCGTGTTGCGGTTCAGCCGGTCTTTCATCGGCCCGTTCAGGTTCGCCGACACGAGCGTCGACTCGCCCGCCCAGTTCGCAAGGGCCTCGTCGTCGAGAATCCCCAAGCGCGGCGCATCGCGGAAGCGCACGAATCCCTGACGCATGCCCCGGTTCTGCACGCGGAAGCCAAGCGATTCGAGCGTCGACTGGGACTGCTCGAAGACGACGACGGCCCGCCCCTTCTCCACGAGCGGCAGAAGCGTGCGCTCCCACAGCTCGCGCGTCAGCGTCTCACGCCCGACGGCCACGACGCCCGGCGTCGCCGCCAGAGCCTCCGCCGTCACCGAACGGCAGACGACGCCCAGCCGGTCGAATGTCGCCCGCGTGAGGCCCTTCGGGTCATACAGGGCGATCTCGCCGCGCGGGCCCGGCACGGCGGCAACCGCCCGGACCTTCCGCCGGTCGCGCGTCTGCGAACCGTCCGAGAACGACGTCTCGGCGGCGATCTCGTAGGTGCCGGCGCCCTTCGTCCCGAACGTGAACGGCACGTCCGTGCGACGGCCCGGCGCGACGGTCGCAGTGCCCTTGCCGTCGGCGACGCGGACGCCGCCCGACCGGACCGCCCACCGCCACGAGGCCGTGACCGGGTACGAATGGTCGTTCACGAGCACAAGACGCTGCGAGACGACGCTGTATTCGGCGTAGTTGCGGCGCGCGGCCGTGAAGACGTCGCCGTCGCCGAGGAACCCGACGGCGGGACGCGACCACTTGCGCTGCGCCTCGCCGTAGGGCGTCAGCGTGTAGGGCGGCTTCGCCGCATCGTCGCCCATCCCCGAAAAGCACCAGTAGTTGTACATCCCGCCGGAGAAGCTCTCGTTCTCGTAGTCCGGCCGCAGCCCCGGGCGCTTCAGGTCGACGAAGCGATCCTTGAGCGCGCGCTTGCCAGGCAGGGGGCGGACGTCGATCATCTCGCCCTGGCACCACGGCAGGACGCCGTGCAGCCCCCAGCCGCGAAAGCCCTTCTGCGTCTCGCCCCAGAAGAGGCCCATCACGCGGGCCATCGTCGCGCGCTTTGCCAGCACCGCGCCCTTCGCCCCGCCGCGCTGGTAGACCTTCGGCGCGCCGCGAAAGTGCGCATCCTCGCGCGCATGGCTGAAGGCCGTCGCCGTGTCGCCCAGCATCGCCGACTCGCCGAAGTATTCAGCGGCGTACTCGTCGGCCCATACCGAGCAGTACGTCGGGGTGTAGTAGATGAAGTAGGGACGTCGGAAGCTCTGGAACCGGCTCTCGTCCGGTGTGCCGAACTCGACCCAGTTGACGGGCTTCGTGCCGCGCTTGAACCACTCCTCCATCCAGTCCGCACGCTCCTGGGGCGGCGCCCAGCCGAGGTAGATGTTCGCCGTGTAGAAGTTGCCGAGAAGGCCGGAGTCGTGATTGTAGGCCGGACGCGTCGGATCGATCTCGTTGATGGCCACCGCGCTCCATTCCGCGCTCTTGCGCGTCTCGCGCTGGTTCTGGTCGTCGGGGATCTTGCAGTCCCCGACGGCGATCGGGTCGAGGTCGCTGCCGTACCCCGTCATGTTCATGTTCAGCTTGTAGAGGATCACGCTCGGATGCCGCCGCACGTCACGGATGGCGCTTTCGGCGCGCTCGCGGAAGATGCGCTGCATCTCCGGGTCCTTGTAAAGCCGATCCCTGTCCATCGGCGCGTCGGAGACTCTCGGCACGCTCGCGCACATCATGAACATGCCCTCGATGTCAGCCGCCTCCATCATCTCGTCGTAGTTCGGCGTCGAGGCGGGCGTGTAGCCGGAGTTGCAGTTGAAGCTGTTGTAGCCGAGACCCTTCGCGTGGCGCGCGAACGCGCGCGCGGCCTTGCGGCAGACGTGCGCCGCCGTGCCGGACGAGTTCCAGTAGAGCAGCGTCGTCAGGTGGAGGGGGCGTCCGTTCATCAGCACGTCACGTCCCGCGAGGCGCACCTCGCGAAAGCCCGTCTCGTAGGCCGGCACTTCGTCGATGCGCGATCCGTCGGCCGCAAAGACCTCCGTCTCGACGCGATAGCGGTTGTGCGCCGCGTCGAAGTCCCACAGCGCCACGTCCGGCCACGGGGAGACGAAGGACAGGCGGCCCTTCGCGTCCGGCGTCAGGTTCTTGCCCGTGAAGGCGCGCGCCGTCCCCTGGCAGCCTTCGAGCGGCGTCACGCGCACCTTCACGGTGTAGCGACGTTTGGCGTCCAGACCTTCCGTCTCCGTCACGAAGCGGACGTTCTTCAGGTCGGCGAGCTCGCCCCAAGCGAACGTCGCGCGCGGCCCCTTCGGCACGAGGGCGAGCGTGACGTCACCCGTGAGGCCACGCGCGTAGTCGAGCCGCTTGGCCTTGACCGCGCCCTTGAAGGTGAGACCGACGCCCATGAAGGCATCGCCCGTCTTCACCATGTAGTCCGGCAGATAGCAGATGAGCCGCAGCGCTATCGTCTGCTCGCGGCCCGGCTTCGCGACGTCCGTCAGGTCGATCTCGCCGTTCGGCCACGTGACCACGCCAACCTCCGCGCCGTCCGCGAAGACCGTGCAGTGCGTGAAGACGTGCGCGAACTTCAGCAGCACGCGATGGCCTTTCGCCTCGACCGGCATCATGAAGGTGCGCCGGTACCAGCGGCGCTCGTTCACCTGCGCGGCAAAGGCTTTCGACGACTTCACCTCGTCCGCAAAACGCGGCGCGAAGAACGTCTCCTGATCCTCCGCATGGTCGCCGGCGCCCGCGCGCGACAGGTAGCCGGGAATCTTCGCCCAGCCCCAGTCGTCTGACGGAATCTCGGTCTCTGGCTCGCCGTCAATGATCGGACGTGACCGCCAGAGGCCGTTCAGCGAAATCTCCGTCCGGGACGGCAAGACGACCCGTGCCGCGTCGGCGATCGTCTCAGGGTCGCCAGGATACGCCTCCGGCACCGGCAGGTTGTCGGCCAAGACGCAGAAGACCACTCCCATCGCGGCACCAACCGCAAGAACCCGTTTGCGTTTATGCATCTTTCTTGTTCTTTCCTTTCTGTTATTTCCTTCCAAAACGCTCAAAGCCTCCGATTCTACATTCCCTCCGTGTTAAAGCCGTAGGCTTTGATGCCTCGCACCCTCTCGAATGCTCTCGCTCAACACATGCGCCGAAGAACCGCAAAGCTTTCGGAGGGGACCTTCGCCGAAGGCGAACCCCAGAGGCCGTCAGGCGGCCCTCGGAGACGTTTTCAAAGAGCGGGGGGGGGGGGGGTATTGGAACCGTGCGCGAACACGGCAGGAAGCGCCCCGGCCGCAGCCTCGACAACCGCCGCTCCGCCCGCGCTGTTCTCCGCGAAAAAAGCCCCTCGCCTATTCATATGCAATATTATGCCATAAATCCCGCGTGTTGTGTGAAAAAAATGCACTCGCTCCTTGCCTTTGCAAGTTGATGCCGATGATCGCTATTGTCTGGCGAAGTCACACGGACGGTCCGTCATCTCGAAGACGAGTTCACCGCCGTTGAGAAGGCTCTCGTGGGCGAGGGTACGGGACGTGACGCGCCGACCGTTCAGCGTGACGCGCTTCACGTAGCGCGCTTCGTCCGAAAGCCCTTCCGCGCGGATCTCCAGTGCGCGCCCGTCGGGCAGCGCGAGCCGCGTTCTTTCCGCCTGCGGCGCACCGATCACGTAGTCGCCGCCACACGGGTTGAACGGGTAGAACCCCATCATCGAGAACAGGTACCACGCGCTCATCTGTCCGCAGTCGTCATTGCCGCAAAGCCCGTCCGGGCGCGGACAGTAAGCGTCGCGGCAGATGTCCCGAACGAGTTCCGCCGTGCGGGCGGGGCGGCCCAGCACCGCCGGGAAGTAGGCGATGTGGTGGCTCGGCTCGTTGCCGTGCCAGTACTGGCCGATTTGCCCGTCCTTGACGCGACCGTCTTCGCTTGCGCCGCCTTCGTCGTTGTTCTCGCTCGGACGCGCCTGCAGGGGCGGCGTCACGAAGAACGCGTCCAGCTTGGCGAGCGCCTTTTCACGTCCGCCCATCGCATCCGCAAGGCCGAGGGGATCTTGGAAGACATGCCACGTGTAGATCCAGGCGTTCGCCTCGGTGTAGTCTCCCCAAAACTCGCCGGGGGCGCGGTTCTGCCGCGGATCGAACGGCTCGCGCCATCCGCCGCCCGCCGTCTTTGGCGCACGCGCCCGGGCAAAGCCGGTCTTTCCGTCAAAGACGTTTCGCCAGAAGCCCGCGTATCGGCGCGCCGCCGCCGCCGTCTTCGCGTTGCCGATCCGCTCGGCGAAGTCCGCAATGCACCACCAGTCGTAGGCGAACTCCAGCGTGCGCGAGACGGAGCCGCCCGGACGCAAGTCCGTGTCGAACTCGCCGGGGAAGTGCGGGAAGTAGCCGTTTTCCCAGTAGGCGTTCCAGCAGTTGACCGGGTTCTCCCCGTCGTTGCCGACCATCGACCTCACCATGAGATTGAGCGCCGCGTCCGCGTCAAAGTCACGGAACCCCTTCGCCCAGGCGTCGGCGATGACAGGAATCGAGTGGATGCCGATCATGTCGTGCCCGTCGTTCGCCCACATCGTCCACATTGGAAGATGCCCGTGGTGACGCCCGAAGGAGAGCATCGAATCGACGAACCCCGGCACGCGTTCGGGCGCGATCAGCGTGTAGAGCGGATGCGCCGCGCGGAACGTGTCCCAGAGCGAAAGCGTCGAGTAATGCCCGCGCCGCGCCGTCGCCACGCGGTCGTCCGCCGTGCGATACCGCCCGTCAACGTCCGTCTGCTCGTTCGGCTGAATGCAAAGATGGTAGAGGGCCGTGTACCAACTCGCCTTCTGCTCGTCAGTTCCTTTCACAAGCCGTAACCGACCGAGGACGTCGTTCCAGGCGGCACGGTTCGCCGTGCGCACGGTCTCGAAAGTCTGCCCCGCCGTCTCGGACTCGCGATTCCGACGTGCACCGTCCGCCGACACGCCCGAGAGCGCAACTTGGACGACAAGCGGGCCATCGCCGTCGAACTCGACGGCAAACCGATCACCCGCCCCGTCGAACGCGTCGGACGGCAGTCGTCGAATGGACGTCCACGGACGGTCGAACTTCACCGAATAGAAAAGGCGGTAGAGCGTCCAGCCGCGCGCCCGCTTGCCGCCCGAAATCTCCGTCTTGTCCGACGCGAGCGCAAAGTCCGACTCCGGCACGCGCACGCCGAACTTCATGTTGAACGGCTGCATCAGCATCGCCGCGGCATCGACAAAGAGACGCTTGGGAACGCCTTTGGGATAGGTGAAGCGCCACCATGCGACGCGCGGCGAGGTCGTCGCCTCCGCACGGATTCCGTCCTTGTCGAGCGTGACGGCGTAGCAGTCGGGCGAACAGGACTGCGTTTCCTTCCGGAAGGGAGATGAAAGCCGGGACTCGTCGAAGTCTCCTGCAAACGGCATCAACAGGATGTCACCCATCGCCGGGCGCCCTGTGCCGTTCAGGTGAGTCTGCGAAAACCCTCTGATCGTCGTGTCCGTGTGCTTGTACCCCGGGCAGGTCACGCGGTCGCCCGTGTCGGGACTCGCCTGAACGAGTCCGAACGGACGGCACGAGCCAGGGAACGTGTTCCCCTCGCCAATCGTGCCGACCAGGGGATCGACCCAGCGGACGAAATCCTCCTCTGCGCCGAACGCGCACAAGGCCATTCCCGCCGCAAGAACAGATACGCTGGCGATTCTCATCTCGTCTTTCTCCTTGTCATGTGTCCACCTACCGTCCTTTCGCCGTGCGCGCCGTCAGGCGCACAAGCTCGACCAAACCCTTTTGCCTTGGATTGTCGTTGCCGACGAGGATGAGCTCGTTCTCATCTCCGAAGCGCACGAAGGGCGTGATGTCGAGATCCGTACGGTCGCCGAAGCGGTGGTGGTGCCGCCGGACGTAGCGTCCGTTGACGATTACCCCGACGAGGCGGTCGCCCCGGCTCGTGAAATCGATGCGCACGCGAAGGCTCTTCCAGTCCGCCGGCACGGCGACGCGGCGACGGAAGGCCAGGACGCCCGCGTAATCGCCCGGCAGCGAGACCGACCGCACGGTCGACCCCGTGAAGTCCGTCAACGCGTCCCATTCCCCGGAAAGGTCAAGCGTCCGCTCCGGGCGCGGACGGCGGTAGAGATAGATCGGGCCGCCAAAGCCGCGCACGCGCGGATGCGCATCCCCCCGGACGGACAGCTCCAGCACATGCGTCTCGCCGGCCTTCACCGGCAGGGCGAGTCCGCAGACGCCTTCGCGCAGCGGGCGGCGGATCTCGCGTCCGTCCAGCCGCACGGACAGCTCCGCCCGCACGAACAGGAACGGGTACATGCCGACCGCCCACAGCTCGACGTCGCCGTCCGTCCAGTCCGCCGGCACGGTGAACGTGCGCGAAAGCGCATAAGCCTCCGGCGCATCGTCCAGCCCGACCACGCGCGGGGCGACCGCCGTCGCCGTGCCGTCGGCCGTGCGCCAGCCGTCCGTCAGCGGCAGCACGTCGGGATGGCGCGCGCCCGCCGGCTCGGACGGCGGCGCGGCGTCGGCGCGACGCGCGCGCGGACCGCCCTGCCACCAGCCGAACTGGTTCTTCACCCAGTGCCAGGCCGCGCGTTCGTTCGCGCCGCGCAGCGACGTGCCCATCACGAAGTCGTTGTCTTCAAAATGGCCCTTCATCGCCATCGGCTTCCCGGTCAGCACGTCCGTGACGTCCCGCGCCTTCCCGTCGCGGAAGGAGACCGCGTAGTCGCGCGCCCTCTCCGTGTCGGCGTACCACACGTCGTACAGCCCGTCCGTCGTCACGTAGTGTCGCGCGAAGCCGCGTCCGCCCGTCATCGCGATCGGCTTCTCGCGCACGCCGAGTTCCTTCAGCAGCTGACGCAGCGCCCGCCACTCGACCCCTTCGTAGAGGCTGTGCGGGCGGATGCCGAACGACACGAAGCGGCCCTTGCCGACGCGGCGGACCGTGACGGCGGGCGCGCCGTCCTCCCAGCGCCAGACCGTCTCGACCGCCGGATCCGTCACCCGATAGCGGACGCCGTCCGCCCGGAAGCTGTCCGGCACGTCGTCCGCGCCCGTTCCCTTCTCGCAGCGCACCTGCGCGAACGGTCCCTTGCAGACGATGCTCGGGATGCCGTTCGCGTCCGCCTCCGTCGCGTAGACGGACATCCCGTCCGGCTCGACGCCGGCCAGGCCCTTGAGCGCCCAGCGGTCGGGGGCGCGCGGCGTGTGGCGGCCCGACTGGAACATCGCGACATACGTGCCGCCGCCGCGCACGTAGCGTTCGATGCCCGCAACCTGTGCGGCGTCCATCAGCGTGTTGTTCGCATCGACGAGGCACCTGTAGCGGGACGCATTCCCGTCCGCGAAGTCGCACGGCGTCACCGCGTCCAGCTGGAAGCTGTCGCCAAGCGTCGCGGCGAACCGCCAGGTCATGTAGCCGGATGGATACGCGCTCGCGACGTCCGTGCGCCACGGGAAGCCCATCGCGTGGTTGACGCCGGAATCGACGACCATCGCGAGCTCCGCCTCGGGCGGCGTCATCCGCCCCAGCATCTTCAGCGCGGGCAGGCGCCGGACGTACTCGGCGGCGATTTCGGGGTGCCACGACACGCATCCGACGTGGATGAAGTAGTGGATCGCGTTCACGCCCTCCGCCATGTAGAAGTTCGTCATGCGCCGGAATCCCTCGCGGTCGTGGGCGGGGCCGCCCGGCTCCAGCGAGAACGGCAGCCCCTTCGAGCGCATCAGCATCGGCAGCAGCTCCCACCAGAACGCCGCCATGCCGCCCGTGTCGTGGAAGCGCGCGCCGTACGCCGCCGCGATCTCGCGCAGCGGCGTCAGGTAGGTCATCGGCGCCATCGAGACGATGCCCTTGTCCGGTTCGACTGCGCGCAGGCGGTCAAGCCCCCGGCGCACCGTCTGCACGCGCGACCACTCCTGCCAGCCGCAGAAGTCGATCCAGCGCGCGTTCCCCCCTTCGCCGAAGTACGGGTACGCTTTCGGCTCCTCGTGCGTGAGGTAGACCTTGTAGCAGCACTTTCCGTCCGGCAGCGTCAGCTCGACGCCGTTGCGCCCCGGCCGCAGCGCGTCCGTCACCTCGCGCACCATCCAGTGGACGCTGCCGTGCGGCACGAAGCTCTCGAACGACGTGCCGTTGACCCGGACGCCGACGCGCGCGAACGCCGTCTTCGACAGGTCCCACACGTACAGCCACGTGCGCGCGCCGGCCTTCGCCCGCGCCGGAAGGTCGAACGCCCGGCGGTAGACGGCGGACTCCTTCGGCAGGAACGCCGCGAGCTGGTGACCCGGCATCTCGACCCGGCTCCACTCGCCTGTCGCGCCGACGGGACGGCGCCGCCATGTGCCCTTCAGGTCGATCGCGTCCGGGCCGAACCCCGCGAATTCCGCGATCTCGGGCAGCCGCACGTCCGCCCAGGACTTCACCGACGCGTCCTTCCACCGCGCGGAGACGGCCGCCGCCGTGCCGTATTTCCCCTTCAGGTACTTTCGGTAGGAGGCGTCGGCCAGCGGTCCGTACTCGATGAACGGCGTGAACGCGCCGTGGCTCAGCTCGCCGCATGGCTCGAGGAAGTCGACCACGTTGGACGAGTTGCATTCGCGCAGGCCGTTCGCCAGCGTCGCGAGCAAGTCCTCCCGCCCCCGTTCGCTCGCCCAGCTGAGGAAGGGCTCGCCAACCGAATGCTCCGACCCGACGCCGTGATAGCCGCCAAGGTAGTCCGGCGCGCCCGTTTCCTGATCCTCGCGGAAGTCGTCCAGTACGCCCGCCGGCGTCGAGCCGTTCGTGTTGAGCACGACGGGCAGCCCATGCGACTCGGCCAGCCGCTTCGCCCACAGCCAGCCGTTTCGGTCATCCAGCCCCTTCGCCGTGTCGCAGAAGTGGCCGTTCATCCAGAAGACCAGCCCGGCCGCGCCATTCGTCTCGGCGAAGCCGAACTCCGGCAGCGGATCGTACGTCTCCCACGGCAGCCCATAGCGCTTGGCCGGATTCGCGCTCGGCGGCGTCATCCGCTCGCGGTAGTAGAAGCGGAAGGCATGGTCGTCCCAGGCGTTCAGGTAGAACGGCACGCCGGGAAGCGTCCCCGCGAAGGAGCCCTTCGGCTCGCCGTCCGAATACGCGACGCGGAACTCGCGCCCCTCGACGCCAATCTTCGTCCACCCGCCGCCCGGCAGACGGTAGACGCCGGGGCGGGCGCGGTGCGCCGCGTAGACGTGGTCGTAGCGCGCCGCCCACAGGAGGGCCTTCTCGGGCGTCTCCGCCGTGACGACGGTCACGTTCCCGTGCCGCGACGCCCGTGTCAGGCCATAGCCGCGCAAGTCCCGCGCCGCCAGCGCCTCCTCGTCTGCCGCGCCGCACGGCGCCCACGCGCAGACGGCCAGCGCACAGGCCGCGCCCATCACGCGAACAGCTCTCATTCTTCTCATTTGCCAGTGCATCCTTTCTTCAAGTCCTCGTCTCTGCCCAGGCCCTCGACCCGGAACGGCCCGGCCGGAAGCCCGGTCGCGCCGAAGATCGCGGCGCCCGGTTCCGGGAAGTTCCGCCACAGGTAGCGCACGCCGGAAATCGCGAACGGCGCCGTCACGCGGACGCGCCCGCCGTCCGCGAACGCCGCCTCCGCCGCGTGCCACGCCCCCGAGGCGTCCTGCGCCTCGAACCCCGGCAGCGCGCCGCCCGGCTGCGAGGGCCGCGCGGGCGGCGGCGCGAACGCGACGATCGCCGTCCGGCCTTCCGCCTCCACGCGCACGGCCTGGGGGCCGTCCGCCACGACGTCCCGGCAGCCATACGTCTTCGCCAGCGCCTGCCGCGCGAGGCGGCGCCCCTGCTCGCGCTTGTCCGGCGGGTGGATGTCGCGCCGGCTACCGATGTCGATCGAGCACGCGAAGCCGACGCCGGGAATCTGCACGGACGCGAGCCGCTGCGCCTCGCGGATCTCGCTCCACGTCTCGTCCGCGCGATGCGGCTCGTGGTTCGCCAGCTGCACGCCGTAGAACGGCAGGTCGGGACGCCCCCAGCCCGCGCGCAAGAGGCTGATGAGCCGCGAGAGGTCGGCGAGATAGGCGGCGCAGTCCCGCCGCGCCTGCGCGTCCGCCTCGCCCTGGTAGAAGAGGACGCCCTTCACGGGCAGGCGGAAGAACGGACGGATGCACGCGCCCCAGCTGCCGCCGTAGGTGCGCGGCGGCTTCGGGACCGCAAGACTTCTGCGGCAGCGCCAGCCCGCGCCCGCGAGGGAGAACGCCGCCTGCGGCGCGTCCGCCGGCGCGAGCGTCAGCGTCCCGCTGAACGCGCCCCACCACGTGAGCCGGTCTCGGCAGCCCACGACGGCGGTGACCGCGTTCGACCCCGCCTTCACGGCCGCCGCCGGCACGCGGAAACGCCACGGGCGCGCGCCGGTCTCGCCCGGCACGGGCGCGTCCCACGCCTTTGAGGCGCCCACGCGCGCGCCATTGAAGAAGATGACGCACGGCAAGGCCGACTGCCCGAGGTCGAGGGCCAGGTCGCGCCCCGTCCAGGCGCCCGGGACCTCGACTTCTCGCGAAAAGGCGGCAATGCCCGCGAAATCCTTCAGGACCGTGTGCTCAAGCCCGCCCGCCGCCGGAAGGGAGACCGGCTCGCCGTCTTCCGCCTCGGACGCCGTCGCAAGCGCCTTCAGCCGCGCCGCGTCGCCGAAAAGCGCGTGCGCTTCGGCTATGGCCGCATCGGCCCGCGCAAAGCCGTCCGCCGCCGCCCGCAGCGCGTCGCGCGAGCGCGCGAGCGCCTGGGGATCCCGCTGTCCGCTCGGCAGGAAGTGGCGGATCGGGGGCCCCGGCCAGGCCGCGCCGACCAGGCCGATCGGCACGTCGCCCAGCCTCTCGCGCACGGCTCGCGCGAAATGGCAGGCCAGCGCGGAGAAGTCGCGCGCCGTCTGCGGCGTCAGGCGCGTCCAGCCGCGCACGTAGGGCGGCTCGTCCACCTCCGCCTCCGACCCGAGCAGCGGCACGTCCAGAAGGCGGATGTCCGGGCAGTCCGCCGCCGCCAGCTCGCGTTCGGGATTCCCGGACCGGGCCAGCGGCCACCAGGCGTTCGACTGCCCCGTGCAGAACCAGACGTCGCCCACGAGGACGTCCGTCAGGCGGACTTCCGCCGCGCCGTCGGACGCGACGACCTCGTAAGGCCCGCCCGGCGCACCGACGGCGGGGAACTGGACGCGCCACGCGCCGTCCGCCCCCACGGCGACCGTCTCGAACGTCCCGCCGAACGCGACGCGCACCGTGCGCCCCGTTTCGCCAAAGCCCGCGAAGGGAACCGGCTCGCCGCGCTGGACGACCATGTGCGACGACCAGGCGCGGCCGAACCTCAGCGGACTCGGCTCCGCCGCCGCGGCGCACGCAAGGGCCAGACCCGCCGCCAAGAAGGCCCCCCGCCCCAGATGCAGATGTCCCGCACGTCCCATGTGGCCCCTTCCCGCGATCACCGCACCGCGTCGCGCGGATAGAGCTCCAGCCGGACGTCGATCTTCGAGAAGTCCCAGCCGCCGCGCGGCGGATCGCCGCAAGGCTTCAGCACGTTCTCCTCGCCAAAGCGCAGGATCGACGTGACGTCGACGTCGGTCACGTTCCCGAAGCGGTGATGGTGCCGGCGCATGTAGCGCCCGTTCAGCGTCTCGACGCCGAGCGGGACGGCCACGCGCGCGCCGGGCTTCGGCTCCATGTGGATGAAGACACGGTACCTTCCTTCCCATTCCTTCGGAACGAACTGCCGCGTCGGCAGCTTCGCGAGCGTGAAGGACTCTTCGGCAAACGCGCGGTGGAAGAGGTAGACCGCACCGTTCACGCCCGTGAAGCGGTGGCCTTTCGGCGGCGCGTCGAACGCGAACGTGAGGACGTTCCCCGTCGGCTTGAGCAGGTTGGTCACGTCTTCGGCGACGCGCTCGCCCGTCGTCGTCTTCTCGCGCAGGACGACGCCGTTCAGCGTGATCTTGGCGGACGACAGGAAGTTCGGCCCCACCCATGCGCCGCAGACGAAGCGCACGCGCCCTCCCTGCAGCCATTTCGGGTCGTCGAGGTCGAACGTCTTCGTGATCGTCGCGGCCGCGCCGTCGGCGAGGCCCCAGAACTGGAGCGCGTCGGCGACGCACGGATTCCCGGAGTCCGCGAACGTCCAGCCTGCCTTGAGGTCCTGCGTCGGGTCCTTCCACTTGCCCTGCGCGTAGTTCGAGAAGTCGCGCGTCGGCTTCTTGAGTTCGCGCCAGGCGGACTGGCTCTCCTTCCACCAGTGTCCGACGGCATCCGCCGGCTCGTAGACGCGGGCGTTCACGACCATCGCCTCCTGCGCCGCGAGGTCCGCCGCGAACGTGCAGACGCCGTCGGCGAAGTCGAACGCGAGACTTTCCTCGCCGCGCGCGCTCCACGCCGTCAGCGCGGCGGGCCGGCGCGGCACGCGCAGGGCGACGCGCGCCTTCTGCATGCCGTTCGTGTTGAAGTTGCAGAGGACGGTCACGGCGTCCAGCCCGTCACCGGAGCGGTAGGGCTGGGCCCAGACGAGCGGGTCGTCCGTCGTGCAGACGGCCGCGTCCGCGCCGACGTCGGCGAGAAGCTCCTTCCAGAACGCCGTCTCCCCCGCGCCCGGCCACCAGATGCCCATGACGTCGCGGCTGTCGCGCGCGAACGCGCTGCCGAGCCAGACGACCCGGCCCTTGCCGAGCCGACGCACGGTGACCGCCGCCGCGCCGTTCTCGTACGTCGCGGCAATCTCGGTCGCGGCGTCCGTCGGCGCGAGCTCGACCGAATAGTCGTTCCGGTTGTTGCCGTTCGAGTCGACCGTCCGTCCCGTGTCGGGATACGCGCGCCCCTTCCACGTCACCGTGCCGCCGAGGGGCCGCAGCTTCGCCGCCTTCGCCCCCGCGAGCGCGGCGATCGGCCAGGCGTCGTTCGCCGTCGCGAGGGAACGCCCCGTGAACGGCCAGGCGATGAACGTGCCGCCCGCCTTCACCCAGTCGGCGATTTCCGCGAGGCGCGCCGGGTCGTGGATCTCGTTGCCGCTGTCGACCATGACCCTGAAGCCGCGCATCTTGCCCGCCGCGACGCCGTCGTCGTCGATGTAGAGCATGGACTGCCCGAGCGACTGCAGCGCGCCGCGCCCGATGTCCCAGTCCCACGGCGTGTTGACGTCATGCCCCTTCACGCCGACAAGCGGCTCCGGCGCGGGGAAGCTGTCCATCGTCAGGAGCGAACGGCGGTAGATGAGGACCTGCGGCCCCGCGATGTCGATGTCATAGGTCCCCATCCGCTGCAGCAGGCCGCGATGCGCGAGCCACCACGCGCGCACGGGCGGATTGCGCGAATACGTCTGCGTCAGGAACACGGGCTCGTGCATGTCAAGGCCCGCGAGGAAGACGCGGAGCGTCGACCGCCGCGCGTCTTCGACGGTGGCATAGGGCCCGGCGAGCTCGCTCGTGCCCGGATAGCCCCAGAGCCGGCCGTACCGCTTGTACCAGGGGAAGTACCAGATGCCCTCGCCCGTGAAGTGGGCGAACCCGCCCCAGTCGCGCATCAGCTCGTCCGTGATCGGCGTGCCGAGCGTGATCGGCGCCATCATCTTGATCGGGGCGTCGGGATCGGCCTGGCGCATGGCCTCGAAGACGATCTCGAGCTTGCGCCGCTTCGCGTCGCGACGCCAGTCGTTCCAGAGCGCGTACATCCTGTTCCGCGCCGCGCCGAGGTTCGGGTAGACGGCCGGTTCCTGCGTCGAGAGGAAGACGCGCCCGTTCCAGAAGTGCCCGCGCATGAGGAACTCGAGCTCGTTCGCGCCCGTGCGCAGACGGTCCGTCACGTCCAGCGCACACCACGTCCCGACGTCGGCGACCTTCTCGCCGTTGAGCGTGACCTCGTGGCGCACGTTGACCGGCGACATCGGGAAGAAGTAGAGGTAGACCTTCCTGCCGGCGGCGACGGCCGGATCCCAGCCGAAGAACCGGCGCATCCGGCGCGGCGTCTTCGACTGACGGTCGTTTCCGGCCGTGTCGTAATACTTAAGGTAATCGAGGTTGCCGGGCATCGCGAGCGCCGTCCAGTCCGTGCGGTTCGACGACGAGAACCACGTGCCCGCAAGATCCTTCACCAGCCCCGGGAGCCCCGCGAACGTCGCGAATTCCGGCGGCTCGACCTGGTCCCAGCTGACAAATCCGTTCTCCCCGCGCGAATACATCTCGCTCGCCTCGGACAGCGTGACGCCGTTTCGCTTCAGGAAGGCGGTCCAGTCGGCCTTCGCGGCGGGCGAATAGTCGCCGTGCATGTCGTACCAGGACTGATGGACGATTTCTCCGACCGGATGCATCCACCCGCGCACGGCGGGCGTCTTGAACTTCCGCATCACGTCAGCGGTCTGCCGACCGATGTAGCTCCAGATGTCCGCGTCGTACCAGCTGATGTGCGGCTGATGGGCGTGGTCGTAGCGCAGCCAGCCGTTCATCATCCACGGCGCGGGCTGTTCCATGTGGTCGGCGAACCGGCGGGCTATCCAGTCGAACCCGTTGCACGGCATGTAGAGGCGGTAGGCGTAGGGAATGCCCTGATCCTCGGCGTACTTCGCCTTCCAGCGGACGCCGTTCGCCGCGACGATTCCGTCCGAGTCGTCCTGGCCCTCGAGCTCAAGCCAGTTGTCGAAGTGCATCCCGCCCATCTCCTTCAGGAAGGCGAAGTCCTCGCGCGGATCGAGCTGCTCGCCGCGCTTCGCGCCGGCCCGGTTCATCCAGTTGTGGAAGTCCTCGAGCCCGCCCATGCCGTAGGTGCCCCAGGCGAACGGCGACATCCACTCGGGACACGCCGCCTGCGTGACCAGCCCGTCGCGCACGTCGGGGTGCACGCCCAGCCAGTCCACCAGCGTCGCCGCGTCCGGCGCGGCGAGAATGACGGCCTCCGTTCCGCGCCGCGCCACGGCGAACGCGGCGCCGGGCGCTTCCAGCACGCCGTCCCTTTCCGCGACGCCCGCGCCTTTCCGCACGTCGTGCAGGAACTTGCCCGCGACTGTCTCAGCGTTCGTCGCCGAAGCCGTCGCGAACCGGAATGCGTCCACGCGCCGTGCGCCGTCCGTCATCGTCTCGCACGTCACGGCGCAACGCCCGAAGCCGCGCAGGTCCGCCGTCTCGGCCGTCTCCAGCCGGCTGACGACGCGCCACGCCGCCCCTTGCACAGCGTCTGCCGACGCCTCCTGCGCGGCAAGCGCCGCGACGCCCATGAAAAGAATTCCGACCTTCGTTCTCATTTTCATTTTCCAGATGTCCGTATTTTATCAAAATCTCCGAATGCGCGGCCTAAGGCAGCTCCAGCCACGCGCGCGGAACCGTCTTCGGCGGCTTCGTCCGCCAGTCCGGCTCGTCGCGACCGCATTGCGGCCACCAGCGCAGGACGTTCGGTCGTCCGTCCCGCCGCAGGAGGCCCGTCACGTCAACCGCCTCCATCGTCGGCGGCACCTGAAGCATCACGCCGTTGAGAAGAAGGTAGTTCATCTTCGCTTCCGAGGCCAGAAAGACGCGTCCGCCCGTCGCAGGCGTCGCGAAAGCCGTGCGGACGCAGCCGGCAAGGCCGGGCGCGAAGTCCTTCAGCGGCGCCGTCTCCGTCGGCTGCGGACGCGCCTCGGCGTAGAAGACGCCGTGGACGCCGCTCGGCAGATACCGCCGCGCGCCGGCCGGCAGCCGCCCGTCAATCGCGACTTCAAGCGTCACCTCGCCCGCGTCGGGAAGCGCCGCGCGAAAGGACAGGTTGTCCGTGCGCGGAACGGCCACGCCACCGACCTTCACCGTCGCACGCGGATTCAGCCCCGTCACGTAGCCCTGCGACGCGAACTTCAGCATGACGCGACGGCCTTTCCAGGCGGAAGGAATCGCGACGCGCCTCACGAACGTCGCGGACGCGGCCGGATCGTCCAGCCCCATCGTCACATACGATCCGAGCGTCACGGCGCGACCGCTCTCGACGTGCGTCCACCCCCCCTGCAGCGGCAGGAAGCGTCCCTCGGCGGCGGTGGCTACCGCTGGCTTCGGCGCCGGCGACACGGGGTCGAGCGCATACCAACGCCGCGCGAGGGACTTCAGCCAGTAGAGCGGCGCAAACCCGGCGTCCTCGCGAAGCGCCGCGTAGACGCGCGACTCGAATGGCTCCAGCGGGACGTCCGTCAGCGTCAGGCGGTTTTCCGCGTCCTGCGCGAACGGACGCTCGGGATGGCCCTCGGCGGACAGTTCGACAAGACGGCCGACCCGGCCCGAGACATGGAAGCGCGGCGAGGCCGAGACGCTGTTCGTGCCGCCCATCAGCGCCAGCAGACAGAGGTCGTAGAGGCCGTTCTTTGAGCGCCAGACCTCGGCAAAGCAGTCGCGCATTCCCTTGAGCTGGGCGCCGCCCGACGTGCGCGGCACGCCCAGGCGATCGAGCAGGTCTCCGAGCGCGGGGACCTGCGCGGGGTCCTCGAAGTTGAACTTGCGCCCGTCGTCGCGCGTGCGCCACCACGCGCCGCTCCACAGGCAGACAAGCCGCCCCTTCCCGATGGCAAACGTGCGGCAGTTGACGGGATCCGTCCCGCCGTGCAGGACGGCTTGCGCCGGGAGACCAAGCGCGGCGAACAGCGGCCAGACGTTCCGCTTCAGGTGCGTGTGTGTCCCCGTGTGCTCGTTGGCGATGAACGTTCCGCCCGCCCGGACGAAGCGCGCGACGGCCTCGGCCTCCTCAGGCGTCAGGATCGTCGTCGCGGCGTCCATGATGAACTTCACGCGCGTCCACGGCCGGTCGGCCACCAGGTCTGAGGGGTCGATCAGCCCCGGCACGCGCCCTGTCGCCTGAAGGACGCCACGGGACGGATCGAGCCGCCACGGGTTCGGGTCGCGCAGGCGCGAGGCGTTCCGGATCGAGCGCATCACGCAGATGTCGAATTCGTCGCGGTCGTGCTTGCCGAGGCAGTCGAGCCACGCCCGGTGGCTCTCGATCCACGCGCCCTTGCCGTTCGCGCGGAACATGTCGGGGTCGAACAGCAGGTTCACCGCGTCGTTGCCGAGCATCAGGTACTGCGTGAACATCTGGCGCAGACGCGTGACGTCCGGCGGCACGCCGCCGTTCTCGCAGGAGACGGGGTCGCCGCGCGTCTTCCAGTAGCGCGAACACCAGGGCGCCCAGCAGGCCTGCGTCTGCCCGGTGTCGTGCTGGTAGCCGCCGTAGCGGCGCAGGATGTCGAAGCTCAGGTCGCCGATCGCCGTCTGGCACATCATGAACTGGGGCCGCCCGGCGGGATCGCCGGCCCGGTTGGCCCGCAGACGGCGTGCGTCATACGCGATGACTCTCTTCGCGGCCGTCTCGGAAAGCGCAAAGAACGCGCGATTCTTCCGCTCGTCGTCGCTCGGATAGGCGAAGCGCCCGTCCGCGCCGAGAAAGGCATAGTACGAGACCGGCGCCCGAAGGCCCTTGAGCGCAATCTCGTTCGTGCCGACGCGGAGAAGCCCCGCGAGATCATAGCAGATGTCAAGGTCGCCCGTCAGCGGCACGCGGCGCGTGAGGTCCTTCGCGGCGCGACCGTTCACGGTCACCTCGCCGACTTCCGAAATCCCTCCGTGCCAGTTGCCGCAGGAGAGGTGCAGGTAGCGCGCCTTGCCGAGGTCGCCCGCGAGATCGAACGTGCGCGTCAGCGTGAAGCCGTCCTCCTTGGAGGCGTAGGCGAGCAGGACCGGATCTCCCGCATCGACCGGCTGAGGCGGATTCGTCCCGTCGTCCAGCGTCCACGTGCCGCGCAGGTCGACCGAGACGCCCGGCTTCCAGCCGACGATCTCGCGCATCGTGACGATGTCCTCGTCGCCGACAAAGCCCGGCAGGCTGGCCGCCTGGCCCGACCCCTTCTCGACCGAGCCGAAATGGGCGATGAAATGGTCGTCCCTCGCGTAGTGACGGGCGCACGCCTGGTTGTCGTAGTCGATCAAGTCCGCGATCTTCGGCATCGGCCAGTCGCTGCCGTGCGCGGCATACTTGAAGTAGTAAAGGCTCGTTGGCCCGATCGCGCCGTCCTTCCCCGTCGCGTACGGAAGCGGGATCTCGTTCCAGAACCAGGCGGGATTCTCCGCGTGCGCCATGAGCGGATAGTCGAGATAGCCGACGCCAAGCCTCTTCGCGTACGCGGCGATCGCGTCGCCGAGCGCGTGGTTCCAGACGCCGGGCGCAACCCAGGCGGGGGCGCCATAATTGGCCCCGAAGAGGCCGAAGCCCTGCCGTGCGCTCCATTCGACGCCCTCGACGAAGTTCGTGGGGAGATGGCCCCAGCCGCCCTGCCCCATGACGACCGGACGGTTGTCGAAGCGGTCGAACCAGAGCGGATAGGCGTTCGTCACGGCGGGCGAGAAGCCGTCCGGCAGCGCCGGCGCGCCCTTCCGCGAGAAGACCGCCGCCGCGCGGCAGCCGCGATGCCCGACGGCGAAGAGACCCGCGTCGTCACCGAAGCGCGAGATGTCCGTCAGGAACTTGGAAGCCGCCATCCGCGCCTGTTCGGGCGTCTCGCAGTCCAGAAGCGTCGTGACCGAGCCGTCCGGCGCGGCCAAGGCCTCGGCCGAGACCTTGCCGAGCAGCCGCAAGTCAGCCTCGACCGTCTGCCGGGCGGACGACACGGAGACCGCCAGCGCAAGACCGAATAGGACAGCGAACTTTTGCTGTTTTGCGAAGGTACGGGAGGGACGCGCTTGTCGCGTCCGAGGTCTTGCAAGTCCTTCCATCATCATCTCCGTACTTATCTCAGGATCATCAGGAACGCTTCGCGCGGCACGCGGAGGCTGACCGTCCGCCGGTCGTCCGAGAGCGTGACCCGCGCGCGGGAGGCGTGTCGGCGCGCGGCGTCCTGGATCCTTTCCAGCGTCTTCTGCGAAATGCGGATGCGCCAGGTGTCGTTTCCGCCGGAATAGCGGAAAAGCGTCGTCTTCACGCCCGTCCGGCGCACGGCCGAGAAATCGAAGTCGAAGGCCGTGTCATCGCACAAGTGGAGCGCCTGGTTGGACGACTCGACAGGCGCGGTCGCGTAACCGCCCTCCGGGACCGCGAACGCGAACGTGCACCGGTTCGTGAAGTCGCCGCTGTTGCCGCCCGTGAGCATCAGCTTCGCTCTCGGCCCGAAGAACGAGAAGCGCGAGCCGCCATCCGTCTCCGAATCGTTCTGGTAATTGGGAAGAAGCGCGTTCGAGACGTGCAGCGTGCCGTTTGAGAGAACAAGTTCAGAATCCAGACCCGACAGCCGGACGATGGAGCAGGAGACCGATGAGTCCGTGCCGACCCACAGGCGGTTGCCGGCATTCCCCGATGAGCCGATCTCAATCCGGCTCGTCGCATTCGTGAAGGAACAGCCGTCCAGCCTGACCCAGTTGTTCGAGGCGCGCACGTCCTCGCGCCCAATCAGGATGTCTCCCGACACCTTGAGCGAGGCTCCGTCCGTCACCTCGACATGGTTTCCTCGCGATCCCATGTGTCCGACGACAAGGGCGGCGCCCGACCCCGACCCAACCGTCACAACGGCATCGCGTCCGCGCACGACGAGGGCATTGTCAAAGCTCGGATAGAGCGCACCGCACCTAATGCGATTGTCACACTGAAGCGTGCCGCCCTCCAGGACCTCAAAGACATTTGAGGCCACGAGGCTCGTCAGGTAGAGCGGCATCTCCCTGTCGTCCGGATGACGCGCCGCCACGAACACGTTCGTCGCCGCAAGCGTCGCCCCGCCATCGACCGTGACGCGGTTCCAGAGCGACGTCACGCAGCTGTCGCCATATCCCTTGGCCTGGCCGCCCGCCGAGATCGTGTCCACGAAGGACACCGAATTGCTCGTGAAGTGAATCCGATTGAAGAGGCCGTTCTGGCCGGCGGTCAGCGGTCGGTCAAAGCCCGAGTAGAAGTTGGAGAACGTCGTCCCCTCGCCGGCGACATACAGGAGATTCGAATGCGAATAGCCGTCGCCCACGGCGAGAAGGATGTGGCCGCCCGCGGCATACGCGCCGTCCACGCCGCCCGCAAGGAACCGGGCGCCGCCGACCACGTCCATGCGGTTGCCGTGGTTGGCGGATCCGTTCCCGCAACAGCCGATGTAGAACTGCTCCTGGGTGCCGTTCGGGCACATCGAAAGCGTCGCGTTCGAGACGCACAGATACGCAGCGCCGCCATCGCGGTAGGCACTGAGGCCGCCGACGCCGAGGTAGCTCACGTTGGAGACGACCGCGCCGTCCGTGACGTACGCCTGCGACCGAAAGCCCTGTCCGCCGACAAGAAGCTCGCTTTTGTTCGCGTCAAGCGACGACCCCTCGCCGCGGATGAAGACGCGGCAGTCGTTGCCGCGGCTGTGGAGACGACCGCGCATCGAGCCGCCGTCCGCAATCGTCAAATGACGCGTGCCGCCATCCTGGAAGTTCAGGTTGCCGACGAAGCGACCGCCGTTTTCAATGGACATCGTGCAGCGCCGATAGGCGTTCCAGAACGTCACCTCCAGCGGATTGCCGTTCGTGTCCTCAAACGCGACCGTGCCGTTGCGGATGACGTTCGTGGCGTTGTTGTGGTCATGGTTGCTGTAGGGCTTCCGGAACGTCAGCGTGTGCCCGCCGAGGTCGAACGTTCGCCGACCGGCATTGCCCGCAAACCACCACGTGCCGGGGAAGTCGAGGTCGGCCGTCAGCGTCAGCGTGTAATCCGCCGACGGCTGCGCCTTGAAGCCCATCGCCTCGGACGCCTGCGTCGGACGCATCCCGCCCTCCCAGTTCGCGTCCGCCGACAGGTCTGTCGAGGCGACCCCCGTCCACCAGACGACCGTCGGATCACCCGCCAGCCCCGACACGGCGCCCAGCGCAACGCATCCGAAAAGAAGGAGAGCCGAAAGGTTCATACCCCCCCCCCCTATATTTAGCAAGAACAGCCTTGCGACAAACCGTTTTAATCATTTTTCTCATGTTCTTCTCTCCTTTTGCTTTCCTTTGTTTCTGCAAGCCGTTGTTGACGACACCGTCATTTGCACGTTATGGTCTTCTTGCGCTTATAGTCATAGCAAAGACAGTTCTTTTGTCGCAAGTACCGATCTGAATTGTTTCCGACCCGGACGATCTTTATCAGCTTGGAGTTCGTGTCAAACGTAACGAAGTTGAAGCTGTCCTGACTTTTCGAGCCTCTGATTCGAACGGAGTCATTCCATTGCGAATTGAGACTGGCGTTCTCAAAGGCGATGCAATACTGGGCCGGATGCCCCTTGATGACGCCTTGATAGTCATAATGCGAATCTCCGTGCATCCAGCAGATGAAATCTCCTCCAGACGAAATAAAGGCATCCACCTCTTGAACGAACTTCATCATGCTGTGACCGCCATTGTAAGGCTTTAAGTCAATGCTGTTGAAGGTGTTGTTCTCCGAATCCTGAATCACTTCAAACGGAAAATGCTTTGCGGCGACAACGGAGAGGCCTTTCTCCTTCGCGTCCGAAAGCGCCTGTGCAAACCAATGAAGCTGCTCGTCGCCCGTGTCTTTCGGAACGAACATGCAGTCCAGAACGATGAGCCTCACCTTGGCCTCCGCATAGTCCTTGTAATACCAGCAAAAGCCCTTTTCCTCGGCATCAACGGGCTGGACGACGCCCCAGCTTCCTATATGGGGCTGAAAGTACCTAACGTAAGACTCCTTCCCGGAATGATACGACCAGTCCGCCTCGCTCAGGCTGCTATTGAGGGTGTCGTGATTCCCGATGGTCTTCAGAATCTTTTCCGTGCCTTCAATGCCGTCCCAGAAGTCCATGGGGTCTGCAAACGAAGATGGAACCATATCGCCAAGGCAGAGCATGTCGTCGATGTAGCGCCCGTACTCACGCGAGAAGTCGACGTATCTCTTCAGGTTTTCCTTGCAGCCATGAATGTCCGTAAAGACAGACAGGGTGCAAAGCCGATGGGACAGGACCAGGTTGCTTGAATAGGGCCTTGTCGACTGCAGGATGAGGTTCCCCACGGTCTGCCTGTCATTTAAGTGGAAGACGGAAGATTTCCCGTCGGCAAGATCGCCCGACAGGCCCGCCAGAGACGACGGCTTTCCGTCCGAAGCGCAGAGCGGCGCGGCGGCGAACGACGCCGTGCCGACGATAAACGACTTTCTCGTGACCTCGCTCATCTTTTCTATCGCCATGTTTCAGTTTCCTATATGCATTATACCATACATTCGATTTTTCCGTCAATCACGCCTCCGCACTGGGGCAGGGTCCTAAGAATTCTCAATCTTCAGCACGAACGGCAACGTCGCGTTCGCGAGGCGCGGCGGGAGGCGAACGACCATCTTCGTCCCGTCGCGGCGGGCAGACAAGGCCTCCGTCTCGCCGAGGGCTGTGACGCACGCGCCCGACGGGATTTCGCAGTCGAGCGCGATTTCCGCCGCCGGCTCCTTCACGATGGCGTAGATCGCCTTCCCGTCCTTCGCCCGCGTGTAATCGACGGCCGACGTCGAGAACGGCGCGACGATGCGCGTCGCGTAGATCGCCTCGCCGTTCTTCTCCAGCCAGCGTCCGATCGAGAGAAGCCGCGCCTCCTGCACCTCCGGAATCGCGCCTTGCGCGTCAAGATTGACGAGCAGGAGCAGGTTTCCGCCACGCGCGACGATGGACGTGAAATGGCAGATGAACTCCCCGTCCGTCATCACCATCGACGGATCAAGCTCCTCCATCCAGTGGTTGCCGTAGGCCTTCGAGATGCCGGAGCACGATTCCCACGGATGCCACGTCTTCGGGTCGATGTTCTCCGCCGTGTCGCCCCACTCGTCCGTGAAGAAGTCGCCGCGCACCGTCCGGCAGCCGATGAGCCGGATGCCCTTGCGCGCGAAGGCCGCCTCCTCGGACGGGTCGAGCCGCCCGTAGCGGTCGTTGCAGCAGACTTCCTTGCGTCCTTCCGCCTTGTTGTAGAAGTAGGCGGTTATGTCGTAGGATCCGTTCTCCGTCGCCCGCGTCGCCCAGTCCGCGTCGTACCAGAGGATGTCAGGGTCATACTTGTCGATGAACGCCGTCATCTGCGGCACGATGTACTCGCGGACGAAGTCCCGGACGGCGATTTTCCCGGACGACTTGCCCTCCATCTCCGGCGTGTAGTCTGCGACCTTGCCGCCCCAGACCTTCATCCGGATTGAGCCGTCGTCCTGAAGGATCGGATACTCCCATTCGTCCGCCTGCGAGTTGTAGACGCCGAACTTCAGCCCCTCGGCCCGCGCCGCGTCCGCCATCTCCCGCGCGAAGTCGCGCTTCGCTGGGCCGTCCGCCGAATTGCGGAACGTGAACGGATCGTCCCAGAGGCAGAAGCCCGAATGGTGCTTGAGGAACGGCACGACGTATTTCGCGCCGCACCGGCGGAAGACCTTCATCATCTTCGCCGCGTCGAACCGCTCGCCGCGAAAGAGGCCGATGAAATGGTCGGGCTTGAAGTCCGCGCCCCAGTTCTTGCGGTGATACGCCGCCGCGCTGTCGGCCGCCGCGTATTCGGGGCGGCACTTGTACTCGTACCAGTCCGGATAGAGCCGCGCCCCCTTCGCATACGGCGAGTAGGCGGCGACCGACCAAGGTCCCCAATCGACGAACATGCCGAGCTTCGCGTCGATGAACCATTCGGGGCAGGCGTGACGATCCATACCGGCGCCGGTCGCGGCGTATTTCCCGGCGCGATTGACGGCGTTCACCTTCTCCACCTGCGCCCGGGCGCGCGCGATCGTCTCCGCCGAATGGTCGCGGGCGATCTCCGGCAGCGTCTTCGGGAACGGCGGCGCCGGCTTCCAGCCCGGCGGACGGCGATACTTCGCAGGCGCAGTCGGCACGCCCCCCGCGACCGCCGACCGCCCCTTGAACTCGTCCGTGAACGCGGCGTTGTCCGCCGGGGCCAGCGTCGTGTCGGCCAGCGTCACCTGCGCCAGCACGCCAACGGACAAGGCGGCAAGAGGAACGTCAATCATCATTTCTTCCCTTTCTTCTTCTGCTGTTTCGTTTTCGACTTCTTCAGCGACTGCGTCCGGGCCGCCGCGCCCTCGGGACGACGCGTCGAGGCGCGCACGACAAGGGGCGCCGGCAACAGGATCTCCGTCGGCGGCAGCGTCGGGTTCACGAGCCGCCGGAGGAGTCGGTCGAACGCGGTCTCGGCGATGAGGTCACACGGCTGGTGGATCGTCGTGAGCTGCGGCGTCATGACGCACGCCGTGCTCGTGTCGTCGAATCCCGCTAGAAGGATGTCGTCCGGCACGCGCAACCCCAGCCCATCCAGCGTGTTCTTGAGGAGCGCCGCCGTGAGGTCCGTGCCGCAGACGATCGCGTCCGGCCTGTGCCGACGCAGGTACCGCCGAATCGCCGCCGCGTCTTCGGGCTGCGCATCGATCACGCCGCCCTCGGACGCGGCGCCCCTCATCCGCAGCGCGTTCATCACGCCGTTGACGCGCCGGTACATGTTCGCCGAGCGGTCGGCGTGCATCAGGAAGCGAATGTCCCGCGCGCCCGCCGCGAGCAGGTGTTCGGCGAGACGGCCACCGGCCGACTCGTTGTCGATGCCCACAAGGTCATAGTCGCTGCGGCGCGGCGGCTTCACGAAGTCGCAGTCGATCAGCACGACCGGCACCTGCGCGTCCGCGAAGACGGACAGGACCTCGCGATTGCACGCCTCCGAGTCCGTCACGAACTCCAGCGGCTGATAGATGACGCCGGAAACGCCCTCGCGGACGATCGTCTCGGCGAACCGCTTCGCCTGCTCAACGCGGGCCGTCGCGCCCTTCGCGGAAACGTCGCCGAAGAGCAGCGTCCGCTCCGCCTTCTGCGCACAGCGCGAGACGCCGCTCACGAGGGCGGAGAAGAAGTCCGAGTAGGCGACGCCCGGCACGATAAGCCCGACGGGACCGGCGCCGCGCTGCGCACTCTTCGACAGGAACGTGCCCTTGCCGCGCCGCCGCACGAGGAAGCCCTTTGCGCTCAAGTCCTGCAGGGCCTGGGCGACGACCGAGCGCTTGACGCCAAAGCGCCGCGCGAGTCCACGTTCGCTCGGGAAGGGATTCGCCGCCGCGAGGTACTTTCCGCTAAGGATTTCCTTTCGCAGGGTCGTGATGATCAGGCTTGTCTCATTGGCTTTCATGGATTCCTTCTCCAGACTACAGTTCGTAGTATAGCCGAAATCCTCTCCAGAATCCAGACTGGCCAGCCACTTTGTCAACGCGGCGAGAGGACAAGGAATTGTCTATTTGTGACGTATGCGGCGACGATCCCGCCAGAGTACGCGATGTGATAGTCCCGGTTGCCGCCGGGATTTGCGCTTGGCATTCTCGCCCCATGGCTCAGGGACCTACATTGCCGTCATCCGCCGCAGCTTGCTGCAGCTCCTTCCGGCAGAACCTCTTGGAAACGCCCATCGCGCAACGCCCCCGCGCCGGAACGGGCATGCAGCTGCGGTTCTCCACACGCTTCAGTCCCGACATGATCAGGACGGCGTATGCCCCGGTGCAGGTAAAGGCGCGGTCTTCCGCAATACGAACAAGGATATCGTTGTCATCGGCCATAAGCTACCTCCTAAAACCTATCAATTCACCTCCTTTGAGATAAATGGGGGCGCCCGGCTTGAAGTCGCCGCCTTTCTCGCGCTTGCGCTCCGCGATGAGCTGCGGCACGTCCAAGTCGCCAAGCGACACTTCCTCCTCCAGCACGTAGCAGTAGTAGTCGCACTGGGCGGAAGCGTAGCCCATCTTGATCATCTTGTCCTTCTCGCAGCGCATAATTGTTCGGCGCGTCTTCCCCAACTGTTGCGCGTAATGTTCGGCTCGCATGCCTGGATGTGCCTTTATGAGCGAAAGCAATCTGTTCCGATCATCATTTACTGTGACATTTACTGTGCTAGTTACTGTGACACCACTTGATTTTGCCGTGACAGCCTTTGCCCTTGCTGTCTCATCCGATGTCATAGTATTTCTATGGACATTCATCCTTACGGCGATGCCCGCATCTTCGACCACGACGGGGTTTATGCCATGCCATAATCGCGCAAGATGCCATTCACGCGGCGCAACCCACTGCCCCACTCCTCATGTCTGTAGGTGGCACAAACGAAGTCTTTAGTCACTGTCCTTTGATTCATTTAGAAAACGTTTTCTATGATATGCCGCGATATCATTGACAAGCGCATTTACTGTTCCCAATTCGGCATAATGCCATACCGACCATGAGTTCATAAATAATCCTGCCGGTGCTAACGGCAACCAACTAAGACATCTGAGTTCTTCTGCTTTTGCAGTAGAGTAGATGGGCTTCCTTTTTAATGACAAGACCGCAGACCCATCAAATGTACAGACTTCTCCTGTAGGCACAAGAAAGAAGGTATAGCCTGCCAATAAACCGACAGCCATTGAATCTTCTACCGTCATACCTGCTTGCCTAAACAAGAATGACACATGATATGAATCGTCGATAGTTCCTTTGCCATACAAAACCTCAGAGAAAAGACCTGTGGCTTTCAATCCCTCTTCAATCTTGTCCCTTAACTCTTGCATTTCAGGCGCGGCAATTATATCATTCCTGTCCAAATCCAGAATAACATCGTAGGAGATGGGAACTTTATCTTCGACCGAAATTCGCGTTTCAATGACGGGAGTATTATCCGTATACCCTGCATCCCACATTATGCAACCCGAAAACAACACGGAGATTCCAATGCCGATGATAAGTTTACTTTTCATCTGTCACCTCCACTTCCTTGATGGCGCCCTCGTTCGCAATAAACGGTGCGATATCTTTTCGCGTCATAATTGGCACTCCATTTATCGACTTTACCACTTGACCTCGCTTGACGCCGTGTTTTTCAGCCTGCGTTCCGTGCACGACAGCAAGGACATGGACAACAGTTGGCGAATCGGCTTTCTCCGTTGGAAGTCGTTTTGGGATATGCCACACAATGCCGTATCGACCATTATAATCAATCTTTTTGAAAAACATTGCATCATGTTGGTAAATACTCACTTCGCGCTGAACAGGGACGGCATTCAACGTTGTGGTAGTTGACGTTCCGGAATATGTCCCAGTCCCGTACACATAACCGCCTCTTCCGTATGCTGATGCATTTACAGAACCGCTATGATAAGTTTTAGCGTATGAAGGCAGAAACATCACTGATGTGTATTGCTTGTTCTCCTTGAATCGAACATCCAAAAGGACGAGTGCGGCATTGTGTTTTTCAGCCGTATCGATTGCACAGGAAAAAGGACAATACGGACTGTTAAAGGAACTGTGACCGATAGCCACATATCCATCTTCCATCAGACGGAGTACATCTTCTTCGGTCGTGACCGTCTTAAGAATCACAGGTGCATCACCATGAACAGACTGTAGTGCCCTGTCTCTTTCGGAATCAGTATAGAACTTCTCATAATTGTTGGCTATGCACCCAGAAAGAACAATCAAAAGGCATATCGATGCGGTTGTCCGACTGATGCATTCCCATAAAGACATATTAAAGAGCATTCTTTTAGTATTCATTCGTGGTCTCTTTTTAGTTGCTCAAATCGCTCCACCGCCTCTTCGCTCACCTTGTACGGCGGGATGTACTTTTCGGAACTCATTGCCCGACCCCTCTTGTTTCTGTCTTCCAATAATGTTTTGCTGAATGCACAACCGCGACCTCGATTCCGTCTATTATAGCAAGACGTTCTGCTAGACGCTCTGCGAAATACACGGATCGGTGCTGTCCCCCGGTGCAGCCGAAGGCGACTTGAAGATGATCGCGGCCATCTCGCTTGTATTGTTCTATCGATTGGCGAACAAGCGTCTCGGTCGCCTCAAGGAACGGCTCGACAGTCTTTGGGAAGCGGGCGAAGAAGTCACAGACGGGATTGTCGCGCCCCGTGTAGCCGCGTAGTGTCTCGTCCCAGAATGGGTTAGGCATGGCCCGGCAATCGAACACGAAGCCCCCTCCATTACCGGTGGGGGTCTTCCGGCAAGCCGCGCTTAAAGGAGAATGATATGACGGTGATGGTCATATGGAATTCACTTCGGCAAGCTGCATATTTACGACGTCGGAAATCTTGTTCACCTATGGCTCTCCGATTCAGGCGGCTTATCATCGTCAGTCTCGTAGTAGTATGAATAATCAATGCCTTTCATGAACATCTCCCGATCGGCGATTTTACTGGTTAGGGCGGGTCGGAGGAGTTGCTTGAGTGGCTTGCTGTCCGAGACGCTTGTTCGCATTGCGGAAAGGTATGTCTTCTTGTCCACCTTGCTCCAGTCGATGCATCGCTTGAGAGAGCGTTTCAGCATAAGGTCGAGCCAGATGCGCGTGGCGCGTCCATTCCCCTCCATGAACGGGTGCGCTACGTTCATTTCAACATACTTGTCGATTATCTCTTCGAACGCGTTTTCGGGCATGGCCTCAATTGTCGCGAGCGTTGTCGGGAAGTGCATACAGTTGGCGAATGTGAAGCCGCCCTTGGAAATGTTCTTCGTCCTGACCTGTCCTGCGAAGTCGTATAGACCGCCGAAGATGTATCCATGAATCTGCCGCAGGCACTTCACGCTTCCCGGTTCAAGGCTGGACAAGAGATCGCTCTCGAAAAGCGCATACGCCTTATGGCGCGATTTACCGTCAATGGTGTTGTCGGAGTAGAGGAACCAGTCGAGAAATGCCGTTGCCCGTTCATTTGGGATTTTCTTTGCAAGCGCGACAACGCCGTCTGCATCCACGACGTCGGAAAGATAGGACTTGCCGTCCGCCGCTTTCAGCTTCAGTTGGGTAGTGGCGCTAACCAGCTCGTCGTCCGTCCGTTTCAGCTTCGCCTTGAGGAATTTCCAGTAGTTTCGTGCTTTGGCATATTCAGGTTCATTGTTGATGGCGGCAATGACATCAAGAACAGAGAACCGCCACTTTGCGGCGGCATCATCCCAGATCGCCCGCACCTCGCGGTCATTGTAGAAACGGATGGAAGATTTATGCATCAGTCAGCTCCTAATTGCGCATTTACTGCACCAGAAACATCTTCCGGCAGCCGCCACATTCCGACATTGCCGCGACAGGGAATGGGAGCAGGCAACTTGCGAATGTTCGAGAGTAGCCACCAGTAGCGGTAGCCTTCATTCCAAAACTGCGCCTGAACCCGCCAAGGTTCTTCTTCGGGTTCTGCATCTATCGCCTGGTAGTCCATCACCGCGACGATGTGGCCCGGCCAACAGCTCGCCTCTTCCCATGTCGGGACGATGGCATCCACCCTGTCGCCGTTTAATCGCCGCAACCACGCTTTGATGCCGTCATACTCGGCGCGGCAGAACCTCTTGGAAACGCCCATCGCGCAACGCCCCCGCGCCGGAACGGGCATGCAGCTACGGTTCTCCACACGCTTCAGTCCCGACATGATCAGGACGGCGTATGCCCCGGTGCAGGTAAAGGCGTTGACGATTGGCATAAGTTCAATTAAGAAGATACCCTGCAATGATTGGAAGAGCCGATAGGCACTCGCGGATGATCAAATGAGAGACAATTCTACCATGGACACAAAGCCTGTGTTTCCAGCACAATCAGATGTGCCAAGGATTAAATGATCGATAAGCGGTACGCCCATAAGGTCTGCCGCCTCGCGCAGTTTCGTTGTCGCCGCGATGTCCGCCTTGCTGGGCGTGAGGTCGCCCGAGGGATGGTTGTGCGCGACGATGATTTCCTCCGCGCCGGCTTTCAGCGCCTCGCGGAAGATTGCGCCCGCGTCAATTGTTGCCGTGCCGTCCTTGTGCCCGACGGAAACAAGAATCGGCTTGGCAAGTGCCTTGCCGTTGCCGTCCAGCGGCAGGACGAACACACGCTCCTCCTTCTGCTCCTTCGGCAACGCGGCGCGGAACATCGCGTCAGCGTCAGCGGGGGTTTCGACGCAGCACTTTTCTAACAAACCTTTATGCCTCATAGTGAAACACCTGGTAATTCTCGACATTGCGTTTGTTGATTGTGAAGCAATCATGTTTTTGTAAAAACTTGGCGATGTCTGCTTCGCATGGAAAAGCATGATGTTCAAGATAGAACGACCTGAAGTCTTGCTTCAGCAACTTAGCAAGAGTCATTTCAAACTCACCTTTCCAGGACAAACCCATTTTTGCCAAATCAACAACAAACTCGATTTCTCGACTAGTTCCTGAGGCTTCAAGACATGCAAATACACGAATAGTGTCCTTGCTACCGCGTACTTTTTGCACATCCCCTATGACTGCATCGGTTATCATTGTTTTTCTCTAGGGTCTTGAAAAATCCATGACATAGTTCTCGTCGTCTAGTTTATAGAACTTTACTTCCGTTCGGCCATATCTTTTCAAGTCGGAAACAGAAATATATGCGCCATTCGGCAACCCCAACCTTTGGCGAAAATAGCGGCCAATCTCAGAATTGTCCTGTGGTGTTTCTATACCTTTACCATTAGCCTGAGCACGAACACAGGTAAAGATTCTGTCATCGTCAGTAAGGACAGTGAAGCGATGCTTGACATCTGGAAAAAAACCTGAGCGTTGAAGCGACGCCGGAAGTCCAATGTACGACTGGTTAGGGTCGCGTTTGCTTACCGACCCATTTCCATTCGTCGATGTCCTCGGCTTCCCATCAGGGCGGACTCCCCAATTTAAGCGCGACCCGTTGCCAGCGTCTCCCTTGGTTGTGAGCAACGACAAAACAACCATTTCGTGATTGTAGAACGGCGAAGTTTTATCCGTTTCTATCTTAACAGCTTCAGAGGATTTGGCTATTAGCGATGTAGCATGAGATTTTGTTGAGAAATCCTTATCTCTATTTGCCTTGTCGCATAAGATGGTCTTTTTCTTTACCTCCTCAAAGAAATCAAATGCCGTTGAAGGATCGCATTCAGCAAGCGTCTCTCTCCGACTTGGAAGATGGAAGCCTGATTCTGAGTAGTTGGCAGAACCGATGAATGCCTGTACGGGCTTGTCGCCTTTGCACCAAACATACACCTTAGAATGCACTGACGACGGCTTTCTCACATACGAACAAGTGAAGTCGCCATTGTATGCGAACTCCTTATGTTGTTCAAGAGAGATAAAGCCAAGATGGTTTATTTTGCTAACACCATCAGAACCCGCCATGCCATATATCAAATCAACAGATAGACTCTTCTTCCGAGATGTGCTTTCTATCAAATGCCGCGCCGCCATCGCATGAGTAGCGTAACCTGAAACAATCTTGATTGAATTGGGTGCATCGCTTCTGAAGAGCGGCTTGATAAGCGCATACTCAAAAAGTTCATCGTCAACTACAGTTCCAAACATAGGCCTCCTTCGCGGATTGTCATCTGCTTCTATTTTAAGACTCCTTCGTCAGAAATGTTACACTCAACATGTTCATAGGCAATGCCCGCAAGAGTACGAAGCAATGCCTCAAAGATGATTTGCGCACCTCTAGGAGGCACTGCCATACCTATTTGTTTCCGCACACTTTCTTTACTGCCTGTAAAGAGATAGTCATCAGGGAATGTCTGCAACCGTGCTCGTTCGCGATTTGTTAGCGCACGCGGCTCTGCGTAATGGTAGATATGAGTACCGCCACCGCCTGATCCAGTAACTGTATAAGCAGGCTTATCTGGATCGAGGCGCTTATAAATTTGGCTGATTTTAGCGCCTTTTACATTAAGTTGAAGGTGAGGCGGCAGATTTGCCGTGAATGCGTTTTCTCCAGGCCGTATATACTGCAAGCGTTCTACGACAACGGAACTTTGCGCCGTTCGCGTATTGTTAGGAGCATTTGGAGGTATGGGAGGATTCTCCAATGCGGCTCTCGCAGAATTGTCCCTCGGCATGATTGAGACTGGGCTGGGCGGAAAGAACGCAAAAGGCAAGTCTTCCCTTATGCCGATTATGATTATCCTGTGGCGCGTTTGCGGCACGCCGTAATCCTCAAACTTGTAAAGATGAGGATAGATGCGATACCCCGCCTCCTTCATGCTCGAAAGAATCTTTTTGAGTGCCGCGCCTTCGTTTGCGCTGGCAAGACCACCTACATTCTCGGCAAAGAACCAAAGCGGATTGAACTTGCGAAGCACGGCAACGCCATATTGATATAATGGGCCGTAGTTTCCGTCAATACCTTTATGTTCGCCTACGACCGAAAAATCATTACACGGGAAACCAAAGGCGAAACCGTCTATGCTCGTCAGACGCTTGTCATCCAAGTCTATCTTGCGCACATCATCGCATATAACAGAAGCAGGAGAATCTGGACAGATGTTCTCCGCATAAGTCTTGCAGGTCTGTTGGTCGTAGTCATTCGACCATGCATGAACAATCTTAAAGTTCTGATTCTCGATCGTCGCATTAAGCGCACCACACGCAAGGCCGCCTGGTCCGCAAAAGAACTCCCCCATACGATATGGTTGACCATTGGGCGTGCCGGGCATTAAGGCATGGTTGTATTCTGCACGACACTCGTTATCAACATAGTCTATTGGTTCCGTTCTTGGCACATGGTGTTGTTCTGGGTACATCATTGACAGAAAAGTAAACTGATACGCCGCCTCGCACACGCGCAGCTGTTCGGGGCGCAGTTTCGTGACGACTTCCGGCAGACGTTTCGCGAGGTCGGGGTCGGCGCGGTCAGGCGACTCGAGGTACGCCTTGAGCTGCTTGCGCACTTTGGGCGCGGTCGCGAAGTCCGCCGTGCGGACGATGACGCGCGCCGCGTCTTCCGGCGGCGTCAACTTGTGCTGATACTTGAGCTTCGTCTTGAAGAGCAGGTACTTCTCGCCGTGCGCCCTGCCCTTCGCAGGGTAGCCGTAGTCGCGCACCAGCTCTTCGCGGGTCTTGACGCCGACGAACTCCGCCTTGTACGTCCTCTGCTCCTTCGAGCCCTTGAAGAGCCACAGCTCCGCGATCGACGCGGCGTCGGCCTCGGCGATCTTGTCGTCGTCCGAAATGGGGTAGTTGTACCAGCCGCGCCACTTCGCCAGCTGGTCGCCCTTGTAGGTGCCGACGAGGACAACCCTGCCGCGCTGTCCGTCATCCGTCGTCCCTTGCGTTTTCTTCTGCTTTCTCGTTGCCACTTTCTCCGTCTCCCTGAATCGCTCAACTTGCGCGGCCCTGCCGCTTCGACTTGCGCCTTCGCGCCCCGCCCTTCGTCCGCGTCCCGTCAGGCCGACGCGCGAACTCCGCGCATTCCGCGTCGGTCAGAAGCCCCTTCCCGTTGGCCACATGGGCGGCGTCGCGCAGGCGGGCGGGCCCAATCGCGCCATCGGCTCTCGCCGTCCGCATCGCCTCGACGAGCCGCTGGCACTTTATGCCCTCGAAGCCCTCGTATTCGACGACTTCACATGGCCGGTTGCAAGCGAGCCGACAGTACTTGGGAAGCCTGCGCCTCACCCGCCTCGGCGTCCCCAAGTAGACGAACGGCGGACTCGCCGGCGTCAGGCCGAGCATCTGCACGACCGAAGCGCCGCGCAGATACGCGCCCTCCCCCGCAACGGCGACAGACGCGGCGTAGCGGTCGTTCCGGCCAACCACATGGTGCTTGACCTGGTAAACGCCGTGCCCGAGACGCATCAGGCGACCGCTGCGCTCCATGGCGACAAGACATTGGCGTGAAACGCCAAGACCCTTCGCTTTCGCGGAGGTGATGATGCCGTAGTTGCCTTCGGCAACGCCCCAAAGTACGTCGTATGCGCTCATGACAGTGCCGTGCATTATACCATGAGCAGGGCCTGAAAGGCAATGGCGGACGGGCATGGGATTCCGCCGCCGCGCCCGAACGGACGCGGAGGCGGAATCGATCAGAGCGTGATCCCGACGCCGGAACCCAAGATGGAGCAGCCTCCCGACAGCGACACGACGCTGCCGCCGAGAACCGCGAGCAGGACGGGCCTGAGCGCGTCCCACAGCATCTTCGCGAGCCGATCCCAATTTATCATCTTCCGTTTCATTTTCCTCGCACCTTCCCTTACGCCTCGACGAGCTTGGCGGTCTTCGTGAGGAGGCGTTCCGCGCCGCCCTCGCCGCCGTGCAGTCTGAACGAGAACGTCAGCGTCGTGCCGACGGGCACTTCTGCGAGGCCTTCGGGCCAGTCGAAGCGCAAGTAGGTCGCGCTCTGCTCGACCGGGATGATCTCCAGCGTCTTCGCTTGTGCGCTTTCGTCCTGCCCCTCGAACCACTTGACCGTCACCGCGTCGCCCCAATCCACGCTGAACGCGAGATTCGCGCCATTCGCGACGATGGTCGCCGCCTTCAAGACCTCGCCGGCGTTCCCGTTGGGCGAGGCAAGGCTCGTCACGCGCGGGATTGCCGCGTCCGCGCCGTCCGCGTTGACGAACATGCCGTCGATGGTCTTCTCCGCGTCGCTCAGAAGCTGTGCGCGGACGTAGGCCTTGCACGTTTTGTTCCATGGGCCCGTGGGCGAGTCAAGGTTGCCCTTGGCGAAGCGGTTCCACTTGATGAGGCGGGTGATGGCGCGCGGCCGCCCGTCCTGGGCGACTTTCTTCGCGGCGACCTCGCCAAGCATCTCCACGCCGTGGAGGAGCTCCTCGGCGCTCATCGCGAGCCGCTTTTCGACGACGACTTCCTTGCAGAAGTCGAGGTCCGCGACCATCGGCTGGTTCTCCAGCAGCGGGCGGTGTCCCGTATAGTCGCCGACCTTGTAGGGCACGGCGGTGAACTTGATTGTGGGCTTTGCCATGTTGCGTTTTCCTTTCCTGTCTGTCGTCTTTTTTTCCTTTGGTTTCCTGTCCGCCGCGAATCGGCGTGAAGCCGTGTTGTCCATGCGCATCCGAGGGGGCGTTCCATGCGCATGGACAACCCCTGCCGATGCGCATGGCGCGTTGCCGCGCCTCTTGAGCGTCGCCTGAACCGTTTCTTCTTGATCGCCGTCGGGCTTGACGAGGTGCCGCGACGCCCCTTGGCAATCGGCGCTCGGCTGTCTTGCGTTGGTTTTCGCCCTGCCGCAGGACGTCGCAACCCCTCTATGTCTCCATGTGCAGCGGAGGAGCGCACGTTCGTCCGTCCGTCGGGCCTGACGCGCGCGATCCGCCTTGTTTTACTGGCCCGTCAGCAACCGGATGATTTTCCGGCGATGTACGAAATAGCGGGCCTTCGCCACATGGAGCGGCAGGTTCCGCCTGCGGGCGATCTCCGCGATGGACTCGTTCCGATGCGGCCCGTTGCGGCAGATGAGGAGGAACGTCGGCATCAGGTACCCCATGCCCGCCCGGCGGAAGCGCTGGCGGACGGCGCCGCAGATCCGCTCGTGGCGCGTCCGGGCGGCCGCCTCCTCGCCCTCGGCCTCGGACGGGTCGTAATCGATTGCCGTCACCAGCCGCGCCACGCCGGCGCCGCCGTCCGAGAGCGACCGGGACTTGTCGGACATCCGGTCGTCGAAGAGCAGGTCCAGCGAGAGGCAGCCGTTTGCGAACCGGTCGTTGCGGTAGCTCATCGCGCACCTCCCGTCGGATGGACCTGCCCGAAGAGCTGTGTCGTCAGCTTCCGCAGACGCGCATGGAAGGCGCGGGCGGGTTCGCGGATCTCGCCCTGCCGTGCGCACGCCAGCACCGAGTCGAGCTGGTCGAGGAACGTGTTGACCCCGAGCCGCAGGCAGTAGAAGCACCACGCGCGGCGGAATCGTCCGTCGCCTCGCGCCGTCTCCAGCGCGTAATTGACGGCCGCGTCCGTATCGCGCACGATGGTCGGGCCGTAGAAGTCCTCGCGTACACGCGCACGCTCATGCGATCCGGAAGTGCCTGTACAGGCATCCAGCATCCCATCCCCCATCAGATCGCGCCCGCGCACACGCGCGGGCGAGCCTGTCTTACTGTTCATGTGTTTTTCTCCGCGCCAGGGAAGGCGGAGGCATCGGAACAACCGCGTCCCGAACGTCAGTCCCCCGCTTCCGAGGCGTGGGGAGAATTATACGAGGACGCCGCCCCTTGACGAAACTTCATTCGGCGCACGTCAGAGTGCCGAACATCGGGTTCGAGGGGTTCGGAGCGGGATTCCGGCTCAAATCGCCAGGTCGTCTCAAAACGACGCGGGGTTCTTCGAGAGCGCACGAGCCGCGTTGACGTCGATCAGTCCGTTCTCAAGCAGCGCGTAAAGGGACTGGTCAAGCGTGCACATGCCGTAAGGCCCGCCGACCTCCATCGCCGAATAGATCTGCTGGCTGCGGCCCGTGACGATGAAGTTCGAGACGGCCGGGTTGTTCACCAGCAGCTCAAAGGCCGGCACGCGCCCCTCGCCGTCCAATCGTCGCAAGAGATGCTGCGTGAAGATGCCGCGCAGGACGAGCGCCAACTGCTGGCGCACGCTCGCCTGCTCGTCGGCGGGGAAGACGCCGACCAGCCGCTCGACGGCGCCGGCACAGTCGCCCGCGTGCAGGGTCGTCAGGACGAGATGGCCCGTCTCCGCCGCCTGAAGCGCCGTGCGAATCGTGTTCAGGTCACGAATCTCGCCCACGAGAATGACGTCCGGGTCCTGCCGAAGCGCGGCAACCAGCGCATTGTTGAAGTTCGGCGCGTCACGGCCGATCTGCCGCTGGTTGATGATGCATCGGTCGGAACGATGGACGAATTCGACGGGATCCTCGATCGTGACGATATGCGCATTTCGGCTGTGGTTGATGCGGTCAATCATCGTCGCAAGCGTCGTGGACTTCCCCGAGCCGGTCGGCCCCGTCACGATGAACAGCCCGTCCGGCAAGGCGCAGAACTCCTGCAGCCGCGACGGAAGCCCCAGTTCGTCAAACGCGCGGAATCTCGAATCAAGACGCCGCAGGGCGACAGCGTGCCGCCCGCTCTCGCGGAAGACGTTGAACCGATAGCGCACGCCGCTCGGCGAGGTCAACGCACCGTCCAGCGAGCCTTCGGCCAGCAGCGTCCGGCGAATCCGCTCCGTCCCGTCCGGGCATCCCGGCGGCAGCGTCAGGAGACCGAGTTCCATCGCCAGACGATCGACGGTCTCCTGGTCGAACGGACGATAGCCGCCCTTCTCAACCAACGTCCCGCGCATTCGGAAGCGGGGCGCCATGTCCGCCAAGAGATGCACGTCACTCGCGCCATAGTCCTCGCATTGCGAGAAGAGATTCGCCAGCAAAGGGTCCATATCCGTTCCTCCTCAGTCAGGTTTTCCGAAGCCGTCTGCAAAACGCTGCGCCTCCGACATCTTCTGTCGGCGAGCGTCCCCGAAGTCCGTCACGCGCTTGACCGCCCGGCCGACGGCATTCGTCGCGGTCGCGGGGCCGCCGCCCCACGACAGGCGGCGGAGAAGATTTGTCCCGACGAGCCCCGAAAGGCGCGAGCGCGCCTGACGCCCCCAGTCGGACAAGGCGTTGACCTGGCGTGCGCAGACGGCGAGTTCGGGAATCTCGTCCGTCACAGGCCGCTTGTAGAAGCAGCCATAGACAAACGAGCCGACGACCGTCACGCCCACGCCCGCCAGCAACAGGACCGCCAGCAACACGAGCAGACGCAGGACATCGCTCCCCCGTCCCGTCCGACGCGGCGGCTTCCACCTTTTCGCCCGGACGGCCGGCTCAAGGTCCGACACGTCCTCGTCCACCACTGGATGCGCGACTTTCACGGGCGTGTAGCCAGCAAAGGGGTCCATCGGGTCCAAGCTGTCAGAAGGCCCTTTCATCGTCCGTCCGGCAAGCGCATCGCCGCGAGGTCGCAGACGCGGTCAACCGACGGATCGGCCGAGAGCTGATGGAGGAAGTCGCGGCGAAACGCCAGATGCCCGCGTTCGGCGCACAGCCGCCGCGCCGTCGCGAAGTGAAGCCCCGAAATCATCCAGCCGACCTGAATGAGCACAAAGTCGGAGAGCGACTGGACGTTCTGATAGTCAACGGCCTCGCCGCGCGCGATGCAGTTGACGACGACGGGATTCGGCGGCGCGGCGACCGCAAGGTTCCAGAACGCGCGCGCGTCCGTCCGCCAGTCCGCATGTTCAAGCTGGTCTTCCAAAACGCGGAAGATGTCGAGCTTGTCCGCATCCCGCACCGTCTGCGCGGCAACCGCCGTCAGCGGTTCCATCCGTGCGGGGAGGTCGCGGCGATTGTGCCACAGCACCGCGTCCAGCACGGCCGGGTCGTCCGTCCAGCCCTTCTCCCTGACGATGTCGTGCGAAAAGACGGCGTGATCGACGGAATCCGAATCGCGAAACGTATTGTATCGGCGAAGCTGCTCGTATCGCCCCGTGTCATGCAGAAGCGCGGCGGCCAACGAGACTTCGCGTTCGCGCGGCGAGAAGCCCTCGCCCTCGGCGATCAGCTCCGCATTCTTCACGACGAACGCCGTATGCGCGCGCTTGAGCTGCATCATCGTCGGCAGCCGACCGTCCGCCGCGCGGAACGTGTCAACGTACGCATCGTAAAGGCGCGTCAGCTCAGGCAGCATGAATCTTCTCGTTCGCCGCCGCGACCTTGGCCTTGAGCTCTTCCTTGTGCGCGTGGAACTTCGCGCGCAGCGCCGCGTCAGCCGTGCCGAGGATCTGGACCGCCAGCAGCGCCGCGTTCGTCGGGCCCGCACTCCCGCACGCGACCGTCGCGACAGGGACGCCCGACGGCATCTGCACCGTCGCGTAAAGCGCGTCCAGCCCATTCAGCGCGCCGCCCGCCACGGGAATGCCGATGACCGGCAGCACCGTCGCAGCCGCCAGGACGCCGCCCAGATGCGCCGCGCCGCCCGCCGCCGCGATGATGACCTTCAGCCCGCGAGCCTCCGCCGTCTTCGAGTACTCGATCGCGACTTCCGGCGTACGATGCGCACTGATGACGCGCGTCTCATAGGCGACGCCGAACTTCTCCAGCGTCACGCACGCCTTCTGGACGAGGGGCCAGTCCGAATCGGAGCCCATGACAATGCCAACGACAGGATTTTCCATCCTCCACTCCTTTCTCATGCAAAAACCATCCCGACGGGCAGGAAATCGCCATCGGGATGGTCTTGCGGGCCTTGTTACTTCGAGGTGAGCGCCGCGACGCCCGGAAGGACCTTGCCTTCAAGGAACTCAAGCGACGCGCCGCCGCCCGTCGAGACGTGGCTCATCTCGGCCGCCTTGCCGCTCTTCTTGACCGCGGAGACCGAGTCGCCGCCGCCGATGATCGAGACGCCGCCGTTGGCCATGACCGTCGCAACCGCCTCGCAGACGCCATACGTGCCCTTGGAGAGCGGCGCGAACTCGAAGCAGCCCATCGGGCCGTTCCAGACGACCGTCTTCGCGCCCTTGACCGCCTCGGAGAACAGCGCGACCGACTTCGGACCGATGTCAAGGCCCATCCAGCCGTCCGGGATGTCGCCTTCGACCGTCTTCATCTCGATGTCGGAAGCGTCCTTCGTCTCCGGGAACTTGTTCGCGATGACGCTGTCAATCGGAAGGAGAATCTTGATGCCCTTCGTCGTCGCCGCTTCCAGCATCTCCTTGCAGTAGGAGACCTGCTCGTCTTCGCAAAGCGAATTGCCGATCTTGAGGCCCTGGGCCTTCTTGAAGGTGTAGGCCATGCCGCCGCCGATGATGAGCGTGTCAACCTTGTTGAGAAGCGCCTTCACGACCGCAAGCTTGTCCGAGACCTTCGCGCCGCCGAGGATGGCGACGAACGGACGGACCGGGTTCTCGACCGCATCGCCGAGGAACTGGATCTCCTTCTCAAGGAGAAAGCCCGAGACCGCCGGCTGGATGTAGTCCGCAATGACCGCCGTCGAGGCGTGGGCGCGGTGCGCCGTGCCGAACGCGTCGTTGCAGTAGAGGTCGCCGTAGGACGCGAGCTTCTTCGCCATTTCGGCGCGCTCCGCCTTCAGCTCGGCCTTCTTCGCCGCAAACTCCTCATCCGTCAGGTGGATGCCCTTCTTCTCGTCGTCCTTCTTCACCTTGCCGTCTTCGGCCTTGTAGAAGCGGGTGTTTTCGAGGAGGGCGACTTCGCCCGGCTTGAGGGCCTTGACGACGTCATCCGCCGCCATGCAGTCGGGGACGAACTTGACCGCGAGACCAAGCTTCTCGGAAAGGGCCTCGGCGACGGGCTTCAGCGTGAACGCCGCGTTGTCGGGGTTCGCCGGCTTGCCGAGCTTGACGCCTTTCGGGCGCCCGAGGTGCGACATGAGAACGAGGCTGCCGCCCTGTTCGAGGACATACTTGATGGACGGAAGCGCCGCAACGATGCGGGTATCGTCCGTAATCTTGCCGCTGCCGTCCTTGGCCATCGGCACGTTGAAATCGACGCGCATGACGACGCGCTTACCCTTAAGCTCGACGTCGCGGAGAGTCATCTTGTCCATTCTGTTGTTCCTTTCTGGTTCTTGTTTCCTATTGGTTCTTTTTGAAGCGAAACGGGCACCCGAATGCCTTACATTCTGATGCCCGAGACTATCACATTCCCGTATTTCCCGAAGAGTAGTCTTACTTGGCGATCTTGTTGACCTTGAGCTGGGCGCGCGATTTCTTGCGGTCAGCCGTGTTTCTCGTGATGACACCCCGCTTCACGGCCTTGTCGAGACCGGAGACGAACTCCTGGAACTTCTTTTCAGCCTCTTCTTTCGAGCCGGCGTCAGCCAGCTTGAAGAGCTTCTTGTGCGCATCATGAAGCTTCGCCTTGCACACCGAATTGCGCTTGCGAGCCTTCTCGTTCTGACGATCACGTTTCCTGGCGGCGCGGCCGCCCTTGAGGTTTGCCATTTTCTTTGTCCTTTTAGAGGGAATGTTCGCGCGTATTATACACTTTTCGCCCATCCGAAATCAAGGGGGCTTCGCGCAACGGCGGCCAAGGGCCGTCGAAGCCGTCACGTCAGGACGGTTTGGAACACGCCGCGCTCAGGCCGCAGACCAGACAGGCCAACAAGATGACCGCCAGAAACCACTTCAGCGCACTGCGGAAGACCTCGCCCGCCCGCCCCGGAATCAGCGCCGCCGCCGTGCCGATGGCAATCGACTGCGGGCAGATCATCTTTCCGATGCCCGCGCCCATCACGTTGGCCGCCGCGAGCAGGTTCGCCGACACGCCGAGCTGCGTCGCCGCGCGGACCTGCAACGCGCCGAAGAGGACGTTCGCGTTCGTGCCCGAGCCCGTGACGAACCCGCCCAGCGCGCCGACGACCGGCGCGAAAAACGGATAGGCCGCGCCCGTCATCGACACCAGCGCGTCCGCCAGCGTCGCGATCATTCCCGAGGCCGTCATGACCCGCGCAAGGACGAGGACGCAGCAAATCGTCGCGAAAGCCGTCCAATAGGAGACGAACGTCTTGCCGAGCACCCGAAGCGAACGGCGGAAAGACAGCCTTTGCACGGCACCGCCAAGAAAGCCCGCCAGCAGGACCAGCACGCCCGGCGAAGCGACGCGCTGCCAGCCCGACGGCAAGAGGACCGACGCGCTCAGCAACAGCACGACAAAGCCAAATGGCGCCCACGCAAGGGCCTGCGCACGGAAGTCGCCGCCCGCGAGACGCCCCTTGGTCACGGCCAGCGACACGCCCGCGAGGACGGAAAGCCCGCCCAGGATGTCCGGCAGCCCGGGGCCGAGGCAACGCGCCGCCAACAGCCACGGCACGAGGAACGCCGCGTCGGCGACGAGCGCAAGGCCCATCATTCCCCGAAGCGCCGCGCGTCCGCCGCAGACCAGCAGGACGAGGAACGGGCCAAGCGCCGTGATCGCGAGCTGGAGAGCCGCCGTCGCCCACGTCAGCACCGCCGCGTCACAGCCGCAGACTTTCGCAAGAATCGCGACGGGAACGCCGACCGAGCCGAATGCCGTGGGCGTCGTGTTGACGACCAGGCAGACGAGGACCGCCTTCAGCGGATCGAACCCGACGCCCACGAGAATCGCCGCCGGAATCGCCACCGCCGTGCCAAATCCCGCCATGCCTTCCATGAAGTTCCCGAAGCCCCAGACGATCAGGAGCGCGAGGACGCGCGCATCCGACGAGACACGGGAGAGTCCCGACCGGATCGTCACCATCGCGCCCGACTCGACCGTGAGCGAATAGACGAAGAGCGCCGCAAGGACGACCAGGCAAATCGGATAAAGCGCGAAGCCGACGCCGTCCAGCACGACCGCGCCCGTCGCCGCCCACGTCAAGTTCGCGCCGAAGAAGCCGCGCGCGACCGCCACGGCCAGCAAGGCCGCGCCGAAAGCCGCCTTGTGCGCCTTCACCTTGAAGACCGCCAGGGCAACCGCGAGAAAGACAATCGGGAGTACGGACAGGACCAGCATCTGCGGCTTGACGGCGAGACCGCTTACAGGGCGTTCTCGATCTTCCGGATCAGCGTCGCCCTGAGCGTCTCGAACTCCGGCGCGTCCATCGTCTTGTCGTTCCAGTCGATGAAAGTCTGCTGAAGGTCCATGAAGAACTTGCGCGCCGCCGTCTTCTCCGTGAAGGAATACGTCGCGGAAAGCGCCCGCTCGACGATGTCGAACATGACTTTCTGGCGCGCGACCGGCGTCGTCGCGTCCGCTTCGCTGAAGGCGTTCTGCTGCAGGTAGACGGCATCGAGGAACTCGGCCTTCAGGTAGGTCGTGAAATCGTCAAGGGACGTCCCCTCTTCGCCGACGACCTTCATCATCTGCCCGACTTCGTTGCCCTTGCGCAGAATCGCACGCGCCCGCTCGACGCGGTCCTGCTCAATGACCGAGTTGTAGTGGCTCCACGAGTCAAGCGGATCGATCGCCGGATAGCGCCGCGCGTCCGACCGTGCCCGCGACAGGCCGTGGAAGCCGCCGACGACCTTCAGCGTCGCCTGCGTCACGGGCTCGTCGAAGTTGCCGCCCGCCGGCGAGACCGTGCCGCCGATCGTGACCGACCCCGTCTCGCCGTTGCGAAGCCTCACGCGGCCCGCGCGCTCGTAGAAGGCCGCGATGCGCGACTCCAGATACGCGGGGAACGCCTCTTCGCCCGGGATTTCCTCCAAACGGCCCGAGAGTTCGCGCATCGCCTGCGCCCAGCGCGAAGTCGAGTCCGCGAGGACCAGCACGTTGAGCCCCATCTGGCGGAAGTATTCCGCAATCGTGACCGCCGTGTAGACAGACGCTTCGCGCGACGCCACCGGCATCGACGAGGTATTGCAGATGATGACCGTGCGCTTCATGAGCGACTGCCCCGTCTTCGGGTCCACGATCTCGGGGAACTCCTTCAGCGTCTCGACGACCTCGCCCGCGCGCTCGCCGCATGCGGCGGAGATGACGACGTCAACCTTCGCGTAGCGCGCCGTCGTCTGCTGGAGAACCGTCTTGCCCGCGCCAAACGGGCCCGGAATGCAGTAGGTTCCGCCAATGGCGACGGGGAAGAACGTGTCAATCGTGCGCACGGTCGTCTCCAGCGTCTCCTCCGGAGCAAGACGCTCGGCAAAGCACCTGATCGGAACCTTCACCGGCCAGCGCTGGAGCATCTGGACGGGAATCTCCTTGCCAGACTCGTCCGCCAGCGTCGCAATCGTCTCCGTCACCGTGTAGTCGCCCTCGGCCGCAACGGACTTGACGACGTAGGCTCCCCGGAAGGCGAACGGAACCATGATCTTGTGGCCCGGCATCGTCTTGTTGTCGAAGATGCCTTCCGTCACCCAGCCCAGAAAATCGCCCGCGCGCACGCGGTCGCCGACTTTCGCCAGCGGATGGAAGTCCCACTTCCTGTCACGCGGCAGACCCGGCAGGTAAAGCCCGCGCTGCAGGAAGAACGCCGCACTTTCGGAGATCTTCCCGGCCTCCTTCGCGAGTTCCGCCAACGGGTTCTGAAGCCCGTCATACACCTGCGCGAGCAGACCCGGGCCAAGTTCCGCCGCCAGAAGCTCTCCCGTGAACTCGACGTCCGTCCCCACGGCAAGGTCCGTCGTGGACTCGAACACCTGAAGGTCGCACTTCTCGCCGCGCACGCGCACGATCTCAGCCATCAGGCGCTTGTCGCCCAGCTTCGCGTAGCCGACCTCGTTCTGCGCCACCGCGCCGTCGAAACGGACGGTGATCATGTTGCCGTTGACACCTGTGATTTTGCCTGTCGTCATGGAAAGTTGAAGATTTGGAGGTTTTAGATTTAAAGTTGAATGCGCGTCTCGGCGGTGAGCCTGTCAAAGACGGCGTTTCCGACCTCAGCCGAAATCCGCGCCCGTTTGAGCGCGATCTTGAGGCGAATCGCGTAAGTCGCAAGGGCCCCCGCGCCAAGCGGGTTCGCCGGCGGCGTCAACTCTCCCGCCGCGTCCCACCAGACGCGGTCCAGCATCTCGTCTCGCCTGAGAACGTCCGCCTCCTGAAAGCACGCGCGCACGCGGTTCCGCCAGTAGAGCGAACAGCCCTCCGCCGCGCGGCAGAACCGTTCGCCGCCACGGGCTTCCGCCATCGCGTTGCGGAGCTGGACCTCCAGATCCGTCCACGCCGGGGGAATCTTGACCTCGGCCTGCGCGGCAAACTCCTCCCACGTGATCGCGGGTGGCTCGCCGAAACGCAAAGCCGGAAGGCTGGCGACGATATAGTCGGTGCTCATTTGAGGAGAGCCGCCAGATCGGGACGAAGCCGCTTGGCGAGTTCCGCCGCAATGACCTCTCCCGTGTAAGCGTGTTCGACGCGCCCGGCGTCAAGCCGAACGGAGAACCCCGTGCCCAGCGTCTCGTCCGTCACAAGGGTGAAGTCGCCCAGCGCAGAAGCCTGGGCCTTCAGGGCGGACGCCAGTTTCGCGCCCGCGACAATCTCGCCGGGGCCGGTCAGGTCCTGAATGGCGGTCGAGACGAGCGCCATGACCGTCTTTTCGTCGGACAGCGCCGCATCGACGTCCTTTGCCAGCAGGTTCTCCAGCAAAGCCGTGACGGACTCGCGCACGCCCAGGACGACGTCACGCGCGGCCTGCTTCACCGTCTCGGCCGCACGCGCCTGGTAGTCGGTCGCCGCCTTCTCGGCCGCCGCCTTCGCCCGTGCGGCGGCGGTCTCGGCCTCCTTCACGATTTCCGACGCTTTCGCGCGGGCCTCGGCGACGATGCGCGCGGACTCGGCGTTCGCCTTCTCAACGCCTTCGCGGTTGATTTTCTCCAACAGTCCCTGTAGATCTTCCATGTCTCAACACTCCTGTGCTTATAGGGAATAATTATAACCTTTCTGACGTCTCACAGTCAAGCCGCCACGGGCGGCCTGCCTGTCAGGACTTTTCTCCGGCGGCGGCAGAAGCGGCGCGGCGGACTTCGGCGGCCACCGCCTCATTCACGCCCGCCACGGACGCGATCTCGCCGATCTCTGCCCGCGCGACGCCGTAAATCGACCGAAACGTCCGCAGAAGCTTCATCTTCTTCACTTCGCCAATGCCAGGGACCTCGTCCAGCACCGATTCGCGGATATGCCGCTCGCGCAGATTGCGGTGATAGGCAATGGCAAAGCGATGCGCCTCGTCCCGCAGACGCGTCAACACGAACAGGCCCTGCGAATCGCGCGGCAGAAGAAGATTCTCGCGTCCATCGTCGAAGACGACTTCCTCCTGCCGCTCCGCAAGGCCCACGGTCGGCGGGACCCGAAAGGAAGGATCGTCCGCCGCCAGTTCCGCAAGCGCCGCGCGCGCCGCGCGCAGCTGCGTGATGCCGCCATCGCACACAAACAAGTCGGGCTGCGGCAGGTTCGTCCCGTCCGTGAACCGTCGACGCACGACTTCTGCCATCGAACGCGGGTCGTCCGCACCGACAACCGTCTTGATGCGGAAGTGCCGATAATAGCGACCGTCGGGCAGGCCGTCGCGCGCGACGACGAGCGACGCGACCGAATCCGTGCCGAAGAGATTGGAGATGTCCACGCATTCAATGGTGCGCGGAGGCGCGTCAAGCCCCAGCGCGTCGGCCAGTTCCGAAAGCCCCCGTTCGGCCTCCTCCTCGCGCAGGTGCGGCGAACGACGGATGAAATGCGCCTTCGTCATCTCTTTCAGCGCGAAGACCGTATCTCGCCAGCGGGCCGCCGTCTCGTAGTCCCCCTTCGCCGCCGCGTCGCGCATGCGCGCCTCGACCTCTGTCAGGACGTCCGGACGTCGGCCTTCCAGGAACGCGCACGCCTCGTCGAAACGCGCCCGATACGCCTCGCGCGTGATCTTGCCGAGACAGGGGGCCGCACAGCGGCGAATGACATTCGCGAGACAGTGACGATGCGCGGCCTCGTCAGGAACCAGGCACTCGCATTCGCGAATGCCGTAATGCTTCTCGACAAAGTCCTTCGCCGCACGCACGACAGGCGCCGACGGAAACGGTCCGAAGTAACGCGCCCCGTCATCCCGCACGATCCGACAGCAGGTGAAGCGCGGCCAATCGGCCGACGGGTCCGCGCGCAAGGCCAGATAGCGCTTGTCATCCCGCATGAGGATGTTGAAATGCGGCTTGTACCTCTTGATGAGCGACGCTTCGGTCAGAAGCGACTCGGCCTCGTTCTTCACCGTCATGAACTCGAAGTCGTAGACCGTCTCGACCATCGAGCGGACCTTCGGCGGATGCTTCGCCCCCGCGCGGAAGTAGGACGTGACGCGCCGTCGCAGGTTCTTGGCCTTGCCGACGTAGATGATGACGCCCCGGCGATCTCGCATGAGATAACAGCCGGGGCGGTTGGGGACGGACTTCAGCCGTTCTCGAATCAAGTCCGTCAGGCAAGCTCCTTCGCGGGCGTCTTCTCGGCCTCTTCGGCCGCCTCCGCGTCCGCCAGCTCCTTCTCGCCTTCCTGAAGGCCCTTCTTGAATTCGCCCTTCGCCTTGCCGATCGAACGCGCGAGCTCGGGAATCTTCTTCGCGCCGAACAGCACGGCGACAATCAGCAGGACAATAAGGATTTGCATCAAACCTGGTCTCATGTTTTTCTCCTTCTGGATCGAAATGTTGGGTGATAGGATACCGAATTTTTCGGCAAAAAGCAAGTGCGCCCGCCTTCCGGCCGATCCAAATGCGGTGCCGTGACGCGCCCCCGTTGACAGTCCGGTCTGCCTTTTGGTATACTTTCACCCAATTCGGGCGATTAGCTCAGTTGGTTAGAGCATTACCTTCACACGGTAGGGGTCACTGGTCCGAGTCCAGTATCGCCCACCCTTCTTTTGAAAGGGTCCTGTTCCGAATTGACGCAGACGATCACCTATCCTGAAGAACTGCCGGTCTCCGCGCACCGTGCGGAGATACTTGAGGCCGTGCGCGCGCATCCCGTCGTCATCGTCTGCGGCGACACCGGCTCCGGCAAGACGACGCAGCTTCCCAAGATGATGCTCGAACTCGGGCGTGGCGCAAAAGGCCGCCGAATCGCCGTCACCCAGCCGCGTCGCCTCGCCGCCGTGACGATGGCCGAGCGCGTGGCGGACGAGCTGAAGGACTCCGTCGGCCAGCTCGTCGGCTATCGCCACCGATACGCGCACGAGACTTCCGCCGAGACGCGCATCGAGTTCCTGACGGACGGGGTTCTCCTCGCCGAGACGAAGTCTGACTTCCTGCTTCGCGCCTACGACACGATTATCGTGGACGAGGCGCACGAACGCTCGCTGAACGTCGATTTCCTGCTCGGCATCCTGAAGCGCATCCTTGCGCGACGCCGTGACCTGAAGGTCGTCATCGCGTCTGCGACGATGGACACGGAGAAGTTCGCCGCGTTCTTCAGCGCCCCTGTGATCAACGTCCCCGGACGGCTCTTTCCGATTGACATCCGCTACTGCGCGTCCGAAGACGAAGATGCGGCCGATCTTCCCGTCGCCGTGTCCGAGGCCGTGCGCGAGCTCCCCGACCAAGGCGACATCCTCGTCTTCCTCCCCGGCGAACGCGACATCCGCGAGACGGGCGCACACCTCGAAACGTGCTTCGGCGCCCGTTTCGACGTCATCCCCCTCCTGGCGTCGCTCCCGGCCGCCGAACAGCGGCGCGCCTTCCGTCTCTCGTCCCGCCGCCGCATCGTCCTCGCCACGAACGTGGCCGAGACCTCCGTCACGATTCCCGGCGTCCGCGCCGTCATCGACTCGGGGCTCGCGCGCATCTCGCGCTACATCCACCGCACGCAGGTCCAGCGTCTCCAGGTCGAGCCGATCTCGCAGGCGTCGGCGCGGCAACGCGCAGGACGCTGCGGACGACTGGGTCCGGGGACCTGCATCCGCCTTTATTCCGAAGAGGACTTTCTCGCGCGCGAGGCCTACACCGCGCCGGAAGTCCTGCGCGCCTCACTTGCGGGCGTCATTCTCACGATGCTCGACCTGCGCCTCGGCGAGATCGACACGTTCCCGTTCGTCGATCCGCCGAAGCCCACGATGGTGCGCGAAGGCCTGAAAGAGCTCCTTGAACTCGGCGCCATCAAGAGCGGCTACCGGCTCACCGACGTCGGGCGCCAGCTCGCGCGCATTCCGCTGGAGCCGCGCCTCGCGCGCATGCTCATTGCGGCAAGCGAGAACGCCGTGCTGCCGTTCGCCCTCCCGATTGTCGCGGCCATGGCCTGTGACGACCCGCGCCGCCGCCCGATTGACGCAAGGGAGAAAGCCGCGCAGGCCCACGCGAAATGGCGCGTGCCGAAATCGGACTTTCTCTCGACACGCGCACTTTGGGACTGGTGGTCGCGCGAGACGGACGCGCTCTCCCAGTCGAAGGCGCGCAAGCTCGCGCAGACAAACTACCTTGCATGGCCGAAGCTCCGCGAATGGCGTGACCTCACGCGCCAGCTCGACGCCCTCTGCAAGCGACTCGGCCTCTCCTTCGCCGAGATCCCCAGAGGCCGAACGGCGAAGGAACAGGACGTCTTCTACGCGGCGGTTCACATGGCCTTGCTGACGGGCCTTCTCGGACGCCTCGGACACTACCATACGGAGGACCGCACGTATCGCGGCGCACACGCCCTGCGCTTCGCCGTGCATCCCGGCTCGACGCTGAAGAAGGAGAAGCGGCCAGCTGACTGGATCGTCGCGGGCGAGCTCGTCGATACGGCGCGCCTCTTCGCGCGCACCGCCGCCGAGATTGACCCCGCGTGGATCGAGCCTGTCGCAAAGGACCTCTGCAAGCATCATGTCCACTCGCCCCAATGGGACGCGACGAGCGGCTTCGTACGCGCGACCGAGCAAGTCACGCTCTACGGTCTCGTCATCATCGAAGCGCGACGGTGCGACTACGCCCGCTTCGACCCGGACGGCGCACGCGAGATCTTCTTCCGTCACGGGATTCTCGGCGGCGAGTTCCCGCACCCGCCGCCCGTCCTGCGTGAGACCCTGGGCTTTCTCCGCGAACTCCGCGAACGCGCCGAGAAGACGCGCACGCCTGAGGTCTTCGACGAAGACAGGCTCCTTGCGCACTTTGCCGCGTCCGTCCCCGCCGAGGTCACGAACGCCCCGGCGCTCGAGAAATGGCTCGCGCACGCGACGCCCGACGAGCAGAGCCGCTTCCGACTGAGACGCGCGGACTGGTGGCCCGACGAAGCGGTGTCCGCGCACGATTTCCCCGACGCGCTCGTGATCAAGGGCGCGAAACTGCGCTTGACCTACCGCAACACGCCAGAAGACCCCGAGCAGGACGGTCTCACTTGCACCGTCAGGAAACGCGATGCCGCCGCGCTCGAGCTTTGGCCCGCCGACTGGCTCGTTCCCGGGCTTCTCCGCCGCAAGGTCTCGTATCTCCTCCTGTCGCTCCCGAACTCGCTTCAACGGCTCCTGAAGCCGCTGGACGAAAGCCTCGCGATTCTCATGGATCTCCTCGGCGAACCCAAGGACACGCTGGAACGGACAATCCGCCGCGCCGTCAAGGAACGCTGGGGCTTCCGCATTCCCGACGACGCCTGGGCCAAGGTCCGGCTGCCGCCCTATCTCGTCGCGCGGTTCGTCGTGCGCGATGACTGCGACGGCCATGCCCTCCTCACGACGCGCGACAAATCCGCCGCGTGCGCGCTCGGACGGCACGAGGCGACGCGCTTCACGCCGCCGCCGCCCGAGAAGACGCTCGCCGAACGGCTGGCGGACAAAGTGCCCTTCTCCTATCGCGGCAAACTGCCGCTCGACTGCTCAATCTTCCTGCGCGAACGCGACTGGAGCGAAGAGGCGTTCAAGACGGACGTGCGCGAAGGCGCGATCAAGGCGACGCTGAACGACGCGCAGACGGACGTGCGCTCGACCGAGGAGCTTCTGCGGGCCGAAGCCGAGATCATGCGACTCGTCCGCGAGACCATCGAAGCCGTCCGCGCGCTCGACGCGAAACTGGCGACAGGCGCCTATCCCGACGCGACGACAGACGCCGTCCTCGAAGAGATCGCGTGGCTCACGTTCAAGGGCTTCCCCAAGTCCGTGCCGCTGGCGACTCTCCGCCGCTACGCGCGCTACCTCAAGGGCATCGACGTGCGCCTCGCGCGCGCCAAGGTCTCGCCGGCCTCCGACCGCGCCAAGGACGCGCGCTTCGCGCCCTACTGGCAACGCTACCGCGAGGCGCTGAAGGACCGCCAGAATACGGATTTCGCCGCGCTCGCACGCTACCGCTGGCTTCTGGAGGAGTTTCGCCTTCAGCTCTTCGCCCCCGAACTCAAGACCTTTGAGAAAGTCAGCGAAAAGCGGCTTGACGCCATTCCCCTCCGCCGTGAGTAGCCGCGCCGACGAGCGCCTCGGCTCCCTTATTTCGCGGCGTCCAGAACGCGGTCGATGACGCTGATGTACTCCCAGTGGGGCGCGTCCGCGCTGCCCGTCAGGCGAAACTCCAGCAGGAGTTTCGTGAAAGGCCAGGTCAGCGGATGCAGGATCTTGCCGACGAGGGAGTCCTGCTTGGTGAACTGCACGCGGACCGTGAAGTCCATCTGGTTCTTCACGGCATCGAACTGGCCGTACATCTTAATGGAAAAGACTGAGCCTTCGATGTAGATGTTGTCGCTCTTGATGATGCCGTTCTCGATGACGTAATCGCACGACCCCTGGGTCGAATCGGTGAACCACGAAACGCCGGGCACGCGTTCGGCCAGCAAGGCGATCAGACCCTTGAAGCCCTCGATCCGCATGAGCTGTCCGTTTTCGACGCGCAAGTGCCCTTCCCCGTTCAACACCTCGTAGTTGTTCGTCATCGCCCGAGGGAAGCGGAACTCCAGCGCACACGTCGATTCGCCGAAGATGCCGGAATCGACATATTCGTCTTCAAAGCCGCCGATTCTCAGGAGGCTGGCGATGGGCAACGCGCTCTTCGCCTCAATGGACACGGTGTTGTAGCCGTTTGTGCCGTCCACCGTCACCGTGCCTTCCAACGGCTCGTCCTTCGGCCCCACCGCGACGATCGGGCCGAACACGTGATGGTAGTTGAGGGAGGTTCCGCGCGTATAGACGAAGAGCCTCAGCTGACCTTTCGCCCGCTTCATCGGCACGGCGTTGTACTTGCCCAGCGTCGGGGACAGGTCGAGATCCAGGTTGAAGTCGTTGTTGACGAGATTCACCCGCCAGGCGCAGAAGGCCGGAACTTTCCCGGAGACCTCCGTGAACGCGTCCACATACGGCAATGAGGCCGGGATGTCGAGCGCGACAAGAAACGGGCGAATCTGAGACTGAAGCGCCGAGCCGCGCACCTCGCCGTGCACTTCCTGCCGATCGAAGTCAACCCAGCAGAACCCGTCCAAAAACATGGGCTCGCCCACGTCAGCCGCCATCGGCCAGTCAAGGTGGATGCGCTCCGCCGACAGGCGACGCGGCTCAACCTCGACATCCGCCACCACCTTTTCGGGCGCGGCGCCCAAGATATCGGGCCGAACCAGCGTCAACTTAAAGCGCGGCAGTTCCGGCAGCGTCACCTCGACGGGCGCATTCCTCTCGTTGTTCTCCGGCGCGTAGTAGGAGTCGGGAAGCCGCGGATAGCGCGCGCCTTCGATGCGGACCGCACGCCCCAGCACGTCAACGGCAATCAGGTCCGCCGACATCATCGGCTCTTGCGACGCATGACGCAGCCGCTCGAAGACGCGAAGACCGCCAATGACGACGCCGCGCCGAAAGCCGAAGGCAAACGAATCCAGCCGAATGACAAAGCCTGGCGGCGCAACGCGCGCGAGAGCCGATTCGACCCAAGAGACGGGAACGGACTGCTCGCGAAAGGCCAAGGACAGGACGAAAGCGAAAAGAGCGAGGAGAACAAGCTCGACCGTTCTCAGGAGGATCTTCAGGAACTTCACCATCTTCCTTAAAACCCTTTCCGCTTCCGCTCCAAAAGATTGGCAGCCCCTAGGAGAGTCGAACTCCTCTTGCCTGGATGAGAACCAGATGTCCTAGCCGATAGACGAAGGGGCCAATTTATGGTGCACCCGGTGGGAATCGAACCCACATGCTTTATGGGCACAAGAACCTGAATCTTGCGTGTCTGCCAATTCCACCACGGGTGCTTCGGGCGTGTAGTATATCAAAAATGCATTCGGGCTGTCAACGGGGTCTCGCCACAAAAGTTCGCCATCAGTCCACGACGGGAACGGCCGGGGCCAACGTCTCGAACGCGTCAACCGCGCCCGTGTAGCCGCCCATCACCTGCGCAAGCTGACCGCGAACGCGCGGGAACTCGACGTTGAGCCAGTATTCCAGCGCGGCTTTCTTGTAGTCGAACTTCTCCGCCGCCTTGACGAAGAGCGCCGCGACAATGAGCGCGATCGCCGCATCGACGAGCTTGCGCGCCGAGAGGTCGTGGTACGCCTTCGCGTCCGTATGGTCCTTCACGAAGGTGATCGCCGCGTCCAGCTCCGCAAGGAGCTGCGTCATGCGCGGATGCGCCGCGCTCCAGCCCATGCCGAGGATGTCATCGAGGACGTCGTGTACAAGACCGCCCGTCACGCCCGCAATCGCCGCGACGACCTGCAGCTGCGAGGTCCCCTCGTAAATCGTCGTGATGCGGCTGTCGCGCAGATAGCGCTCGCACGGATAGTCCTTCATGAAGCCCGAGCCGCCGAGGACGGAAATCGCGCCCTGCGCGTTGCGCATCGACATCTCGGAGCCGTAATACTTCGCCATCGGCGTAAGCATCTTGTTGAACGCGGCGACCTTCTTCAGGCGCTTGCGGACCTCCATCGCCTCGGGCGTTCCCTTGAGCGCGTTGAACTTGCGGTCAAGCCCCGCCTCAAGGTCAACGTTCTTCGCCGAGTAGTAGGTGAGCAGGCGGCTCGCCTGAAGCTCGACGCTCATCGTGGACATGAGTTCGCGAAGCGCGGGGAAGCTGTCGATCGTCACGCCGAACTGCTTGCGGCTTGCGGCGTAGTCGCGCGCGGCGCGGTAGGCCGCCTCGCCGATGCCCGTGCCCTGCGCGGCAATGCCCATGCGCGCGCCGTTCATGAGGGCCATGACGTAGGTGATGAGGCCGCGCTTGCGCAAGCCGATCAGCTTCGCCGGGGCTTCCGTGAAGACCATTTCGCACGTCGGCGAGCCGTGGATGCCAAGCTTGTTCTCCAGGCGGCGCACCTTGACCCACGGACCGTTCTCGACGAGCAGGCAGCTGAGGCCGCGCCCGTCGGTGAACTCGGGCTCCGTGCGCGCAAGGACGAGCAGCACTTCGCCGCACCCGTTCGTGATGAAGCGCTTGACGCCGTTCACGAACCAGTTGCCGTTCGCGTCCTGACGCGCCATCGTCTTGACGCTCTGCAGGTCGGAGCCCGCGTCCGGCTCGGTCAGGACCATCGCGCCCGTCATCTCGCCCGAGACGAGCTTCGGCACGTACTGTTTCTTCAGGTCCTCGTCGGCGAACATGTTGATCGTCTCGGCGATGCCCTGAAGGCCGAAAAGGTTCATCAGCCCCGCGTCGCCACGGGACACGATGTCGTTGCACGCCGTCAGGACCGTGCACGGCATGTTGAGGCCGCCGAGGTAATACGGGATCGTCACGCCCATGAGGCCCGTCTTGCCGAACAGCTCGATGGCGAGCTTCATGCCCGGCGCGCGCGTCACGGTGCCGTCCGGATTGAGCGTGTTGCCGACCTTGTCTGTCTCCTCCGCCAGCGGGGCGATGCGGTTCGCCATGATGTCGCCGCAAAGGTCGATCGCACGCGCGTAGTTGTCGAGCGCGTCCGCCGCGTCTTTCGGCGCGAACTCATAGTCCTTCGCAAACCTGAAGTCCTCTTCAAGCAATGTCGCGACCTCGGTCAGGTCGAGGACGTCGAGAACGTTCTTGATATCCGGATTGTCTTTGTAGAAATTTGCCATTCCAAATCCTCTCTGTTCGTGTCTTCTCTATATTCGTGTAGTGTTGGTAGTATAGCAATTCCCGTTTGCGACTGCAAGCAGGGCGGGCGAGTTCATCCCCGAACCGGCGACCGGCAACCGAGCCGCCGCAGCGCCTTGCCCAAGAAAACGCGGCGTCTTGCGCAAGACGAAACGATCTCTTGCGCAAGACGTGTCCAGACGCCTCGCCCAAGGCAAGGCCCTGCGCCAAGCCCCGTCAACGCACGTAGACGGCCGCGCCGAGCGGGTCACCGACCTGGATCTTGCCGGCGCTCACGAGGTAGCCGTCCAACTGCTGCCTCTGGAGCTTCCGCGCCGTGTACTTGCCGCGTGCGAGCGACGTGCTGCCCAGCGTGACCGACTCGCCGCGCAGGACGCTTCCCTGCGGAATCTCGACGGACGAGCCGTTCGCCACGGAGACCGCGCCCCATCCCTGAGACTGCGGGCACTTAATCCGCCCTTTCGGCTTGAGCGTCAGGCCGTTGCCCGGACGGCTCCGCGTGCCCGAGAGGACAATCATCTTCATGTTCGGCGAGTTGATGACGAAGTTCGCGTCCACGTCCGCGAACTCGGCCGTGAACGGCGTCCAACTCGGAGCGTTCCAGTCATACGAGAGATAGGTCACGGTCTTGCCGGGGGCGACGATTTCGCCGAGGAACATAGGCCATTCCCACTGGCTGCAGATCGTGAAGTCCGCGTCCGCCGTGACCGTGCCGAGGTTGACGAACGATCCGCTCGTGTAGATGGGCGTCGAGGCGTCGTGGTCGTGGATGACGACGGGCTGCGTGTTCGTCGAGCAGTAGGCGGACAGGTACCACGAGCCGCTGCCCGTGATCTCGATCGTCCCCGTGCCCAGCGCGTCCGTCATGTAGACGTACCCCGGGCCATTCATCAGCTCGACCAGCTGCCCTTCCTCAATCCGCACGCCGCCCGTGAGCGAATACTTGCCGCCCGTCGTCCACTTCTTGGGGCCCTTCTTCACGAACGTGCCCGAACCCGACAGGAGAAGACCGCGCCCGTCAATCTCTTTGCCAGTCGCATCCAAGACCTTCGGATTCCCCACGTTGCCGTAGCAGACGACCGTGAGTCCGTCCGCGCCGACATCAACCGTCTCCGCCGCGAACGCGACGTCATTCGGGATGATCGCCGTGTCGCCGCTCATCGGCGCGGCGGCCGTCTCCCAATTCGCCGCGTCGCTCCACTGCCCCGACGTGCGGCCCTTCCACATCTTGATCGAATCGTCAATCGTCAGTTCCTTCGAGCCAATGACCGCCTCACCGACCGTGGACGCGCTGACCGTGCCCGAACCCTGGGGGACGCCGTTGTAGGCGAAGCCGCGAACCGTATAGCCATACTTGTCAATGCGGAGCCGCGTCTTGCCGACGGTTTCGCTGTCGTCAATGCTCACGAACGAGGTCGCGCACAGGTTGTGTTCGCCCAACAGATCGACCAACGCGCCCCCGTTCGCGAGGACGAGACGCCCGCCCCAAGTCGCACTGCCCGTCATCTCCATGCGATACTTGCTCTTCAGCGTCAGCGTGTTCGCGGGATTCAAGGACTTCGCGGTCAGTTGCGCACAGTGGTTCTGCGTATCCAGAACGAGATTCGCGTCGATTTCGCCCTTCAGGAAGCTGTAGCCCCACATGCCGTCACGGCTCAGCAACGTCACGGTCTTGCCCGGCGCGGAAATCTCGCCAAGGGTGAAGTTTGACGCATTGCCGTTCGCGTCGTTCCACTGCGTGAACTGCAAGGTGAAATCCGAATCGCTCGTGATCTTGCCCGTCCAGGTCGTCTGCGTACCCGTCGCGACGAGCGCGACATCCGCCGCATGCGCCGTAATCTCCACGGGATTGTCAAACGTGCTGCACCACGTGTTCACCTCAAGGACGCCCGTCTTCGTCACGACGACCTTGTTGTCCTTCCCGAACAGATCCGAGGATTTCTTGTTGGAAAGGGCGACTCCCCATGCGGTACTGCCGGACAGCTTGAACGAGAACGTGCCTTCCTCGACCCGTAGCCCCGCCTTGTAGCCGGTGTAGGTATCCGCCGCAAAGACCAGTTTTCCCGTGCCTTTCTTGACAAGGCCGTTACCACTCCCCTTCAGCGTCGCGGCGATCGTCACCTCCTTCGTGTTCGAGATCGTCAGCCCCGTTCCCGTCTGAACCTCGTCTGTCAGTTTGACCGTATTCGTGAAGACGACCGTATCGCCCGTCGTCGGAACTGTGCCCGTGTCCCAGTTACCAGGAGTCTTCCACGCGCCTTTCTCCGTGTCACCGCCGATCCACGTCACGGTCTTCGCCGAAGCGGACAGGCCCGCGAACGCGACCGCGACAGACAGGACGCGGAGACCGCACGAAACCGAATGCACCATTTTCATCGAGTTTGTTCCTTGTTTAGGAGGGTTCGCAACCCTCGACGGCGGCGCGTGCAACACCCATTGCCCGCCCCCGCCAGCGAGGACCTTCACCATAATCATAGGAATAATATAACAAATCCCTTTACGGCTGTAAAGTGGGGTTGAGCCAGTTATACGGCACGAACGGGCGGCGGGCGCGGACGCTTTCGGACGGGAACCAGATGTCCTTCGCCGTCAGTCCGCACGCGTCCACCATGTCCAACGCGTATTCAAGGCGGCCGAAGTCGGCGTCCCCGTTGTTCGTGCCGAACGTGAACTTGATGCCGCGCGCCTTGGCGCGCGTGATGATCTTCGCGCTGGGAATCCTGTACCGGGCGTTGATCTCAAGCGCGACACGGTTCTTCACGAGGGTGTCGAGAAGACGGTTGATCCGCGCGTCCGTCCAAAGCGCGTCATAGCCCGCCGCCAGCGGCGGCGGCAGATAGGTCGCGTTCGCGTAGATGTCCACAGGCTCGTTCGTGAGGATAAGCTCGATCTGCGAGACGAGAAAGTCCATCCACTCGTCGCGCGTGCGCCCGTTGAGGCGGAACTCCTCGGGACGGTAGATGCGCAGCGGCACGCCGTCATCGACAACCGTCATCGCGTCGGTGAACAGGTAGTCGAAACGGGCCAGCGCCCGACGCGAGAACTCATACGGCCACTTGCGGCCCTCGCCTTGTGCGCCGCGCAGGAACGGAAGATCCCTGACTTCCTCATAGTAGGCGTCCACCTCCGCGTCAGAACGCAGCATCCGCCCGACGCCCCCTTCGCCCACATTCGGCGCAACGCCGTAGTTGATTCCGTAAAGGAGGCTCTTCTCCTGCGCCATCTCCTTCGTGAGTCCGCCCTTGAGGTGAACGTGGTAGTCGATGACGGGGAAGTCGATCTGCTGCTTGCGGATCGCGCGGTCCGTCTGCTCGTCAATGGGCCGTGGCGCTTGAGCCGCCCACGAGCCGTCCGCGTCCGCGCGCGGCTCAAGCGCAAGGTCGGCAAACGCGACGCGCCCCGCCTCGCCCGTGAAGACGAAGTCGCCGCGCCCGAAACGCTGCCGCGCGTGCTCCGCCGTGCGCCAAGGGCTCTCCGGCTCCACATAGCTGACGACCAGGACGCCGCCGATCCGCACCTGCACCTGCCGCTCGCGGACGGTCACCTGAAACGCGCACCATTTCCCGTCTTCGGCCAGCGAGCGATACAGGTTGCGGACATGCGACAGCGAACCCGTCTTGCGCGTCCCGTCCATCGGCCCGTTGCGGAAAAGGACCTCGTAGCCGGCGCCCGCGCCGTCCGAGTGGAACGCGAGCCGCGCCGCCGCGCCCGCCTCGGCGCGGAAACGCCCCGTCAGCTCGAAGTTCCGCACGTTTTCGCCGCAGGTTCGCGCGACCCCGGCTTCCGTCGTCACGGCCGTCGGCATCGCCGCGCCAACCGCCCACGGGATCAGCCCCATCACCAGCATCAGCATTTTCATGCCGTCCGCCCCGTTTACGCGCCCTGGCGTTCGCGCCGCACGAGGCGCTTCTGCACGCCCGGCGTGACAAACGCGGCCGTCTCGCCGCCATAACTCGCGATCTCGCGCACCGTCGAGGCCGTGACATACGCAAGGTTCTCGCTCGGCATCATGAACAGCGTCTCGATCTCGGGCGCGAGACGGCGGTTCGTCAACGCCATCTGGAACTCGTACTCAAAGTCGGAATACACGCGGACGCCGCGAATGACGACATGGGACTTCTCCCGTCGGCAGAAGTCCACGAGCAGACAGTCCAGGATCTTGACCTCGACGTTCTTCAGTTTCGCGCGGCGGACGTCTTCGCGGATCATCGCCAGACGCTCGTCCGCGCCGAAGAGCGCACCCTGCTTCTTGCTGGTCGCCGCGACCGCGACAACCAGACGGTCGTAGAGCTTCGACGCGCGCTTGATCAGGTCGAAATGTCCCAACGTCATGGGGTCGAACGTGCCCGGATAGACGGCCTTCGTCATTACAGTTTCCTCAGAAGGGAGCGGATGGCGCGTTCGCGGGCCTCGACCGACTCGCAAAGGCGGAACTGGACCCGCGCGCGGTTCAGGTTCTGCTCAGGGGTCTTCGTCTTGAAGTAGACGTTGCCGTTCAGGTAGTCCTGGAAGAAGCGCAACCCCAGCTCAAACGGGAGAAGACGGATCGAATCGTAGAGGTAGGCGCGGTCGGCGTCCGTCAGGAACGCCCCCGCCTCGCGCATGTAGCCCTTGCAGAACGCCGTGCAGAGGTCTTCGTCGAAGACGACCTTCGCGAGGTTCGTCTCCTCTTCGCCCGCCGGGTTGCAGATCGAGCGCAGCGCATCGCCGAAGTCGATGTGAATCAGTCCGGGGCTGACCGTGTCGAGGTCAATCATCGCCGTGCCCTTCCCCGTCACGTCGTCAATCATGATGTTGTTGACCTTCGGGTCGCCGTGGAACATCCGCTTCTGGAGTTCGCCCTTCTTCTCCGCCTTCTCCAGGCAAAGCGCGAGCGCGCGCCGCTCCTCAATGAACTTCGCGAGGCGCTTCGCCTCCATCGAGCTTTTCAGGAGCTCTTTCGCCTTCGCGGTCTTGAGCGTCTTGTCGTACGCCTTGAGATAGCCGGAGGTGACGTGGAAGCCCGGCAGCGGGTTCGCGATGCACTTCGGGTTCATGTCGGAAATGAGGTAGTGGAAATGCCCGAGCGCGGCGCCGCACTCCATCGCGTGCTCCGGCCCCTGCGCGACGTCGAACGCGTGCGCGGACATGATGCGCGTGATGACGCGCCAGACCTCGCCCGCGTCATCCACCACATAGTCCTTCGAATCCTTGGCTTTGATGATGCGCGGCATTTGCCAAACGCGGTCGTCATTCCCCTTCGCCGCGTCATCCTCCAGCTTTTCGTGGCAGTGCTTGGTGATCTCATGCATGTTCGACATGATCACCTCGGGCTTCGGAAAGACATTCCGGTTCACGCGCTGCAGGATGACCTGCGTCTCCGTGAACGTGTTGCGGTAGATTGCAAGGAACGTGTCGTTGATGTTGCCGTTCCCGAAGGGCTGAAGCGAGACAAGCCGCCCCTTGATGTTAAACTTGTTGATGAGGATCGTAAGGTCCATCTTCCATCTGCCTTTCGTTTGTTTCCCGTATTATACCATATTGCGTCCGCGCCGTTGCATCCGAAATGCGGCCGTCCCCTGGAAACCAAAATGGCAATATCTAACGGGTCAGCAAATAAGAGAGGAAGGCCAGGGGGTACAACCAAAGAAGAAAAGCGAACAACGCCACCCCTTAGACGCCGGGGATGACCCGGAACGGATGCGTCAACCGATGCGGATGGAAGGGGCGTCTCCATGCGGATGGAAGAGGCGTCTCCATGCGGATGGAAGAGCCACCCCCATAGCAGCCTGTCAACGCACGCGATTCCGCCAGGCGGGCCTCTCGAAACAAGTCCCGTTCAGTGCTCGTCGGCCTCATGAAAGACGCCATCGGCGTGGAAATGCCCGGTCTTCTTGCCGCCGCCCGTTGAAGCGGCAAGGGCGAGTTTCAGCTCGTATTGGCCTTGGACGACCACTTCCGCGTCTTCTTCCTTCAGGTTGCGGATTTCCGTCCATCCCCCGCCCTGCACGCCGAGTTCAGCCTCGAAAGCGATGAAATGCTCGGCTTCGCCTTCGGCCTTGACAAAGACGATCGGACGGATGCCAACCTGCACGACCGCCGCACTCGGCACGGACAGCACGCCCTTTTCAGTCGCGTCCGTCTCGCAGAACGCCTCGGCGCAGACGCCCGGACGCCACGCGGCGTCCACCGCGTCGAAGACGGCATAGACCGCATCTGCCGCGCCGAAACCGAGACGAAGCGTCCCCTGCCGCGCACCGACGGACACGGGAAGTCCGTCCGTCAGCGTCGCGCGGTCCGATGGCGTGACGAGCGCCTTGAACCAGACCGCCGTCGGATTGACGAGCGTCAGCACCTTCGCGCCCTGTTCGGCATACGCGCCATCGGGCAGGTCAAGCGTCTCCACGACCCCATCCTGCGCGGCACGGACGACCACGACGCCGTCCTGCTCGTCCGCCCCGCCGACGAGCGCCGCGCGCGCGCTTCGGCGCAACGCAAGTTCGGCCGTCAGCGCGGCGTTCTTCGCGCCCGTCGCCTCATAGTCGGCCAGACGCCTCTCCAACACGGCGATCTCCTGCGACCGCGTCTGCAAGTCGGGCGAGGTGACGGCAAAGAGGATGTCGCCCGCCGCGACTTTCTGGAGCGGGCGGACCTTGAGCGCCAGCCGCCCCTCCACGGGACTGGCCGCCGCCACGGTCGCCTGCGGCATCAGCTCGAAGCGACCGACGAGCCGCACGGTCGAGCGGATGCGCCGCCGCTCGACGGTCTGCGTCTTGAGGCCGATCAGCTTCTGCGCGGCGACGCTCGCCTCGACCTCCTGCCCCGGCAAATGGTGATGGTGATCGTGTTCGGCGTGACCGTGCCCGTCATGGTCGTGTTCGTCGGCAAGCCCGCGCACGGGCCACGCCACAAGCGCCGCCATGGGGAAAAGCAAGACTGTCAGTTTCAGGTTCATGTTGTTTTCTCCTCTTTATTTCTTGACCTCATATCGGCCGAGTTCGGCTTCGGCGACCAACAGGCTCTCGCGCCAGGCGATCTCCTCCAGCTCCGCCTCCAGAATCTCGTCACGGACGGCAAGATACGCCAAGTCGCCGAGTTCGCCCGTCGCGTGCAGACGCTCCGTCGTCTGAAGGGACAGGCCCTCTGGCTCAGCATGCTGGCGAAGCCCGCGCACCAGCCGCACGGCGGCGACCGAATCGGAAACGAGGGCCTTCCACGTCTCAATCGCGTCCAACCGCGAGAGGTCGCGTTCCGTCTCGGCGCGCGCGATGCCCTGCCGATTGCGGTTCCAAAGCGGAAGCGTGAGGCTGGCAACAAACCCGAGACGGTCGAATCCGTCCTCCTTCGAATAGGCCGGGCCTACCGACAGGTTCGGGTACTGCCGTCGGATTTCGGCGTGCAACGCGGCCTCGGACCCGCCCAGCCGCGCCTGCGCGGCGCGGACCTCCAGATGCGCGGCAAGTTCCGACGGCAACGGCACATCCGCCGTCTGCGGCAGGCTCGTCGGCCAGGCGTCAGCCGGAATCGTCACCTCCGCCGTCGGCAGAACGCCCAGCACGCGGCAGAACGCCGTGCGCGCCGTCTCGCGGTCCCGCTCCGCGAGGATGCTCGCGTGAGACTGCGCATGACGCCGCCGCCGCGCCGCCGACAGCTCGGCTTCCTCCGCTTCGCCGAGGGTGACGAGCTTCGCCGCGCGCGTCTCGGCTGCGGCAATGCGCGCGTCCTTCAGCTGGGCTCCGAGCGCCTGTGCACGTCGCTGCGCCGCCGCCCAGCGAATCGCCCCTACGCGCACCTCGACCGCAAGCCGCTGTTCGGCGGCCTTCACCGCGAGCGCGTCACCCTCCGCGTACCGCTCGGCCGCGTGCGTCTCCAGCCCCGGCACGCCCGACAGCGGCACGGTGAACGCAAGCGAGCCCCCGAAGATGTTCGGATATTCGTCGGCATTCAAGACGCGCAAGAAGTCGATGTCCAGCTGCGGGTCCTCCCACCAGCCGACGGCCTTCACCTCGTCGCGGCTCCGCTGCGCCTTCAGGCGAAGGCGGTTGATCTCGGGATTCGCCAGCAACGCGAGCGTCGTCGCGTCCTGCAGCGAGCCAAGCGCCACGCGGGCCGACGCGGCCTGCCATGTCCGTGTCTCCTGCGCCCAGTCCACCGGGCGCGGCTCGTAGAGCCGACAGCCCGCAAGCGACAGGAGCGCAACGCCAAACAGGTATTTTCCCATGTCTCCCCCCTCTTACTTCCTCTCTCTTGCCAAAAGCGCCGCAGCCGGCAAGACCAGCATGTTCAGCACGGTTGCGGACACCAGACCGCCGAACTGCACGATCGCCAGCGGCGCAAGCAGTTCGCCGCCTGGCTTGTTCGCCGCCAGAACGATCGGGACGAGGCCGAGTATCGTCGTCAGCGACGTCATCAGGATCGGCACCATGCGCTCGGTCGAGCCAACCTCAATCGCCTCCCGCGCGGAAAGCCCCACCTCCTCCAGTTCGCGATAGCGGTTCAGGAGCAGAAGCCCGTTGCGCAGGACGAAACCGACGACCGTCACGAAGCCGACGAGCGAGGCGACGGAAAGGACGGGGTCCGTAACCTGCACGGCGACGATTCCCCCCATCAGCCCAAGCGGCACGTTCAGCATGACGAGCGCCGCCGCGCCAGCCGTGCGCAAGGCCATCGTCAGCAAGACGAAGATGGCCGCCAGCAGGGCGCCGCCGAGAACGGCCAGCCGGCTTCCGGCGCTCTGCCGCGCCTCGTAGCTTCCCCCGTAGGCAATTGTGCAGCCCGCCGCGCGCACCGTCGGCTCCAGCGCGGTCCGAAGCGCCGCGACGAGCGTTCCCGTGTCCGACCCCGGCGCGGCGTTGCAGGTGATGAGGGCCTTTCGCCGCCCGCCTTCGCGGATGATGAGGTTCGACGCGTCCTCGCGGCTCACGCGCGCGACTTCCGACAGCGCGCGACGCGCACCTGTCGGGGACGCGAGGACGAGCGAACGGACCGTCTCGGGCGTCAAGCCGTCAGGCGCGACATCGAGGCGCACGACGAGTTCGCGCACGTTGACGCCGCTGCGAATCGTCTCGACGACACGCCCGTTGAACGCGGCGGAGACCTGCTCGCCCGCGTCCTTGAGCGAAAGGCCCATCTCCGCCAACGCCTCCAAGTCGTAGTCGATGCGGTAGGTGCTGACCATGATCTCGCGATTGGCGCGCACGTCCGCGACTTCGGGAACGGTCGCGAGAATCTTCTGCGCCTTCGCCGCGACTTCGCGCAAGACGTCCAGATTCTCGCCGAAGACGCTGATCGCGACCTCGGCCTCGGTTCCCGAGAGCGCGGCGCTGATGCGATGCGCGATCGGATACCCGACCATCGTCGAGACACCGGGGACGGACGCAAGGCCCCGGCGAATCTCATCCCGCACGGCGTTCGCGTCAACCTTCATGTCCACGCGCACGACGAGTTCGGACGCGGACGGAGGCTCGGCGTGCTGGTCGCGCTCCGCGCGTCCCGTCCGCCGCAGGACCGAAAGCACGCCCGGAATGCCGCGGATGAAGTCGCTCGCATTGTCGGCAATGCGCTCCGTTTCCTCCAGCGACGTACCGGGAGGCGTCGAGACGAACACGTTGAACGCGTCCTCGCGAAACGACTGGATGAAGCTCGCGCCGAAGCCCGCCGCGAGGTAGAGCGACCCGGCCAAAAGGACGGCCATCGCACAGCAGAGCGACTTCGGGAAACGCAGGCAAAGCCCGAGAACCGGTCGGTACGCCGCCTTCATCGCGCGCGTCGCGACCGAATCGCCCGCCGAACCGCCCGAGGCCGTGACGGCCCGCACGCGCTTCGGCGTGCGCCAGAGCAGGAGGCTCAGCGCGGGCACGACCGTCAGCGCGACGAAGAAGGACGCGCCGAAAACGAGCAGGTAGGCGAGCGCCAACGGCGCGAAGAAGCGGCTCTCAAGCCCCGTCAGCAGGAGCAACGGCACGAAGACGAGGGCAATGATGACGGTCGAGAACGTGACTGACGGCAGGACCTCGCACGCCGCGCCGCCGATGACCGCGACGGGCGTCTCGCGCGCCGCTTCGGGACGCGCGGCATTCTCGCCGAGCCGGCGCCAGATGATCTCCACGAAGATGATGGCGCTGTCCACGATATCGCCGATGCCGACGGCCAGGCCGCCGAGCGTCATGACATTGACGCCGAGGCCGAAACGCGGAAAGAGCGCCAACCCCGTCAGAACCGTGAGCGGCATCGTCAGCAGGGTGATGAGAATCGTGCGGACGCGCAGAAGCGTCAGCCCCAGCACGAGGACGACGATGAGGACGGCGTCGCGGATGATGGACCGCCCTTCCGCAATCGAGAGTCCGATGAAATCGGCCTGCCGATACGCCTCGCGATGGACCTCCAGCCCGTCCGACGCATGAAGCGCGGCAAAATCGTCAAGGATCGCGTCCAGCCGCTTCGTCAGTTCCAGCGTGTTCGCGCCCGGGGCCTTCTGCACCGAGAGGATGACGGCCTCACTGCCCGCGAAACTGGCGCTGCCGCGACGCGGCGCGCCGCCGAGCGTGACGCGCGCGACATCGCCGAGACGCGGCGCACGACCGTCCGGCGTCGGCACGACGATGCGCCGCAGAGCCTCCAGCGAATCGGCTCGCGCGAACTGACGCAGCGGAATCTCCTCGCCCGCGACATGCGGCAGATAGCCCGCGCTCGCCATCGTGCGGCTGCCCTCGACCGCGCCAATGACGTCGTTGAGCGTCAGCCCGTACTGCGCGAGATAAGACGGGGACGCGAGAACCTGATACTCGGGCAAGTGACCGCCCATGACCACGACGTCGCCGATGCCAGGCACGCTCAAGAGGCGCGTGCGCAAGTCGAACTCGGCCATCTCGCGCACATTCAGCAAAGAGGTCTCTCCCTTCGGGCAGGTCAGCGCGACAAGCATGATCTCGCCTGTCACCGACACGACGGGGGCGATCTCGGCTCGCACGCCCTCGGGCAACTGCTCGCGCACGGTCGCAAGACGCTCGAAGACGCTGAACCGCGCCTGCGCAAGCTCGACGTCCCAGTCGAACTCGACCCAGACGAACGCGAGACCACCGCCCGAACTGGACCGCACCTTGCGCACGCCGGGAATGCCGTTCATCACGGCCTCGACGGGAATCGTCACGAACTGCTCGACCTCTTCGGCCGAAAGGCCGCCCGCCTCGACCTGCACGACGACGCGCGGCTCGCGGATCTCGGGAAAGACATCGACAGGAAGCTCCTGCGCCACGCGCCAGCCGATCGCCGCCAACAGGACCGCCCCGACGAGCATCAGCTTCGGGTGGGCAAGGATCGCGTCAAAGAGTCGTTTCATCTTGTCTCCTTCATGGGTAAAGACGGGAGACAGTTTACCAAACGAACCTAACGGCAACCTTGCCGTGACATTGCCATTTGGTTAGGTTGGGCGCGCCCGGTTCAGGAGGCTGAAGCCGCTAAACGGGGAGACGGACGGTGAAGACGCTTCCCCGGCCGGGCTGGGAGACGACTTTCACGCTTCCCCCGTAAGCCGTGACAATGGCCTGGACCAGCGCGAGCCCCAATCCGTTCCCGGGGGCCTCCACGTTCTCTCCGCGATAGAACTTCTCGAACAGGTGCGCCCTCGCCTCTTCCGGAATCCCGACGCCCGTATCAGCGACTTCGATCAGGACCGCCGCGCCCTCCCGCCTCACCGCGACGCCGACGCGCCCTCCGCGCGGCGTATACTTGAACGCATTGTCCACGAGGTTCCCGACGACCTGCAGCATCTTGCCACGGTGCGCCTTCAGCTCCAGCGGCCCCATCGGACGGCTCATGGTCAGGGAGAGTCCCGCGTTCTCGGCGAGCGGACCGTACAGTTCCTCAACGTCCTGCACGAGACGGCAGAGATCGACCCTCTCCTCGCGCGTCGCCCCGGCGCGTTCGAGACGCGCGATCTCCAGCAAGGTGTTGATCAGCCCCAAGACCGCCTCGATGTCGGACGAGACCTCGGCGGCCAGCGCGGCTTCGGGGCCTTCCGCCGCGACAGCCATCTCGCACCTCACCTTCAAGCGCGTGAGCGGCGCTTTCAGGTCATGGGCAATCGCGTCCGCCGAACGCGAAAGGCTCTCCATCGCCTCATCAGCCGCGCGCGTGATGAACGGCGCGAAGAAATACCCGGCCAGCGCCGCGAACGCCGTCAGCGCAACCCACGCGAAGAAGAGAAGCCGGCCGACCTGCACGAGATGATAGTGCGCGAACTCGGTCGCGTGATCCGTAAAATGCACGCAGATATGGTGCGACGCACAATACCACTCGGCCCCGTAGACGAGGCACAGCAGAAGCCCCGACGCCAAGGCGACGCTCCCCGCCGAGATGACCGCGAGGCGAAAGCGGACGCGTTGGAACCAGCCGTCAGTCGATCGCATAGCCAAAGCCCTTGACCGTGCGGATGAACGGCTTGCCGTCGGAGCGCAGCCCGAGTTTCGCGCGCAGGCGGCTCACGCGCGTCTCGACGACATTCGTATGCGGATCAAACGAATAGTCCCACACGTGTTCCAGAATCGTCATGCGCGGCACGACGCGCCCCCGGTTGCGCAAGAGGTATTCGACGAGCTTCATCTCCAGCGGTTGCAGGTCAACCGACTCGCCGCGCACGGTCAGACGGCGCGTCAGCAGGTCAAGACGCAGTTCCCCCACCTCCAGGGCGGACGGATCGCTTCGGCCCGACGCGCGGCGCAACACGGCCTGCAGACGCGCGATGAGCTCCGAGATGGAAAACGGTTTCGGAATGTAGTCATCCGCGCCGACTTCCAGCCCGCGGATGCGGTCAGTGACCGCGCCTTTGGCCGAAAGGACGAGAATCGGAACTCCCGATCCCGAGGCGCGAATGGCCTGGACGAGCTCAAGCCCGCCTTTGTGCGGCATCATGACGTCGGTGATGACGGCGTCGTAGGAACCGCCCTGAAAGCGCAACAACCCGTCCGCGCCATCGGATGCGACAACCGAGGAGAACCCGCTCTCGCCGAGCGCCTTCGCCACCATTTCCGCCAACTGGCGGTCATCTTCAACAATCAGGACGTTCATCTCCGGTTCCGTTCAGTGCAAACGTATTGCGATAGTATATCACATTTCGCCGCGACGATGCGTCCGCTTGTCCATCAGGGCAGATTTTGCTATACTGCCCCGCAAAGTCCGCATCGTCCTCGCTTTGCGGGCATCAGACAATGGACAACCAGTATTCTCGCAATCCAGGCAAGGCCCTTCTTTCCCTCGTCATCGCGGCGTTCCTCATCTGGCCCGCGCTGTCGGCGTCGCCGTCCCAGCCGAAACGCACGCGCGTACGCGTCGGCTACTACCTTGAACCGGGGCTGTGCGAACAGCTTCCCGACAAGACCTTCTCCGGCGCAATCCTTGACTACCTCGTCCCGCTGGCCCAGCTTGGCAACTGGGAGATCGTGCCCGTCCTCTGCACCTATGCCGAGGCCATCGACCAGCTCGCCAACAGCCAGATCGACCTCGTCGGGGGCGTCCTCGATTCGCCCGAACTCCGCAAAAAGGTCCATTTCCTCTCCGTTGCGACGGGCGCCTACAGCCCGCACCTCTTCACGCACGTCAGCTCAAGGCGCGCGCCCGGCCGCTTCAAGACATGGGACGGCATCGAGATCGCCCTCGGACCGGGCGAGCAGTCCCACGCCATGCTGAACCTGTTCTTGACGGGAAAAGGCGTCACCAACCGCACCCTCCGCGTCTACGAGAACGCAAGCGAGGCGATGACGGCGTTCCGCTTCGGACAAGTCGAGTCCGTCTTCACGCTCGGCGTGAAGGAGCTTCTCTCCGCGCGCATCCTCGAATCGTTCTCCACGCGCCCGCTTTACTTCTGCGTCGCGCCCGCGCGGACGGACCTCCTGACGGAGCTTGAGAAGAACATCCGCGTCCTCAACAGCCTACAGCCGAACCTCGGGCGACATGTCCGCGACAACCGCTTTCCCGTGTGTCCGCGCAACGAAGTGATACTGTCTGCGGAAGAGCGCGACTTCGTCGCCCGGCACATCGCCGCGCACAAGCCCATTGTCGTGGACCTGTCGCCGGCATCCCCGCCCTTCAAGGACTGGGACGAGAAAACGAACCAACCGATCGGGCTTGTCCCCGACATCTTGAACGAAGTCGGGCACATGACGGGGCTGGAGTTCCAGTTCCTCAAGCCCGGCAAGCCCGATGACGCGCGTTCGCGCTACTTTCGCCGCCAGATCGACTTCTGGGCCCCGTTCGGAACCGAGTCTGAGGACATGTCGGAATCCGCGAACGCCCTCTGCCTCGCGACGCTGCCGCACATCCTGCTTACGCGGCGCGGCAACATGCCGACCGACCTGAGCCAAGCCAGCCTCGCCGTCCCGATGTGGGACAAGGAATGGCAAAACGACTACCGCAGCTCGGGCTTCAGCAAGCTTGTGCCCGTCACGAACCTGACCGACGCCCTCTTCCGCATCGCGGACGGACAGATCGACGCGGTCTCCGCGTCTCTCCCTCAGGCGATTCTCGTCTGCCAAAAGGCGAATCTGTTCAACAAGATCGACTTCTCGTCGCTGAAAATGCGTCTGCCGCACCATCAGCGCGTCATGCTGATCCCCGCCGCCGGCGTCGATCCCCTCCTCATCTCAATCCTCTCGAAATACCTGACGGCAATCCCCGAGAGAGACATGACAATGCTCGCCTACCACGCCGTGTCGGAGTCCATGCCGACCATGATCCTGTCGGACGAGCAGTGGCTCGCCCTCATGCTCGCGCTCTCGGGCCTCGCCATTCTCATCATGTTCGCCATCTTCGTCTTTTTCCACATCCGCCTGTCACGCGCGCTGACGCGCGCCCAAGCCGGCGAACGCGCGCGGACGCGGTTCCTGGCGACGATGTCGCACGAGATCCGCACGCCGCTGAACGCGGTCATCGGCTTCGCCGAGTTCCTCACCCAGCCGAACCTGTCTGTCACAAGCATCAGGAACTATGCGCTCGGCATCTTCCGCGCGTCACATGTCCTGCTCGACCTCATCAATGACGTCCTCGACCTCTCAAAGCTCGAAGCCGGACACATCAACCTGCGCGACGGCACGACGGACCTGCTCCTGCTCAAGCACGAATTCCTCACGATCTTCGCATCGAAGATTCGCGCGCGCGGCAACCGCTTCAACTTCAACCTCGACACGAACTCCCCGCGCGTCAAGCTCTCCCAGCTCCACGTGCGCCAGATCCTCCTGAACCTGATCGGAAACGCCGTCAAGTTCACCGCCAACGGCACCGTGACCTGCACCATCCGCTTCCACACGACCGCCGAAGGCGTCGGTGACCTCGAGATCCTCGTCTCCGACACGGGCATCGGCATCACGCCGAGCCGTCTGCAGTCGATCTTCAATCCGTTCGAGCAGGACATCGCCCAGCGCGGCGGACACATCTACGAGGGCACGGGCCTCGGACTTCCCATCGTCAAGAGCCTGTCTGAAGCGGCAGGCGGATCGGTCAAGGTGACGTCCGCCCCCGGGAAAGGCTCCACGTTCGTCGTCCACATCCCGAATGTCGAGGCAGCGACAGAGGCGAGGGCCGAATCCGCGCCACATGCGCCGCGCACGGCCACGGACCCGAAGAGACGCGCAATCGAGCCCGGCATGATGCCGAAGTCCGTCCTGCTCGTGGACGACATTCCGCTCAACCTTCTCATCCTGAAGGAGCATCTGCAGCGGCTGGGCGTGAAGAACATCCGCACCGCGACCTCAGGCGCGGCGGCGCTGAGGCTCCTTGAAGCCGAGCCGGTCGAGATGATCCTGACGGACGTCTGGATGCCGGAGATGAACGGCCCGACGCTGGCGCGCAAGGTGCGGGAGAACCCGGCAAACGCGAAGACGCGCATCATCGCGGTCACAGCCGACGTCGAGGCGAGCCACGCCTTCGACATGACGGCCGTCGATGCGGTGCTGACCAAGCCGGTGACGCGCGAGAAGCTCTTTGCCGCCTGCTCCCGACGGTGAAAGGTCAGTGGATGTTGCCGCGCGAGGGGTGAGACTTCGCCTTCGGCTTCTCCAGCTTCAGGAACGTCGCGAACTTCAGCGCTTCGGCCGGGATCTCGTCTCCCGTCGTGTCCGGCATCTCCGAAAGGTCTGGCGCATCCGCGTGCGTGTGATGGAACTTCGTCTTCGGGTTGACGAGTTTGCGCAAAGCCTCCTTGAACGCCTCCAGCCCCTCACGCGTCGCGCATGAGATCTCAATCGGCTGGACGCCTGTCTCCCTCACGAAACGCGGCAGGTTTTCCCGCGCCGCCTCCGCATCCAGCTTGTTCGCGACAACCAGGAACGGGTGCTCGGAGAGTTCAGCGGAATACGCGTCGATCTCCCGCTTCAAGACCTCGTAGTCCGTCCACGGCTCGCGATTGTCCGTCCCGGCCATGTCAATGACGTAGACAAGCACTTTCGAGCGCTCAAGGTGCTTCAGGAACGCGAGCCCGAGCCCCACGCCTTTCGCCGCGCCCTCGATGATGCCCGGCACGTCAGCTATGCGGATTTTCGCGTAGTCGTCGTAGATGACCGTGCCGACAATCGGGTTCAGCGTCGTGAACGGATAGGACGCGATCTTCGGCGTCGCCGACGACAAGGCCGAGAGAAGAGAGCTCTTCCCCGCGTTCGGAAAGCCCAAAAGCCCCGCCTCCGCGATCGTCTTCAGCTCCAGCCGCAGACGGCGCTCCTCGCAAGGGCCGCCCGGCGTATGCTCCGTCGGGGCCTGATTGACGGAACTCTTGAAATGCACGTTGCCGAAGCCGCCCGCACCGCCCTTCGCAACGATGACGCTCTGCCCTGGCTCGGCAATGTCCGCCACCAGCTCGCCCGTCTCCGCGTCATAGACCTCCGTCCCCAGCGGGACGGGCACGACAAGATCCTTGCCGCGCTTGCCGTACATCTTCTGCCCTTGTCCGGGCGCACCGTCCTGCGCATAGCATTTCGGGTCGTAGTAAAGCGAAAGAAGGGAATTCACGTGTTCGGACGCCTTGAAGACGACATCGCCCCCGCGTCCGCCATCGCCCCCGTCGGGTCCGCCGAACGCGACGAGCGCCTCGCGCCGCATGGACGTCTTTCCGTCCCCGCCCTTGCCCGAGCGGACCTGAACCTCAACCTGATCGATAAAAGACTTCGACTTCATTCCCGTTTCCTCTCAACAGTCCGCAACCGCGCGGATCCAGCGCGAATTATACCATATTTCACCGAGGCAACGGGTGGCTTCGCCCTTTTCATTCACCAAACGGGGAAGCCCCCCAAAACGCGTCGCTTATCCAAGCACCCACATGACGAGGCTCATCGCAACGCCGACGAAGGCGCCGATTACGCCGCCCCAAAGCGTGACGCCGCGCAGTTCGCGATTCGCGACCTGCCGCGTCAAGAGGACGAGCTTCGTCTCGTCATAGCTCATGATCGTCTCGTAGACGATATCCCAGATGTCCGTCTCCTGAATGAGGCGCGGCAAGTGTTCGGAGATGAAGAGCGACATCTGATTCGCGCAGATTCGCGCGACCGTCGCGCGGAGATCGTCGTCAAAAAGGTCCGCGACCTCTGAAAGGGCGCGGATTTCCTCCTTCAGGAGACGCGGCAACAGGGGCTCGAAACCGCGCCCCAGCCCCCCAAGCAAGGTCTTGGCCTTGTCATCCAGCGCGTCAAGCCTGTTGCGGACATCTCGCTCCAGCGCCGCACGGACCTCGGGCGACGTCAGCTTCGCCACGATCTTCTCCGCCGTCATCAGTTCGTTGCAGATGACTTCCTTCGTGTTTTCGGCGATCAGACGCTTTTTCTTCGTGAAGAGCGCGTTGAACACCCATCGGATCGCCAGGTCGTTCGTCCCGGCGCCAATGGCAAATCCAACCGCGCCCTGCACGGCCATCTGCACAAGCAGCGTCATGAAGCCGATTCAGCCGCCGCTGCCGTCGCGTCGCCGGTCGGCTCTTCCGCCGCCTCGGTAAAACCGAGCGCTTTCGCCGCCTGGACGAGACCCACGTCATCGCTCGCGAGAACGCACTTGACGCCACGGACAGACTCAAGTTCCTGCAGGGTCGCCAAATGGATCGCCTGCAGCGTGCCGACTTCAACCGGATAGGCCTCGCTTGCGCGCTTGAGAATCTCGTCCGTCACCGGAACCTGCGTGACCGCGTTGCAGACCGTTTCAATCCAGCTGCCGAGACGGGCCCGCCCGGCATCGTCGAGCTTGCCGCTCAGGCGAAGATGGTTGGCGGCGCGGCAGCATTCCGCACGCATCAGCGTCGAGGCATAGGCATCCTCCCACTTGCCCCAGAACGCGGCGGGCTTCCCCACGCCAAGCAAACGGCGAATGACAAAAGACGAATCGAGATAGACAATCATCGCGCACTCCTTTCCTGTTTCATCGCGTCAAGAGGGTCCTCTGAGAACCCAAAGCCCCCGATATCCGCCACGGCAGACGCCGGCAGAGTCGGTTCGTGCAACGGAAGACGGCATTCGCCGATCTCCCCAAGAAGCCGCGCAACAATGCGCTTGTGGCTCGTAATCAGCACATCTTTCCCTTGGTGGGCCAATCCAAGATAATGGCTGAGCTGCTGTTTGAGCGTGGCCGTATTTACTGTGATGGTCATGATGCGCGTTATTATAGCCTAAATATGGACACATTGTCAATAGCAAGCAAATGCCTGTTTCTATTGGCGTCAACGCCAATATGTCCTTTTGTGTCCACAACTCGGAGAAGTCTTATCGTCGCGTGCGCAACCAGTCGGCGGCAGCCTTGTCGCCGCGAAGCGAACGCGCGCGCATCGCCCAATAAAGCGAAAGCTCCGAATCCGGCTTGACGCCATGCCCGAACTGATAGGCGGCGGACAGATTGTCCATCGCCTCAGGATGCCCCAGTTCCGCCGCCGCCTGATAGCATCGAAAAGCCATGACCATGTCCTGCGTGCAGCCGAAGCCTCGCAGATAGCACGTGCCAAGGTTCACGAAGCCATTGGGATCGCGCTGGCGCGCCGCCCGATTGAAGCAGTCAAAGCCCCGCTTGAGGACCCGCTCCAGCCGGTTCGTGTCGGAGTCTTTCCGCTCCAACGCCTCGGCAACGGCAATCGACCCGAGGGCGTTCAACGCCTGCACGTTTCCGCCATCCGCCGCTTTCTGCAGACAGACGAAATCGTTGCTCTCGACAGACAACAGATACCACGCGAGCGGATTGTCTCGCCGCTCCGCCAGCTCGCGGATCTTGTCTCGCGACGCGTCCAGATAGCGCTTGGCAAGGGCCTTGTCGTCCGTCGTCACGCCATAGACGAACTGCTGCAGGGTTTTCCCGGACGCGGCATCGCGCGCGACGGTCTCCAGCGCCTGTGCATAAATCCTCTTGCCGCAAGACGTCGGCGCGTTCAGGAGCCGGGCGACGGCCTCGGACGAGCTCATCGCCCCGAGGAGAACTGCAAAGGCGAGAATCATAGATAAGGCCGATAGGTATTCGTGAGCGTCTTCCAGTTCTTCTTCTTCGCGCAGATCGTCAACCAGCGATCCTTTCGCCAGAACATCCACCAGGGAGAACGCTCCACTTCAACGATGTGGAAGCCGTCGCGCACGACCGAATAGATTTCCGGCAGCGTGAAGCCCTCCTGCTGGCGCGTCTTCTCGCGCACCGCGAAATAGAGTCGCCCGTCGGGCCTCAGCACGCGATGCGCTTCGCGGATCGACTGCCGCGCAACGATTGCGCTGTCCATCAGCACGACCTCGAACTGGGCATCCTCGAACGGCAACGCGTCGGCGCGACTGGTCGCGCGCCAGACGCGCCCCCGCAGCGGCGCGAACCGCGCGGGGAGCTTCTCGCCGGGGAACCCGATCTCAAGGCTCGTGCGGATGGCGTTCACGGGAGAGAGACCTCCGACTCTTCGCGCGTCGTCATGTCCTTCAGCCGCGCCATGCCCTTCTCCACGTCGTCCGGGCCGAGAAAGACGGCCTTCTCGGCCCCGCTCTGGTCCGCATGCGAGAAGAACTTCTTCGGCTTCTGCGCCTTGAGCGCCAAGTCAACCGACGTGCCCTCGGCACGAAGTCTCGCAGCAAGTTTCACGGCCGCATCACGCTGTTCGGGGAACATGAAGCCGACCGCCACGCCTTTCTTCTCGGCCGCCGCGTCCGCACCAAGACGCGCCTTCAGAAGCTCCGTCACGACGACATCGCCAAACCCAAGCCCCACGGCGCTCGTCGGCTCGCCGCCGATCGTCGTCAGCAGGTTGTCGTAGCGCCCGCCGCCGAAAATCGCGCGGAACTCGCCCTTCGTGTCGAATGCCTCGAAGACAACGCCCGTGTAATAGCTGAGGCCCCGGATGACCGAGATGTCAAACTGGAGCGCTTCGGAAAAGCCGGCGAGCTCCGCCAAACGGAAGAGTTCCACCAGTTCGGGGCACGCCGCATAGCTTTTCGTGTCCATGATCGCGAAAGTCGCCTTCACGTCTTCATCCGAAAGCCCGCCGTCCTTCAGCATCGCGGCGATTTCCGCATCCGGCATCTTGCCGCGCTTGTCGAGCGCGAGAAAGACCTGCGCGTGCTTCTCGACGGCGATTCCGCTTTCCTGAAGCAGCTGCCCCAGGAATCGGCGGGACGAGACGTGCACCTTGAAGTCCGCCGTCGAGAGACCCATGCGACGCAAGGCGTCCACCGCCGCCCCCAAGACCTCGACCTCTGCGAGAATCGACTCTTCGCCGATGATGTCCACGTTCCATTGGTAGTGTTCGCGCTTGCGCCCTTTCGTCATGCGCTCGTAGCGGAAGCATTGCGCGATCGTCGTCCATTTCAGCGGAAAGGCGAGCTCCTTCTGGCGCTGGGCGACCATGCGCGCCAAAGTCGGCGTCATTTCGGCCCGAAGAGCCAAATGGCGCTCGGACTTGTCGAAGAAGTGGTAGATCTGCTCGCCGACTTCCTCTCCCGCCTTGCGCGCCAAGAGCTCGTAGCTCTCGACGACGCAACTGTCATACGGACGGAAGCCCGCCGCTTCGCCTGCCGCGCGAAACGCGTCAAACACGCGGTTGCGCCAGACCATGTCTTCAGGGTAGAAGTCGCGCATCCCGCGCGGCGCCTCAAAACTCAGTTTCTCTGCCATAAGTCTCCTATCACTCCTGTCATTTCAACGAACACGGGCCATTCACGCACCCGCCGGCACAAGCCATGACCTCCAGAAAATTCGCGGAAAGCTTGCCGGACGCATACAGCTTGAGCAACGTGCAGCTCTTGCGGTCGATTCCGTTGATCTGCTTCGCGTTCAGCTTGAAGTCCGGAATCTTCGACGTCGCCTCCGCCAGCACCGCCTCGGTGACGCCGCAGCTGCGCGCGAAATTCCGCGCCGTCGGGTTCGCCGGACGCGCGACCGGCCACGGGTCGCACGACAGGACGTCGATCTTGCGCCCCGCAAGAATCGCGCCAAGTTCCTCGAACGAAAGGACGTAATCGACGCTCTTGCGCCGCGCTTCGCTGCGCTTGGCGACACACGGCCCGATGAAGACCGTCTTCGCCTCCGGGTCTTTCTCCTTCACGAGCTCGCGCGCATACACCATCGGACTCGGCGTGAGCGAGACATGCTCAATGAGGTCCGGCAGATGCTTCGCGACGAGGTTCACGTACGCCGGGCAGCAGGATGTCGTCATGAACGTCTTCGGATTCTTCGACAGGCGCTCGACGAATTCCGCCGTCTCATGCTCCGTCGTCTTCTCGGCGCCCAGCGCGACTTCGATGACATCCGCAAAGCCCGCCTTCGAGCACGCCGTCAGGAGCTGTTCGATCGTGCCAGGAAACTGATGTTCCGCCGCCGGCGCGACCATCGCCACCAGCCGTTCGCCACGCTTCATCGCCGCAAGGACGCCAAGGAGCTGCGAGCGTTCCATAATCGCGCTGAACGGGCAGGCGTTGAAGCACTTGCCGCAAAAGATGCATTTCTTGAAGTCAATCTCGGCGACGCCCTGCTCGTTCTTGCGGATGGCCCCGACGGGACACGCCTCTTCGCACGGGACGGTCGTCTTCACAATCGCGTGATACGGACAAGCCGTGATGCATTTGCCGCACTTGATGCACTTCGACTGGTCAATGACGCTGCGCCCGTTGACGACCTCAATCGCCTTTTTCGGGCAGTTGTAGACGCACGGACGCGCGAAGCACCCGCGGCAGTTCGGCGTCGAGACGACCTTCGCGTCCGGGCAGCCGCTGCACGCCGGACCGCAGACCGAAAGCGGAGACGTCGCAATGAGGTTGTCAATCGCATGGCTCGCCGCGCCCGCGTCGCCCGAAAGCTTTTCCGCACAATACGCCGAAAGCGTCTTCGCCTCGTCCGTCTCCTCCTCGACGGTCACGCCCAGAAGAGCCATCAGCCGGTACTTGATGACCGCTCGGTCATGATAGACGCAGCAGCGGGACGGATCACCGTCTTTCGGGCGCAACTTGATTGCAATCTGATCGATCTCCTGCTCCAAAATGCCCTCGTCAAACGCGCGGACAAGGCGAATCATCAGTTCACGGCGCAGGAATGTCGCACCATTCAGCATTTCAGGCGACTCCTTCCGTCAGCTCGCGAATTCGCGTCAAGACCTTTTCAGAAGTCGCCTGACTCATGATCTCCGTTCCATTGAAACGGACGTACGGTGCGCCGCCAAGGTTTTCGCGCTCGCACAACTCAAGGCAGGTTTTCGCCTCAATCTCGACGCGGCCGCGGCAATCCTCCGGCAGCTGGTCCTCCAAATCCATCATCTTCGCCGCCCCCAGCAAATAGCAGGCGGTTCCACAGCAGACTTCGACTTTGATCATTACAGAATCCCTTTCAACTCGCGTTAACGTGCGCACACGAGACCGTCTCCGACGCAACAAGTGAGTAGTATAGCAATTCTAAACTCACTCTTCAAATGAAAAAACCACGACGAATCGTGGCTTGGAGGTGGGAAGCGGAGTTGAACCGCTGTAAGCGGATTTGCAGTCCGCGACCTAACCGCTCGGCCATCCCACCACAGGTTGATGGCGCATAGTATATCAAATCCCCCGAACACGCGTCAACTGCCCATTTTGGCTCTGGGATTGCCCGCCGTTTGCCATGACCCCACGGCCCATCCGCATGGAAGCCCCTCGTCCATCCGCATGAAGACGCCCCTTCCATGCGCATGGCGGACCCTCCGCCTTGCCGCGAACACAAAGGCCGGTCGGATTCGTCCTCAGAGGATGATGTTTTCGAGATCGGGTATCTTCGACACCATCCACGCCTTGCAGGCCGTATAGACCTCCAGCGCAGACAGGTCGTCGCCCAAAGCCTTGACCATCGACGCGTAGTCGTCAAGGTCCGCCCGCGACAGGCGGGACAGCAGCTTCGAGATGACGGGAATATAGGTCGCGGACATTGAGAGCATGTCAATTCCCAATGCCGCCCACAGGATGCCGATGATCGGGTCTGACGCGGATTCGCCGCACACGCTGACCTTGATGCCCTGCGCACGCGCTGCGGCTATCACGTCACGCATCAGGCGCAGGATCGCCGGATTCGTCGGCTGATACAGATGCGCAACCGCCTCGTTGCCGCGGTCAGCCGCCATCGTATACTGCACGAGGTCATTCGTGCCAATCGAGAAGAAATCGACATGTTTGGCGAGGGCCGCCGCATTCAAGGCCGCAGACGGAACCTCAATCATTGCGCCCACGGGCATATCCTTGGCGTAAGGGACATTCGCCGCGTCAAGACCGCGTTTGACCTCGTCCATGACCTTCGCCGCCGCGCGCAGCTCCTCGACACAGGAGACCATCGGATACATGAAATAGACATTCCCTTCGGCCGAGGCGCGCAGGACTGCCCGCAGCTGCGTCTTCATCACCGACAGATGCGACAGAAGATAGCGAATCGAACGATTGCCGAGGAACGGATTCGCTTCGCGCGGCGACGTGTTCGCCCGCGCCGCGAGACCTCGAACCATCTTGTCGCCGCCGATGTCCAGCGCACGGATCGTCACATACCCATTCTTCGTCAGCGTCTTCGCAAAGCGCGCGATATCCCGATAAGTCCGATACTGCTCCTCTTCAGAGGGCTCGCCCTCCTTGTTGAGCCAAAGATATTCACTGCGGTAAAGGCCCACGCCACGTGCGCCAAGCTCGCGAACGCCCTCGACAGGCGCACCGGGATGAAGGTTGGCGCAAAGCAGGACCTCTCCGCCGCCACGCAGCGCCCCCGTATGCGCACCCAAGACCTCTTCCGAAATCTCGCGCTGCCGCTCCATGAGATCGCGGAAATCGAGAATCGTGCGCGCGTCCGGCCGAACCGTGACCTGTCCAAGCGTGCCGTCCAGTAGGATCGTGTCGCCCGCCCGCACGCACGACGTGACATCGCCCAAGCCCGAAACGGCCGGAATGCCCATCGCGCGCGCCAGCAACGCGACATGGCTCGTCGTCGAGCCGCCGTTCGTCGCAAACCCCAACACGAGATCGCGCGGCAGCTGAACCGTCTCCGACGGCGTCAGATCGTCCGCAACGATAATCGACGGCGTCTTCAGCTCAAGATGCGGATTGACCGCAAAGCCAAGGAGATTCTTCAGAAGCCTTCGTTCAAGATCGTCAAAATCGCGGACGCGTTCGCGGAAATATGGGTCATTCATCCGCTCAAACGTCGCGCGCGCACGGTTGACCGTCCGCCGCACGGCCGTCTCGGCATTGAGACGGTCCTTGAGCACATACTGATCGGTCTCGTCGCTGAGCGTCGGGTCCTCCAGCAACATCAAGTGGCATTCGAAGATGCGCGCATCGCCGCCCGTGCGCTCCTTCAGGACCGCCATGAGGTTCTCGATGTCGCGCCGCGTATCGAGACGCGCGCGCTTGAGGCGAACGAGCTCCTCGGCCTCATGTCCAGGCTCAACCAGATATTCGGGGATGGGAATGTCCCCATCCCCACGATAGATAAACGCGGGACCAAGAGCATAGCCACGGGCCGTTGCCAAGCCCGTCAGCGTCTGCATCTCCGGCTTATTGTTCATCCGGGATGTCGAACTTGCGTCCAACGAGGGCTTCAAGTTCGTCCAAGGCCTCCTTCGCCTGAGGTCCGCTCGCGGAGATCTTGAGGACCGATCCGCAAACCGCCTCCAGTGTCATCAGAGCCATGATCGACTTTCCCGAGACGACGTTGCCGTCTTTTTCGACCTCGACCTCGGCATCATACTTGCTGGCGGTCTTCGCGAAAAGCCCCGCCGGGCGCACATGCATGCCGTAGCGATTGAGGAGCGTCATTTCACGCGTGATTTTCTCGGCCATGTTATTTCCTTCCCTTCCTTGTGAGAGTGTCTAACTTCGAATTCCGATGCTCCGCCCGCTGGCGAAGCCGCTCCGAGAGGGCGGCGACGGGATCGCCGCCCGACTGCAGAAGCTTTTGCTGTAACGCCGCAGTCTCGACAAGATTGACGAGATCGCGCCCTTCTGAAACGGGGATGATGATATTCGGCACTTCAACGCCGAGTATGCTGCGGACACGGCGCGTCTGCCCGATGCGGTCAATCTGGCTCTCGACGTCCTCAAGGCGCTTGAACGTGATGACGAGGTCGAGGCGCTTCTCGCCACGGACAGCCTGCACGCCAAAGAGACTCGGCACATGCATAATGCCAATGCCCCGAATCTCCATGTAGCCGGCTGTCGAATCCGACGCCGACCCGTAAATCAGGTTGTTCCCGATCTCGCGCCGCACGCACGTCAGGTCGTCCGCCACTAACGCATGCCCATGCTTGACGAGGCCAAGCGCCGTCTCGGACTTCCCAAGCCCCGGGTCGCCCTCGAAGAGAACGCCAAGCCCGCAGACCTCGACCATCGTCCCGTAGATCGTCGCCGACGGAGCGCGCAGTCGTTCGAAGACGAACGCGCTGTTGTGCACAAAGTGCCGCGTCTTCATCGGCGAGGACATCAAGACGGCATCGCCCTTTTCGGCGAACTCGGTCTCGACCGGGCTGGGCTTCTGCCCGTTCGTAAAGACGAAGCAGAACGCCTTCCGATCGATCAGGGCCTTGAACCGCGCGCGGCGGTCCTCTTTCGACAGAGAATCGAGATAAGCCATTTCGGCTTTCCCGACGAGCTGGAGGCGCTTCCACGCGAAGTGCTTGTAGAAGCCCGACAGAGCAAGCCCGGGGCGGTTCGCAATCGGTTCTTGAATGACGCGGGCAAGGTTGTTTCCGCCCGCGACGAGCGTCAGGGAGAGTTCCTCACGGCCGGCTTCATAGAAGTCAGCCGCCGTCACGGGACACCCCTTTTCGCTCGCCTTGGTCGGAAGACGCTTCATGACGCGCCTCAGTTCTTCGCCGATGCCGCGCGCTGTTCGCGCACCTTGCCCTTGCGTGCCTTCACGCGCATCCGAAGAAGCTGACGCTCAGCCCGCGCCGCAGCCGCGTCGATGACGCTCTTGCCGCTTTCGGAAAACTCCTTTGCGCCGACGGCGACTTCGCCGAGACGGTTCGCCACCACTTCAGCGGTGTACATGTGCTTCTTGATGTCAACGTCAATCACGAGCGAGACTTTCGTCACCTTCGGAAACTTCGCCTTCAGCTGCTCCATGCGCAGCTCGGCATATGCCTTCAACGCCTCAATCCGCACATCACTGTGCCTCATGGTCACTTCAATGCTCATCTTCTTCTCTCCTTTCGTTTGACCGGCTCGGACCCGTCGGAACCCTCCGGCATCGTCCGGCACAAGGTCGGTTCATTACATTCTGAAATTCTCTCCCAAATACTTCTCGCGCACCTCCGGGTCGGCGACAAGCTCGTCACTCGTCCCCTCGCGCAGGAGACGACCATTGTAGACGAGATAGGCGCGATTCACGACCGAGAGCGTCTCGCGGACGTTATGGTCGGTGATGATCACGCCCAGGCCTTTCGCCGCCAGCCGGCGAACAATGTCCTGAATCTCGTTCACGCTCAACGGGTCAACCCCGGCAAACGGCTCGTCAAGCATCAGGATCGCCGGGTTGCGCACCAGTGCGCGGGCGATCTCCAACTTGCGACGTTCGCCTCCGGACAGCGTGTAGGCGGGCTGGCGCGAGACCTTCATGAGGTCGAACGGGGTCAGCAGCTCCTCGGCACGTGCCGCACGCTCCTTGCGCGACAACGGCATCGTTTCGAGAATGGCCATCACGTTGTCCCAGACCGAGAGTTTCCGAAAGACGCTGGGTTCCTGCGCAAGGTAGCCCAACCCCTTGCGCGCACGAACATACATCGGACAGCCCGTAATGTCCTCGCCACAAAGGACGACCCGACCCGATTCGGGCTTCACGAGCCCTACAATCATGTAGAACGTCGTCGTCTTCCCCGCACCGTTCGGCCCGAGAATGCCGACAATCTCGCCACGCGAGCACCGCACGTTCATGCCGCTCACGACCGTGCGGTCTCCATAGACCTTCACGAGATCCGTCGCGACAAGATCCGCTTCCGCCAACTTTTCCTTCGCCATCGCGTTCATCGCATCCATCACCAAGTCGCTCATAAGACGCCCTCCTTCCCGTCGTGTTCCGTCGAGATCTTCGCGTTCCGCACCTCGACCTGCTCCGAATCAAGCCAAAAGCGGATGCGGTCGCCCTGAACGTCACTCGCCCGCTCGCCCATCTCGACCAGCCGTGCCTTTGCGCCCCCCGCCTCGCTGAACATCTCGATCTCGCCTTTCCGCTTTCGATATGTCGCCAACGCGCACATGCCCACGCGCGTCCCGTTCGTGATCGTGACATTCCCGTCCGCCACGACGCGGTTCAGCCTGTTCGACTCAGCCAGGAAGGCGAACACGCGATCCGCGCAGAGCGTGTAGGCATTCGCATATTCAACGACCACATGGCCATCAAACAGAATGACACCCACCTTTCGGTCAAAATCGCTCGACACGCTCCGAATGCGCACACTTTCGTTCGCCGAACCGGTCTGCGGCGAACACAAGGGAATGGCCTGCGCCGGATTGTCCGACGCAGAAGCGATCGACACCAGCAAGGCCGCATGCAGAGAAAGGAATGCCCGCGTCTTCATCTGAGAATCCCCTTTCCGCCGTATCCCCTCGCATCCGGAATCGTCTTCAAATCGAGGTCTGTATCCTGCACGATCCGGACATATTCCTCGGGAGAAGAGAAATACACGCCACGCCCGCGGAACGTCATTTCGCCTTGGGTCAGCGTCACCTCGCCCTCGGCCCAGCCGCTCTTGGTCTGGCGGTCAATGACACAGCTCTCCGCCTCCAGAAGAAAATCCAACGACTTGTCCGCCTTGAACGCATGCACCGTCACGCCCCCGGCCCAGACAAGACCCGTATTCAGGAAATACTGGACCTTCTTCGCCTGCACGGAGACTTTCACCGCACCGTCCGGAAACGTCTCGACCGGCAGAACCACGTCTTCGGCCGGCGTCTGAAGGTCTCGCAGACACTGCTGGTAGGCTTTGCGAAGGCGCGTGACTTCCTGGGAGAGGTCTTCGCGCCGTTCAAGCCATGCCGTCGAGTCGAACGCGCATGCGCTCGTCGTCAGGAGAAGCGGAACTATGGCGAGAAACCTCACGAATGGACAACCTCATGCAACGCCAAGAGCTTTTTCCAAAGAGCCTCGACCTCAGCGAAGCGAATCGCATTTGCCGCGTCGCTCTTGGCAACCTTCGGATTGACGTGCGTCTCCATGAAAACACCGTCCACGCCCGTCGCAACCGCCGCGCGAGCCAATGCCGGCGCGTACTTGCCGTCACCGCCCGACCCTGTTCCAAGGCCACCCGGACGCTGCACCGCATGCGTCGCGTCCATGACGACCGGATAGCCCAGTTCGCGCATGATCAGCAACGAACGCATATCGGCGACCAGATTGCGATAACCAAAGGAACTGCCGCGTTCACACAAGACGATGCGGCGGTTTCCCGTCGATTCGATCTTGCGAACGACTTGTGCCATATCCTCCGGCGCCATGAACTGGCCTTTCTTCACGTTTACGACAGCCCCCGTCTCGCCCGCCGCGACAACGAGATCCGTCTGGCGCGCCAGAAACGCGGGAATCTGAAGGACGTCGCAGACCTCTGCGGCCCGTGCGCACTGCCAAGGCTCGTGGACATCCGTAAGGACGGGAACGTCAAACTTCTCGCGGATCTCGGCAAGAACCTCAAGCCCCTTGTCGATCCCCGGGCCTCGAAAGGAGTCCACGCTCGTGCGGTTCGCCTTGTCAAAACTCGCCTTGAAGACATAACCGACCTTCAACTTTGCCGCCAAGGCCGTCAAACGCTTCGCGAGATCGAGAGCCTGCGCACGCGATTCAATCACGCACGGGCCCGCAATGAACGTGAGCCTCCCGTCACCGAATACGATGCCTTTATCGACTTGAACTTTCCTCATGCCGAAGATTATACCAAAACCCCTGAGAAAATACTATGCCGACACCAAATTGCCCGTCAATTCGGAAACCGTCGAAAAACCATGGCGCTCGCAATAGGCGACGATGCCGTCATGGACAGCCGCGACAACCCCCGGATCGGTGAAGACGGCCGTTCCAACTGCGACTGCCGTCGCGCCCGCCAGCAGAAACTCTATCGCGTCCTGAGCCGAATAAACGCCACCCATTGCCAGAATCGGAAGTTTCGAGACCTGATGCGCGTCATAGACAAGTTTCACCGCCGCCGGATGGACGCCTCGCCCCGAAAGTCCGCCCGTCCGATTCGCCAGGACGGGCACGCGCCGCTCGATGTCAATGACCATCGCTGGAATCGTGTTGATCATCGAAAGCGCGTCCGCACCTGCGTCCTCGCACGCCTTCACGTAGGGTACGATGCTCGGCACATTCGGCGCCAACTTCACCAGAAGCGGCAGTTTCGTCGCCCGCCGGACGGCCGAGACGACCTCGAACAGGACCTTCGGATCCTGTCCGAAGGCATGACCGCCTGCCTTCACGTTCGGACACGAGACATTCATTTCCAACGCGTCAACCTGATTGCCCAACCGCGCGGCGACAGCCGCATATTCGTCAATCGAGCCGCCCCAGATATTGGCAATCAGCGGCACCTTGGACACTTGGCGATACGCCGGCAACGTTTTCGTCAGAAAAAACTCAACGCCCGTTCCCTGCAAGCCGATTGCGTTGACCAGCCCGCCCGGGACTTCCGCGTGGCGCGGCATCGGGTTGCCCGGCCATGGATCAACGCGAATGCCCTTGGCCGTGACAGCACCCAGCTTCGCATAGTCTACGATGCCAACATACTCCGTCCCGTAGCCGAAGGTTCCGCTCGCAGTCGCCACGGGCGTCGGCATTTTCAACCCTCCCAAGACAACCTCTGTCTTCACCATACCAAATCCTCCGCGCGGAACACGGGACCGTCCACACAACAGCGCGTATTGCCCTTCACTGTCTTCTGGATGCACGCATAGCACGCGCCAACGCCGCAGATCATGTGGCGGTCTGTCGAAATCCACCCCGGCGCGCCCAGCGAGACGGCCCGCTCGGACACCGCCTTCAAGAGACCGTCCGGGCCACATGCGAACAGTTCAAACGGCTCGCCCGACGCCCGCAAGCGTTTGAGGTCTTCGTCCAACGGCACGACGGCAAACCCTTTCGTTCCGTACGACCCGTCGTTCGTCGTGGCAAAGACCTCGACGCCCAGCGCGGCAAACCGATCCAAGGCCAGCAAATCCTCCCGCGTGCGTCCTCCGACGAAGAGCCTGGGGGGGAGAGATCCTGCCTTGAGGAGTCGTCGCGCAAGGAAATAGAGCGGCGCAACGCCATAGCCCCCGCCTACAAGCAGAGCTGCGCCCGAACAAGTCTCCGGGAAGCCCTTTCCGAGAGGCCCCAGAACCTCGACTGTCTCGCCTGGCTTCACGGCGTTCAACGCAGCCGTGCCGCGGCCAACCGTCTTGTAGAGAAGTTCAAGCCGCCCGTCTTCGGCATTGAAGATCGAAAACGGACGTCGCAAGGCGCTCGTCTCCAGCGCGGGGACTTTCACGTGCACAAACTGTCCCGGGTGCGCATCAGCCGCAATCTGCGGCGCCGCGAGAACCAACAGCCGATAGCCAGGGCCGCAATCCTCATGAAGAATGACTTTTGTCGATTCGTTGCCTCTCATGTTTTCAGTCCTTGATTCGGACACGCTGCATCACAGTCTTCAACGCAAGCCACATATCCTGCTTGACCTTCTTGAGAGCCGGCGTCACAGTCGAAAAGCGAACAATCTCTTCAGGAGACTTCACGAACAGGACGTCCTTGCCCTTCGGCGACTTCAGCCAATGGTTTTCCTCTCCACGAAGCCCCGGCATGTACTTCGCGAGCGCAGTCCGCCCGAGGAAGACGAAAAACCGCGCATTCGGAATCGGCGGCGTGACGACAATCGGCGCCGTCTCAGGCGACTTTCCCATCGCTGGGATGATCTTCGCCATCATTTCGGTGGCTTTTGGCGAAAGGGGCCTGTCCGCGATGAAAACAAAGTCCAGCAGGGCTTTTGTCCCGACGGGTCCTTGCATTTCTGCAACTCGCGCCTTATCCATCCCGCGCGGCGACGACTTCGGCGGCTTAACCGCCCCCATCGGCGAAGGATCCTTCCGCTCCGCCGTCTCAAGCCTCGGAGCCGGCTCCAGCAACATGCGGTCGATTTCGACCGTCCGGATGCCAAGTTCGCGCACGAGCCCAAGGTAATCCTCGAGCCCGTCGAGCACGAACCTCAGCACCTCGTCGTTCATCCTTCTTTCGGTCTGCTGTAGCCGTACGGATTCTTTTCCTGCCAGCGCCAAGCATCGGCGCACATCTCGTCAATGCCGCGCTCGGCCTTCCAGCCAAGTTCCTTGAGCGCGAGCGCCGGATCCGCCCAGCACTCCGCAATGTCACCCGGACGACGCGGACAGATCTTGTACGGGACGGGACGACCCGAAGCCTTCTCGAAGGCTTTCACGACCTGAAGGACCGAATAGCCGTTCCCCGTGCCGAGGTTGTAGACCTTAAGTCCAAGTTTCGGCTCCTTCTCAAGCTTCTCAATCGCCTTCAAGTGGCCAATCGCCAGATCAACGACATGGATGTAGTCGCGCACGCCCGTGCCGTCCGGCGTCGGGTAGTCATTTCCGAAGACATTGAGTTCGGGACGACGGCCGACAGCAACCTGCGCAACATACGGCAAAAGGTTGTTCGGGATGCCCGTCGGATCTTCACCGATGAGACCCGAGGCATGTGCGCCAATCGGGTTGAAGTAGCGCAACAGAATCACGTTCCACGCGGAATCGGCCTTCTGAACGTCTTTGAAGACCTGCTCCATCATGAGCTTCGTCCACCCATAGGGATTCGTGCAACCCGGCGTCGGGAAGTCTTCGCGAATCGGCACAGACTTCGGTTCGCCGTAAACAGTCGCTGACGACGAAAAGACGATGTTCTTGCAGTTGTGGTCCGACAGGCACTTCAACAGCGTGAACGTTCCGCCAAGGTTGTTGTTGTAGTACTTGAGAGGTATCTTCGTCGATTCTCCGACAGCCTTCAGGGCCGCGAAGTGAATCGTCGCCTGAAACGGAGCTTCCTTGTCCAAAATGGCATTGAGCTTCTTCTCGTCCCGAATGTCAGCCTTGTAGAAGGCCGGGGACTTGCCGGCAATGCGCTTGACGCGTGCCAACGACTTGCGCGAACTGTTGCAGAGATTGTCAACGACGACAACCTCATGCCCCGCATTCAAGAGTTCGACAACCGTGTGGCTGCCAATGTATCCGGCGCCGCCTGTAACCAGAATCTTCATGACCAACCCTTCCTTTCCTTGATAAGGTTCTTGGATTATACCATATTTAGCTGCCGCATAGGCAACCCCGGTCAAGACTTCATCTTGCCGAAGATGTTGCCGTAGCGGTTGACGTTCAAGGCCTCGACGAACGAGGCGATCTTCGTCACCGTCGAACACGGGTCAATCGATACGTCCATGCAATCGCCCTCCAGCGTGAGAAGCGGCACGTTGATCGAATCAAGCTCTTCGCGCAGGTGCTTCGAAAGCGCACGGTCTGCGAGCGAGCAACGCCCGAAGCCATGCGTATAGAGAATGACGCCGTTAAACTGTCCAGCCGGGACGGCGCGCTTGACGTACTCGACACGAAGTTCGGGATCCAGAAAACCAGACTGCAGAAGCTTCTTTGCCAGTGAACGATACGGATCTTTCGGGTTCAACGGCTCCCAGCCAACGAAGTTCGTCTCCTCAAAGACAATCGGCGCGTTGCACGTCGTCTCGATGTAGTCAAGATGCCGCGTGTCATAAAACGGCGGCAGGTGAAGCCAGAGAAGACGATGCGTGTCACCGATCGAATAGCGCTTCTCGGCCCATTCCTTCTTCATCTGCAACTCTTCCAGATACGCCTTCTGGATGTCCACGAGCTCCTGCCGTCCCCAAAGCTGAGAAAAGACAATCGCGTTGTAGACCGCCTCGCTGCCTCGCACAAGCGGCGGCGACGTGAAGCGGAGCTCCTGGCATTTCTTCGCGAGCGTAGCGGCCTCGTTTGAGAGGACGCACGCCTCTTCGAGCCGTGCCGGATCAAGCTTGCGGCCAAACGCCCTCTCCATTTCGGAGACGGCTTCAGCCAACCCGTCCGCCATCATCTCGACAGCGTTGCGCGAATGCGCGTTGATCGGCGTCTGAAGCGAATAGAGCCTGTTCGTAATCTTGTGTTCGCGCGCGAGATCGGCGAAAACGCGCTCTGCCTGCTGGCAGGGCTGGACGGTCGAGACAATGTAATCGGGCTTTTCAAGATCCATGCCCTCCAGCATGCGCAGGAACGAGCATGTCTGCCCGTCGAACCCCTTCTGCGCGGCACGTCCGAGAGCTTCCTTCACCTTGTCCGCCCGGCGCCCAAAGAGCGCGGCATACGTCTCCAGCGTGCGGACACGGCAGTCCATTGCGTTCAGGATCTCCGTCGGGAAGAAGAGGTTCCGCCAAACCAGGGGTTTTGTCGTGTCCTTTGAGAAGAAATCATGCTTGGTCGATTTGATGCGCAGGAGAACCGACTTGCCGCGCGTCGGCTCATATTCGACCTTTGCGAGGTCGAGATGCCCGGACTTCTTGAGGCTCTCCAGCTGCTTCGCGATAACCGCCGCGCCGAGGGCTCCCATCACCTCGTGATATTGCGGAATGATGATTTCGCTGCCCGTCAGCTTGCCAAGGAAGTAGGCCACCGCCTTGTTGAACGCAACACCTCCCTGAAAGAGGATCTTCCGCCCCGGGGCGTTCAGGAGAAGCTGCCCGACCGAATTCAAGATCGTCCTCGCCTGTGCCTTGCACGCACCCGCAAGGAGGTCCCCGATCGGCACACGATTCTTGAACTTGTTGATTGACGTCGCCGAAAGAACGGCACAGACGGAGCTGAATTCCGTCTTCGAGTCGTAGTTCACGTGTTCGGCGACCTCTTCAATCTTGACGCCAAGCTTCTGGGCGACGGAATCGAGGAAACTCCCCGTGCCCGCCGCGCAAACGCCGCTCATCATGCTCGTCCAGAGATTCATCGGCGGATTGTAGACCATGCATTTTGAATCCTGTCCGCCGCAGTCAATGATTGCGTCCACATCCGGGTGCAGGAACTTCGCACCCGCGACATGCGCTGTCACTTCACTGACCTGAAAGTCGTAAGGGATGAACTTCTTCGTATCCTCGACGATCTGGCTGCCAGTAACGACGATTGCGGCAATCTGGTCGAAACTCGTGCCCGCGACTTTGAGGAACTCAAGCGCAAGGCGCTTGACCGCGCCACCGGAACACCGTCCGCAAGCATTGCATTGTCCCGTACAAGAGACTTTCCCGGACTCGACAGGTTGCGTGCGCTTGTAAACAGAGCGGAGAACCTTGCCGTCTTCTGCGAGAAGAACGGCCTTGAAGGTCGTGGAGCCAATGTCGATGCCAAGATAGGTTTTCATGAAGCCGATTCCTTAAATGAGCGCGTATTATAACATAATTTAGCGGAAAGCGTCTTCCGTTCGTCCAAACTCAACATTCGACACGGCATCTCGGCGTCAAGATGTCCGACATTGCGGCGCCCGTCACAAAGGCGCAGGAGACGCGCTTCCCCCGTCAGTCCTTCTGCGGACGGTAGACGGGCGCGAGCGCGTCGTGAATGCGGCGATAGCAAGTAAAGAGATGATCGTATCGCGCCACTGCCTCAGGATCGGGTCGAATCGTGCGATCGATATGCAGGCATTTCGCGACGGCATCCTTCACGTCCGCAAAAAGACCGATTCCCGTCCCAGCCAAGAGGCAGGCTCCAAAACTCGCGTCTCCGGGCGTCGGGACGGCAACTTCACAGTTGAAAACATTCGTGACGATCTCGCTCCAAAGCGTCGAGCGTGCGCCGCCGCCAATCAGGAAGATGCGCTTCACGGCAAGACGCATCTCTTCCAGCGTTCGGTAGCAGTCCCTGAGCGAATAGGCGACGCCTTCCATCAACGCGCGCGAAAAGTCACCACGCGTTGAAGAGATCGAGACACCCGTAAACGAGGCGCGCAAGTTCGAGTCCCAGTAGGGGCATCGCTCGCCCTGAAGATAGGGGTGAAAGAAGATGCCGTTCGCGCCAATCGGAGAGTTCTTCGCCTCCGCGCCCATCACTTCCCAGACGTTCCGCCCGTCAAGGGACTCTTTGTAGAAGTTGTCACGAAACCACCGCTGGCAGAGGGCCGCTGAGTTCGTCGCGCTGACCGAGTACCACATGCCCGGAACGATGTGCGAATAGGTGAGCGTCTTCGGATGCGGATGAGCCTCGGCCGTCATGGCATTGACGTTCCCCGCCGTCGCGAGCTTGATGATGAGGTCACCCGGCTCGACGGCACCCGCACCATAGTCTTCGACCGCGCTGTCGGACGAGCCACAGACAACTGGCATCCCCTCAGGAAGCCCCGTCGCGGCAGCCGCCTCAGCCGTCACGCCGCCCACGACATCCGTCGGATTCACTAGAGGCGGCAATGCAGACATCTTCAGCCCAGCAAGCGCAACCAGCTCAGGGCTCCAACACGCCTTCTTCATATCCCAGAAAAGCGTACCCTGCGCCTCGATGCCATCCGTCGCGACATGTCCTGTCAGCAGATAGCGCACATAATCCTTCACAAAAAGGACATGCTCCGTCTTCTTGAGGACATCCGGCTCGTTCGCCTTCAGCCACATCATCTGAGGGAGCGTCCATGTCGGCGCGGGCATCTGGTAGCACGTTGAGAAGACCTTCTCGCCCCATCCCGCCTTCAACGCCGCGCATTCTGACGTCGCCCGCTGGTCCGTCCACATGATTGTCCGCCGGACGGGCTTCAATGCCGCGTCGAGCAACACGGCGTTGTGCGTCGAGCCGTCCAGCGCACAAGCCGCGACAGACTTGAGGTCAACGCCCTTCTCCGCAAGCTTCCCAAGGGATGCGCAAAGCGCCGCCCACCAATCGGACGGCGTCTGCTCGCTCCATCCCGGATGCTCGTGGAAAGTCGCAAATTCCGTTGATGCCTCGCCGACAAAACGTCCCTTCTCGTCAAGAACCGTCGTCTTACACCCACCGGTGCCGTAGTCAATGCCCAAAAGTAGTTTCATTCTGCTCCCTTTTTAGAACAATTTGTCCTCAATGGCCGCACAAAGCGCATGATAAACAGGCAAATGCAGTTCCTGGACTCTGTACGTCTCCCGTTCGGGCACGCCGATCACGGCATCCGCCAGTGCTCCCAGTTGCCCTCCGCCCGCGCCTGTCAAGGCTATGACCTTCAGTCCCTTCGCATGGGCAACACGCGCGGCATTCACGCAGTTCACGCTGTTGCCGCTCGTGGAAAGAGCAATCAGCACGTCTCCCGGACAGCCAAGGCCCAAGACCTGCTGGGCAAACGCCGTCTCCCAGGAAACGTCATTGGCAAACGCCGTCAGGATCCCGCACATCGACACGAGCGAAACCGCCGGCAGAGACCCTTCGAGCCGACCGACGAGATCCGACGGCAGATGCGCCGCAAGGTCCGGCGGAATGCTGCGGCGCTTGCGGAACTTCTTCAGGAGTTCGCCCACGATGTGGTCGGAATCCGACGCGCTCCCGCCATTTCCACAGGTCAACACCTTGCGCCCTGAGCGAAAACACGTCAACAAAAGATCAAAGGCTTTGACGATCTCGCCTTGACAAACTGCCAACTGCGGATAGCGTTCAATGAGCTCGGAGAGGGTATCGTCCATAAGCATGCTTATTTCTCCAGATTTGCCACGGCAAGCGCCGCATAATCACCGATGTTCTCCGAAAGTCCCGCCGGGACGATCCGACAGACTTGGCGGGCAAGCGGCAACGCCTCCCGTTCAAGAATCGGCTGCACCTCGCGCAAGAAACGCGCGGACTGACGCATGAAGACACCGCCCAAAACAATCATTTCAGGATTAAGAACGTCAATCACATACGCGAGAATCATTCCAAGATGCGCAGCCGATTCCCTGAAGACTTCCGTACAGAACGCATCACCTGCATCCATACGAAGAAACAGTTCCTTTGCGCTGAAGCCCTCCGGCAAGTCAAGCCCCTTCTCTTGCGCCCGAATCCGCGCGAGCTTCGCCATCCCCGCGCCTGAACAGAACCCCTCGGCGCTGCCGGCCTTGTTGTAGCCAACTGGCCCCGTCGGCGCGAGGCGAATGTGCCCGATTTCGCCGGCATTGTCGTTCGTGCCGGCATAAAGCCGTCCATTCAGGATGAGACCCGCCCCAAGCCCTGTTCCAAACGTCATGAACACCATGTTTCGCGTGCCTCGTCCCGCACCGAACTTCCATTCCGCGTATGCGCAGGCATTCGCGTCATTTTGGAGATGGACCGGGACCGTGTAGCGATCCGCAAAGAACTGCACGACAGGCACCTCGTCCCAACCCGGCAGGTTCGGCGGGGAGAGGATGACACCGCGCGCCGAGTCCAACGGTCCGCCGCAGGAGACCCCGACGTTCGCAATCCGATGCGCCGCGCCCGCAAAGTAGGCGTCAATCCGCTGACGAAACGACTCCAGGACCGTCTGCCACGCAAGTCCTGCCGTCGGGAACTCCTCACGGTGCAGAATCTTCACCGAATCCGTCGTACAGTCGCCGATGGACAACGCGCACTTCGTTCCTCCAATGTCTACGCCAACAGATACGTCGCTCATTCGCCTCCTTTTAAATGGCCGTCACATCCCATTTCTCGGTCGTGGGCCTCGCCTCAAGCTTGAAACCCTGCACATCCTTCAGGCGAAGTTCGGGATGAAGTTCCTCCGCCTTCCACAGGCGCAAAACCGGACCGTCCACGCCTTCGGCGCGCACATCACGCAAGTCAAGAAGCCGAACATAGGCCCCGCGCATGAATTCCCGCACAGGGTCCCGAAACGCCATTTCGCAAGCATTCAGGCGCAACACCAGCGGCACACGCGCATCCGCCCAGACGTTGAGCGGCTGACCGATGTTCCGAGCCTTGACTCGACAGAAGGCGATGTCCGCCAACGGTGCGCCCTTCTGCCAGATTTCATTGCCGGAAAAATTGTAATGGAGAAAACGGTCCGCTCCGTCAATCTCGCAGTCTTCGACGACGATATCACCCGGAGGATTGCGAATCGGCTGAAGGAAATCAGCGAAATAGGTCCAGAACGAAAGCAAATTGTGACGTCCGATTCCCTGGCAGTCGTTCCCGGCAATCTGATCTGCACGCGGCAGGGTATTGCGAATCGGCCACTCACCCGGCCCCCAGACCTTGACCCGCCGCACACGCACATGCGTGCCGCCGAAACGAAAGGCGCTGCATGCCGTGTTGAGACGGCAGTCCTCAACCAGCACATCCGTGTTGTCATACCCCGCGATGCAGTCGTCTCCGCACCGGATGTCGCAATTCCGAACCGTCACGCGATCGCACCCGCGCATATGGACACCGTCATGTCCGCCACGTATGGTCAAGTTCTCGAAACAGAGGTCCGCGCACGTATTGAAGTGATTCGCCCAGTTCCCCGTGCGCCGAAGCTCGATGCCGCGCACCAAGACGTTCGTCGATCCAAACGCATTGATGCCATGCGCCCCCCGAAAGCCCTCCTCGCCCTGCGGATCGAAAGAGTTGTTTCCGTCGATCACACTTCCGCGCTCGCCGAGAATCACCACGTTCGTCGCCGCAACAAGACGGATGACGCCGCGATTCCAACGCGCTGCAGGATTCGTGAGCGGATGCCGATAGTCCTTCGAACGCTTGGCGATGGGGAGCCACAACGCCTGCCGCGCCGAAGCGAGGACTCCCGGCGGCAGAGGCTCAACCTCGTCGGCCTCGAGAATGTCATACGCATCCAAATCCCGCGAAGCGGAGAGGACGGCATTCTCGAGCAAATGAAGCGTCACGTTCGACCGCACACGCAAAGACGAGATCCTGTGGACTCCCGGCGCAATCTCGACTGTTCCGCCTCCCTGCCGCCACACCGCATCAATCTGGCCCTGAATCTCCGCCGTTTCATCGGTCAGCGCGTCCGGAAGCCATTTCTTGACCCGTTTCCAGTCGAACGGCGGTTCACCATAAAGGAAGTGATTCACATAAGGCTTGCCATCCAGCGTCGCATCGATCTGGATGACGCCCTGACCTGAAAACGCTACAGAGCCCAATTCGACCTTGCCATTCGCAGGAATCCGGAAGGTCTTCTCCAGCAAGACCGTCTCCGTCTCCAAGTCCGTCAAGCGCGCCGTGCCTTCTATCGGACGACGCGCGTCATTCACCGCCCACGCCTTGTGGTCATCGGTCACGCAGACGATTTGGTCGCGCTGGGCGTTCTTGAGCGCGAAGTAGGCGCGCTTCTTGCCGCCATACCAGTCCACGACCGCGTCCGAGATGACCGGCCAGCCGTCTCGCACGTTCCACCAGATCAGCCCATTTGAGCGCGTGAACTTACGGCTGCGGAAGAGTTCGCAGAACGTCTTCATCGCCTCGGCTTGAACGAACTGGCTCTGCGCAATGAACGTGTCGAGATCCGTCTCGACACCGCCAAACATCAAACGGACCTGATTCGTCATGAGCGAATTGCGACGCTGTCCAAACGAGCCGACACGCCAATCAACCGCCTTGAAAACCCACTCGTCGTTCCAGCGAAGTTCCGAAGGATTCTTGAGAAACGACGCCGACGCGGTCACCCATGGATAGACATTCGACGCGGTCATCATCCGTTCGAGAGACGCGCGATTCGGGCATCCATGATACCCCATCTCGGAGACGAACCACGCGGGGCTATTCGTGTAGTAGTCCGTCTTGTACGCGCCACGTGCCCCCCAAAGATGGTCCTCGGACGGCTGGGCGCGCCTCGCGAAGACATCCGGCGAGACATACGGCGAACTCGGCAGATAGGGCCGCGTCACGTCGAACTCGTAGATGACATCCGCCAGCGTGCGACGACTGTTGCGGTCACCATTCGGGTCGCGTCCCAAAGCCCCGAGCTGCCACGACGCCGCCTGGTCGTTCTCGTTGTTGCCGCTCCACAAGACAAGCGACGCGCGGTTGCGCAAACGCAATATGACCGACCGCGCCTCGGCCTCCGTCTGCTTCGCGTAGTCGTCCCCCTGCGGGAAGACGCTGCACCCGGTCATGAAGTCCTGCCAGACCATAAGGCCGTTCGCGTCACACCAATCGAAAAACGCATCCGGCTCATACACGCCACCGCCCCAAACACGGACCATGTTGCAGTTCAGGTCCTTAAAGAGTTCCAGCGTCTCGACAATCCGGTCTTTCTGCCGCGACGGAATCGCGTCAAGCGGAACCCAGTTCGACCCTCGGACATAGCAGGGCTCGCCGTTGATCTTGAAGAGGAACTGTCCGGGACGCTCGGGGCCGTAGACGTCTTCGCGCACAAGCTCAACCGTCCGCACGCCAATCTTCTCCGCATGCGAGGCCAGAACACGCCCGTCATCGCCCTGCACCTCAAAACGCGCTTCATACAGCGCGGGTTCGCCAGAGCCGCGCGGCCACCAAAGATCAGGGCGGTCCAGACGAAGCCGCAAATTAGGGAAATGCCCCGTCAGCGTCTGTTCGGCCTTCGCCGCGAGCCTGCCGTTCCGCGTCAGCGTCGCGACAATCTTCGCATGGTCCAGCGTGGAAAACGGCGACCGCACGCGACAGCGCGCAATCAGATCGGCGAAAGCCCTTTTCGCGTCAAGAGAACGGACGATCCACGCCGTTTGGTCAATCTGCACGGGGCCTTCGACCCTCAGCGAAACATCGCGCCAAAGGCCGCTGACAAAGGCCCGAGGCAGAATGTCCCAGCCGCCCATGTGCCCCGCCTTCCGGAACGGCTCCCCGTCCGCACCGCCACTCATCGAATAGCCGAGTTCGCCCAATGTCGCGTCCTGCGCCTCGCACATCACGCTCCGCAACAGGACCTGTACCGTGTTCATGCCATCACGCAACCGCGACGTTATGTCAAAGCGATGTGGGATCAACATATTAGAGGACCCACCGATCTTTTCGCCGTTCAGGAAGTAGTCCGCCAACGTATCAACACCGTCAAAACACAACAGAACGCGTCCGCCCGGTGGGATGGACGGCTTCTCGAATGCCCGCGCATAAAGCCACTGGTAACCTTCATACGGACGCAACAGACGGGCGTTAAGGCCGACCTCTGGCACGGGCAAGTCACCCGCTCGCACAAGATCAAGTTCACAATTTCCGGGAACAGTCGCCGTGACGGTTCTCACCTGAAGTCCCGAGGGCAAGGGAAGGGACCGAACGGCCCCTGCGTCCGGCTGGGGAAATGCGTCAAGACGCCAGTCGCCGTTCAACGACAGAACAGCGGCAATCACACAAAGGGCATTTATCATGCGAGATCCTTCCTACTTTGTCATTATCCCGATTCAAGGTAATGGGAATTATAGCAAATCTCCCATCCCCTCTGCAAACTGCGGCAGAAGACGAAAATGGTACCAAAATGGTAATATCTAACGGGTCAGCAAAGAAGAGAGGCAGGCCATGGGGATCGACAAGGAGAGAAAGCGAACAACGCCACCCCATAGATGCCGGGGACGGCCCGGAACGGATGCTTCAACCGATGCGGATGGAAGGGGCGTCTCCATGCGGATGGATGAGCCGCCTCCATGCGGATGGGCCGTGGGGAGCCTGTCCCTGCCGGGACGCGACGCGTTTCAAGAGCGCATCCCCTCGTCAGAAGGCCTGAAGCAAGGCCGAGTCACAAGTCGTTCATTCGCCGCGCAGCCGCCAGCCGAGCGGCGCGACCGCCAAGCCGTCCGGCAGGGCGTAGGGCCTGTCCGCATAGTTGACGACGATCTCCGTTCCGTCCGACCAGCGCGTCGCGTAGACGCCCTCGGCTCGCGGTCCTCGTAGGCGCGAAAGATCCGTTGGACGCCCTCCTTCAGCGCTGCGTTCGAGAGGCCCGTCTCAGGATCGCTCACGTCCGTCCGCCACTTCCATTCGAGGTAGAGCGGCATGTTCGTGAGCGTGGCGGCGGGCGACGCCTTACGCTGGGGCACGACCCACTCCTCGCCGCGTCCGGACGCGCCAAAAGCCGCAAGCGCGACAAGAATTCCGCAGATGATTCTCATTTATGCGCCTCCTTCATCACTTCTCATTTGGACCGGACATCGCAGCGTCCGACGCGACAGGGACAACAACGAATCCCCACGGGCCGAGGTCGAACGACCGCGCGCCCGTGCGCCGTGCGTCACGCACGAGGAGGGGCGTATCCGCGAGGTGGCCCTTCACGTCGCGGTCGGTGTCATCCGCCGCAAGATAGCTGGGACGGTCGGCCTTTAAGACGGCAAACGAGACGTCACAGACCACCTTCTCGTCGCTCCAGTTCTGGACGACCAGAACCGTCTCGCCCTTCCCGCGCCGGACGAACGCCGTCACCTGCTCCGGCGCGGTCGTGTCGAGCCAGACGAGGCCGTCGATCCCGTTCGCCGCCGTGAAGGCGGGATGCGCGCGGCGCAGGGCCGCCAGCCGCTTCACGAAGGCATGACGAGACTTCCCGACGCCGCGTGCGAGCTGCGACCAGTCCATCGGCGTCTTGCCGAACATCGAGTGGCGCGGGTCCGCGTCGGCGATCTCGTTGCCCTGGAACAGCATCGGGACGCCGTCGACCGTGAACATCCAGACGAGCACCTGCTCGACCTTCCGCGCGCCCCAGGCGGCCTCGCAACGCGGCCGCGCGTCCGTGGCGATGTCGTGGTTCTCGTAGTGGTTCACGAACCGCGCCCCGCGCGGACACTCGGCCTCGCGCGACGTCCAGGACGCGCGCACCTTCTGCGCCGAGAAGCCGGGGAATCCGCCGTAGTCCGCGTCAAAGCCCTTGTACTGGTCGCAGATCGTGAAGCCCTCGCACAGCAGCACCGCCTCGCCAGACGAGACCGCGTCCATCATGTCGTGCGCGTCGCACCAGAAGTCGAGCGGAATGCCGTCGCCGACGTCGCACCGGAAACCGTCGCAGCCGTACCGGGTCATCAGGTGCCGCATGTTGCCCATCAGGTACTTCCGCAGCGCCGGCTCGGCGAAGTTCAGCTTCGGAAAGCGCCACGGCCCCTTCTTCACGGTGCCGTCCGCGTTCCACCACGTGAACTCCAGATGCTCCTTCAGGAACGGGGCCGTCGGGCCGCAGTGGAGGTAGACGAGATCGAAGAGGACCTTCAGGCCCAGCGCGTGCGCCCATGCGCAGAAGTCCGCGAGATCCCGGTCCGTGCCGTACTCCTCGTCCACGTGGAAGTAGTCGGCGATGCGGTACTGGTTCTTCGGATTCTCGAATCCGCTGCGAATCTGCCGGGGGCTCCAGAACGACTTGTCCATCGACGTGTCCATCTTCATGACAGGCACGAGGTAGACGATCGTCACGCCGAGATCCTTCAGGTACGGCAGCTTTTGCGCGATCGTCTTCAGCGTGCCCTCCGGCGTGAACGCGCGCGGCTGGATCTGGTACATGACGCCCTCCGTAAACCACGCGGGCGTCTTGCGCGCCTCCTGCATCCAGGCATTGGCGCCCAAGCCCACACGGGACAAGACCGCAAGCGACAGAATCATCAAAAGCTTTTTCATCGGCATTTCCTTTCTCCTCACCGCGCCGCCGCCGGTGCTGTGTCTGCCACGGCGTCGCACAGTCCGCGGTAGTAGCCGAACGACTCGGCAAGCGGCAGTTCGTTGTCCTCGAAGTCCTTCTCGTACTCAATGAGGCAATAGCCGTCAAAGCCGACCTCGGCCAGCGCGGCGAAAACGCCTTTCAGGTCGATGACGCCGCGCGGCCCTTCCTTGGCGCCGCCGCTCCGGTCGGCGGCGGAGATGTTCTTGAGATGGACTTCGCAAATGCGCTTGCCGTGCCGACGGATGAACGCGACAGGATCACGTCCCGCCCGAAGCTCGTGCCCGATGTCAAGGCAGACGCCGATGCGCACGTCCCGTTCGCCAATGCGCGCCAAAGCGGCCTCGCCCGTCGGATAGCACTGCGGCAGGTCTGGCCCGTGGTTGTGGATGGCCGCCCGGATGTCGTAGCGCTTGACGTATTTCTCGATGATGTCCAGCGCCTGATCAGACTCGACACGCACAGGCTTTCCGTCGACGACCGCGTCTTCATAGGGGACGCACGAGATGTACTTCATGCCGCAGCGCGCGGCGAAGGCGAAGAGCCGCGCGATTTCCGCCTCGCCCTTGCAGTAGGTCGGCCCGCACGAGACAAGCGTGACGCCCTGTGCGGCAAGCTTCGCCTTGTACGCGGCGATCTCGTCCGCCGTCGCGTCAAAATCCAGCGTCCCCTCCTTCAGCCCCATGTAATGGCAGTCGATCCGGTTCATGAACGCCAGCGCCCGGTCGAGATCCGTCTTCCAGAACGTGAAGCGCGCCATGCCCAGCCTGAACGGCAGGCGCCACGTCCGTGCGGACGGGCTTTCGACCGTGCGGATCGGCGGTTGCGTCACGCGCGTCAGCGAAAGCCGCCACGCGACGGGGTGCACGGCGGCGATCTGCGCATGCAGCGCGTCCGCCCGCGCCGACAGCTCGCGCCGCGCCGGATAGAGCTTCTCGAACGTGTCGAACATGCGGTTGCGCCAACCGCCCCACGCGAGAGACTTTGACTTCGGACGTTCGCCCTTGATCCAATTCGCCACGGCCGCCGCGTCCTCGCTGTCGATCTTGTCTTCGGCCATCCACGAGAGAACCTGCCCGAACACGCGGCGGTCCTGCGCCAGCCGCGCCAGCTGCCGCGTCGTCTCCAGTGTCCGGCGCGAACGGACCTGGTTCGGCGTCTCGCGTTCGGCGAGATTGACGCCCGCCGCCAAGTCCATCGCCGTGAACGAGCCGAGCGACGCGCCGTCCGCCTTCAGCTCGTACAGGCCGGACGCGAGGTTCTTCACGACCAGCGTCTCGGTGTTCAGCCGCGAGGCGACGGGATAGACGGCGGCCAACTTGCGGTAGTCGGCATCCACCGCGCACGGCAGCCCCTGCGGCGTATAGGACGCCTCAAGCGATGACGCACCCGCCGCGTCAAGTTCGACGCGCGAGAACTCGCCCTTCTCGCCCGTCGCCGACCAGATGAACGAGGCCATCAGCATATGACCCGCGAAGTCGGGGTGGATGCGGTCGTTGTTGAACCAGCGGTCGGGGTTGTCCTGGTAGATCTTGCGCATCGGCCCCATCAGGTCGACGAGCGGCAGTGCCTTCTCCTCGGCCAGCTTGCGCACCGCTTCCGCACAGGCGGACAGCTTCTCGTCGCTTCGCTCCAGCGGCTTGGGCTGATGTCCCCAGACGTCGTAGGGCGAGGGCGTGAGCAGCGTGACCGCCTTCCCGTCCGCCTGAAGCCGCCGGACGATTTCGCGCATCGCCTGCGGATACCTCTCCGCGCAGGCGTCGCTGCCGATGTCGTTCATGCCGAACATGACGAAGACGCGATCGACGTCCTTCGCGGCGGGCTCTTTCGCCCACCGAGCCGCGCCGCCCCAGCTCGTGTCTCCGCTCTTGCCCATGTTCTCGAAGCGCGCGCCCTGTCCCGGATGGCGGATCGCCGTCAGGTACTCGAGATAGAACGCCTGGTTCCCGGCCTCGGAGATCGAGTCGCCGAAGAGGCCGATCCGCTCGTCCGCGCGAAACGGCGTCGGCGCCGTCGCCGCCATCGCCACTGTAGAAACGGTCATTGCGACCGCAAACAACAGTTCAGTTAGCTTCATTTTCATTTTGCTGTTTTCCTGTTTGGCTTATTTTGGATTTTAGAAGTCTTTGAGGGAAGGCTCTTGAATCAAGGCGCTTCGCGCAGACACGAAACGCCGCCGCTCGCGCGTCCTCATATCAACAGTCTCACGCAGAGCCGCAGAGAACGCAGAGATTCGCCGGACGCCCCTACGCGCTCTGCGCGAACCCTTGAAACAACACCGAATCAAGGCGTCGAGAAGAACCGCGAAGCCTTTTCGTGTTTCGACGTAAGGCTTGTTCGGCTTTCGTGGTCTGCGTCGCAGACGCCACCCTCTGACGCCATTGCGCCATTCCGCTATCTTTCCACCACATAATGGAACGTCGCCTGGCCGTCGCGGCCGGCCGTCGAGGCCGTGAAGCGCAACGCCCCGTCTTCGTGTCGCGCCGGAACCGCATAGCGGACACGCCCCTCTTCCGACAGCGCGGACACCCTCCACGCGCCCTCCGGCACGGACAGCGCGACATCCGCCGATGCCTTGCGCACGAGCTGCGGCGCCTTGCCCCAGTCGAAGAGGATCTTCCGCGACGCGTCCGTGAACGTGATGCCCGTGTTGACCGTATCGACCAGATGCACGAGCAGAAGCCGCCGCGACGCGGCGATCTCCGCGCCGTCCAGTGCGCTGACCCAGAGCGCCGTCGGCTCGCGGTCGCCGGTCCGCACGCGCAGCGGCCCCGCCGCAAACGCGCCGCCCGGCACGTGGCCGCCGCACGTGCGCGGCGTCTCGACGACGAACGTCCCCTTCTCCGCGTCGATGCGCACCGCCCCGCCGCACGCGGACGGCAGCGGATCGTCCGCGCCAAGGCCGAGCGCGCGCCGCCGCACGGCGTCCAGGCTCTTGTGCGCGTAGTCGTCCGGGTAGCGGAAGACTTCGCGCACGCCGTCGGGCAGGGCGTCCGCCGCCGTCGCCGTGCCGACCTTGCCGTGCCACGTGAGCCAGTTGAGGTGATGCCACGTGTCCTCGGACGGCCCGACGTCCGCCGGACGCGCGAAGACGTCCTTCGGGACGACGTTCGCGAACTTCTTTCGCGCCTCCGGGAGGTCGCCGCGCAGGTAGAGGCAGACGGCGGCCAGGTCTGCCGCGCGCATCACGGGGTCGCCTGCCATGACGAACGCCCCGAGCGCCGCCGAGGCCGGGTCGGCATACTGCGTGCGGTCGCCCGCGAAGTCGAAGTGCCACAGCCCGCCCCAGCCCTGGAACGCCGCCGCCGCGCCGACGAACAGGCCCTGCCCCACGCGATACGGGTTGGGCGCGCAGTAGTTCCACTCCGTGACCGTGAACGGCTTTCCCCACTCCTTGGCGAACGAAGGGAAAACCGCGCCCATCGCGTTCTGCACGGGGTTGCCCGTCCCCGCCGTGGACGGCGGCTTCCAGTTCTGCCCGAGGAAGTTCGGATGGTCCTGGTAGAAATGCCCGTCCACGTAGTCGTAGGGCTTCACGCGCGCCAGCCGCGTGTGCATCGGATGGAACACGCCGTTCATGTCGCAGAGAAGCGCCTTGCACCCCAGCTCCTCGCGCAGGAACTGCCGCGTCCGCCGGGCGAAGCGCCGTTCGGCGTCCGAGAGGAACAGCTTGAAGGCGACGGCGTGCCGCGTCGGCGCCATGACGTTTTCGGGGAAGTTCTCCGGGATGTCCGCGTAGTCGGCGGGCGACGTCTCCCGCTTGACGGCCAGCCACCGCTTCCACGCCGTCCGCCAGGCCTCGAAGCCTTCGAGGCGCGCCGTGTCGGCGCCGAGGCAGCCCTCGTTCACGAGCGAGATCCAGCCGAGCGCCGGCTCCTCCGCGAGCGACCGCCCCGTATAGACGTTCCTGTGCGCGAGGAAGTTCCGCGCGAACGCCAGGTAGTTGGAGTAGACGCCTTCATGGACCTGCACGAGGGCCTTGAAGTCCCCCATCCCGATCAGCCCGTTGCGGTCGAAGCCGACGCTCCGCCACGTGATGTTCCAGCTGCGCGAGCAGAAGAGGTCGGTCGTGAGGTAGAGCCCGTTCGCGACGCACGCGGCGACGAGCGCGTCGAAGCGCGCCATCTTCACGGGGTCGGGCGTGATGCCGTCCGGCGCGCGCTCCAGCAGCTCCGACTCCTGATGGTGGATGCGCACGGCGTTGTAACCCATCCGCGCGAGGCGCACGGCGAGCGCATCCGCCTCGGTCTTCGTCTCGGGACAGAGCGCGCGCGTGCAGAGGTTGACGCCGTAGAAGCGCGCCGGCACGCCCGGACGCCCCTCGAACGCGAAGTCGTCCCCCTTCGCGACGATCCGCCCCCATTTCCCAGCGGGGGCGCCCGTCGGGCGCATCGCCGAGAAGTCGAGCGGCGAACCGGCGAGAACCGTCTTCGCGGGCTTGAACGGCACCCAGCCCTTCCCGCCGGAGATGACGTAGTTGCCGTCCGGCCCGACCGTGAGGCCGCCCGGCGCGGAAACCGACAGGGCCACCGCCGCCGTCACGCCCGGCGCGGGACGACCCGCAATCGACACGCACAGGATCAGCTTGCCGCCGATCTTCGGGTCGCCGGACATCTCCACACCGACGGGACGCGGCGCGCCGAAGTCGACAGTCATCCGCTCCTGTCCGTGCACGTCAACGAGCGTCAGGACACGGACCTTCCTGTCGAAGCAGCGCGACTTCGGGTTCACGACGGGAATCTCGATTCGCGCGCCGTCCGCGACGAGCGCGCCGCCCGCGTAGTCTTCAAGCGGAAGCGTGCCGCGCAGCTCCAGCGAGACGCACGCCGCCTTCTCCTGCGGCGTCAGCGACCACTCGGCCCGTACGGCACCGTCCGCGTCGCGGAACGAGCAGATTCCGTCCACGTCGCCCTGCGCCCCCGCCCACAGCGGAATGAAGCACTTTCGGTTGCCGTCCTTATCCGGCTTGAGGCCGTCCGCCGCCTCCCGCACCTCCCATGTGCCGTTCTTCACGACGTAGGCGCGCGGACGGAACTCAACCCCTGCGTACGGCACGCGCAGAATCGCCCCGTAGGCGGGGCGCGCCTCATGGACGGCGCGCGGGGACGCGTCCGCAAACGCGCCCCATGCAGCCAAAGCCAACAGCCCCAACAGGCCGTTCGCCGAGCAGATTCCTTTCTTCAGCAACATGTCCTCACCTCACTTGATCAGGAGCAGCAAGCCGCGCCGCACCTTTGCGAGAACGGTGCTGCCCTTGATCTTAAACGTCACCTTGTCCGTCGCGGTTCCGTTCAATTGGCACGTCCACTCCGACAGGTCTGTCGCACCCGTCAATGACGTGGCCCGCGCGACGACATAGGAACGCCGCGTGTCCGCAAGCAGTGCCTCCTCCGTCTCGGCGAAGCACACCGTCGCGACCGCCGGCAGGGTCAGCGTCCCCGTCATGTCAATGGCCGGCGTGTCCTGCGTGCAGTTGAGGACGGCGTTCTCGGCGAGCGCCAACGCGCCCGGCCCGAAGACCGTGCCCGTGAAGCCCGAAGCCGATGCCGCCCGGATCGCACCGCTGACGGAAGCGAAGACCTCGCCCGCGCCCGCAATCCCCGCCACGGACGTCGGCGACTGAAGACGAAGCGCGGCCCCGGCCTCGACGACGACGGTCGAGCCGTCCAGCACGCCCGGCACGGCGCCCGTCTCCAGCGACTGCACGAGGCGGCGAACCTGCGCGGCGGCCAACGCCTCGGCGAAGACCTGCACATCGTCGAGCTTGCACTCGAAGTGGCTAGGCTTGGCCGGGTTGTAGGCGATGTAGACCGTGCCGTTCGCGTCGATGTCGGGCGTCACGTTCGATTCGCTGTTGACCCTGTACCCGTCCTGATAGCACGTCAACGTCTTCGCGTCCGCGTCGTAGACAAACGTGCTCGTCACGTAGCTGTTCGCGAGAATGCCATCCGACGTCTGCTTCTCAGAATCCCCGGACGTGCTGCTCTTCCACGCATAGCCCAGACGGCGCGGGTAGTTCCCGTTGCCGATGCGGAAGAACTTCCCCGCCGTCGTGACGTCGCCCATCGAGAACAGGTCGAGGCCCTGACCGCCGCCCGTACCGGACAGGCGGACGTTGACCGTGAACGACGCGCTGCCGGACGGGAAGTTCGCGGGCAGACCCGCGCCGTTCCATTTCAAGTAGGCGCCGTCCTTCGTGAATCGCGCGGCATGGCCGTAGTCGTCCGCGTCCGACGTCAGGCTCAGCGTCCCGCCGACGGACTCAAGGTCGTAGCCGTTGCTGCTCGTGTCCTTGCCCGGATTCTCCGCGTCGTTGAACGCCCAGCGCGCAACCGGCGCGGGAACCGCCGCAGCCTCCGCCGTCGGCGCCGGGAACGGCTCGTCGTGAAGCGCTTTCACTTCCTCCGCCGAAAGGGCCCGGTTGAACACCAACAGCTCGTCGTAGTCGGCGACAGTTCTCCTGCCAAGGGAGATGGGCGTATTCCCGACATTCCAATCCTTTGTCTTGGTCACGGGATTCTGCCCGTTCGTGTAAAGCGTCAGCTCGGCACCGTCAAACGTGAGCGCGTACTGACGCCAGTGCCCGTCCTGCCACGGGCTTTGCCAGACATAGTTTCCCTGAAGGGTCATAAGGGTGCCCGGCGCGTATCCGTCTACGGACGTGGCGCCCAAGATGACGTCGGTTGCATGGCTCTCCGTCGTGTAATTCCCCAGCTCCAGGAACCGTCCGCCATTCGTCCAGGTGTCCTTCGAGTCCGTGCGCACCCAGAACGAGATCGTGAACGGCGTCTTTCCCTTGATGAAGGTGCTCGCCGTCGTCTGCATCTGCGCCGCGCCATCGAAGCGGACGGCGCGCGAGCCGCCCAAGCCGTCCGCGACGGAAGTCGGCGTCCCGGACGCCACCTTCAGGTCGTTCGCGCCCATGTCGTCCGTCGTGAGGTCGCCGTCGAACGAGTAGCGGCTGACGAGACCCGCCGGATAGCCCGAAAGCGCCGTGCCGGCCGTGTCGGCGGCAACGAGCGTGCCGGACTTGACGCGCACCGTCCCCTTTAGCGCGTTCGCGCCCGACAGCGTCAGCGCCTTGCCGGGCGCGTCCAGCACGAGCGTCCCCGCGCCCGACAACCGCGCGCCGTACGCACCGCCGTCCGTCACCGTCAGCGTCTTGCCGTCGGCGATCTCGATGCCGCCGACGGCCGCGTTGCCGGACACGTCCGCAACCGTCTGGTCGCGCGCGACGACGAGCGTCCCCGTCTCCTCATTGACGATCTTCGCCTGTGGGCCGAGCGACCCCGTCACGTTCACCCGCGTCTCGCGCAGTCGAATCGTCCCGGAGAAATCGGGCGAATCACCGGACAGCGTCCACGTCTCCCCGCCGCGCAGGGTGAACGACCCCGCACCCGACAGCGCGCCCGCGAACGTCCCCGCCGCACGCTTGACCGTCGCCGTCACGCCGCTGCCCAACGCGAGGCGGTCCGCCGCGCTTTCGGACGTGAGACGGCACGTCGTGAACGACTTCTCGGCCGTGGCCCGTGCACCGTTCTTCAAGGCGAGTTCGCCCGACCCGTTCGCGTTCAGGCCGACTTTCAGGGCGGCGGCCACGCCGTCCAAGGTCAGCTTGCCGCCGCTGTAATCGCCCCTCCACACGTCATTCAGCCACAGCGTCCCGCGGCCCGTGACAGTGACGCGCCAACCGTCAAATCCCCAATGATCGCCGACCTTGAATCGCGCATCCACTGTCGTTCCGGTCGGGATCTCGATCGTCCCGGACGCGGGCTTGACCGTCTTGTCCGCCGTCCAGACGATCGTTCCCTTGTCCGCACCGAATGTGACGGCACCGAACGTCGTCGTCGCGTCGTTGTGGATTGTCGCGCCGTCCGCGAGCACCGTGAAGTCGAGGTCGTTTGCCACCGACCAGTCGGGCGTTGCGTTCCAGTTGGCGTCATCGCTCCATTTGGTGCCGTCACCGCCGCCCGTCCAGACCAATTGCCCGGCTTCAAGGCCGCCCATGGCCAGCCCCGCCACCAGCGCGATCCAACACCGACTCATCTGCCGCTTCATTTTCAGTCTTTTCATTTCTTGCTTCCTTGTCGTTATTTCGTCAGTGAACAGAAATCAGATTGCCAAGGACAGTCAATCTCACACGGAGTGACGGAGGCACGGCGACTTGAACGCTCCGTTTCTCCGTGGCTCCGTGTGAGACTAAACCCTGTCTCAGCGAGACAGAATCCTGTCGCACAGCAGGCGCACAGCGCAAGCGCACGCAGGGCCATCAGGCGGCCCTCAGCGGCCTCAGCTAAAGGCGGGGGGGGGGGTATTGGAACCGTGCGCGAACACGCCTGCGTGGCCTCTGCCGCGCCTCACGAGGGCTCTCCGCCCCATGTTCTCGAACGCCCTCCTCACCATTACGGCTGGCATGATACCAAATTTCGCTTCTCCACGCAACTCCCTCATGTGGGCGAAGCAGGACCGCGTCACCGTGCGCAGCTGAACTTTGGATCCATCGCCCGCAAGACCGTCCAGGCCGCGAGCGCACGGACGTAGTGGTGCCCGCACTCGGCCTCGTCGAACGGGTTGCGCTTGCGCCCGTCGTAGCGGTCGCGGACGTCGCGGACAACCCGTTCGGCCTCCGCCCGGTCGTCGTTCCACGCCAGGAGCGCGGCAACGACATACTCGAACCCCGTCATCGTCTCGCGGTAGTACGGGAACGGCGAACGCGGGAAGCGGGCATCAGGATACCACGCCATCTTCAGCGAAACCTCGTCGCCGAGCGCGTAGGAGCGCATCGGATTGAACGTCGCGTCACTCCGCTGGCGGCAACGCGCCACGACCGTCGCGAGAGCCTTTCTCGCGTGCGCGCGGTCGGCGACTGGAGCTATCCCGGCGGCCTGTGCGGAGAAGTCGCCCAGCAGCTGGTCAATGAGGCAGCCGGCGCCCAGCTGGAAGTCCGGTTCGGACAGCTCTTCCGCCGTCCGCGCGTGCACCTGCAGGCCGTCGGCCACCGGGCCCTGAGGCGGCGTCACGCGCTGTTCGTAGTAGACGCCGTTGAACAGGTTCCTCTCCGTCCACGCCGCCCCGCGTCGCTTCAGTTCGCGGCAGGTCTCCGCAAACGCACGGTCGTCGCACATCTCAGACATCTGCACGGAGGCCTCCAGCGCGGCCAAGTAAACGAATTCCATCTGCGGATTCGGTCCGTAGTATTCGACGTCCATCGTGTTGTGCTGGCATCCCTCCATGACGCCGTCCCGGTCAGCGTCCCAGCCTCCAGAGATCCACGCGAAGGCGAGCGCACGGCGGATGGCCGGCCACGTCTTCCGCAGCCAATCGCGGTCGCCCGTCTTCCGCACATATTCGAGCGCCTTGACGACGCACTGCATCTGCCCGTCGGCGCACGCGACGCCGAGATCCTTCGCATTGTCCGCCAGCGGCAGTCGAACGCGGAAGCGCATGTGGCCGTTCGCCGCGAGCTGGGCGCCGAAGGCGTTGTCCAGCATTGATCGCGCGAGTTCCGGCCACAAATCGACAAGGGCATGTTCGTAGCCCCACACGTGCGTGCAGTTGCCGTAGCAACTGCCCTCGCCGTCCAGGCACCCCTCCCAGCCGTAGAAGTTGCCGTCCGCCGTCCGAAAGCACGTCTCCGTGCGCAGCGTCGAGAGGTTGAAGAGCGCCGCCTCCTTCACGACGGCGGGGGCGTCCGCCGCAAGGACACGCCGGACAAACGCGACGGTTCCCGCCTCCAGTTCCGGCAAGTCGCGCACAAACGCGGCGGCGGCCTCCGCCGCCGAGGCGAACTTCGTCGCGTACCAGTTGCCCAGCACATGGTCAGCGACGTCCTCCTCATGATTCCACTCCCAGCCGAAGCGGTTGGGGAACCGCCACGCGAGAATGAACGGCACGGCCTTCGTCTCGCCGGGCGCGAGCTCCACCGCGACGGCGAGCTGGGCGAGCGGCAACTTCTTCGTCGCCGAGGCGTCCTGCGCGTCCGTGTCCGCCACGTCGCCCCGCGCGACAAAGCGTGACCAGAACCGATCCATGCCAACGCCCCAGCCGGGCTCGCGGACGTCCGTCGCCGTCGAGACCGCACCGACCCCATCCGGCACGAACAGACCGAACTCGCCATCCGCCGCGTTGGCGATTTCGCCGCCCAGCAGCCGGAACTTCCGCGTGTCGACCTGCCGCCCCGACAGGCAGACGCCCGTAAGACCGCCCTTCTCGACACGGCGCTCGTCGCGGACGACGGGCGTCTTGCGGTCGGCGAAACGCGGCGCGCGCCCGCAGCAATTGACCAGCGTGCCGACGACAGACGCCTTGACACGCGACGGCGAGCGGTTCGTCAGCCGCCAGCGCAGAAGAATGACGGGAAGGCCGCTCTTGAGCGTGTCGCCGGGCACCAGCGGATTCATCGCCTCCAACGTGACGTCCACGGGCATCCCGCCGTCCGAGAGCTCGACCTGCGCAAGCGGATAGGCGGCCTTGAAGATGGCCTTGCCGAAGCGCGGATAGCCTTGGTTGACGGCGCGCGACCCGACATCGCCCTCGTATTCCGAAAGCGGCACGGGGCCTTCCAGCAGCCGCGCGACGCGGCGGCCGTCCGCCGTCTCGCACCGCAGGGCGAACGCCGGCTGATAGATCGGCGGCCAAAGGTAGCTTGTCGACGGAACGAAGCCTTTCGCTGGCTCGTTGAAAATCTCCCAGTCCACGAGTCCGCCTCGACCGGAGAGTGAGATCGTCCCGGTGCCGATTCCGCCCAGCGGCATCTTCACCTTTTCGAGATTCGCCCCCTCGTAGGTCTTCAGCACAGGCCAGTCCGCCGCGCACAGATGGGCGGCCACAGTTAGGCAAACGAAACTCAACGCGACTTTTCTCATTTCGCCCCGTAGTATAGCATCCTCGCCGCGCCAAGGTCCACTACTCAAATGAGTAGTGCGTCGTCTGCGCGGCAGTTGGTGCTTGGACTACTGACCCGACAGTTCGCGCGTCGGAGACCGTGTCCATCGTCTTTGACAACGAACACAGCAAACTCATCCAATCCGGGATGTAGTCACCCGCTCCTTCGATTCTAATCACATTCTCCACCTTGCCAGAAATCTCCGGGAGAGAAGACAGCGTGCCGACGATGATGACCTGCTCGGCGTCCAGCCTCAGATCCATTCGCTTCGGCGAAAGCCAGATCGTCTTTTGCCGTCCCCTTCGTCCGGCATCGTCCGCCTCTCCACAGACAACAACGACCTCCGCCTCGTCTAGGATTTGCCGTGCGTCTTGCACAATCACAAATGAAGCCGTCGGGAAACCTGTCAAGAACTCGCGTATTTCTCGCGGATACATTTCACCGCCAAGAACTTTTGAATCCGGCACAAGCCAGAACAATGGGTTCGTTCGCCCAACTTGGATGCCGTAATTTCGCTTCCTGATCAGCGGCGAACCGTCTTCGCCCTGCAATACAAGTGCCGCACTCGCCACACATCCAAGAAATCCCGTCAGGCCAATTCCCCAAAACAGTGCAAGTCTCAAAAAACTCCACCGCAGAGAAACAAGCACACAAACAAGCGTCATTAAAGGAATTACCCACAAACACCAACTTTCACAGACCGAACTAAACAGAGCCGCCACAAAAAGTGCAACCCATTCCGCCCAGCACAGCCAAGCTCCCTGCCGACGTCCGACAATAAAACCAAATGGCAGTACAACACTCCACCCCAACAGCCAGACAACGCCTCCGACAATGCCCGTTTCGACAATCCACGTCAAGTGGCTGTTAACCAGAGTCCGATAGCGTTCCTTGCGATCCAAAGGCTGATACCACTGCATATAAGCCTCGCCTGAGTTCCCGATCCCCCAGCCGAACGGTGCGTCCAACATCATACGAGGTGCTGTCTGCCAAAGTTCAAGACGATTGCCGACAGAGCGATCTTCACGCAAGAACTCAGGTGCCAATCGTCCGACAACCCCCATCTGAATGGACAGCAGGCAGAACCCCACCACAACCGTCAAGAGGCTCGCCTTGACAAGCGTTCTCATGCTTTTCATGCGACGCAAAACCACAAGTGCCAATGGAACAGAGGCAACTGCCAGTGCAACAATTCCACCTCGTGAGAACGTGTGCAGAAGAATGTACAGAGAACCCACAGCAAGCGCAGCTCCAAGAATACGGGCAAATCGACGAGCGGAACATGCCAAAGCCAATCCGATCAGAACCAGTTCGACAGCCAACACAGCCAGCTTGTTCGGATTGTCGAACCCGAACTGCCAACGCACAATGCCATTGTAAAAGAAAGAGGCCAACAGCATATGCGATTACTCGGCCTTCCACAATTCCGCTATCGGGCGGCTGGGCAGCATCACGCGATAGGCATCGGGAATCTCATCGCCTTGCGCACGTGCGACACAGCGCAGATTCACAACATCACCAACCAGCGGAGCCGAATCAAATAACGTGCGCCAATTGACCGCTGCCGAACGCCGCGTTCTGTCTAGCGCCAACTGAAACACGGCCCGTCCCAACCGTTCTGCCGCGCCACACCCCGAATGGCCAAGCCCCGGATAGGCTCGATAGAGAATCGGGTATTCCTTATCTTTAGCCGCCTTGAAGAACGCAAGGGAGCGTTCGTAACCACATTCATTCTCACCCGTCGTGAGGCACCAGAGGATAGATGCGCCTCCGCTCGTCGGCTCATCGAAACTGCTTGGAATGTGAATGTGAACGGCCAAAAACCGCTCAGGCTTGCGCAAGGCCAGACGCTGTGCATACTGCGCGGCGCCCGAATACCCCCAAAGCAAAAACCGCACATCAGGAATTCTTTCTTCCCGGACAAGACCATCTACACACTTTGACCACGCTTCAGAAACCTGATCAAACGCACGATCTGCCGTGCGCGCCTCTTGTCGCGTGAGATCCGTCCAGTTCTTGCGCGGATTCCACAGATGCCGCGCGGAGCCCCAGGCGACGACTGCAAGCTTGTTGCTCTCGGCAAAGGCGACCATGCGCCCGACCTCAGAGGCAATATTCCCCGTGACAATCTTCGCAGGGATGTCGTCCGGACTGTTCGCAAGCAGGCTCAGGCAAAGCACGCCTCGCGGGATCTCGTTTCTTCGTGTGCGCAGAAAGACTGTCAGGACAGGCTGAGCCGTCGGCTTTGCCCTCATAGTCCGACGGAGAATTTCAATCTTGTCGCGCCTCGTCAAGCTTCGCCAACGCAGCAACAACTCTTCCGACGGAAGCCAAAACGAATTGACGTCCTCCGCTTTTGGTAGACGATTCCCTCGTGTGCCCGTGATGGCATTCGCCCAAACGCCCCCTTCTGCACGGCGACGTCCTTGCAGTTTTAAGATCTCAAGAAAATAGGCTCGCACAAAATCTTCTAAAACCGCACTACGACTGTGACCAAGCCCCGGAACATCCACCCATGTCCACCGTCGAGCGGCTGCGCGCCCATCATGAAAGTGCGACAGGCAAGTACCATAACGAAAATCTTCCGTTCCGCAGGCTACAATGCCCGGCGGCCTTTCGCCCCCAATCTGCGACAGACCCTGCCACCAACCAGCGGAAGCTGCGCACCACGCCGTGACACGTGAAGGGAACTGTTCAGCGAAACTTGCGGCAAAATGCGCGCCGCCGGAAAACCCGTAAACAAACAGCGGCAACCGTCCCAATCCGACGGAATCAAGAAACGTCAACAATTTCAGGCCGGATCCTGACCGCGCATCGTAGTAGCCATGTCCCTGTTTCAAATCCGCAACAGGGGAACGGAAGGTGACGGCAACCAGTGCTATCGCGTTTGACTGCGCGAACGAAACCCACGCCTTTTCTTTGAGATACACCGAGGCATCGCCATTTGCGCCCGCAAGCACCACCATGACCGCGCGACAATTCTTCACCTCGCAGACAGGATGGATCAGTGCCTCGAAATGCACTTCTTGCGGCTGATCCTCCGCACGGATCGTCACACAGAAGATTGCCGCAAACGCGGACACGAGCAACATGAAAGACGCAGGCTTCATTTTCTCAGGACAAGATCCGGTGCATAGATGATGTTATCCTCGCTTTTCGGAAGTTCAGGCTGAACCTCTCTGGTCACAAGTTCCCGCGTCCGCCTATCCAGCAAGTTCCGCTTGCTTCGCAAAAGCGCAATCACCTCCCTGACCGGTTTGGCGTTCCGCTCGGAGATCAACTTGACTTCAGTCCGCGTCCCATCCGTTGTCTCAGACGAAAACGTGTCGGCTCCTTCATACAGGCCACCTGAACGCATCTCGCCGAAATCGCCACGCGAGAAATAGGACATGAGCGAATGAACCCTGACCGGCGGAAGGTGTTCAAACCGATACCGCCCCGCACTGTCGGTTTTCGTCCACCGTTCAGGATACGTCACAAGTTCAAGTCCTGGCAAGAAAGTCCCCTTGATCCGAACGCCGCCCTGCGGACGTCCACGCTCATCGACAACTCGCCCCGAAACAGTGACCATCATGGACGCGGGGAACACCTCAACGGCAAGATGCACGTCATTCGATCCCTTTGTAAAACGTCCGTCAGGCAGAATCCGAAAACGCAAGCCATCAAGACGCTCCATGAGCAGCACGTTCTGCTGATCGACTCTCCAGTCTCCCGGTTCAAGATCCACTCCACGCTCCTTGATGCAATCGATTTCCAGATGATGTGCCTGTCCACCAGATCCAACGACATCAATCCCATACTTCTCTGTTGGCGGAGGACACATTCGTTCGTAAAACCGCGCCAACGCCACAGACATCTTTTCGGGCGTATCCGCAACTTTCAATTCCGCCAAATCAAACGCCGTCACGTCGGGATGCACAACGAACCCATAGAAACTCGTATTTCGAGCCGCCTCCCTGGTCACTTCCTCCTGAGTCTTAATCTGCGGCTCAGGCCGTTTGACTCCTTTCTTCACATCTTCATGCCATTTCACGAACTCTTCCGCGTTTGGGACAAAGCGATTGACAATCTTGCCATTTCGTACGCTGGCAACCTGTTTTCCTGTTGACGTATACAGGTAGTCGCAATCGCTCTTCTCGTCTCCGCCGCTCCGAGTCCGCAACAGTCTTCCATTCTTGACGTCAAACCAGAACTCGACAGAAAGACCTGTTTTTGGCATGATTTTGCAATAGGTCAAGCGACCTGTTTCCATGTATCGGCTCTCGGTTGTCGTGCCGGATTTCCGATCCGTCTCCAGCGTCATGGACAACGCGCCCTTTTCGTCATAGGCGTATTCAGTCCGACTGCCATATCCCTGCGAATATGTCGTTTCCAGCCATCGCTTCTTGCCGCGAAGATTCTTGCCCGATGTGAACACGCGCCAGACACGCCGACATTCTTTCCGTTCGCTGACTCTCATGCCCGTTTCGAGATTCGCGTACTCCTCCTCCGTCTCGCCATCTGGTCGCTTGCGGAGAATGTGCGCATTTCGCCGCTTCGCATCGACTTTCGTGATGACATAAGTCCAGTCGTTCAGCGAAAGGATCTGCCGCGTCCCTAAGTCATACGCATAGTTCCGCTCTCCATCCGAGAAAGTCGCCCGCCCTTTCTTTGCCAAGCCATGGACAATCCGATACGTCCGTCCGCCAGACTTCAACTGGACAACGGACATCCGCTCTTTCTGAAGCCCCCACTGTCCATTCGCATTCAGACCTCCGACACGCACGGGTGCCAAAAGGACTTCAGCCCTTCCGCCATCCGTAAACGCAATCGTCCGCATTTGGCCGCTCTCCCTGCCGCCCGTTTCCATCCGGCACAAGACCTTGCCGCCACAGACCATCTGCTCGAAAGTCCCGTCCGCCGAATAGCGGAACTCGACCGACAGCCCTCGCGTGTTCATTCTCACGAGCCGACCGTTCCTGAAAACGAGGTCGGGGAGCTTCTTCTCCAATCGCCAATAGAAGCGAGTCTCGCCGCCGTTCGTCACGCAACCGGAACCACGGCGTCCGCGCCACAGGTTCGGGCGTTCCTCCTTCCTGAGCCAGAACTTCCGCACAATTCCGTCCGGGCTGTGCATCACAAGACAGTCCCGACTGACAGGATAGATTCGCGACTCAAACCAGGGGATGCGCCAACCGTAGCCCAGAGTCGTCTTGCCACTCGGCTCTTCGGACGACCAGTAGGCATAGACCGTGCATTTCTTCGGCCCGAACGACAACGTACCCAACGGATATTCGGCGATTGCGTGACCAATGGCATCCGTCCCCTCAATTGCACTGTCCGCCAACGCCGCTCCACTGTGGAGCGGCATCCTCATCCGCCCACCCTGCGACACACAGCCGACGCAAGCAAAACCAACGGCTAAGACAATGCGTTTCATCTATATTTACGGCAAGGCGATATCTGGCACATAGATAACGTTGTTCGTGCTCACGGGAAATCCTCTAATTGGCGCTTTCAGAGGATAAGGCTTTCCTTTCTTTCTCTCATAGGCAGACACGATTCTCTCTGCAGATGTCCTCAGGGACGCTGTAAGTGTCAAGACTTCAACTTCTTTCACCTGTAGGTCTCGCTCAATCCCCTCTCGAATCCCTATACGTACGGAAAGAGGGGAATCCTCAAAACACGTTCGTCTCAACATATTCGTATTCGCCATAAAGACCGCCGCATCATTCAACGACGGCAATCTTAACCCCTCACAACTCCAATAGCCATCTTGTCTTGACACTGTGAACATTGCGGAGACTTTTTTCAGATTCTCATTCTCTGAATATGGAAATTGCATAATTTCAATTTGTCTCCCCGCAACGGGATTCCCATTCTTGTCTACGCAGCGTCCCTGTAGTGTCAGATTTTCTCGGTACAATTCCACGTAACAACTTTTTTCTAAAGGCATCTTTGATGCCATCCCAAAGTAGCGAATCTCCTTATCTTTTATAATCTCCACAAAGTCTGCAACAACCCAATACATTGAAGAGGATACGTCTGGCATTACGATGGAGAACCATCCTTTCTGATCGGAACTTCCCCTCGCAACAACTTTGCCATCGGGAAACGACAGAACTTGCACATTGGCGGAAACCACACGACGACGAAAGCCATTTCTCTTTGAGAATCGTTTTTGAGCCTCATTCTCAATAACAACTCGCAAGGACTCCTCGGCCGATTGGTCGTATGCGGCTGCAATCTCATTTGCCGTCAACTCATCGACTCGCCATACTTCACCTTCTATCTTTGTTGCGCGACAGATGTAGACACCACAAAAAAGCAACATCATCGTAACACAAAATTTTTTAAAAAGCATATCACATACTTCCTAATTTATTCAACAGTATCACCTTGTAAACAAGCATCAGATGCTTCGCAGACATCTTCTGTTCCGCACGAATCATTCTCACGACACAGATCTTCTTCTTCACATCTATCTTGAAGACAGGGCTCATCACCAGCAGGCATTGACAGAAGGCAAGAATCTGCATTTGCACGACCACCAGGACAATCATCGGAATACTTCAGTTCTGGTAAACAAACGTCTTCCGTGTCTCGACCACCTGGGCAGGTGTCGGATTCTTCACTCTCTGAGGTTGCTGGTTGACAGAAGTCCTGGCTGTGTCCACCTCCAGGACAGAGAGGTGGCAGAAATGGAGAATCTGTCGCCAGCACTGTGTCCGTGAAGGTAAAGTGTGCGAATCCACCAGCCATCAAAATTTGAAAAAGTCGATGCGCGAACTGACGACAAGAGATATTCTGCATTGTAAGTATTCCTTTTTATTGCAGAACCAGATCCGGCACATAGATGACATTGTTCGTGCTGACTGGAAAATTCGTCATCGGATTCAAACGTTTCATTTTCTTCCCCGATTTACGTTCCGTGGCGGCAATGGTCTTTTCTACCGCCCTGTGGTTCTCATCCGTGACATTGGGGACAACCCGTTCAGCATCATATGAACCAAAAGGTTTGCGCCGCGCATATATCCCCAATTGCAAAGGATAGTGACTGACCTGCCAATTGTCCACGATATTCGTATAACAGATGTAGGACATCAAAGGGATGATCGGAGGAGAGGCAAGCCCGTCTACACGCCATCTTCCAAGCGTATCCGTCACCGCCAGTTGTGTTGGACAAAGACGGCATTCCTCCTCCGTTTCTCCAGACGTAATCGGATGCACATAAACAAAAACGCCCTGTGCCGGAGTACCGTCTTTCTGCACACACCTTCCCATTGCTGAAGCATATGAACGCATCATGGTTATGTTCGCTTCATAATATGCCGCATTACGCCTCTTATATGTCCGGGACACCCCAACATACAAGACAGGTCTACCAAACTCCTCACGGACAACCTTACTATAGGCTCGCCATAACGAATCTTTCCCAGGCATTACAACAGAATAATTTCCATCCTGATCGACCTTTCCGCGACCAACAACCTTGAAGTCGGGAAGCGTCTGTATCTCAACCGTCGCACCAACGGGAATGGTCATATATTTGATGCCTTGAGCATTTTGTCGCTCCATGATTTGCCGTGCGGCAAGTTCAGGGATACGTGCACCCGTTGTCGCATATTCCTCAGCGACTTCCGCAATGCTCGGCGTCGCCTCAAGTCGCACCCAGCCCTTGACAACATCTCCACTTGCATTTACAGCAACTAATAAAGATGCAACCGTTCCCATCAATTTCCGTGCTTTCATGATTCTATTCCTTTCATTGTTTTGCGTACAAGGACGCAAACCATGCCTCCTGCATAATCCAACGTTTTGAATCCTCACAATTCCGCTCAGACAGGGCAAATGTTCCGTCCGGACGAGCGACCTCCCACGGGCATGGGCCTTTGCAAAACGGGTAGGCCCAGCATCCGAAGCAATGTCCTTTGACAAGCTCGCGATACTTACGCCAAAACGTCTGACACTTTTCAACGTCAGGGCCATCCAAGACAGATCCAACAACCCAGTTCTCCATGCCGACAAAACGGTGACATGGATAGGGCGTTCCGTTCGCCCCGACCGTCGTCGTCCCGCGACAGGCGCCGCATCGAAAGGGTGAAATCGGCTCTGCCTCCAGTTTCTTCGCGCCATCAGCCTTTTGATTCCTGCAACGGCCAGATCAAACGACCCCGTTCCCGTGCGCGTCGGGCACTGCCCGTCATGGCGTTCCTTCGGCCCGTCCAGACTGACCATCAGACCAAAGTTGTATCTCTTGATGACAGAGATCACGTCATCGTCAATGAGCGTTCCATTCGTCGTCATCGAATAGAACACCTTCTTGCCATGAAGCTTCGCCAACCGCTGACTGTATGCCACCGCGAACAGCAAGACCTTCTTGTTCATCAGCGGCTCACCACCAAAGAACGTGATCCCAACCTCCTTTGAACGTCCGCTGACGGCGAACAGCCAGTTGATGGCCGCACGGGCAATCGTCTCGCTCATTCGGCCTTGATTTGGCACTTCATCGCGACACGTCCCGCAATAGCAATACCGACACGCGAGATTGCAGACCTCTGATAGGGCAAGCTCTAATTTTGTCCACGGAGCCTCATAGCGAAGTCGCAACAGTCGATCAAATTCCGCATCCGTCGGAATCGGCTGTTCACACGGCTCAAAAAAGCCCGACTCCTCCAAGGCTGATATTTCACGCCTCAACCCTTCGTTCTCAGGCGACGCCTGTTCACCTGCCGCTCGCCGTTCCAAATGGGACTTTGCTTCTTGCGAGATTTTCAACGGGCGTTTCAGCCCCCTATGCGCGACGAACGAATCGCCCTGATATGAAAAGACATGATAGGGAACTTCCTCAAGAATCCGTTCCATAAATTCAACCTCCATATGCTCGCGCCAACACTCCAACTGAAGACGAGAACCACACAGATATCGCCACATATGCAATAACATGGAAAAGTATACCTTATTTTCATTTGGCTTGTCAATCATGCGACCATGACAAATTAGAAACCACGACAGTAGATGCAAGTCTCCGCAGGTGTGGCATCGCGCGGAGGGGCGGGAAGTGGCGCGAGTGAGGAGCGAGGGTTTGCAGACGTCGAAGGGGTCTCGCCCGCAGCCCGTGGTCTCGCCGAGGCATGGCAGGCTGAAGCCGGACGGTTGTCTTCAGAAAGAAGCGCAACCCCGAACGATGAGACCGAGCGAACAGCTTCCCGCTCCGACGCGCGCACTGTCAAGCCGACATGCCAAGGTCCACTACTCAAATGAGTAGTGCCGCGCACGACATCAACAACGCCACAGTTTGGTATACTACACGCCATGAGACGATGCGTTTACCTTCTGCTGGCCGGCCTCGCGCTGTTGCCGTCCGCCCTGCTGTCGGCGCCGCCCGAGCTGACAGGCGTCGGCGGCGACGGACGCCTCGACGCCGACAGCGTCTTCGTGCGGTCACCGTGGTGGCTACACACGGAACTCCTCGTCATCATCGGCGTCCTGCTCGTCGTCCTCGTCGCCGTGAGCGCCTGGAACCGCTCGATCCGCATCGTCGCCCGGCGGCAGGCGCACCGGCTCGCAGAAGAGGCGCGGCGGCTCGCGCAGGAAGAGACCGCCCATGCGCGCACGCGGCTGAAGGTCGAGGAGCGCACCGAGCTGGCCGTCGAGATCCACGACTCCGTCTCGCAGGCCCTGACCGGCATCGCCCTCCAGCTCGAAGCCGCCCTCGCCACCAGTCGGCAAGACCCCGCGCGCGCGGAAAAAAGCCTCATGACGGCGAGTCAGATGCTGGCCTCCTGCCGGCATGAACTGCGCGGCTGCCTCTGGGACCTCCGCACGCGCACCTTCGAGGAGCGCGACCTGACCGAAGCCCTCGTCCAGACGCTCGCCCCGCATCTCAAGGACGTCCGCGCGCACGTGCGCTTCAACGTCTCGCGCAACCGCCTGTCCGAAAGCACGACACACGCGATCCTCAAGATCGTGCGCGAGCTGACGGTCAACGCCATCCGGCACGGACGAGCCACGACCCTCCGCATCGCCGGCGAAATGTCCGACGGTGCCATCCAGTTCTCCGTCACAGACAACGGCTGCGGGTTCGATGCGGCGACCGCACCAGGCCCGCGGGACGGGCATTTCGGCCTGCAGGGAATTCGCGAACGTCTCCGCAAATGCAAGGGCACGCTGACCTTCGATTCCGGCCCGTCCGGGACGCGCGTCGCCGTCACGATGCCGCAGGACCTCGAAGAGGAGGATCCATGAGCCCCTCCGCCGCGCCAAAGAAAATCCGCATCCTGCTGGCGGACGACCACCTGATCGTCCGCATGGGCCTCGCCACCATCATCGCCCTCGAACCAGACCTGGAGATCGTCGGCGAGGCTGAAGACGGCTCCGAGGCCGTCCGCCTCGCAGACGCACTCGCGCCAGACGTCATCGTGATGGACATCATGATGCCGAACGTGGACGGGGCGGAGGCGACACGGCAGATCCTGTCTCGGCATCCGACGGCGAAGATCCTGTTGCTGACAACGTTCAGCAAGGCGGCGGAGATTCGCACTGCCCTCGGACACGGCGCACGCGGCGCCCTGCTGAAAGACGCCTCCCGACGGACGTTCGTCGAAGCCATCCGCCGTACGGTGGACGGACGACAGACGATCAGCCCTGAAATCGAACGCGAGATCGTGCTGGCCCAAAGCCTTCCGCCGCTCTCCGTTCGGCAGAAGACGATCCTCGGCTATGTCGCCAAGGGCTTCAGCAACCGGGAAATCGCGCGATTCGAGAACATTTCCGTTGACGGTGTCCGTGCGCACCTGAAGACCATCTTCGCGCGTCTCGGAGTCGCCTCCAGAACGGAAGCGGCAACGACAGCCCTCGAGCTGAAACTGATCGACGCTTAAACGACGGAACGCATCAACCGCGAAACCTCGCCTTGCCGCCGGCTATTCACGCAGACGACAGATCGCGCAGGAGCGGGCAACTCACCGACCGTCCGAGGCGTTGCGCGACCAGCCGGCTTTCAGGACGTCTAGCAGCGTCTCATTGATCGGGAAATCCGTTCCGTCCCTGCGCATGGCGTGAAGCGCCATGGTATTCGGCGCAGTCGTCTCTCGGAAATTCCAGTAGGTCCAACTGAACCCGTATTCCTCAAACAGGCCGATGCGCCAACCCGTGTCCTTCGCCTGCTGCCGTCCGTCCCCGACCTTCTCGACGGCGAACTCGCCGACTAACAGCGGCACCTTGTGCTTCCGTTGAAAGGCCACCACCGGCTGAAGGGCTTCGCGCAAGCTTTCCGGCGTGCTGACCGGCGTGCCGAAGACAGCGGCGGCAGCATAAGAGTCGCCCGTCGCGTTTTCCAGTCGCATCCAGCCGCGCAGACGCCAAGACACGGCACGACCCGGCAATTTGATCCGCGGTCCAACCCAACCGTTAAAGGAGCCTGTCCCCGTGACGCGCAACGCACCCGGACGCGCGTGCCCGACCGTCTGGTCGTAAGCGACGACCGAGACGGGTTCGCGCTCCGCCACGAAGCCTTCGGCATCGGCGTCAAACCCATACTGCGCAACGACTCGCCCACGCTCGTCAACCAACTCAATGTCATCGAACCACGCCGTGCCCGCGTTGGCGGACGACCGCAGCAACACGGCAAGTTCAGAATCCAACTCGCCGAACGTCAGGACCCGCTCAACCGGCATCCAGCCGCACGTGCCGCGCGCACCCGCGCCTTCTCCCTCGTTGCGCAACCAACCGCCGTTCACCCCGCCACCCTCGTAGAAGTGAAAGGTGTAAATGAGGTTGCGTTCCGCCAGGACGTTTCCATCCCCCAGGCTCGTGGCGTTGGAGAAACTGTCGCCCGACACGACGATCACCTTGTCCGGATCGACCTCGCGAATCTCGGCAAGAGCCTTGCGCTGAAGTGTGACAAGCACATCAGGGCTTCCCTGCTGCGTGTCGGGCTCATTCAGCAATTCGTACGCGGCCAACACGTTCCGCCCCCGATAGCGTGTCGCCAACGCGCGCCAAAGAGACAAGAAACGGGCTTGGCACGCCCGACTGTGCCAAAGCTCGTTCTTGCCGCCGCGCGTGTGGGCAAAGAGATTCTGCCCGCCCGGCGCAACGTGCAAGTCCAAAATGACGTATTGCCCATATCTCTCAGCCCACGACAAGACCTCGTCGATGTCCCGAACCCCTTGCTCCCTTAAGGCTCCCAGCCGATTTGGATCTTCAATTTGCTCGCAGGAAACGGCCAAACGCAAGACATTGGCACCCCACTCCGCCTGTCGTCGCATATCGCTCTCCGTGTAGACCGTGCCGTCCGCCTGCCACCAGCCCCAGTTGATTCCCCGCAACACAATCGGACGATTGCCCGCCCAAAGGCGTTCGCCCTCGACGCGAACCGGCGGCAGGGCCACGACATCCGGTCCCAGATACTGCGTGTGCACGTTGTAGACCTTGACGCGTCCGCAGTTCCGGATCGTGTACAGCGGCGGCGGATCGGCTGGCGCGTCCGCGTGGAAAAAGACAAACGCCTCACGCAGGATCACGTTGTCGCAGTCCTCAAAGACGAAGAGCGTCTGCGGCTTCGCGACATGGCACTTCCCCCAACCGAGATGGACAACGGTGTTCGTCAGGCCTCGGATACGAATGGGCAGCTCCTCGTTCTCCAGACTGTAGGGCGCAAACGTGAATGGCACAAGCGCCAGGTCATATTCCTCCGGGTGGTCGCCCAGCATCCACCGATCGCCTTCGCCGATCGGTGGCAACGGCAATCTTTCGCGACTCTTGATCGTCGGGCCAATGCCAGGGAACGGCTTCTCAGAGATTTGCGTCTGCTCCGCCGCCGAATAACGTGTCCCCGCCAGCGGCGGCGGATTCCAGTTCGGACGAAAGGCGTCCGGCACAGGTTTCCTTCGTCGGACGACAATCCATTCCTTTCCGGCGGCGTCCCGTTCAAAGTGCCCGCCGCCCCGCACCACGTTCTCTCGCATCAGCTTCTCGCACACACGAAAAAGGTCGTCCAGCCGGTAGTCGCTGTATGAGAACGTGCGGCTGTCGTCAAGAACCGAGACATAGTCGGGCGCAATCGCCCGTGTGCCGCGCGACGTCAGAAGGACGCCCGCCGCACTGGACGGATTGCAGTCCGAGTCCCAGCCGCACTGCATGGCGACCTTGATTGTCCGCGCGAGGTCGCCCCCGCCATAGAGGAGACCCATCAGCAGAAAGGCGCCGTTCGGCTTGACGTCAGAGCCCTTCTGGTCGATCCGCCCGCGATGATAGGCGGGATCGTCGACGTATTTCGCCTCGACCTTCCGCCAGCACGCCCGCCAGTCATCCGGGAGCGCGCGATGCCACGCACGGACATCACGCACCATCTCCGCGTACTGCGATTCCGGCGGCACGCACGCGAGTCCGGCATCAATAATCGCGTCAATGTCGCGGGTGAAGAACGCCTCGGCGTACATGCCGCCCATGAACGCCCCGGCCCAAACGCCGTCGCCGCTGTTCACAAGCGTGCCGAAGAGCCGCGAGAGCTCGATCGCGCGCTGCGGCAGCCCTGGCGAGATGAGCCCCGCGTAGTCACTCTCGATCTGGTAGTCGATGTTGTCCGCGCAGGCGTTGTAGCGCGGATGCCCGCAGTCGGGCGGCGCGATGCCGCGCCGCAGGTTGTCGCGCCCGGCCCAGTTAGCCGCGCACAGGCCGAACTTCGTGTTGGCGAAGTCCAGCCCGGCCTGACGCGGCGAGACGTCGAAGCCATGCTGTTCCAAGGTCCGAAGGAAGGTCATCTCCACGAACAGGTCGTCGTTGTCAAAGCCGCCGTTGATCATCTCAGGCTCCCAGACTGGAACCTTCTCGTCGGGAATCGGCTCGCCCTGGTACCTGAATTCCGTTGGCAGCCCCCACTGGACGCCGATCATCTGCCCCAGCCATCCGGCCTTCATCCTGTCGCGCCAGTCTTTCACGGACAGCCGACGCACGTCTGCATCGTCCGCGCCCGCACAGCAAGCCGAGCCCGCGAGCAGTCCCGCCGCGAGAAACGCGTTCATCATCGTCCTGTGTCCTTTCACTCGCACGCACCCGTCACTCGGCCGCCACGGGACAGACTACGCGAAGCCCGAAGAAGTTCTTCTGCAGTTCGTCCGGCAGCGTCAGGTTGATGCCCCACCGCACGCTCAGGCGGCAGAAGAACGCCTTGTTGCACCAGCTACCGCCGCGCACAGCGGCAAATCCGTTGTCCGCAATCGCCGCACCATCCGCATGGGCGAGGTTGTCGTCTACATATCCGCCGAGGCACCATTCCCAGACGTTGCCGGCCATGTCGTAAAGCCCCCAGTGGTTCGGCGCGTAAGACCCGACGACGGCCGTTCCGTTCTCCGCCGAGCAGTCCTGTGCCGGCTCCGCACCGTCGATGAAGCCGCCGTTCGCGAGGTAGCGCCCCGGCAAGTTCGCGTCCGGCGCATCGTCCTGACCGGCGACGACGAGAACCGCCGCGCCGTTCCCCCAGCGCCCGTCGATGTCGCCCGCACGGGCCGCGTATTCCCACTGCGCCTCCGTCGGCAGGTCAAACGCCAGACCCGTGCGCGTCCGCAGCATGCCGAGATAGGAAGTCCCTGCAGGATCGGCAGGATAGTCGGCGGTCGCATCGTTCCAGTTCCCGGCCGCCTTGCGGATCATGTAGTAACTCACGCGCTCGACTGGCCGCATCGCGTAGTCCTGCACGTTGTTGAAATACGCACACCTGAAATTGCCGTTGTCGTTGTCCTTTTCTGGGATCTCCCATTGGCGCTGCGTGATGGGGAAGACGCCGATGTAGTAGCTGTCGGACATCGTCACCTTGTGCGTCTTTTCCGTGTTGCCCCAGTTGGCGCTTCCCATCGTCCACGTGACGTCCTTGGCCATGATCTTGCGCAGCACGAGGGATGTCGTGCGGTAGTCGGCGTTCGCGAGCAGACCTCCCGGCAGGAAGTCTTCGGACGGATAGTAGCGCTGCGTCTTCGGCTGCGCACCGCTCGAGATATCGACAACCATGTAATCGGGCGGATTGTCCAGTGCCCACGCCTTGACGACGGCCCGCGCACCGCCGTTCGCTACCTTGTGCCCAGGCCAGTCCGCGCTCGGATCCCAACGGATCGTGTGTGCACCGACATCGGACTTCTTCCAGCAGTCGCCCGTGACGCGCTGAATGTGCGTACCTCCGATGGACGACCAGACGCCGTTCGCGTCGTTCGTCTGGATGTCCAGCGTGATGATGGCTGGCGCGACGGCAAGCTCGTAGTCAACCGTGACCCTGCGATGGCTATCCTGCCGCATCGCCACGGACACAATTTCAGGGGGTGGCTCAGCCATCGCGCAAGATGTGCCAACCACGCCGACGATGACGCCACACAGGCAAGCGAACTGACTTCTGTTCATGGGACGGTTCCTTTCGTCTTGTGTTTTTCGTTTGTGCTTGTTAGCGAATGATGTAGAAGAAGCCTGGCATCAGCGTCGGATCGATGCCGATGCCCTCCGACCACAGCCATGTGCAGAACCTGGCTTCCAAGGCCCCCGCCGTCGTGCAGACGGACACGCCGCCAGAGTCGAGTCCACCCACGGCGCATCTCTCCGCGATGGGAACCGACACGGTGTTTCCGCTGACAATGCAACTGTCAGCTTCGCCAAACGACGCGCACGCGACGGCGCATGCCAGACAAGCCAGTAGTCTCTTCATGGCAGATGGTTTCCTCTTTCATTCCGCCAATAGTATAACACGCACGTCGCGCCAAGGTCCACTACTCAAATGAGTAGTGCCCTCCACGGTGATCAATCCTGTCGTCGTCAGAGGACGATCCGCCCGTCTTTGCCGGTGACCTTTATGTGCGTGCCCGGCAAGTACTTGCCGGCGACGATGAGCTTTGCGATCGGATTCTCCAGATCTCGCTGAATCGCCCGCTTGACGGGACGTGCGCCATACGCCGGATCGTAGCCGTCCGCAACCAACACATCCATCGCCTTGTCATCGACTTCAAGCGTGAACTCTTGGTCAGCAAGCCGTCTGGTGAGATCCTTCAGCTGAAGTTTCACGATTTCGCGGATTTGGTCTTTCGTCAGCGAATCGAACTCCAAAACCTCATCCAGTCGGTTCAGGAACTCGGGACGGAAGATGTCCTTCAACGCCTCCTTCGACGCGTTCGAGGTCATGATGACGACCGTGTTCTTGAACGAAACCGTCCGCCCGTGGCTGTCCGTGAGACGACCGTCGTCCAGCACCTGCAAAAGCAAGTTGAAGACATCCGGATGTGCCTTCTCGATCTCGTCCAACAGGACGACCGAGAACTGTTTGCGGCGCACGGCTTCCGTGAGTTGGCCGCCATCCTCGAAGCCCACATAGCCCGGAGGTGCGCCGACGAGACGCGAGACGGCAAACTTCTCCATGTATTCGGACATGTCGAGGCGTACCATCGCGTTTTCATCGTCGAAGAGCTCCTGCGCGAGGGCCTTGGCGAGTTCCGTCTTGCCGACACCCGTCGGGCCGAGGAACAGGAACGCGCCAATCGGGCGATTCCGGTTCTTGATGCCTGCGCGCGAACGAATGACCGCGTCTGCAACGGCATCCACGGCCTTGTCCTGACCGATGACGCGCTGGTGCAGCGTATCCGCAAGACGCACGAGCTTCTCACGTTCGCCCTCGACGAGCTTCGTCACGGGGATGCCGCTCCAGCGCGAGACGACCTCTGCGATTTCGTCCGCCGTCACCTCTTCGCGCAGGAGAGCCGAGCCGGCATTCTTGCGCAGATCCTCCTCATGGACCTTGAGCTTCTTCTCCAGTTCGGGAATAAGACCGTATTTCAAGCGCGAGGCCTCGTTGAAGTCGCCTTCGCTCTCAGCGCGCTCGTAACGGTGCTTCTCCTCTTCGAGACGCGTACGGACGCGGCGCACGTCTTCAAGAGCGCGCTTCTCCTCCTTCCATTGTGCCGTCATCGCGTCAGACTTCACCTTCAGGGCCTTGAGTTCGTCCTGAAGTTCTACAAGCCGTTTTTTCGAATTCTCGTCCTTCTCCTTCTTCAGGGCGATCTCCTCGATTTCCAGACGGCGCACGTGACGCGAGATCTCATCCAGTTCCTGCGGGCAGGAGTCCATCTCCGTACGAATGCGGGCACACGCCTCGTCAAGGAGGTCGATCGCCTTGTCCGGCAGGAAACGATCCTGAATGTAGCGCGAACTGAGCGTGACAGCCGAGACAAGCGCCTCATCGCGGATGTGCACATTATGGTACTTCTCAAAGCGCTCCTTAATGCCGCGAAGGATTGAGATTGCGTCCTCTTCGCTCGGCGGATCGACCTGTACGGGCTGGAACCGACGCTCCAGCGCGGCATCCTTTTCCATGTACTTGCGGTACTCGTCCAAGGTCGTCGCGCCAACGCAATGCAGTTCGCCGCGCGCAAGCATCGGCTTGAGCATATTGCCCGCATCGGAAGAGCCCTCGGTCTTGCCTGCTCCGACAATGGTGTGAATCTCGTCGATGAAGAGAATGATCTTCCCTTCTGACTCCTTGATCTTCTTCAGGACCGCTTTCAAGCGTTCCTCGAACTGGCCTCGATACGACGCGCCCGCCATGAGAGCAGTCATGTCGAGGGAGAAGACCATGCGGTCACGCAAACCTTCGGGGACATCGCCGCGAACGATTCGCTGGGCAAGGCCCTCGACAATCGCCGTCTTGCCGACACCCGGCTCACCAATCAAGACAGGATTGTTCTTCGTCTTTCGGGACAAGATGCGCACGACGTCACGAATCTCGGTATCACGCCCGATTACGGGGTCGAGCTTGCCGGCTTTCGCAAGAGCGGTCAAGTCCGTGCCATATTTTTCAAGACAGTTCTGCGTGTCTCCTGCTGGATCAAAACTTGCGTTCATATTCAAAACCTCCAATCACGCCAATGGTCTTGCAAAGCCCGTGCCAAGCCCGTGCGAGACCGATTGCAGCCCGTCTCCGCGCCATTTTGTCCCAGCGCATCTGTTCACGGCACAGTCTCGCCCGCTTGAAATCGGACGGTAAGAGTCTCCTCCGTGTCAGCGTGCGCATCTTCCAGCGCGAACCATCAGAACAGAACCGCGCGACGGAAGATTCCCTCCCGCCGCGCAGCAACCAAACGTCAGACTTTCGTCTGACCGCTCACTCTGACAACTTATTTCGTGAACTTCATGATGAAGCCACCGCCCTTCGCCATGTGGAAATCCAGCTTCTCGCCGGCCTTGACGGACTTCGTCTCGCGAACATACCGTTCCGGCTTCACATCGGCATCTGCCGCGTCACGGAAGATCTCCACCTTCCATTCGCCGTCGCCAAGAAAGCCCGTCTCGACCGTGAAGTCACGCGCCTCGGCGTTCGTCATGCCCGCAGCATACCAGCTGCCGTCCCTTGTCTGACGCGCACAGGCGACCAGCGTTTCGGGATCGCCCCCAAGGCCAATCGTCTTCGCCCACACGACCGGAACTTTCGCCATGAACGCAAACGACTCACTATTCTTCTCGTAGTTCGTCGGCGAATCGCTCAACATCTGGAGCGGAGCCTCGTAGAGAGCCATCATCGCCATCTGACGGCAACGCGTGCCTTCCGAACCTGGGAAGACATACATGTTCGGAGCCCCCGGATCACCCTTCTTCGGATAGCCGCCGACAGGATAATTGATCATCGCGCCCGGCGTATAGTCCATCGGACCCGCTGTCTGGCGCAAGAAGAACGCCATAACGTCGTTCGACATCATGTCCTCACGATGAAAGAACTTCATTTGCTCCAGCCCGTGTACGCCTTCATAGTTGAGGACGTTCGGGTATGCGCGGCTCATGCCCGTCGGACGATGCGCACCATGGTAGTCCACCAGCATCTTGTGCTTCGCGCACGCATCCGCGAACTTCCAGAGAAAGCGTTCGACGTCCGCGTCACCACGGTCCATGAAATCGACCTTGAAGCCCTTAGCACCAAGCTTCGCGAAATGCGCAGCGACCTTCTCCTCCTCACCGACAATCTGCGCCCAAGCCATCCAGAGGATGATCCCAACGCCCTTTTCGTTGCCGTAGCGAATGATTTCGGGCACATCCACATCCGGATGGAACTTCCAGATGTTCAGCGTCTCGCTCCAACCCTCGTCAAGGATAACATACTCGACGCCCGTCTTCGCGGCAAAGTCGATGAACCGCCTGTAAGTCTTCGTGTTGCAACCCTCATTGCCCTGATTGTCGAAACAACTCCACCAATCCCAAGCGACCTTGCCCGGCTTTACCCACGAGAAGTCCACACCCTTCGCGGCCGGACGCGCCAACGCATTGACGATGTCGGCCTCGCAGAATTTCACAGGCGTGTCAGCCAGTACGAACACGCGCCAAGGGAACGTACGCGTACCAGACGTTTTCACGAGGAAATCATCATGTTCGGCAACGGCAACCCAACGCCCGCCTTTCTCGACCGACTTAGAGTGATTCCACCCGCCCGCGCGATAAGTGCGCTTCGGAAAGCCCGCGAACGTCGACGAAAGCGCGCCGTCTTTCTTCTCGAAGTTGAGAATCGGGTAGTCATAGACGTCCGACTCTGTGATTGCGACAGCCTTGCCGCCAACGCGCGCGGCGAACGGCAGATAGGCAAACCTCTTGCCGAAGTCAAGCGTCGCGAAGTCGCCGGCCTGCGGCAGCGTCTCCTCGCACCCGAAACGGTCGGTCGTGTTGTACCAGCAACGCGCATCGCCCGCCAACGCGACCGTCGCCTTCTCGCAGTTCACGACAGTCGAACCGTCCTTCGCCGAGTAAAAGCGATAGGCCACGCCGTCGTTGCGCGCGGCAAGCTCAACGCCCCATGAACCAAAGTCGGCCTTCGCGAACGCGCCCGAAAGATCCAGCGCAGACTTCTTGTAGACTGGCGACGGCTCAACGCCTTTCGCAATCCAGTTTGAGACTTTCGGAGACTTGCCCTTCGAGGCCTCCGTCACGCACCGGCCGTCCAGCTTCAGGCCGATTTCGCTCTTCGCGACGATCTCGACGCCATCACGCGAGACAGCATACGCGAGCGGACTTGTCCACAAGCGGATTTCGTTGCGCCCATCTGGCGAAAGAACCGTCACGTTGGGCTTGTTGGTGTCAAAAAGGCAGCAACAACCAGCTGCTGCAGCACACAGGACCAATGTTATCTTTTTCATAGTTTGAACATTATACCAAAAATCAGATCGCCTGAGCGAGAAGTCTGCCGAATTCCGAGCATTTCACCTCCGTCGCGCCTTCCATCTGGCGGGCGAAGTCATAGGTGACGGTCTTCGCGGCAATCACCTTGTCCATCGCGGCGATGATCTTGTCGGCGGCTTCGGTCCAGCCCATGTAGCGCAGCATCATCTCACCCGAGAGAATGAGAGAGCCAGGATTCACCTTGTCGAGGTTCGCGTACTTCGGCGCCGTGCCGTGAGTCGCCTCGAAGACTGCGACACCCGTCTGGTAGTTGATGTTCGCACCGGGCGCGATGCCGATGCCGCCCACGGTTGCAGCCAGCGCGTCGGACACGTAATCGCCGTTCAGGTTCAGCGTCGCGATGACATCATATTCCGCCGGGCGCGTCAGGATCTGCTGGAGGAACGCGTCGCAGATGCAGTCCTTCACCACGATGTCACGGCCCGTTTTCGGATTTCTGAAGGTACACCAAGGCCCCTTGTCAATCAGGACCGCGCCATATTCGCGTCGGGCGAGCGCATAGCCCCAGTCACGGAACGCGCCCTCGGTGAACTTCTGGATATTGCCCTTGTGGACGAGCGTGACGGACTTGCGGTCGTTCGCAATCGCATAGTCCAGCGCGGCGCGGACGAGCCGCTCCGTCCCTTCAAGCGAAACCGGCTTGATGCCAATCGAGGCCGTCTTCGGGAAACGAATCTTCTTCACGCCCATCTCGCCGAGGAGAAACGCCTTCACCTTCTCGACCTCGGGCGTCCCGTTCATCCACTCGATGCCCGCGTAGATGTCCTCCGTATTCTCGCGAAAGATGACCATGTCCGTCAAGTCGGGCCGTTTCACTGGAGACGGCACGCCCTTGAAGTAGCGCACGGGACGAAGGCAGACGTAAAGGTCCAGCTCCTGGCGCATCGCGACATTGATGGAGCGGATGCCGCCACCGACTGGGGTCGTGAGCGGTCCCTTGATCGAGACGAGACAGTCGCGGCAGACGTCCAAGGTCTCCTGCGGCAGCCATTCGCCCGTCTGGTTAAAGGCCTTCTCGCCCGCAAGAACTTCGCGCCAGTCAATCCTGCGCTGTCCGCCGTAGGTCTTTTCGACCGCCGCGTTCCAGACGGTCATTGCCGCCTTCGTGATGTCGGGGCCTGTGCCGTCACCCTCAATGAAGGGAATGATTGGGTTCTCGGGAACGTTCAGTTTCCCGTCCTGCAAAGTGATTTTCTCGCTCATGCCGAGTATTATACCATACTCCGACGGCTCTGAGTTCCTCTCGGTCGAGACTTCCGAGCCTCCTGCAAGACTCCGGTCAATCCGAGGAAGCTCCCAAGGCCGCATCGGCAAAGTCAACGGCGTACGCAAAGGCGGACGGCTGTCCTTTGACGGTAACGAAAAGATGCGTGCTGCCGGGCAACACCTCTGCGCGCACGGAATGCCCGAGCGACTCAAGCCGTCGCGCAAAACGCCGTCCCTGATCGCGCAAGACATCGCGATCCGCACCCAAGATGTGGACGGGCGGGAGGCCGCGCAACTGATCATCCGTCGCAAAGGCCGGTGAGACGAGCGGATCTGCCGCATCATGTCCATTCAGGTAAGCGACGAGGCAAACGTCCATGAACGCCGCGTCCATGCCGTAACCCGTCGCAAACGTGTGCCACGACTTCGAACCGTCCGCTCTCGCCTCCGTGACAGGGTAGTAAAGGACAAGCGCATGCGGCACAAGCCTTTCTTTCTGCAAGACAAGCGCCGCCGCGAGCGCCAGGTTTCCTCCAGACGAATCGCCGCCTATCGACAATCGCGTCGGATCTGCACAATAACGAGTCGGATCAGACGCAACCGCGCGAAAGGTCGCACAGACATCGTTGAGCGCGAACGGGAACGGATGCTCGGGCGCGAGCGAATAGTCAAGAGCAAGAACGGCATGACCTTTCGCTGCGACCGCGCCGCAGAATGCCGAACAGCTCGCGAGGCTGCCGATAACCCAACCGCCACCGTGCAGATAGACAAGAAGCGGCAGGTTCCGCCCGCCTTTGGGGCGATAGAGGCGCAAGGTCGGCGACACCGCCTCGGCCTCAACGCCCGCCGGAAGGGATGCCCATGTGTTTCGTGCCGTCCGAACGGCCTTGAGATCGTTCGTCTCGCCCGCCGTCGCGCGACGAATGGCCGCAATCTGCGTGGCCTGCACACGGCTGTCGCGCACCGCAAGGAAGGCCGCCGCCTCTTGGGCATAGATGTCAACCTGCGGCATCGTCGCGCCAGCCATCCATGGGACCAATCCCACAATCAGCATCAGTTTCTTCATAAGGGAGCGGATTATACCATTTTCTTCGCAAATCCCGCTTGCATCCCCGCCGACTCAGACGGCCACTGAATCGACGGCTTCGTCCGGCCACAACTTTTCCCCAAACACCCCCTTGCGCGGCATTCTTACATTATGATATAATATGCGCCGTTTCCACGAATGGGGAAGTAGCTCAGTTGGTAGAGCATCACGTTCGCAACGTGGGGGTCGAGAGTTCGAATCTCTTCTTCTCCACCATTTCGCAAGAAACGACGAAACCCGCTTTCGGCTGATGATTTAGGCCGCGCGGGGTTTTTTGTTGCCTTCGTTTTAGGGGACGATGCGCAACGGGTCATCCGTCACGCATCAACGCTTCACTTGCAGACGGCGCTCGATACCCTCACGCGGCTCCTGCTCGGGCGGAATCGTCAGCGGCGCAAGAGGCGAATCATCCGCAGGGAGTGCCTCCCATGCGGCCGAATAGATGGGCAACCCCTGCTCACGAAACATCGTCTCGAACTCCGTCCAGACTTCTTGAGGACGCGGCATTGGCTCGACACGGCGGAAACGAGCGTCCTCGGCGAAGCCCGCACAGACTTCGCCATAGTATTCCGCATGATCGGTCGCGAATTCGATCTTTCCGCCGATTTCCAGACGTTTCCACAGTGCCGCACGAAAGAGAGGCCCAAACAAACGGTGCGAATGATGTTTCTTCTTCGGCCAAGGGTCGGGGAAAAAGACATAGACACGCCGTGCGTGGTGCGCAGGCAACAAGTAATGGAAGGTGTAGAGAGCTTCCAGTCGAAGCACGCTCGCGTTGGCAATCCCTCCGCGTCGGCACTTGCCGTCAAAGAGACGGACGCGCTCCAGCATGCGCTCAATCCCAAGGAAGTCGCAGCCCGGAATCTCCTTCGCGCGACGCGTGAGAAACTGGCCTTTCCCGCAACCGACCTCAACCTCAAGCGGACGCGAGAGATCGAAATCCAGCGGACGACACGGATCGGAGACGCGGATTACGCCCAAAGCTTCTCCAGCGCGTAGTAGGCGCGGGCCTCAGGTGAAAAGACATGGACGACGACGTCGATATAGTCTGCGACAATCCAACCGGAGTCGGGATCTCCCGAAACCCGGTATGCCTTCGGAAGGGCCTTCACAAGCGCCTTCAAGTGCGGCGCAGCCGCACCCGTCGCCACAACGAAGAAATCGGTCAAGCCCGATTTGCCGCGAACGTCATAGGTTTTGATGTCCTGCGCTTTCGTATCGACAAGCGCCTGCGTAATGGTTGCTGTAAGTTCTTCTTCTGTCATAGTCTTCAATCAGGCATGCGCTTGACAAGAGGACGGTCAAGCATGCGTTCGTAGAGTTTGATGTATTCCTTCGCACACGTCTCGTGATTGAAGCGCGCCAGCGATTCCGTCATGATACGCGCGATTTCGCGTTCGCGGACCTCCTGCGGGCGGTGGAAGAAGTCCATCGCCTGATCCATCGCCCAGAAAAGCCCGTTCGAGTCGTAGGTGTCAAAGAGAAAGCCGTTACCGCGCGCATTCTCAACATCCAGCGCCTCAACGGTATCGTGCAACCCACCCGTGTTGTGCGCCACGGCGAGAGACCCGTAAATCGGCGCTTGCATCTGAGGCAGGCCGCACGGCTCGAACAGAGACGGCATGAGCGTAAAGTCACTCGCCGCAAAACCAAGTTGAGAAAGACGCCCGTCGAAGTTGCTGACCGCCAAGCGCGACTGAATCTGATGGAAAGCACGAATGTCCCAGAACGGCTGCTGATACGGACCATTGGCGATGACCGCGATCTGCGCGTCCGGATGCTTGTCCAGGAAGCGGAAGGTAATGTCCGTCAAGAGCTGAGGCCCCTTTTGAATGGGATCCAGACGGCTCGGCCAGAAGAAGAGAGCCCGGTCGGCGTTCTCTTCCAGTCCCAGCGCGTGCTGAAGAGCAAGCTTGTTCTGTCGCTTCGCCTCGCGATGGTCTGACGGCCCGTATTTGAACGGTATCTTGTCGTCAATCGCGGGATTGTCCGCCGCATCCGGCGCGTTCAGGATGCCTTCCGCACAACCCGCATAGTACTTGCTGCGAATCTCATTGCGAATCGAATCCGGAATGAACGAATGCCAGCCGTTGACAATCTCCGTAAGAAAAGTCGGCGAGACCGTGTTGATGAAGTGCGCGGCAAAGCACCCAGACGCCTGAAGGTCAATCGGGTTGTTGTTGCGCGACTCCTCGTAGTTGTATGGCGGATAGGCGTAATAGAGGTTTGTCCAGAACTCAGCCGCGTCAATGCCCGCGTCCTCGACGCGCGCAAGGCTCAGTTTCTGCGTGTGGATGTTGTGGACGGTGAAAAGGCAGGGGATGCCCATCCGGCGCGCAGCGGCTGGGACGAGCCCTGTCATCCAGTCATTGCAGTGGATGAGGTCAGGCTGGACATGAGGGATGATGTTGTTGATCACCTCGCGCTGAAAGGCAAGGGCCAGCTTCACGTTCCCGTCGCCTCGGTCATAGACCGTGTCGCGGTAGTAGAAGCAGCGATCCTCGGCAAGGTGTATGCGCTCGTCGGACAGGTGGCTCTTGTACTTGCGAAGTTCATCCGCAACGAGCTGGGCCGTCTCGACATGGAACATCCGCCGATAGTGCGGCAAGGCGACATGGACATCCGCACCAAGTCCGTAGAGAGCCTGGACGAGCGAAGCGGAAACGTCCGCCATGCCGCCGGCTTTCGCCGACATCTTTCCCGCGAGGTTGCCCATGCCCTCCGGAAGATAGGTAATCTCCGGCGTGACAATCAGGATTCGCGGGTTCTTCTTCGCTCGTGCCATGTCTGCCCTTTCTTTGTTCGTCAGCCGATCGTCGCGAGGACCTGCCCTTTCTGGACGGGCTTGCCGTGTTCGACAAGGAAGGTGATCTTGCCGGCTGCCGAGGCCTTGATCGGATTGAAGAGCTTCATCGCCTCGACGACGCAAACCGCATCCCCCGCCTTCACGGACGCGCCATCCGTCGCCATCTGCGGCTTGCCCGGCGCATCGCTACGGTAAAAAGTGCCGTTCAGCGGCGCGAGAAGCGGCGTGCCCGAGACGGACTCGCGAGCCGCTCCCGAAACCGCATGCGACCGTTGGGGCGTCTTCTCATCGACTCCACCTGAATCTGTCGCCTTTTTCTCCTCTTCATCCGCCGGAATCGGTCCGCCCTCCTTGCGCCACTTGAAATAGCCGAGGGCGACTTCCGGAAAGAGCGCGTAAGAGAGGATGTCCTCTTCAGCTTGAATCGTATTCGGAGGCAGTTCGTTCGCCGCCGAGACAAGACCCGGCTTCAGCAGGTCTGCCGGGCGGCAGTCAATGGGCTTCAGCTTGCCGATCAGCTTCTTCCGGAGCTTCGGATCAATCGGCGCCGGCGTCTCGCCATAGTAGCCCGCCGCATAGCGCTTCGTCTCGTCCGTGACCATCGAATAGCGCTTGCCGGAGAGGACATTCAAGACCGACTGCACGCCGACGATCTGCGAAGTCGGCGTGACGAGCGGCGGATAACCGAGATCGGCACGCGTTTTCGGCAACTCCTCCAGCACTTCGTCGAGGCGGTCGAGAGCGTCCTGCTGGGCGAGCTGCGAACGGAGGTTCGAGATCATGCCGCCCGGTATCGCGTGGACCAGCACGCCCGCATCAACTGGCTCGACCTTCGACGAACTCATTGGCTGGCGCCTCTTCTTCAGCTCCTTGAAGTAGGCGTTGATCTTCGTCAGCGCCGCACGGTCAAGGCCGCAGTCAAAGCCTTCCGACTCGAGAATCGAGACGACGGACTCCGTCGGCGGCTGGGACGAGAACGACGAAAGCGTCGATATCGCGCAGTCGAAACAGCCCGCACCCGCCTCGGCGGCCGCCATGTACATAGCGGCCGCCATGCCGCTCGTCATGTGCGAATGGACCTGAATCGGCATCTTGGGCATCGCCTTCTTCAGCGCGGCAACGAGTTCACGTGCGGCACCCGGCGTGAGGATGCCCGCCATGTCCTTGATCGCGAGCGAGTCTATGCCCATCGCCTCTTGGCGCTTGGCGAGCTTCACGTAGTTCGCGACCGTGTGGACAGGCGACGTCGTGTAGCAAATCGTACCCTGCGCGTGACCGCCGTACTTCTTGACGCAACGGATAGCCGTCTCAAGGTTGCGCGGATCGTTGAGCGCGTCAAAGACACGGAAAATGTCCATCCCGTTCTCACAGGCCAGCGCCGTGAAACGCTCGACGATGTCATCGGGATAGTGCTTGTAGCCGAGGATGTTCTGCCCGCGGAAAAGCATCTGAAGAGGCGTCTTCTTGCAGACCTTCTTGATTTCGCGCAAACGCTGCCACGGATTCTCGCGCAAGAAGCGCATGCACACGTCGAACGTCGCGCCGCCCCAACACTCAAGCGAGTAGAAGCCGGCATTGTCCATCGTTTCGGCGATCTTCAGAATGTCGTCCGTCCGCATCCGCGTCGCCCAAAGGGACTGGTGCGCGTCACGAAGCGTTGTATCTGTGATGCGAATGTGATTCTTCGTCTTCATATTCATCATGTCGCTTATTATATCACATTTTGGGACCGACTGTCAGTCCTCACGCCACTTAAGGTAGCGGACCGTCTTGTCCTTCACATAGCATTCGCAGTTGACCTCATGCTTCATGCCCATTGACTCGGAGATGATCTTCATCTTGAAGACGGTATTCTCGTCCGCCGTGTAGCAAAGATACTGGTTGGCGTCCGAACCGATTTCGACGTTCGCGTTGTCTGAAACGCGCTTGCAGAGGTCTTGCCAGTCTTTATAAGGCCACCAGTCTCGCGTCTCGTCCACATTGCCGTCATCCGGCATGACCGTGCGCGTCTCAACGATGGCCCGCGCGATCTCTTCTGACTCCCCCGTGTCGCCGTCGTTCGTCGCGTCCTCGTTAAAGACGCCTGGAACGGTCAGAAGCTGTTCGACCGTGCAATCGTTCACGTTGACCTTCGCGCTGCCGGACGTGCCGAAGACATTGACGATGCCTTTGAGGCGCGGATTCTCCTCCGACTCGTCCTCGTCCGGATACAGCAACCCGCCCGTCAGGACCGCAGGGAAGTCGCGGAACCCTCTCACTGAGGCAAGTTCCTTGATGTCCGGAATGGACCCATTGCGCGGACGACGACGCTCCTCCTTTGCGGCGTTTCGTGCCGCTTTTCCGTGCGCCGCATCCTCTGTCCGCTCGTCCGCCTCCGCATACCATGCTGACTCGGCGCCATCATCTTCCTCCGGGCGACAGTCTGACAAAGGTCCTTTCGATACCGTGTCATCCTCGTCGCGCCAGTCATTCCAACTGGCGATCAGGAGGTTCATAAGGTTGTGCCGCTTCATGCCGCGTCCGTCAGCCTCCTTGACGTCAACCTCCAGATCCTCGTCAATTCCGGCGGACTTCAGGATCATCTGCCAACGCAACGCGTAGTTCTTGTCGCCTCCCGAATAAAGTTCATTGATGTTGATGCCATTCTCGCTGCCTGAGTTCGCGAGCTGGATTTCGACCGTGACCGTGCCCGACGATTCGTCTTCCTCGTCCAGCAGGATCGGCCCGATCGTGCACTTTGACTCGAATTTGAGGGACCGCTTTTCCAAGTAAAACCGATCCTCCTCGTCCAGTTCCTTCGCGTTTTCGTTCTCACTCCATTCCTTCGCCTCCGAAAAGCCCAGCAAGACAACCTCGCCCAGAATGCGTCCGGGTTCCACCAGCCGCGTCACGCGATTGCGCTCGCGGACATAGACGTTAATGCCCGCCTGCTGATGCGCTTCAAAGGCGAACGAGAACACCATGACCGACAGTACGGCGATGATCCAAAGCGCAACGATCAATGCGCTGCCGCGTCTCATTTCTTCTTCTCTCCCTTCTTGTCATCGCCGCCCGGCGGCGTCGCGCCATCCAGCGACTGCTCGTGAATCGGGATGCGAACAATGCGGACCATCGGCGCACGGTCCGTTCGTGAACGGAAGTTCTCGTCCGGCTTCTCGATATGGAACGTCAACTCGACCTTGTAGGGGACGGCATTCGATTCGGAGAACTCGTCCTTGAAGTTGCGCTTGTCGTTCTCGCCTTCGTTCTTCGCCGAACCACTCGCCTCCTCCGCCTTCGCCAAAACGCGGCAGTTGAAGCCCGAGACGCCGTCCGCGATGAGAATCGGCTGATAAAGTTCGACATTGCCGAAGGTATAGTCCGTGTCATCGGCATCGTCCTTCGGGATGAGCGCGGCATCTCCGCAGAGACGTGCGTAGAGTCCCGTCCTCTGAATCGGCTCGGCGTAGTCGTTGTTTCCCTCTTCGAGAACCATCACCTGCACGCGATGCACCGTGTCGGCAAGCGCGTTCTTCGTGCCGACAATCGCCGGCCCCGTCTTTGACCACGTGATCACGTCCGAGCGGTCCGGGCTCTCGCCCTTGCCGCGATCCTCCAGCACGAAGCCATAGTCGGCGTTCTGCTTGCCGTCGTGCGGATAATGCATCGAGCGCAGCCCCGCGATGACTTGGTTCAACGCATAGTCCGTGCGCTGCATCTTGTCCAGATAGTCCGCCGAGACCTGCCAGCCGCGCGAGACGGATTGGAATGTCATGACGCTCAATGCCGTAAGAACGCCCACCAAGAGCGTCGCCAGCAGCATCTCGATGAGCGTAAAGCCCCAACGGCTCGACTTGATCGACTTATTCCCCATGAGGGATAGTATAGCAAAAAGGCCATTACCCCATCCAGTCGGCGGAGATGGCCGCTCCGGACCGAAAATGGTAATATCTAACGGGTCAGCAAAGAAGAGAGACCGGCCAGGGGGCTCAACCAAAGAAGAAAAGCGAACAACGCCACCCCATAGATGCCGGGGACGCCCTTGAACGGATGCGTCAACCGATGCGGATGGATGAGCCACCCCCATGCGGATGGGTGAGGTACCCCCATGCGGATGGGTGAGCCACCCCCATGGGGGCATGGCAGAGGAAGCATGCCATAGACAAGGCACCCGACGATCCGAGCTCGGCCATCTCGAGATGGACACCGTCGTCGGTTCAGGCGGGCTGCTGGCCCTTCTCGACCGCCGCGAGGCGGCCTCGCATCGCGCAGACGGCCTCAGGAAGGCCCTTTGAGACGTTAGCTAAAAAGCAGGGGGGGGGGGTAAGAATCTTGAGTGCGCGTGCGCAGACAATTCAACGCACCGGCTTGCGCCAGAGCGTGACATAGCTCTCCTGCTCCTTCTTGCCGCGTCCCTGCCCGCGCATGCCCCACGTGACCGTGATTCGCACGCGATGGAGGTTGTTCATGCGCTTGACGTCGTCATCTGACGGGTTCCTGTCGAGGTTCTCCCGCTCCCACGTGAACCCATGGAATTTCTCCTGCTGTTCGCGCGTCAATCGTTCGTCGGAGACGAGACCCCATAATTCCGTGGCGCGCGTCTCGCGAACATCGAGATCGCCCTCCTCCTTGACATCTTCAAGAGGATACGCCATCTCGCCAAGGTCCATCACCTCCTGTGCCGTCTCCAATTCAGTCTGCGAAAGCATCATCTTCTGAGACTGCGACATCGACATGAGAATGCCCGTCAGGCCAAATCCGAGAAGAATCGCCGCCAACAGGACTTCCAACAGCGTAAAGCCCGGCTTCATTCGTCATCCTCCCGTCCATCGCCCGAAAGGACCTTCGCCGCGCCGAACCGGTCAATGCGAATGGAAAGTCCGCTCTCCGGCGTCTGGCCATCTGCATAAACCCAGACCTGATGTGGATCGACGCGCCCGTTCGTCTCCCAGACGACGGACACCGGTTCCTGCCGTTCCTCGGTCTTCGCATCCTTCGGGTCCACAGACTCTTTTGCGTCGGATGTTCCGGACTTGTCCGACGAGGCCTTCGCCTCTTTGTATTTTCCCAGCAGATAATCTACGTTTGAGAAAACCGAGAGACGAGGCTTTCGCGTCTCGCCCGACCACGTCGATTCATCATCATTCAGCACGACCTTCAGACGCATGCCTTTGACGACATCTTCCTTGATGGGCGCAAACAGGACGTCTTGGACAAGGGAGCCTCCATCATCCGCTTTCTCGGCAGGATCGGTCTCGGCCGACTTGGGCATCGGCAACGAATCACCAGCCAATGTCCGGATTTTGCTGCGCTCAACCTCGTCCGCAAAAAGCTTGGCGGACGTCATCTCTATCTTCGCCAACGACTCGCCATCGACCTCTTCGGTCGAATAGGTGATGATGACAGGCTTCTGCGAGACGAGCGCCTGCGAACGCGCATGGCGAATCGCGGCAAAGATGTCGCGCGTCGCCCCTTTGACGCGCGCGGCACCCTGTCCCGCGCGGACGCTGACGACGCCAACACCGGCCATCGCGCAGATGATCGCGACAATCACCAGCAGTTCAATGAGCGTAAAGCCATGTCCTGCCCGCCGGGTCACAAGTTCGCCGCCTTTAGTCGAGCGCAGCGAGGATTGCCGCGACGGCCTCACCCGCCGGAACAACCTTCGTCTGTGACTTGTCCTGATCACGGCGCTTCACTTCGACGCCACCGTTCGCGAGACCCTTCGCGCCCACGACAACGCGCACGGGGAAGCCTATAAGATCCGCGTCCTTGAACTTGACGCCCGGACGTTCGGCGCGGTCATCGACAATCACGTCAACGCCCTTCGCCTCCAACGCGGCCTCCAGCTCGTCCGCAACCTGCGTGACCTCGGGCTTGTCCGGGTCAAGGTTCTCGACGACGACCCGATACGGCGCGACGGACGCCGGCCAGACGATGCCGTCGGCATCGTGGCACTGCTCAATGACGGCTTGCACGGTGCGGCTCACGCCAATGCCATAGCACCCCATCACCATGACCTTCTCCTGAAGTTCCGCGTTCTTGAACGTCGCCTTGAACGCATCCGTATATTTCGTGCCGAGCTTGAAGACGTGACCGACTTCAATGCCGCGTCTGATGACCATCGGCTTGCCGCAGGTTGCGCAGATGTCACCGTCGCGGACGATGACGAGATCGGCATAGTCTTCTGCTGCAATCGCGCAGTCACGGTCCAGATCGACATTCTTGATGTGGTGATCGTCTTTGTTCGCGCCGACAATGACGCCCTTCGCGCCCTTCAGCTCCTGATCGCAGACAATGCGGAGGGACGCGTCTGCCGGCTTTACCGGACCGACCGAACCCGCGTTCGCGCCCGATGCCTTGAGAACCGTCTCATAGTCCGCCAACTCGACCTTTTTCGCGTTGAGGAAATGACGAAGCTTGACCTCGTTCACATCACGATCGCCGGGAACGCAGACCATGACGGGCTTTCCGTCCGCCGAATAGACGAGAGACTTCACGAACGCCGAGCCGGGAACGCCCATGAACGCCGAGACCTCGTCGATCGTCTTCGCGCCTGGAGTCGGAAGGACTTCCAACGGTCCGCACGCCGCGTCCGTGCGCGACAAGACCTTGCGCCCCGCTTTCTCAAGATTCGCCGCATAGCCGCAGGCTTCGCAAAACGCAATGCCGTCTTCGCCCGCATCGGCGAGAACATGGAACTCATGCGAGAACTTGCCGCCGATGTCGCCCGTATCGGCCTCGACCGGATGCGCCTTCAGCCCGCAACGCGCAAAGACGCGCTTGTAGGCCTCGAACATCGCCATGTAACTCGCGTCCGCAGCCTCCAGCGAGGTGTCGAACGAATAGGCGTCCTTCATCAGGAACTCCTTCGATCGCATAAGCCCGAAGCGCGGACGGATCTCGTCGCGGAACTTCCACTGGATCTGGTACACCGTGACGGGAAGCTGGCGGTAGGACGAGACGATGCCGTTGACGACATCCGTCACCACCTCCTCCGCCGTCGGCGAAAGGGCGTAGTCATGAGCCGCGCGGTCTTTGAGCCGGAACATGCCCGGGCCCATTGAGACCCAACGTCCGGACGTCTGCCAAAGTTCAGCGGGCTGAAGGATCGGCATCACGATTTCCTGCGCACCTGCGCGGTCCATCTCCTCGCGGACGATGTTCGCGACCTTGTTGAGAACGCGCATGCCAAGCGGCAGATAGGTGTAGAGACCGCCGGCGACCTTCTTCATGAGGCCCGCACGAATCATCAGCTTGTGAGAGTCAATTTCGGCGTCACCGGGGTTCTCCCGGAGCGTCTGGATGAGTGATTTAGTCCATTTCATGGGAAAATAATCGGATAAGTCGAATGCTTTGATTGATAGCCGAATTAGGCGAACTTGATTGGCTCAACGTGCCAGATGTTCTTCGCATACTCCATCACCGCACGATCAGACGAAAACCGTCCCGAGCGTGCGATGTTGACGAGAGACATCTTGTTCCACTTCTTTGCGTCACGATACGTCTTGTCAACAAGATCCTGTGCGCGGCAGTAGTCCTTGAGGTCCGCCAAGAGCATGTAGTAGTCATTATAATCCAGCAGACTCCGCAGAATCGGCTCAAACAGGCCCGGATCCAAAAGCGAGAAGACATTTTCCTTGATCATGTCCAGCGCAAGCTTGATTTCGGGATCCTTCTTGTAGTAGTCGCGCGAGACATAGGTCGGACGCAATTTCGCGACGTCTTCGGTCCGAAGGCCGAAGAGGAACATGTTCGCATCGCCAACCTCCTGGTTGATCTCGACATTCGCGCCATCGTAAGTGCCGAGAGTCAACGCGCCGTTCATCATGAACTTCATGTTGCCCGTGCCCGACGCCTCCATGCCCGCAAGCGAGATCTGCTCGGAGACCTCCGACGCCGGCATGATCTTCTCCGCCAGCGAGACACGGTAGTCAGGAAGAAACGCGACCTGCAGACGGTCGCGCGTCCGCGGATTCGCGTTGACGACCCCCGCAATGCCATGGATGAGGCGGATGATGAGCTTCGCCATGAAGTAGCCTGGCGCAGCCTTGGCCGCGAAGATGAACTGGCGCGGCATCGGATCATAGGTCGGGTCGCCGAGAAGGCGGTTGTAGAAGACGATGATGTAAAGCGCCAGCAGAAGCTGCCGCTTGTACTCGTGCAGACGCTTGACCTGAACGTCAAAGATCGCATCGGGATTCAGCGGAATGTCGAGGTTCTTCTTCGTCCACGCGGCCAGCTGTCCCTTGTTGGACTTCTTGATCTTCGCAAGCGCGTCAAGGAAGTTCGCGTCATTCGCAAACTTCTCGATTTCCCTGAGTTCGTCAAGGTGCGTGATCCAGCGGTCGCCAATTGTCTCGGAGATGAGCTGCGAGAGCATCGGATTCGCCTTGAGAAGCCAACGGCGCGGCGTGATGCCGTTCGTCACGTTGTGGAACTTCTCGGGCCAGATCTCGTAGAAATCCTTGAACAGGCTCTCCTTCAGAATCTTCGAGTGCAACTCGGCAACGCCATTGACGGACGAAGTGCCGACAAGGCAGAGGTTCGCCATGCGGACGTAGCGCGAGCCGCTTTCGTCGATGAGGGACATGCGCTGGAGCTTCGGGATGTCGCCCGGATAAAGCGCACTCACCTGCTGGAGAAAGCGGCCGTTGATTTCGTAGATGATCTGCAGGTGCCGCGGCAAGAGGCGTTCCATCATCGGCACGGCCCACTTCTCCAGAGCTTCCTGAAGAATCGTGTGATTCGTGTAGCCCGTCGAACGGCGCGTCAGATCCCATGCCTTGTCCCAGTCAAGCCCCTCAAGGTCAATGAGAATGCGCATCAACTCGGGAATGACGAGCGTCGGATGCGTGTCGTTGAGGTGGATGAACACCTTGTCGGGAAGCGCATCCCACGTCTCGTTGTGACGGCGGTAGCGGCGCAGGATGTCCTGCAGCGAGCAACAGACGAAGAAATACTCCTGACGAAGGCGAAGCTCCTTTCCGGCAAGCGTGTTGTCGTTCGGATAAAGGACCTTCGTCAAGTTCTCGGCCAGCACCTTCGTCTCGACGGCCTTGACGTAATCGCCCTTGTTGAAGTTCTCAAGCGCGAAATCGTCCACAGCCCTTGCGGACCAAAGCCGGAGGGAGTTCACCGCATTGCAGTAGCCGACGACAGGCAGGTCATACGGAACGCCTTGCACCGTCTCGCTCGGCACCCAATGCCAAGTCTGGCGGCCCTCGTCATTGCGACATTCGACATGCCCGCCGAAATGGACATGTTGCGAATACTCGGGACGCGCCATTTCCCACGGATAGCCGTCCTTCAACCAGTGGTCCGGCTCCTCGACCTGACAGCCGTTGACGATGCGCTGACGGAAGATGCCATAGTCGTAACGAAGTCCGTAGCCCATGCCCGCAAGGTCCAGCGTCGACATCGAATCGAGGTAACACGCCGCAAGACGCCCGAGGCCGCCATTGCCAAGGCCCGCATCCGTTTCATAGTCACGCAAGTCGTTCCAGTTGATGCCAAAGTCCTTCAGCGCGTCGCGGCACAGCTGGTCGGCCTTGAGGTTGATGACATTATTGCCCAGAAGTCGCCCAATCAGGAACTCCAGCGACATGTAGTAGACGCGCTTCGTGTTCTGACGACCGTATTCCTCCTGCGTCGAGATCCAACGCTCCACGATACGGTCGCGGACGGCCGTCGCAAACGCGGTATAGCGGTCATGCGGCGTGGTGCGCGTATCGCCCTTCGCCAAGGTATAGCGCAAATGCCAGCAATAGTCTTCCTTCAGTCCTTCGACTGACATCTCGACCCGACGGTCTTTCTTCTTCGTTGCCATGTTCTCTTTCTTTCAGCAAAAAGTGCTTATCTTCTCCAATGGGCTTATATTATACCATATTTGCGGGCGCACCCACATCGTTGTCCGCACAAGAGGACCCGCCGTCAGCTCGACGCGATTGACTCCGTGAGTCCATGGGACGGACGGACAAAACACGCCGCAGGCCTCCGATGTCTCTCGAATCCCGGAGATTAGAACTTGAACATCTTCTTGAGGGCGTCGGCCGTCTTCTTCACGTCATCGCCGACCTTCTTCATCCCTTCGTTCATCTTCTTCACGCCCTCATTCAGATTCTGTGCGCCCTGATTCACCGAATCGGCGGCGGACTGAAGGGTCTCTGAGGTCGCCTTGCCCGCGTTTTGAAGCGAAGACCCGATTTGCCCGGCCGCCGTGTTGACAAGCCCGCCAAGCGCAGCCGCACCATCCCCGACGGCCGTCGCGCTCTTGAGAATCGCGTCCCAGACCTGAAGGAGAACCTCCGCCAGCGTCGCGCCTCCGGAGTTCTTGCCGATATCGGTCAACGTCAACGTGACCGGAATGGGGATTGTCAGCATCTGCAGTTTGACGCGGACGCCCGAAACGGAGAGTCTGTCAATGACGACCTTCAGCTCTTCCGTCTCCGGCTCGGGCGTCACGTCCTTCTCCGACATCTTGCGCTGCTGTGCGGCATCATACTTCTCCTTGCCGCCCGCAACATTCATCTGAATCTGCGTCAGGTTGTCAACGTTGTTCTCGCCACCGTAGAGATAAGAGACAAAACAGTCCTTCAGCGTGACTTCATGGACATGGATGCAATCCGACAACACGCTCATTCCGTCCAGAACGACGACCAGACTTCCGAGACTCAGGGCGATCGGTTCGGAATAGCCCGTCGGATTGCCGACTTTCAGGTTCCCCAGCTCCAGACGTCCCGAATACGGATTGAGCGCAAGGTGTCCAAGGTTGAACTCGGTTTGCGTAATCCGAGAAGCCGCCGCGTTCGCAATCGGACGGACGACAGGCCCGACCCAAAGCGGAATCGTCGCGACAAGAAGAACAGCCAAGACCACAAGTCCCAGCAACGACCAGAGAATGACTTTGAATGCCTTTTTCATTTGAGTGTCTCCACTGTGATTTTCGTACGATGGCCGGACCCTTCGGTCTCGACCTCCAAAACGTTGGCCATCCAGCGATCGCCGAACTTCTTCAGGCGGGCCCCCCAAAGACGACGCACGCGGCGTTCGCCCTCGAACTCTTCCGCCTGCATCAACGCACCGGTTTTGCGGTCGATCCACACGCGAACGGTCCGCGCCCCCTTGCGCAAGACGACGACCGCGCAGACCTGCCCGTGGACCGTCTCCCCTTCGCGTTCCGCATCGTAGGAGACGTCATCCCACCAAAGGTAGTCCAGCGACAGGTCGCTCCATGTGACGTCCGTCCCGCAAATGCCGTCCTTTGCGCGCACGGCATCCACCGGCTGCGCAAAGGGCTGACCGTCGACGGTCAGCGCGGTTTTCCCCGACGCGCGCGTGAGAACATAGTCATGTTCGGCCTTGACGATGCCTCGTCGGTTGCGGAGGACAATCCGCCCCGTGAGCTCGACATTCGCCGGAATCATCGCCCGGCAGGTCGCCACGAGCTCATGCGGCGTCGCATTGGTTGCAATCAAGGCACTGGCGAGAAGCGCGAACATTTCGTCTCCCCTTGTCTCACAGGCTCGCAAGAAGTCCGCCGCACAGGACAAGATGCCTTTCACGGTCGGAAAGCGCCGTCTTCACCTGGAAGGCCCCTTTCGGGCTCTTCACCTTCAGGACGCCGTCCCCTTCAATTGCCGCGCGGATACCTCTCAGTTCCAGCCTGTCGCCCGCCGCAAGCTTGCCGTAATCCGCCGGATTGACGAACGTGAACGGCACGATGCCGAAATTGATGAGGTTCGCGCGGTGAATGCGCTCAATGGACTTCGCGATCACCGCTTTCACCCCGAGATACATCGGGCAGAGCGCCGCGTGTTCGCGCGAGGACCCCTGGCCGTAGCTCTCGCCCGCAACAATGACATTGGCGAGCCCCGCCGCCTTGTTCGCAAGGCAATTGTCATGGAACTTCGGATCGCACGGCTCGAAGACGAACTTCGCATACTGCGGGATGTTCGAGCGATACTTCAGGCGCGCGCCCGCCGGCATGATGTGGTCTGTGGTGATCTTGTCGCCGACCTTGATCGCCGCAACGCCCGCAAGGTCCTTCGCCAGGGGCACGCCTTTCGGCACAGGCGCGATGTTCGGGCCGCGCACGATCGCCGCGCCCTTCACGCCCCTGCCCGCCGTCGCGCGATAAAGAAACATCGCGTCGTCAATCGGGAACCTCTTCGGCGCGGGGACCGCCGCGACGGGCTTCTTCGTCGGCAGCTCGACCTTGCCAGTCAACGCCGAGGCCGCCGCCGTCTCCGGCGAGACGAGGTAGACCTGCGCCGACTTCGTGCCGCTTCGCCCCTCGAAGTTGCGGTTGTTCGTGCGCAACGACACCGCGCCCGTACGCGGCGACATGTGCGCGCCGATGCAGAACCCACAGGCGTTCTCCAGCATGCGGCAGCCCGCCGCGTGAAGAATCGCAAGCGAGCCGTCCTTCGCAAGCATGTTGACGACCTGACGCGAACCGCAGGCAATGCCGACCTCGACATCGTCCGCGACATGCTTTCCCTTCAAGTAGAGCGCAACCGTGCGGATGTCGCGGTACGAGCTGTTCGTGCAGCTGCCAATCAGGATCTGGTTGACCTTCTTGCCTCTCATCGACTTCACGGTGACGACGTTGCCGGGCGAGTGCGGCGCGGCCGCAAGCGGCTCGACTTTCGCGAGGTCAATCTCAAAGGAATCGTCATATTCGCTTCCCGGATCGGCGACGATCTTCACGAAGTCCTTGCCGCGCCCCTGTGCCACAAGGAACTGCCTGGTGACGGCGTCGGAGGGGAAGACCGACGTCGTCACCCCGAGCTCCGCGCCCATGTTCGTGATTGTCGCGCGGCTCGGCACGTCCAACGTCGCAACGCCCGGTCCGCAATACTCGAAAATCCAGCCGACGTTGCCTTTCGTGCCGTATTTCTTCAGGACCGTCAGAATGACGTCTTTCGCGCTCACGCCCTTGCGAAGCTTGTTCTTGAGGAAGATCGCGCGCACTTTCGGCGTCGGGATGTGAAACGCGCCACCCGCCATCGCGACCGCGATGTCGATGCCGCCCGCGCCAATCGCGATCTGTCCGACGCCACCACCCGTCGGCGTATGCGAGTCGGATCCGAGCAGCGTCGTCCCCGGCTTGCCGAAGCGCTCGAGATGGAGCTGATGGCAGATGCCGTTGCCACACTTCGAGTACACGACGCCGTACTTCTTCGCGATGGACTGGAGAAAGTCGTGGTCGTCGGCATTCTCAAAGCCAATCTGAACCGTGTTGTGGTCAACATAGGAGACGGAAAGGTCGGTCTTCACGCGCGGCACATCCATCGACTCGAACTGGAGATAGGCCATTGTGCCCGTCGCGTCTTGCGTCAGGGTCTGGTCTATGCGGACGCCGATCTCGGCGTCCTTTGCAGGGTCTCCCTCGACGAGATGTGCTGTCAGGATCTTCTCAACGACATTTAAAGGCTTTTTCATGCGGCATATTATACCAAATGTTGTCGCCGCACGCATCGACCTTTTCGTCCGCAAATGGTAATATCTAACGGGTCAGCAAAGGAGAGAGGAAGGCCATGGGGATCGACAAGGAGAGAAAACGAAGAACGCCACCCCATCGATGCCGGGGACGACCCGGAACGGATGCGTCAACCGATGCGGATGGAAGAGGCGTCTCCATGCGGATGGAAGAGCCGCCTCCATGCGGATGGACTGCAAGACGGGCGAAACGACGAGAAGCCGTCCCTCGGCAAGCGGTCATGCCGCGCCGCAATCCGCCCGGTGACACAATGATCACTTCTCCTCGCCCAACGGATTCTTCCACTCCTGAAGTAGCTTCCCATAAAGGGGAGCCATTTTCGCCTGAGTTCCCTGCCATTTCCACAACGACAACGACATACTGCCTCCTCGGTGGTGATAATGGCCTCGCCCCAGCAAGAGGTTATTCTTCACAACACGGACATTGGCATCGGAAAGGTAAGTGGTGAAGTCCCACGACTGCCGGGCATCATATGTCACGACATATTCGCCCTCTTTGGCAACATGACTCGCATTCGCAATCATGACGGGAATGCCGCGCACACCAAACTCATCCTCCATTACATTAAGGAAATCAGGCACGATTACCTTGGGATTTAGCACAACCGTAACGGATTTCATTTCAGGATCGTACTTTAGCGGACGAACGTCATAACTCTGGCATCCAACTGCTGATAAACAAAGAAACGCCATTCCGACCAATCTTCTCACCTTCATAATGTAGAGCAGCGCCCCACGCCTCGGCGTTGCCGCCGGTGCGACTTCCCCCTCGTCAAACCGCACGTGCGGATTTCCCGCATACGGCTTTCCGTCAAGCGCTTTTCCCGTTGCCATGGATTCTTCCCTTTCCTTGATTGTCAAGCGCATATCATACGCATTTTTCCCTGCGGATCTCCTTCTTTGAAGAAGATGCGCCTTGCTGACTGTCTCCTGAAGGCTTAGCACGGCCCGATGCGGACGCCCAACAAGGCGCATCAAGACGCATCAAAGATACTCCTTGCATCCTGTTCCGCATCCTTGTCAAGTGCTAATTTTCAGAGGACGGATTTCATGTTATTATTTAAGCCTAACTGTCGCAGTTGAGGTCGCCCAAAGGCGGCTTCAACTGCGACAGGTAGGATAAAAGAAGGACGCCCCCGCTACTTCGTCGATCGGCGGACGACGAGCGGGGTGTCAGGAGGCATTCGCGTGGCGGCAGGAGCGGATGCTCGATGCGCTCGAGCAGGAGGTTGAACGCCATGCGCGCGATGTCCTCGCACGGCTGGTGCACCGTCGTCAACTCAGGCTCGACGAGCGCGGCGTGCTGCACGTCGTCAAAGCCGGCGACCTGCACATCATCCGGCACACGCCGCCCCAGTCTGCGCAACGCGACGAGAAGCCGCGCCGCGTACGTGTCGTTGCCGCAGATCACGGCGTCCGGAGCCATGCTTCCCGAAAACGCGCGGCGCACCGCCTCAGGCGACGTGACATCAAGCTGCAGCTCGACGTCCGCACCGCCCGGCAGGACACTGCGGACGCCGGCAACGCGGTTGCGGATACTGTTCGCGCAGTTGCGCCAAGTTGCAATGCGGATACGCTTCGCGCCCGTAGCGACGAGGTGCATCGCGAGCCGGCGACCGGCCTCGAAGTTATTGATGCCCACGACATCGTAGCGACTGCGGCGCGGCGACGCGACGAAATCCCAATCCAGCAACACGCACGGGATCCGCGCCTGGTCGAAGACGGACACGATCTCCTGGTTGATGCGCTCCATGTCCGTCAGGAACTCCAGCGGCTTGTAGATGACGCCGCCGACCGGCATCTCGACGAACTTCCGCGCGAGGTCGCGCGCGAGGCGCTCCTGCTCGGCGAGGTCTTCGGACGACGCATCGCCGAAGATCAGCGTACGTCCAGCATTCTGCGCGAGACGAGAAAGCTCGCGGCTGATGGGCGGGAATATCTCGCCACAGAGCATGTCGGGCAGGAGAAGGCCGATCGGGGCGGCGAGCGCCTTCGCCCGGCGCGTCAGATACGTGCCGCTGCCCTTCTGCTGCATGAGCATCCCCTTGCCCCTCAACTCGCGCAGGACAAGGCTAATCGTTGGGCGCGACACGCCAAAACGTCTTGCGAGCGTACGCTCGCTCGGAAAGGGGCTCCCGTCCGCGTAACGCCCTTCCCTGATGCGTTCGCAGAGCGCCGCGAAGATCGTCTCGCGCTTCGAGGCGGCCTTGTTCACGTCAGTGCCCTGCCTTTCGTTTCCGGCACGAAGAAAAGCGCCCAGACGAAGTGGAAGACCATCATCACGCCGAAGAAGGCGAAGATCGCCGCGGGCGAGACCGCCGCGACCGCCACCGGGAAGCCGAGCGCCACGAGCGCCGCGAAGAGCCAGTGCGTGAAGCTCCCGAGGGCCTGCCCCTGCGCGCGGAACCGCTGCGGAAAGACCTCCGCAATCAGGACCCAGATGACCGTGCCCTGCCCCACCGCGTGCGACGCGAGGAAGAGAAACACCATCGCGGCGGACGGAACGCCCCAGCCGAGGCGGAAGAAGAGGCTCGCCGCAAAGAGCGAGACGACATACCCCGCGCCGCCGAGGAGGAGAAGCCGCCGGCGGCCGAGGCGGTCGATGAGTCCCACGCCCGCGAACGTCGCGGCGAAGTTGAGGAGGCCGAGGCCGAACGTCGCGAGGAACTGCGCGTCGCGCGCAAAGCCGGCGAGGCTGAAGATGCGCGGCGCGAAGTAGTTCACCGCGTTGCAGCCCGAAAGCTGGTTGAAGAACGCGACGAAGAAAGCCAGCAGGATCGGCCGCGCGTTCGCCCGGCTCCAGAACGCGGCCCCGTCGGGGGCGTCCGCCGTGTCGCGCGCAGCCCGCTCCTCCCGCATCGCTTTAGCCAGCGCGGCGACTCCACGAGGAACAGGCAGAGCAGCGTGAAGGCCAGCGCGGGAAAGGCCTCGACCCCCAGCATCCAGCGCCAGGCGTTCGGCCCGACGTCCTTCAGGAGGAGGTTCGACGCCAGGGAGGCGACCACGCCGAGGACGATGTTGAACTGGAAGAGCGCCGTCATCCGGCCGCGCGACGCATCGGGGGCGATCTCGGCGATGTAGACCGGCGCCGCGATCGTCGAGACGCCCACGCCGAGGCCGCCGACGAAGCGCGCGGCGATCATCGTCCACGGCCCTGCGGCAAGGGCGCTCCACACCGCCGAGACGAGGAAGAGGCCGCCGACGGCGACGAGCGTGCGCTTCCGCCCCCAGCGGTCGCTCACCCACCCGCCGCCGAGCGAGCCGAGGACTGTCCCCCACAGCGCGGAGCTGACGACCCAGCCATGGACTGTCCCCGAAAGACGCCACAGGGCCTGGATGTCCTGCTCCGCGCCGTTGATGACGATCGTGTCGAAGCCGAAGAGGAAGCCGCCCAGCGCCGCCGTGACGGCCAGGAACCACGTCCGCGCTGGGGAGAGCCCGCCTGCCGCGCCGTTCACCGCGCCTCCCCCGGGCCGAACCCGACGACAATCTCGTCATCATCGACTTCGAGCGCCAACGTCGCGCCGTAGGCGACGTCGTCCATCTTCGGGAAGAGGAGCTCCAGCATGTCGTCGGGCTGGAAGTGCCTCGGCTTCGTCTCGGGGTGCGGATAGTAGACGAGGCCCGCGACCCGTCCGCCGTCGGGCAGGACGCGCCAGACGCGGAAGAACGAGAACGTCTCCGCCGAGTCGGTCGGATGTCACTTGACGAGCGGGAACGTCCACGGCGCGATTTCCGGCACCCACTTGAACCCGAGGCGGCCGTCGGGGTAGGCGACGACCTCCCGGAAGACGAGCCACCCGTCCCAGCCGAAGAGGTGACTGAGCCACCCGACGTAGAGCCGTCGGTCGCCCTTCCACGCCGTCACCATCGGGACGCTCAGCCCCTCGTAGAGCCTGTCCGGCTCCTTCGTCCAGTTCACGAACGACCCCGGCGTCCCGTCGGGGCTGCAGGCCATGTTCGCGAAGCCCTGCAGGAGGTAGCGGCGCCCGTGCCAGTCGAACAGCGAGGGGCAGTCCCCCCGGAACGGCAGGTTCGCGTCGAAGAGTTCCCTCGTCTTCAGGTCCTTCGAGCGGAAGATGCCGACGGCCTTGCCGAAGCCCCCGACGAGCTCGTACCCGCCCTCCGGGCGGTTGTAGACGCTGGGGTTCTGAGCGCCGGAGATCATCACGTCCGAGTTGGCGAAGCGGACGCCGTCCGCGCTGACGGCGTAGGTGCCGCCGGTCGGATGCCCGCCGGCGACCTCCGGGAAGCGCGACGTGTGCCAGTCGAAGGAGATCGCGAGCGCGCCGTCCTTCAGGAAGGGCGTGCCCGTGCCGACGGTCTGCCACGTCTCGCGGATGGGCACGGCGTGCGGCAGCTCCGTCCAGTGGACGAGGTCCTCGCTGACGAGGTGGGCGAACTGGTGGCGCCCCGTCCCGCAGCCCGACCCGTGGTGGCGGCGGTCAATGAGGTAGAAGACGTGGAGCCTCCCGTCCAGGAAGGCGGGCGCCACGTCGCCGACCCACTCGTTGTGGCCGTCGGGCGTCCAGTACTGGATCGGGCGCGTGACCGAGCGCGGCGCGCGGCGGTCGGAGGCCGCGCCCTTCCGCGCGGGCGAGGCGAAGGCGGCCGACCGGACGCGCGGGGAGAGGACGCGCTCCTGCGCGCCGTCCGGCCAGGCGACGGGACAGGCGGGGATCGGGAAGTCCTCGTCCACGTGCCGCCCGTCAACGGCGATCGCCCACCTGACGGGCGAGAGGTCGAGCGTGACGTCGTGGACGCCCTCCGCGCGCTCCAGGGCACCCAGCGGAATGCCCACGCGCCCCGCCTTCGCGCAGACGGTCGCCTCGAGGACGGGGCAGGCGCCGCCCGCCAGCGGGAAGTTGAGGTAGTTCCCCGCCGCGCGGTCGTATCCGGCCAGCGCCGGGTCCGCCCCCGCCATGCGGAGAACGAGCCGCACCGGGCCCGCCTCGTAGAGTGCCTCGTCTCCCGCGACCGCGCCGAGGTCGACCTTCAGGTCGATGGTGAACCCCTTCGCGAGGACGGTCTCGCGCGGCGCCGCGATCGGACGGCCCGCCGCGCGCTCCGGGGACGTCCCCTCGACGGCGCCTCCGAATAGGGGGATTCCCGCCGCCACGCCGAGCGCGGCGACCAGGACCTTCATTCGCTTCATTTGCTTCATCGTTGCGTTCATCCTTGCTGTTGTCTGGAAAGGTGGGATGCCGGAAAACTTCGCCACGCGCCACAACCGCTCGACGAAGCGCGTACGCTCCTCGTCAGTCAGGCAGAACGCGCGGTTCGCGATCCGACTGATCGGGTGATAACAACGATCAGGCTTGAAATTGCGCAAAGCTCTCATGCCGCGCATGATAGCCTATTCCGCAACTACTCCACCACTCCTACACTCCCACTCCCACACCACCATTGGGCTCAGACCCTCACCCACTCATAAAACGGAATAACAATCCTGTTTTATTATGTCTTTTAAGGAATGCAATCCTAAATTTGGCGGTTGAATTTTAGAACTGGCAACGGGAAACCCATGCGATAAAACCCAACAAACTCCCCTATCGGCGCAACTCCCAACCTTACCTGATCAATCAGCGAATGCGACCCGTCGAATTTGACATCACCGCCCCGCACCTCTGGATAAATGATGACACAAGGCACGACAGCCGAATCCTGCTCTTCAGCATCTTGGATTCCAAGCCTCTTTAAGACCTTGCGATCCCGCGCATACCCCGCAAGCTATCGAATGTCCTCCACATCAAATGTTCCTGCGCCGTATCTGGGTTTATACTTGGTATCCAGTATCAACGGACGCTCCCCGTCCACATACAGGAAATCTGGCTTGCCCTTTGTCACATTCGCCTGATAGAGGATCTTCGGTCCATACGCCTTTCGCAACGCGCCAAGGACATAGTGCTCATAGAGCAAGGACATGTCGATCCAAAACGCCGGGATCGCATGCTCTTCCGCAGATGCTCGGTCAATGCTGTTGTCATAGCGCCGAAGAATCATCTTCGCCAGATTTACGGCCTCCTCATATTCCCGGTAGAGCTTATTCCGCTTGCAACGACGTACTTCCCAAAGCTCAACCCGATCATCTACCTCTGCAAACGCGGCAAGACAGCCGTTGAGCCGTCCCTGAAGCATGACCGCGCTTCTCTGTCCCTGATCCAGCATTCTACCGACAATCTGCTCAGCAAACAGCATTATACAGTGTATTCCACCTTAAAACGACTTTCATCTGTCTCCGTAACATCGACCCACAAACCGCCTTTTAGGGCAACCGCTCGCTTTACCACATAGGCAGGGTGCCCGAAACTATTCCGCTCTCCGTACGTCGCTACGCACACCTGCCCGTCAATCGGCAAATTCCCAGACCCAAATGAATCGAACGAACCATGATGAGGCAATTGAACCATGCCAATGTTTTTGACATATCTCCCAAACACTCTCGTCAAATCAGCATCGTCCAACGACACATCCCCCGTATAAAGGCAACCTGGGCTCCCGTGAAAAACCGAAGACTGCTCATGCCGTAGAACCCGATCAAGCCAATACTCTGCAAATTGATCGCAGGGACAGTAGCGCCCCCAGATATCACACCCCACAACTTCACCGATGCTTGATAAGCATGTATCATCAAGAGGCCCCGAATAAAGAGCCATCGAGTTCCGATTAATTCCGTCTGACAATGCCTTGTAGCAACGACGCAGGTCCTTTAAATTCTTAATCACAAAATCAGGATCTTTAAGATTTGCAATCTGAAATCCGGCCCCAAAAGCATTCTTCAACTCACCTTTCAGATTATAATACCGCAGTGGCTTATGATTGTATGGTATCAAAAGCCACCTCAGCATTCGCCCATTGTCAGGAAGATTGTTCCCGATTGAAATCTTAGTCAACGAAGAAATTTCTTCCGGCAAATCATCAACTCCGACACCCTCGTCGTCCACTTCATTTTCCATTATCGTACGCTCTCCATCTGCAGGACGGACAAATGTTACTTTCGTATCTTTGCCGAAATACTCTTCGGGGCTATTGATAATACTATTAAGGGCATCGCTTATTTTTCCCCATCTTGACCTACTTAGGTGATATCCAGTCAACATATACCGTTCTTCTGCAGACAGTAGAGGCAAGATGACCCTGCGAATTTGGCGGTCCTTAAATGGCTTGAGACATGGAATCAGATTAACATGATCGTCATCAAGATGCGAAACGAACAATATATCAACGCCATGTCCATCAGGGAAGGCCTGTACCACTCGCTCTTCAATGTCTTTTCTTTTCAGAGGAGTTCCATCACTGTTTCGTTGCAATCCACAGTATTTCAGTGAACCACAATCATAGACCGCACGGAAAATACAGCCCTTTTCGGAGTTATAGAATTCCTCTGAATAAAAAGCACCTTGTCCAATAGGATGAAATGTTCGAGTCATATTCATTGCGCAATCCTTTACGATCAGTATTGACGGTACTAAGAATCACCCCTCATCATCACAATTTCTTGTTATGTTTTGCACTTCTAACTGCCAGTAACTCTACCATTCGTTGCCGCCCGCGATCCGTAAGATGCCATTTCACCAATCTTGACCCGTTCTTTCCGGACTCCTCCCTCTGAACGATCAATAGTCTTAACGCCTCAAATTGAACTTTGATCTTTTCGAAGCAAATGGTTTCTATCATGTAGTCACTTATAAAGTCTCCATCTTCTTTTATTTTGTCCGGTTCACATTGCATAATATATTCCACCAATCCCTTGCGAACGCCCTCTGTAGATGCGCCGACGGAAACTTTAGGTGCGATCACTGAAAAAATGTTGTTCCAACTCAAGACAATACTCTTGTGTACGCGCGAACGCATACGTGTCTCACGCCAACCAGACTTCTTGTTCTTTTCATAGTAACAAATCGAATATGAATACTTAACATCAAACAACTCTTCTCCATCTGCGAGCGTTATACCACTAGCAAGGATATCTTCACCTTCGTATTGCTTAATACGCTTCGTCAAATCTTCAATTTTTCGGGTCAACTCAAGAACCTGCTCAGCATTCGTATATCCTGGCGCATCCGCCCGTACCCATCCGACCCTCGGGACCCGCTTTGTCAGTTGTGTAATCCCTCGACTAACAACAGCCCCTAACTCGTCTGCATTGTGCCATTCTTTGCAAAGATTTTTTGCCTTTAATTGAGTCACAAACTCATCAAGCTTCTTCTTTAATTTCGGATCATCATCAACCTTCTTGATCGGCAACGATTCAACATCCGCCCGAACAAATGCTAAAACAGGCACACCGCTATCAAGGGCGCATTGATATTCTTTCTGCGTAAAGCTAATTCCATCTGCTGTCATCGAACCGTACCGACCTGCCACGATAAGCACATAGTAATCACACTGCTTAATCAGGCTTGAAATATACGACCACGAATCTTCGCTTGCCGCTGGGAAATACTCCATGCCGCAAGGAATGCAGTCAAGTTCAAGGAGTGCTTTGATAACCTCCATCCGTTCTTCGGCCAGATCCTTAAAGGTGGAACTCACAAATACTTGGTAACGTTTATTCATTCGCTTATCCTAACTTTTTAACAATCTCCGGGAGATGGTTTCGCACAATTGACTTGATACTATTGTAGTACCCAGTCGCTGAATACGGAATGTACTGCAACTTGTCCATATCGAATGGCACTCGGCCACCGCTTTTGACATATTCTTTATTTTCCACGAAGACCTTATCTGGCTTTGAATCGTCGTCAGAGCGAATCAACAACATCTGCTTGCCATTACCTTCAGCCAGACCAACCTCGAAAATCACATTCTCATTATTGCCCGTAATGTCTGCAATGAAAATATCGCACTCTTTTATCTTCTCAATCAGTCGCCTATCTATACGTTGCGCAGCGCCTCTGAATCGCATGATCGGTATCAACTCGTACTTTATACCATCGCTATTCCCCTTCGGGTCACTTAACTCGGAAAGAACTTCCTTAAACAATTTATTGAAATCATTAACATGAGGATTGGATATATAAGGCATTGCCACAAACACCTTGTAAGGTCCTCTTCGATGGATTCGTTCAAACACTGAAATCAACCAATGCGGATTCACATCTTTGTTCTCCAGAAATTGTAACTCATTCTTGGCAATCCAATTAACAAACGTCTCAACATGCCGACCCGAATCATAGACTGCAAAGTAAATCAGCGCTACAGCCACACCCAAATCGAATCTTTCAAAATCGAATTTTGACAAGGCATACTCAGCTCTCGGCAATGCCCTTTTGACTATATCTACCAAGTCATCCTCATATCTTTTCTCGTCCAACAACTCAAAGAGCCGCAGAAACAGCGTCCGCACAAACGGCTCTGTCATTCGTCCAACATTACGCACAATAGACAAGTCCGTTGTGCGGAGGAACCGCCTTGCATCATAATAAGCGCGCCCAAACGATTTTTCCGTCTTCAAAATATCATCGTCAAACACATCGTTTCCTGCATCATCTTTTGCATCAAAAATAACACGTAAATTCTGCTCCTCCGGGATTGGCCTTGCGCGATAGTTGATGTTATGGAAAAACACCGTCCCAAACTTTCTACATTCATCATCATTCCTAAACAAAACCAAGCAAAAAGGCGCATTGTACGTCTTGATTCGATCTTCCGCCATCTCAACCGCTTCTAGTCGATGATTCCCATCTATACGTGAGAAAGGCTTTTGAAAAGATATTCGCTCAAGATTATAAATTGACGCCGTAATATGGCGCGAAAATTCAGCTTTGGCATACTTCTTCACAAATGTGCTAATACTTATGCCAAAAATTCGGCTATATTTAAACGCTTCACCCGTATCTGGCACACGATAGAACGAGTCGATTTCCTCTGGAGCTAAACCCAGATTCGCCAGCGAAGCTCCAAGAATTAACTCGGGAAAAAATGTGTACAGTCCTCCATTAAGAAACGCCACAACATCTTCTTTATGTTCATCAACGATCGGACGCTGATAGTTGTCATCCGCCTTCGAAACTTCAGCCAACTCACCAAGCCTTGCAAACCCACGAAGACAAAGAATGTTCCCAAATGCTCGTTCTATCACACCTCTCAGCACCATTTCAATCCACCTTCCCGTTCTTTTTAACAGACGAGCCACACACCACTTTGCATCAGTTCACATCATATGCCTGGCGCAAGAATGGCTTGGCCTTCTCAAAATCCGCGCCAGACTGAAGACGCAATTCAACATTGCCAGTGCCGTAGTGACCTTTCTTTGACACATCACGAGAAAAGCCCTTTTCGAACGGGAAGGTCTTCGGCTCAAGTTTGAGATGCAAAATCAAATGATCGTTGAAAACCTCTGCGCAGACGAAATTCGAGCTCCTGCGAAACGCCTTATAGAACTTCAGCAGCGCGGGTGTGATGTCGTCACCAAAGCTCATGATGAAGTTCTCGACATCGCAATAGAGTTCCTTGATCGGCTTCGGGGCCGAGGCAAGCTTGATAGCAAATGTCTGCTGCACCGCGGCAGAACCGGAGACCCGCTCCACCTTGCGCTTCACATTCGTAACATCATGCTCATCAACACGCTCAAGATACAGTAATTCAGCCCCGAACATACGATATCGATAAAGCGAGATATTCGCATTCATCTGCTTAATCGCACCCTGATCGAACTTCGTGAAATCGTTTGCCACGCAAATTACACGAGCCCCATCCCAAGCGATATCATCCTTGGACATCTTCTTGTGCAACCGCTCTTGCAACAGCACGATGAACGCATCCTTGTGATCCATAAGCCACGCCAAATAGAACAGGCCTTGGCTCATGACATTCTCATCCTTCGAACGCTTGTACTCAAAAATGACCGGCGCCTTGTTCTCGTCGATTCCAATTGAGTCCATGCGCCCGTCCGGGATGGCATACTCCGATGCCAAGAACTGTACATTGAAGAACTGATCCATGTTCTTCTCGATCAGTGTCTGGAGCTTTTTCTCCAGCTCCATCACCGAGGACTTCAATTCCTCAACCTTCTGCCCAACCTTGAACAACTTGATGTCTGCCATAACGTTATACCTTTACAATCTTTGCTTCTATCTTCCGCTTCGCCGCGTCAAGCGCAGCGGTTGCGTCGGCTTTCAGCTTGCAGGCTTCAGCGCGGATGGATGATGCCGTGGATGCGATACGATCCTGCACGGGGCGCGGCGGGATCGGAACCGGCAAGGACAAGACATCCTCCAATTGAACACGCGGCAACGTATTGCCTGTCATCAGCAATGTCATCACCTTCGCGACCTGCGTTAAGCGCAAATATGCGATCAGATATTCAGGCGTGATACCCTTAGGAATCAGCGGGAAAAACTCTGTGGATGCCGCTCCATCAAAATCAGCCAGCCAGACCTTGTTAAGATATGGTCGCAACTTGGGGAACAGAATCTCACCCTTTCGGAACAACACCGCAGTCGATATTGATTCCTTCTCTCCCGTTGGACTATATGTCCCATCTGATCCATTAATGTTCTCCAAGCCCACATATGTCAGCCCATCCAACGAATCCGTCTGACAACGATCAACATCAACAACTTCACCCAGACGAACCGCCTCATATGTACCCTCGCGTACATTCTTATAAAACTGCCGTCTCATTGGCTGATAAGCGATGGGGTCTAATCTGCCATTTAGCACTTCCTTCGCAGACACGATAAACATGCGCGCGGAAAGCGATGAATCAGGCTTGGGTAGATTGGCGATACCGAGCTCGTTCAGCACCATGTCATCGATGGAGGCGAGAAGCTTCGTCGCCTTTTCGTCCGCCGCGCGCTTTGCCGCGTATGCCGCATCAAGCTCAGCAACGATCTTCCGCTGCTCTGATAGTGGCGGTAAGGGAATCTCAAGATTGCGATACTCTTGCGCATTGATATTAGGCTGACCGGCCGAACGCTGAATGGCTGAAACCCATTCATGATAATACGGCGTTTGGGCAAAAGCAAAGACATATTTCGGTAACACTTTTTCGCCAAAGCGAAACCGAATCATATATCCAGCATAAAAGCACGGATACGACACTCGTTCAGATTCGTGCAAATAGCTCTTCCCGACCGTATTACCGCTTCGGGCAAACAGCAAATCTCCGTCGCGGAGAAAATATTGCGGTTCGACATTTGCCGCCGTCATGCCCAATCCAGGCAGCAATTCACCATTCTCGTCAATATCAGTAATCCGAATGTAACGCGGCGTTGTATCATTCAGCCGTTCAATGCCCGCCTCTCCTGCGCCATACTCGGGCGGTTCAGAAAGCAATGAACCCATTTTGACTGAAGGATAGCGAAAGTTTGCCACCCGACGCTTGAAGGCAACATACTTCGGATCGAACCGATCAAACAATTCGCGCGTCTTGGCGATGAAACTTGTCATATCTCACCTCCACTGATTCGCGCCATTGCATCCGTTTCATCCTTTGCAGCCTCAAATTCCTCCTCTGCCCTTTTTACTTCCGCAAGTAACTGTTCTCCACTGGGCAAACGAAGCTTGTACTCGGCGGCGAGAATCGTCTTGTTGTCTTCTGGAAGAGTCATCTTAACGAGCGAGTCATTTTTGTTACGGCAAAGCAGAATCCCAATGGTCTTGTTCTCTTCCGCCGTCTTCTCCACGCGGTCATAATAATTAACGTACATCTGGAGTTGTCCAAGATCCTGATGCGTAAGCTCGCCCGTCTTGAGTTCAACAATCACAAAACTCTTCAACAGCCTGTTGAAGAAAACCAAGTCGATGAAAAATTCGTCATCCTCAAGCATAATCCTTTTCTGCCGCGCAACAAAGCAGAAACCATTGCCCATTTCCATGATAAAGTCCTGAAGATGGTCGATAATGGCTTGCTCAAGATCGCTTTCGTAATACTTGGCCTTCTTCTCAAGTCCCAAGAACTCCAACCGCATCGGGTCCTTGATAATCTCCTGAGGTGTTTCCGGGATGCGTTCTTTTCTTGCGACGGCCAAGACAGCTTCCTTATCGTTGCTCAGGCAAAGCCGTTCCCACAGCTGGGAATGTATCTGACGCTCAAGCTCGCGCTTTGTCCAGCAATGACTTACCGCCTCAAGCTGGTAATATTCACGTTTTTGAGCATCTTCTATTGAAATCAGCAACTTATATTGCGACCAGTTCAATTGCGCATACAGTGTGTGCGCAATTGGGTAAAATCGGTAGAACCTCCGGCTTTGCTCCAACTGGCGAATGCCAAATCCACTGCCATATTCCGGTTCAAGACGTTCCGCGAGTCCCCGTATAATTCGTGCGCCATACTCCGCCCTATCCTTCCCGTGTTGTTCCTCCTCAAATACCCTGCGTCCAAGATTCCAGTACATCATCACGCGATTGAAATCTACGCTTCTAACGGCATTTGCGCGGGCAGTGTCGATAATCTGGCGAGCGTCGGCAAGCAATTTCTGGCTAACGGCTTCGCCAATTGCGTCCGCACTGCGTTCACAATTGGCATCGAGAGCGGAGGATGTTTTCTTCATGCTTCAGCCTCCTCATTTATGAATTTCGCCAACTCCGCGCCGATCTCGTCCAGCTCGTTGACCTTGGTCGGCTTGCCAGTCGCATCAAAGCCAATGTCATCGGCAATGGCCATGAAGATGTCCTCGTCCGGAAAGGCCTCCGCCGCTGCGGACTTGTATTCGGAATCAAGCTTGTCGCGCAACTCGGCGACGGACTTCTCCGCAACCGCAGCAATCTGATCCGCCGCCGCCTTGTATTCGGGAATTTCCTTGCGCTCCTTCGGCTTGAGCGCGGCAAACTCCGTCCTCTTGTCGAGCTTCGCCAGCTCCACCTTGCGGGTCTTGTCAATCTCGGCAAGGCGCTCAACGAGCTGTCCTCTCTCCGCGATCTTGCGTTGAAGGGATTCCTTGTCCGCCCGCAGTTTCTCCGTTTCGCGCTTCGTGCGCTTGCGGAGGAACAGCACCGAACTCTTCACGCCCGCGCCCGTGCTCATGAACGTGATCTGCGGAAGCGACACCACCGCCAAGACGCGGAACTTCTCCATCATCCAGTCGCGGACGTACTGGAGGGAGGCATTGGTAAGAATCCCATCCGGAATGACGATTGCAAGATAACCACCTTCGACGAGAAAGTGCCAGCACTGTTCGATGAACAGTATTTCGGACGACACACCCGGACGCTGAGCCGCCTTAGACTTCGGATTAAGCCAGTCCACTCCGCGCTCCGCAAGCCCATACAATCCCAAGTAGGCATGCTCCGTCTGCTTGATGGTGGAACCGAACGGCGGATTGGTGATGATGCAGTCAAAGCTCTCGTCCTTGAAGCCCCTGTTCCCGCTCTTTGCCGCGATATCCCCAATCGGTTGGAGTCCATCAGCCGCCACGACGTTCGTATGACCGTCGTCATGAATGATCATATTCATCTTCGCCGTTCGCGCAATCTGTTCATTGATCTCAATTCCAAAAAGCCGCTCCTGCGCGAACCCATGCCAGCTCTTGTAACAACCGATCGTCGTTGCGCCGTATTTCTTCTCCGCCGCCTTGCGCACCTTGTCGAGCGCATGCAGGAGAAATCCGCCCGACCCGCAGGACGTGTCAAGGACGCGCCAGTTGCTCGCTATCGGCAGGACATCAACAATGAACTTCACCACCGCCCGAGGCGTGAAGAACTGCCCGAAGTTGCCGCGGAAGAAGGACGTCATGAACGTCTCAAATGCGCGCCCCTTCGAATCGAGATCCGTCTCGGTCAGGTTGACGTCCTCAAGATAAGAAACAACAGTACGAACCTTTGCCGGAGAAAGCCGTATATCGTCCTTGAACACTTCGGGGGCCTGCTTGCGTCCCTCGGCATAGAGGTCTTTTAGTCGCTTCAAAAGTGCCGCGTTCGTCTGTTCCGGAATATCTTCGGTAATCACCTGAAACGCATAAGGATCGCCGTCTTCGCGATCTTCTTTGCGCTCGTCCCAAATCTTGCAGAAGATCAACTTGTCAAACTCGTCAAATGCGTCGGACGGATTCAGCTCGCCGCCGCCCCACAGCGCCTGATGCGCCTGGGCAAAACGATGGGTCAGTTCATCTTCCGTCACTTGCTTCAGCGCAAAGGTCTTCTGTCCATGCTTCCCGATGCCGCCATTGACGCCATAGCGGTACTCCGAAATGTACATCGACCCAAAACGCGGGATGTCCGCGACCGTTTTCCGCGCCTTGGGCTTCTTGTCGGGGACTTCGTAATACTCGTTCTTGATCCCGGATGTTGTCCAGACATAACGCGCCCCTTCCGACACCGCATAGCTGAACGCCTGTTCGACCGCCTGACGAAATTCAGCCTCGGTCACCTCCACCTTCTTACACTCGACGATGATGATCGGCGTCTCATGCTTGGCATCGGCATAGACCTCGATGTCGGCCTCGCGCAGCGACGAACCGATTGTCACCGGCGCAAACAGCCGAATGCGATCATCAGGATATTCATACTGCAAGACAAGCGTCAAGTAAGCCTTGGCCTCGATAATCGCCTCCGGCTTCGTCCAGTCGCGCGAAATTCCATGCCGAAGATACTCGATCCGCTTCCCATCATCACCGAGACGGATCAGTTTCTTCGCCACTCCCTGGGCGATCAAATCGTCACTTTGTGTTATCAGTTTTTTCTTCATATGTCTCATGTTCCAGCTACTGATCCATGTCAGCAAATAGTCTTAACGCCATATTGCGAGAATTTGCCATCGCCAGTCACTATGGGCATACCTCTGATGAGTGCTGTTGCTATTATTATTCTATCGGCTGGATCCTTATGGAAATCCGGAAGATTCGCAGCGCGTAGCATAATATCGTCATTGGGCGGAATTGCCGAGAGCCCATAAAGTTCCGTCAAGTCAGCAAGAAACTCCTCTGCATCAACAGGGATAACGACTTTCCCTTCCTTCTGCAATCGGGCAATCTCCCAGACGGAAATAGATGAGTAGTGAAGCGAGGAAGCTACGGTAATGCGTCGCTTGGCATCAGCGCTCAAATCTCCGCCGCCCATTCCAAGCCAGATAAGCGCACACGTATCAAGCAAATACCTCATTACGCATTCTCCCAAAGCTCAGAGTCGTCGGCGAAGATATCCCCTTTGACAGCAATCTTCTGCCCATAGTCTGGAATCGACCGGATTTTACGCGTCTGCTCAATAGGGACGATGCGAGCAATAGGGCGCCCGTATCGCATAATCGTAAAAGAGACAAGCCCCGACTCGACCTCGGAGAGCATCCCCGAAAAATTCGCCTTGGCTTCATTAACACTCATCGTCGTTTGCATATCATATCTCCTTAAACGCCGCCATTATACCATTTTAGACCTCTTGAATCAATCATGACCTCTTGACCAACAACGATATCTAAATCACTCTTTGCAGCACACCCCATCAATATTATTTTCGCAGACGCTTTTTAGCGTCATCCATTCCGCCAAGGTCGGTTAGCCCAGGGTCCGAGGGTCGGGTCCGAGGGTCAGACCATAATGGTGGGGTAAAAGTGGTGGGGTTAGGCACAAATCACCGCCTTTCCCTTGCGCAGAATCCTGTACTGCTTGCCGGGCAGATAGCGATTCTTCTCGCCTCCTGCAACCGCGATGTAGCCCGACTTCGCAAGCGGCGTCAGGTAGCGGGCCGTGAAGAAGTTCGCGCTGGCGATTCCGAGAGCCGCGCGCAGTTCGGCCGGACGCCTCGGACCGTCCGCGAGCCGCTTCAGGATGTCGTACGCCACCTTGTCACTGCCCTTCTCCAGCAGATGCGGGACACGGTCTGGCAGGGACTGCTCAAACCGGGCGAAATCCCTCCGCCTCGCCTTCCACTGCTTCTCATCATCCACCGAGAGACCCTTCTTCGCACGGCCGGAGAGACGCTCGTCGGCAAGTTCCTTCAGAACGAGGCGAATCGACTTCTCGTGCATCTCACGGACTTTCCCCCACGGCAAGGGGCAGAAGGCGGAATAGATGAACCGATAGCCGTCGACACACCGCGCATCACCCCTCGCCGCCGCGGCGAAGCTGCACCATTCGTATTCGTCCGGCCAGCGGACCATCTTCGCCTTGACCGGATTGCGGTCGATGTAGCCCGCCATGTTCATCAGCTCCGCCTTCTCGTCCGGCTCGCACGTCTTCGCGCGGAAACGCGACTCCCAGATCGTCCCCGTGTGGACGCGCCGGCCGTTGTAGGACATCGTCGCGGTCTGCTTGAGCGTCTTCATGAACTCGCTCGCGCTCCACATCCGGCGCAGATAGCGCCTGCGGAAGCGCCCCCTGCCGTTCACACCGCCGATCTTCCCCAGCAGCTCCCACTCCTTCTCGATCTCGGCCAGGGCCGTCCCGGAGTAAAGCGCGCGGATGCAGGCCAGGAGCTCGTCGTCCGACAGCTCGCGGGGATCCGGCACGTAGACGAGGATGTGGAAGTGGTTGCTCATGAAGCAATACGCCAGCACCTCCACGCAGGAAAACGTCGCAACGCGCCAAAGCCGTTCGACGAAGCGCGTCTTCTCCTCGTCATTCAGGAAGAACGCGCGGTTGGCAATGCGGCTGATCAGATGGCAGCACTGGTTGGTCTTGAAGTTGCGCAACGGCCTCATGGCGTACATTATACCATAATTTCGCACAACCCCACCACCCGAACCCCACCATTAGGGTCTGACCCTCTAAAGCCCCACCTGCGCCGCCTCGCAGGGCATCAACATCCTCACGGGACGCTACCACGGCGCCCGGCAGGAGGACGCCGCGGTGAACGTCTGCGCCTCGGGCGCCGTGCTGGTCGCCGCCGCCCTCACCGTCTGTTTCGCCGTCGCGCTCCCAGGGACGGACCTGATCATGGACCTCTTCCGCGGCGCCGACTCGACCTTCGATCCCGAAGCGTTCCGCCGCTGCGGCTTCCTCCTGTTCGTGATCATGTTCTTCCGCGAAATCGCCGAGGGCGCCCTGCTCGTCGCCGGCGGCGCCTTGCGCGGCGTCGGCGACACCGGTTACGTGATGAAACTGCAGTGTTCGGTCGAACTGTTCGTCCGCCTGCCGCTCATCTTCATCGTCTCGGCCCTCTCGGACTCCGTCTACCTTCTCTGGTTGACGATGCCCGTCGACCTCGGCTTCACGGCGATCCTCTTCGTCCGCCGCTGGCTCTCCGGCAAGTGGCGCACCCGCCACCTGGAATGACCCCCGCCCGGGACCGTCACTCCACGATGATGGACAGGCCCTTCCGGACCAACCGCAGGACGGCGTTCGCCGCGTCGTAGGCCACCAGGTAGCCACGCGCACGGCCATCCGCCACCACGGTCCAATCCGCCAGACCGGCCGTTCCCGCGCAGTCCGTAAACGTGCAGGGAATCGCAATCTCCTTCGGCAGACCCGCCGCCGGAATGTCGGTCAGCGTCAGCGTGCCCTTCTCCGCCAGCTGCGCGCCCTTGATGGACATGCCGCCCGCGAGGGACAACGTCAGTCCGTCGAGCGCGAAACCCGCCGCGTCCGCCGCCGAAACGTCCAGCGTCGTTCCCGCGGCCATCTCCACGGCATAGCTCGTCCGTCCGGGCACGACCCCCTTCGTAACGTAATTCGACAACTCGAACATCTCCTTCGGCGATACGCCGCTCCTGAAATCACCGCCGCTCATCCAGTGTCCATGCTCTCTCGTTCCGATCGTCTCGGCCGCCGTCAGTTCGTGCAGGAGTTTCCACGTCGTACCGTCCGGGCTGGATTCGAACGTCCAGGAAATCGGCGTACCGACCTCTCCCCAGTCACCCGGCGCCCCAGAGCAGACGTCGAACGAAGACAACGAATTCGCACCTTCCGGCAGACGCCAGGAAATGACCTGCCATGTGGCCTGATCCGACTCCTGTGGCGTACGCAAGAATTCCGTATGCATAAAAACCATATCAGAGCCCTTCTCCATAATGTGATCGAGCGTCACCTCAAAGCCCTGGATCATCCATTCATATCGCAAATTGTCGGGCATGAGCTGATACTCGCCACGGGCGAAATCGGCCACCGCCTTCGTTGCCGAAACACCCGCGGGGCTCGGCCAGTCGATCCACCTCCCCGTGCCGTCGAAAAGGGCCAGTTCGCCGAGCTTGAGCGTCTTCCCGGATGCCGCGCCGGTGTTCTCTCGGATCGTCCAGCGGTAGAAGGTGTCCGTGCAGCCGAACTTGGAGAACACCACACCGCCCTCGTTCACGCAAATCGTCGCCGGCATCTTCCCCGGTTCGTAGACCGTGAGGCGTCCCGCTCCGCTTTTGTCGAGAACGCTTTCGCCGCCGAAACAAAGTCCCTTGACCGACCCGTCCCCCGCCGTGACGATCGGCGTGACGATGCGCCCGCCGTTGATGCATTCGATCGACGAGGTATCGAACGTGGCGCCCGCCGGAAAGGTCAGCGTCATGCCGTCGACGATCATGTGCGCCCCGGCCGCGACCGAACACGACGCCAGCGTCAGCGGCGCCTTGACGAGCACGGTGCCGGCGTCGACCTGCAGCGTCGACTTCGCGGCGGCCGTCGCGGCGGAAACCGTGAGCGTGCCCGAACCGACCTTGATGATATCCGTTTCATCCGCGATCGTGGCCGCGAGCGTCCCGTCGAGATCGTCCGCGCCGAACACCAGCGCACCCTTGCCCGCAATGGAACCTCCCGTCGTCGTCACGGAATTGACATGTTGGGTGCAGACCGCCGCGAAGACGAGCTTCGAGCTTCCGCCTCTCGCCGTGACGGTTCCCTTGCCGCTGCCGAACGGCAACGTATCATTGCAGAACATGCGGAACTTGGCATTGTCGCCCAGATACAGATTGTTGGAACCCGCCCAGACAATCGGTTCGCTCACTTCGATCTGCCCGTTGTTCGACGTGCCATCGCCCCAGGAGCACCTGAACTCGACGTTCCCCGTGCCGCGGACGGTCAGTTTGCCGGGGCCAATCTTGACGCTGTTGCCGTAGTTGGCAAGGTCGATCGTCACACCGGAGCCGTTGACGCTTTCCCAGATGAAGTCGCCGCGACCGACGAGCTCAGATCCCCAGCCCTGACCGGACCGGAGCGCACCGCCGGCGAAGAGCAATCGCGCAGGCTTGGCGTTGTCGTTGTACATGCCGCTCGTGCGGACGTAGCCGCTCTTCAGTGTCAGCACGTCGAGCGTCTCGCCCGCCGTAACCGCATCGGCCGAGACGGTGAGACTGCCGAGACCGACGCCGCCCTTCTCCATGTCGGTGTTGCCGCCGTCGTTCAGAATCGTCCCGAAGCCGCCGTTCGCGCCGATGGTGAACGCCGTGGCGCTCCCCCCGCTCGGCCCCTCGCCGAAGCGCGTTCCCGAGCCGGAAAGTTCGATCCGGGCGTTGTCGCCCGCGGCGCAACCGAGCGCGACCGTCTTCGGCAGCACGACGGCTCCGCCCGACACCGTCAACGTGCCGTGGATCTCGGCGGATTCAGGCTGTTCGGTCGGCGTGGACGTGATGGACTTCGTCTCGTTCGCCTGAACGATGATGTCCTCGGCCATTGCCATCGGCGACGCCAATACGGCGGTCAGCGCCACCACGCCCATTACCATCTTGTTCATCTCGTTTTCCTTTCCTTGGGTTGTTGAAAATCAAAGTCGTTTCCGGTCCGGCAAATCGGCCATCCACAGTCCGCTTCCGGTCGTCATCAGGAAAATCCGTCCCCCGCCGACGTACACATCGCGCCGTGCGCCGCTGGGGACGCGCAGGCTGTCGGGAATCTTCTCGAACGTCCGTGCGCCGTCATATGAGACGTAAAACCCGTCTCCGCTCGACGCGACGGCGAAGCCCTTCACGGATCCGTCGAACGCGATCCGCCAGAAGCGTTTCAGCTCGGGCGCGCCCCGGAACGTGCGCCCGCCGTCCGTCGAAACGCTTGCATGATCGCCGCCGCGAACGAAACGTCCCGGCGTGAACGGATCTGGGACGGGCAGCGCCCCGAGGTCCGAAACCTTCTCCCAAACCTGCGCCTCGCGATCGAATCGGTAGAGTCCGCCGATCTTGCACGGTACGCACAGGAAGGAACCGTCCGGACCGAACGCCATCTGATGCCACGAACCGCCCCACGGCGCGGCGGTGAAGAGTTCACGTCCCGGCGGCAGACCTTTCGAACACGACGACCAATTGACGCCCCCGTCGCACGAGCGGTAGACGCCGCCCTTGCCCGGTTCGCACGGACCCGACACCGCCAGATAGACGTCGTCGGTGAGGGGATCGACCGCCACGCTGAACGCCGGATGGACGCCGAACTTCTGATCGGGAAGTCCTCCGCCCGGCTTCACCGGATACGTCCAGTTCAAACCGCTGTCCGTCGAACGTCCGAGACGCGTGATGCCCCACTGGCCCCCCGCAGAATACATCAGGTGCGGCGTGCGCCGCGAATAGGCGAAATCAAAACTGCCGGGCAGATTCAACGGACGTCCAAACGACTTGCCGCCATCCGTCGAGAAGAACATCATCATGTCCGCGACGCCGTAACAGATGCGGTTGGCGTCAAACGGATCGATACCGACCGTGAACGACACGAGCGGCATGATGCCGTCCATCCGCGTGCGCCAGGCGGAACCGCCGTCGAACGATTCCCAGATATCGTAGAAATCCGTGGCGATCCAATGCTTCGGATCGTTCTCGTCGATGACAAGCGTGCAGAGCGAATCCATCCTGCCGTTCGCGACGGCGTAGGAAAGGAACTCCGACTCCTTCGAAAACGACATCTTGCCCCGCGGCACTTCCGTCCAAGCCGCGTCATCCGCCTTCCGACGGTAGATCCTGCCGTAGGCGCTGCCGATCGCGTAAAAGCCGGGACCCGCCGCAAGCGCGTAATAGTAACCGGGATTGTTGTAGGGCACGACCCCTTCCTTCCACGCGCCCAATCCCTCGCCGAACGGTTGCCAGCTCCGCCCGCCGTCCCGCGAAACCTTCACCTCGCGTCCGCAGGTGCCGACCAACTCGTCGCGTCCGCGGATCTGGACGATTTCCAGGAGAGGCTCCTTCGCCACGACCGCCCATGTTTCGCCCGAATCGTCCGACCGCCAGAAACCCGGATCGCCCTTGCCCGACAGGTCGTGGGGCGAACAGGCGTAGAGACGGCCAGCGACCGTCCGGTCGAATCTGACGTCCGTGAAATAGGCGCCCTTCCCGCCGACGACCTTCCACGTCTCGCCGTTGTCGCGCGAACGGAAGATCCCGTCCCGGTCGGACGCCGCGACAAGTTCGTCCGGATTCGACGGGTTGCGCGCCAGCACGAGGCCCAGCGCCCGGTCCCGGCCGTTACCGTAGAACCGCGCCCGCAGCGTCTTGCGGAAACTGCGGCCGCCGTCCCGCGAAACGTAGACTCCCGCCGGCGCGTCGGAATTGTTGCCGCAGCAGAGCACGAAGGAATCGGCATCGCGCGGATCGACCGACATCGTCCGCACGTGATCGGCCTGGAAATGCCGATCGCCCGCGGAAAAATTCGAATGGAGGGGACGCCAGGTGGCGCCGGCATCGTCCGAACGGTACGGACCGCCCACGTCGACATAGCAGTACCAGACATTCGTCGCCGAGGGACAGATGATCACGTTCTGGAAGTACCCGCCGCCGTAAATCGGAGCGGGATGCCATCGGAAGGAATCGTCCGCTTCACATGAAAAAACCACCAAACCCAATGCCATCGCACGGGCCATCTTAAGCGCTTTGACGGGAAGAATACGCAACATGATAGTTGGTAGAGCGGGGCGCCCCCGAAGGGTACGCCCGCCCCCCATTAGAACCGGACGTGCAGATTTCCCGCATCCGGCTCCCCGTGCGGAACTCCCCTCTGTCGAGGGCCCTGTTATCGCCGTTCCCGATCCCCTTGTCGTTGCCGACGAAGTTTCACGACTGGTTCGGCGGCATGTCCTGGAAGTGCTTGGGCGGCATTCGCGCTCCTCTTCACCAGAGAAGAGGCCGCACCGTTCATGGGTTTCTTCAACCACAACTTTCCCAATACTCCATTCCATGCGCTCCTTTTCCACCGAAGACCCTTCGCTCCACAGGCATTGCCCTGTTTCCTCGCTACTACGATCTTCTCTGACTTCTGCTCTCGGTTTCCCTACCAGCAGATCTCCCAAGTTCCTGTGCTGAACTTTCAAGACGCGCCATGCCCTATGCCCCGTCCCGTCGAGCACACCGCATAATGGTTTCAGTGTGTCCGTGTTGGCTTCGTCGTAAACGATCCGCTTGACCACGGGATGCCTTTCGGCTATGAGTATCGAGGTGTACATGCGGGCTTCACTTTCTGTTATGGCTCATCTCTTTGTCGGGCTGGGCTTCTGCACATCGGTCGCCCTCTGCGCAGCCAGCCTTCCTATCAATATGCCATTATCTTTATTGAGTAGACTCCTTACATTCTACAAGTTCAGCCAAGCTTTACTTGGCGCACCGTTTGGCTCATTCCTTCGTCGGGCTGGGCTTCTGCGCATTGGTCGCCCTCTACGTAGCCAGCCTTCCTATCAGTATGCCATTATCCTTACTGAGTAGATTCCTTTCATTCTACAAGTTCAGCCAAGCTTTGCTTGGCGCACCATAGCAGGGACTCCCTTCTGACATCAAGACTTTCTGACCTCATGCCCGTCACGGACGGGCACCCGCCTTCTGTGGCTGACCAGAGACGCCGTTCCAGACGCCCGTCACCCGCAACTCCTCGTCATACGGCGAGAGCGTGAAGACACGGTAGGACGCGCCGCCCGGCGCAACCTTTACGACCACGTGCCCGCCCATCGGCGGCAAATCGCGCCACCACGGCGCGCCCGCGTGCTCGACGCGCGAACGGTCGAAGACATAGGTGGGGAAGACCATGCGCGCGCCCGGATAGAGCGACCTGTCCGTGAGCGTCTCCATCTGCTGCGCCTGGAAATGGAACGGCTCCCAGACGTTGTCGACATAGACGGCCGCGCGGACGGCGCGCACGAACGCCGGCGGCATCGTCTCGCGCCAGCCGTGGTGATTCTCCTTGCAGACATCGACCGGGCCGACGACCGGGCCCAGCAAAGTCTCGTAATCCGTCCAGGCGTCCGGCCCCGTCTTCCAGCCGCCATTGGCGTCGCCCGCCGAGTAGAAGCGAAACGGCCCGTAGGAGATGACGACCCCCAGGCTGAGGAGATTCTGGTCAGGGTTGTGCCCACCGGCCTTCAGATGCGCCGCCGCAACATCGCGCGTCTCCGTGCCGCGCCCCGTCCACATGACGCCATTTGCGCACAGGTTCCGCACATGGAACAGTTTCGCGAACGCGCCGTTCGCGTCGTGCCGAAGAGCAATTTGATCCAACGCGCCTACCCGGAACGCCTCCTGCTTCATCCCGTATTTCGCCTTGGCCCGCGCAACGAACGTTTCCATCATCTTCATGACCGGCGCCTCTTCGGTGCGGTACTTGCCGTGTTCGGGATACTCGTGGTCGAAGAACTGCCCGATGCGGAAGAACTCGCCGACCGTCGCCAGCCCGCTCGTCTTCCGTCCGTCCGCCGTGACATAGGCATACGTCGGATCGCCGCAGTGGTCGCTGTGCCAATGGGTGGCGATCATGTAGTCGATCCGCGTGGGATCGGGCGAGACGCGCCGGATGTACCGCGCCATCCATTCGCCGCCCGTGCGCGCGGCGGACGGGAGTTTCGGGATGACGTCGGACTGCGAGGACTTCGCCCAGTCGCCCGTGTCGCAGACGACGGTCGTGCCGTCGGGGAAGATCCAGAACTGGTTCTCGCCCGTGCCCGTGTAGACCGAATGAAGTTCGAGTTCGCCCTTCTGCCACGGCGGCAGACGACGGCCGACCGCCGGGTCATCCGGCGCGCGGACGATGCGCGGACGCTCCGCCGCGACCGCCGTCCGCGTCCATCCGCGCGGCAAGACGACCTTCTCCTTCAATTTGCCGCCTTCCCGCGTCCAGGAATACGACAGCCGTCCGTCCGGCGTCGGCACCGACAGGCTGGCGCGCGTCAGCCCGACGCCCTCTGGCGCGCGCAGCGTCACCCGCTTGGCGCGCAAGTCGATCGCGCGGACGCCCGCCGCGCAGCTCGCCAGGATGTTGGCCAGCGAACTGGCGTAGCCATGGCTACAGCTGTTCTTCTCCGCCACCAGGCCCTCCCACAGCGTGCCCGTGCGGTCGGCCATGTGCAGGAACCATCCGCAGCAGTCCTCCAGGGCCTTTCGGTCAAGCCCCTGCCGCGCGAGGACGTTCAGCCGGAACACGATGCCGACGAACGTCTCGGACGGCGGCACGTCCGGATAGAGGCCCTTGGACACGCGCGCGGGGCCGAACTCGTACACGAGTTTCCGCCAGAGCTCGGGATGCGACTGCGGCGTCGCCACGGCGAAGTAGAAGGCGTAGTACTGGCACGTCTCCGTGTGATGTTCCGTGCGCACGAGCCGCCCGTCGGGCTGGCGCACGGCATTGTCGTGGAACCACGTGCCGTCCCAGCTCTGGCGGCGCACGGTCGCGCGCACGCGAGCGGCCTCTTCCGCGCAGGCGGGCAGCCCGTAGAGCGCGGCGACCTCGTCGAGCGCTTTCGCCCAGAGCATGTTCGACGGATAGTTCACGTCCTGCGCGAGCGACTGGGCCGCATCCCACGAGATGAAGCACCAGAACGGACAGTCGGACGGCAGCTTCTCCAAAAGGCCGTCCGCGTTCCTGAAGCCGCGCAGGGTCTCGACCTGCGACAGGACGCGCGCCTTCAGCGCATCCGCCGTCGCGCGGTCGCCCGTCTCGCGGACATAGTTCGCCAACTCGACGATGAACCACATCGACCAGTTCGGTATGATCGCGCCGCCGGTGCCGGGATAGAACGACGGAAGCCAGCCCGGCGGACAGCCCGGATAGGATTCCGCCTGCGCAACGCCCTCCATCGCCAGGCGCGCCATGCCATTGTTCCCGGCCAGCAGACGGCTCGCCGCCGTCACGAACCACGTGTCGCAGCGCGCCGCGCCGCGCTCGCGGCTCGGGCAGTCCATCGGCATGTCCATCGTCGATTGCGCGCACGTCTCCTGCGCGGCGGCGAAGAGCCGCTCCAGCCGCGCATCGTCGCAAGAGAAGCGGGCGGCGTAAGGTTCGGGATTCTTGTACTCGCGCATCTCCACGCTCGACACGGTGGCCGCGCCTCCCGACATGAACGCATGGACATAGCGACACGCCGTCGCCTCGAACGCCTCCAGCTCGTAGGTGCCGGGCTGCGTCAGCTCCCAGACGGACACCATGGGGAAGCCAAAGCGCCGCAGGGGATCGGGCAGACCGTCGAGCAGCACCTCGTCCATCACGAGGAAGAGCGTCCCCGGCTCCGAACACGAGACCGTGCAGCGCACGAAGCCCGCGTCGTCGAACCCAAGGTCGAAGATCGCGCCCCGGCCCTTGGCGACGGCGGTGGGCGCGCCGTCGTCCGCCTTCGCCGTGACGCGCACATCGCGAAGGCGCTTGAGCAAGTCCCAGCCGTCAACGGCAAGGGCCGGACGTTCCGGCGGCGTACGGTCGTCAAAGTCAAACGCCGTCTCCGAGATTCGGCGCGCGGCACGCATCCGGAACTCGGGATAGGGCGCAATCCGGCGCTCGACCTTCAGCGCCGCGCACGGCGCCGGCTTCGCGCCCGCCACCGCGCGTGCCGTCCGCCAGTCCGTCCACGCGGGCGTCAGCCGATAGGCCTCGATGAACGGACGCTGGTTCGAGAGCGTGGAGACGTTGGCCAGGCGCGGCAGATCGACCGAGACGAAATCGCGCCCCGTCGCACAGAGCGTCCGCCCGCCCGCCGTCACCTCCGCCCGAAGGAATGCCGGCTGGACCGTGAAGCTGAGGGCCGCCCGGTTGAAGGCGCTGACCTCGACGGCAATCGCATTGCGCCCCATGCGCGCGACCGCATCCAGATTCCACTCGTCCAGACGGCAGACGCCATGGCCCGCGCGCACAGGGCCGCACCCGACAAAGCGACCGTTGACGTAGACGCGATAGAGGGTCGAGGCGGCGATGCGCAGCCGGGGCTTCTCGCCCGCCGCGACCGTGAAGTCCGAGCGGAACCCCACGAAGTCGTTGGGCCGCTCCGTGCGCCCTTCCGGCCAGACAGGCTGGGCCGACTGAAAGGCGGCCTCGCCCCGCGCCCAGGCCGCAAGGCCAATCGCCACGGAGAAAACAGCCGCCCGCGCAAGCCGAAGCCGCCGGACATTCCACGGGTCTTCCCGCCTCCTAAGCATCTGAATCTGAACCATCTGACAAGTCCTCTCTCATTTTTGACAGACGCATTTTACCATTATTCGTGCAAACAGGCAATCCAAAATTACGCATTTTTTATATCAGATTTGCGCAAATCCTTCGCGGACAGGGCCACGCTTCCGCATCCGCCACGCCAGGCACTTGTCTTACATCCGAGATTATGGTACAGTATTGCCAAAATGGCAAAGAAAGAGAGAACGTTCCGCGTGGCCGTCGCCTTCCTGCCGTCAGTGTCCACGCATCGGGAAATGGCGGACGGCGTCAGCCGCTTCGCGTCCGAACACGGCAACTGGCTTCTCCACACGATCATGACGCGCCCGGACAACTCGACCGACCTTTCGTCCCTCGACCCTTCCGAGTTTGACGGCGCGATTGGCGACTTCGCGCTGCCGCCATTCAACCGGATCGTCGCCAACGGCGTCTCCATTCCGCTCGTCGTCGTCGATCCCGACCTCCTCGACTACGGCACGCCCGACCATCTGCAGTCCTGCGGACGGCTCGTCTGCGACAACGCCTCCGTCGCGAACGCGGCGGCGGACGCCCTTCTGGCCCGGCAAGCGGCCGCCTACGCCTATGTCGGGCTGCGCCATTCCTGCTACTGGTCCCGCGTGCGCGAGAGGGTCTTCTCGTCCCGCGTGCGCGCGGCCGGAGCCAAATGCGCCGTCTACCGGGCGGCCGAAGGCATCTCGTTCGAGGAAGACGTCGCCGCGCTCGGCCGCTTCCTGAAGAAACTGCCCAAGCCCGCCGCCGCGTTCGTGGCCTGCGACGTGCGGGCGCGCGATCTCCTGTCCGCCTGTCGCCTGACCAAGCTGACCGTGCCGGATGACCTGGCCATCCTCTCCGTTGACGACGACGCCTCCATCTGCCTCCACACGACACCGACGCTCTCCTCAATCCGGCAGAACGCCGAGCGCGGCGGATACCTCGCGGCCGCCGCGTTGGACAGGGCCATGCGGCAAGCCCCCCCCCCCCAAGACAATACGCTACGGCTTCTCCTGTCTCGTCGAGCGCATGTCCACGGCTTCCTGCGCCCGCCACGACGCACTGACCGACCGCACCCGGCAACTCATCGCCGCGCGGATCGACGCGACGGCGGGCCGGGTCAGCGTGCCGGATCTCGTCCGCACGCTGGGCCTCTCGCGCCGAACGCTCGAGACGCGCTTCAAGCAGGCGACGGGACGCACCCTGCATGAGGAGATCGTCGCCCTACGCCTCGCGCGCGTCAAGTCCCTGCTCACGGGCTCCTGCGCAACATTGCAGGACATCGCCGAGCAGACGGGCTTCTGCTCGGCGTCTCACCTGACGGAGACCTTCCGCCGCGCGTATGACATCTCGCCGGGCGCCTTTCGCCTCAAGGCCTCGCGCGTCCCGCCCTCTTCCTGAATGCCCCGCGACCTACTTCACCCGCGTCCCAACACCCAAACATCTAAACCCGTCTCAGATCTCCTCGCAACAGGCGACGTCGCCGCCGTGGAAGACGACCGCGATCCGGTGCAGCGTCACCGTGCCGCCCTGCTCCCTCAGGTTCCACGCCCGCGCGAGGTCGTGGTCGGCCGCGTAGCGCGCGAGCCGCAAATGGTAATATCTAACGGGTCAGCAAAGAAGAGAGGAAGGTCAGGGGGGCCAACCAAAGAAGAAAAGCGAACAACGCCACCCCATAGACGCCGGGGACGACCTGGAACGGATGCGTCATCCGATGCGGATGGAAGGGCCGCCTCCATGCGGATGGAAGAGGCGTCTCCATGCGGATGGACTGCGAGACGGGCGATAAGGACGAGAAGCCGTCCCTCGGCAAGCGGTCATGCCGCGCCGCAATCCGCCCGGTGACACAATGATCACTTCTCCTCGCCCAACGGATTCTTCCACTCCTGAAGTAGCTTCCCATAAAGGGGAGCCATTTTCGCCTGAGTTCCCTGCCATTTCCACAACGACAACGACATACTGCCTCCTCGGTGGTGATAATGGCCTCGCCCCAGCAAGAGGTTATTCTTCACAACACGGACATTGGCATCGGAAAGGTAAGTGGTGAAGTCCCACGACTGCCGGGCATCATATGTCACGACATATTCGCCCTCTTTGGCAACATGACTCGCATTCGCAATCATGACGGGAATGCCGCGCACACCAAACTCATCCTCCATTACATTAAGGAAATCAGGCACGATTACCTTGGGATTTAGCACAACCGTAACGGATTTCATTTCAGGATCGTACTTTAGCGGACGAACGTCATAACTCTGGCATCCAACTGCTGATAAACAAAGAAACGCCATTCCGACCAATCTTCTCACCTTCATAATGTAGAGTAGCGCCCCACGCCTCGGCGTTGCCGCCGGTGCGACTTCCCCCTCGTCAAACCGTACGTGCGGATCTCCCGCATACGGCTTTCCGTCGAGCGCTTTTCCCGTTGCCATGGATTCTTCCCTTTCTTTGATTGTCAGATTGTCAAGCACGTATTATACATACGCATTTTTTCCTGTCAAATCCGCGCCTTCCTCATGTCCGCCCATGCGAGGCGGTAGAGGCCGCAGTGCGTCATCTCGCCGTAGTAAGTGTCCGCGAACTTCAGTCGGCAGCGCCGCTGGCTCTTCCTGTTGAGGAATCGCGCCATGCGCTTCAGCGCATGGCGGCTCACCTTGCGGAAGGCCCTTGACGGATAGCCGACGGAGAGGACTTTCGTCTTCTCCCTGTTCACGGCCTGCCCCATCCGCTCTTCGAGTATGCCATCCACCTCGCGTCGGTCGCCCTCCGCGCAGCCAATCTTCCTAACGGCTCTTCATTTTTTTGCCGTACAGACTCCTTTCATTCTGTCAGCTCTGCCGAGCTCTGCTTGGCGCATCAAGGGCTCTCCAGGACGTCGATGCCGCTCAAGGAGCCGAACATCTCCCAGTCGTCGAGGTGCCAGACGACCTTGCCGCTTGCGTCGAACTCCAGCACCTGCCAGCCGCGCTTGGAGTCCTCCCAGCCGTGGCCCGTCCAGTTGCAGACGTAGACGTGCCCGTTCGCGAGCTCCTGCGGCTGGGCGTAGAAGACGTTCCGCCGCCCCGGCTCCTGCTCGGCCTTCCAGACCCTGTCGGCCGTGCCGTCCGCCGCGAAGTGGACGAGTTCCGCCCCGTAGCCCGTGCCCGCCCAGTAGCCCGTACCGGCTTTGTCCGGGACGACCTCGAAGAGGTTCCGCCCCGACGGCTGGAGGAACGTCTGCACGACCTCGCCCGTTGGCCCGTCGCCGAGCCGCGCCCGCACGAAGCCGTGCTCGTAGGCGATGAGCAGCTCGCCGCTCGGCAGCCGCACCATCGAACGCGAGTTGAAAAGGCCCGGGAACGTCCACGCGCGGCGCAGCTCGCGGCCGGACGAGAACAGGACGACCTCGATGTCGTTCGTCTTGCCGTAGCCGCCGGGGCTCACGCACGCGAGAAAGCCGCCGTCCGGCAGGTCGCAGACCGCCGTCAGCTCGTTGAGGCACGGATGGCGGAACGTCTCCACGACCTTGCGCCGGGCGATGTCGATCACCATGAACCCGCGCCGGACGACCACGCGGTAGAGGTCCGGACCGACGCGCTTCAGGTCCCACATCGGCTTCTCCGCCGGCACCGTGAAGCGCCCTTTCGCGTTGCAGCTGTCGTAGACGACGAGCTGGGCGCGCGACTCGTCCGCCAGCACGAGCCGGCGCCGCGCGGCCTTCTCCGGCGGCGTCCTGAAGAGCGGATGCTCGTTGCGGTGGACCATGCCGAGCACGGCGATCGACTCCTGCGCCCCCGCGAACAGGTTCGTCTCCGTCTCGGGGTAGACGTTCACCTGCGGACGCCCCCAGAAGTGGTACTTCTCGTGCCACCCCTGCGGATAGGCGTGATAGGTCGGGTTCTTCGGCACCCCCGCCCGCATCCGCCCCATCAGCTCGTCGAGGTAGTCCGTGTAGAGCGCCCTCGGCGTGCACCCGTGCTCCCACGCGAGCGCGGCCGCGATGCCGACCGCCTCGCCCAGCATGCCGAGCGTCCGCTGCACGCGTACCGACGCGAGCGCGACGTGGCTGACCGAGACGTGCCGCCCGGCGAGGAAGAGGTTCGGGCAGTCCCGCGCGTAGAGGCAGCGGTACGGCACGGGGACGGGCCTCGTGCCGAACCCGCGATGGTAGGCGCACGAGCGGAACGGCTCCCGGAACGCCGCCGCGTTCGCCGGGTCGGGGAAGTGCTGGTCGATGTCCCACGTGGCGCAGGCCGTCGGGTCGGGGACCGGCTTCGGGCTTTCGAGGTCGTTCTGCGTCAGCACGTAATCGCCGATGACGCGATGCCCTTCGCGCTTGCCGCCGATCGGCGAGATCCAGCTGAACCGGCGGCGCGCGAATTCGCCCCGGCGCGGCGAGACGCTCTTGAGGTAGTGCCAATTCGAGAAGACCGCGAGAAGTCCGTAGTCGCGGATCGCCTCCGTCTCCGCGCCCATGTCGCGGTACTGCCCCGCCTCCTGCGCCCAGCCGCCGACGGTCGTGTAGGTCGCGCTCGCCTCGTCGATCGGGAGCGCCCATGCGGAAATGTCGGGAAACGGCCGGGGCTGCGCCTCGGCGACGGTCGTCCACTGCAGGGAATGCCCCATGACCTGGCGGTCCGCCGCAACCGGCGCGGAGACCTCGCCGAACGTCGCGCGCGCCTCGCGTCCGTACATCGTCGCGCACCCGGTCATCCGCGCAAGCGCCGCGTCGCCGGTCGCGTCGCAGAAGAGTTCCGACCGGTAGCGCGTCCGCACGCCCGTGCGCACGTGGCGCGAGACGACCGCCGTGATCGCGCCAACCGCGTTCGTCTCGACGGACACGACGCGCTCGCCCGTGCGGAGCGTGAGGAAGCGCGCGTTGAGCCCCGTCCGGAACGAGTTCATCTTGCGCGCGTCCTCGTAGCCCTCGGCGCGGTCCACGCCGCCTCCGCCGCGGATCGGCGCAATCTCGTCCACCACGTTGCCGAGCGCGGGATTCGGCCCGACATGGACGTCCCCGCCGAGGCCGACGCGGATCTCGGACGAGTTGCAGCCGCCGACCACGTCGCGGTCCTGCACGAGCAGCGTCCTCGCCGTCGCGCGCGCGGCGGCCTGCGCGGCGCAGATGCCGCTGATCCCGCCGCCGACCACGATGAAGTCGAACGCGCCGCCCTCGGCAACCGGGCCGTCCTGCCGTGCGCGGCGAATCCGCTCGAGACGCGCTTCGTCCGCCGTCTCCGTCGTCAGGACGACGGCGTCGCACCGCCCGTTGAAGCCCGTGAGGTCGCGGAGCGCGAGCGTGTGCGAACCCGCGTCCAGTTCGCGCGTCCCGGCCAGCTGCCAGCGCCAGTCGCGCCCGCCCGTGCCGAGATCGCCGCCGAGGCACCGCCCGTCCAGGGCGATCCCGAAGCGGCCCGCCGGAACCTCCGACCACTCCGCATTCCAGCTGCGCGTCCGCGCCCAGACGGAATAGACGCCCTTCTTCGACAGGGAGACCGCCGTCTCCGCGTCCGCCACGGGCACGCCGCAGCCGTGCGCCATCAGGTAGGAAGAGCCCATCTCCGACATCGAGGACGGATCGACCGTCCATCCGCCGGGGTTGGAGAAGCTCTCGCACTCGAGAAAGACCGTCGCGGCCAGCAGCAGGATGTTCATCAATGCATTTCCTTGTTAGGGGTTCAGCCTCGCACGGAGGCACGGAGACCTGGGCATTCAGAACCTGAGCGTGAAGCCGACGCCGCCGATCGTGAGGTCCTTGACCGACTCGGGCGCGGACGAGGCGTCGAGCGCGTCGCGCGCGTCGGGCTGAACCACGTCGAACTGGTGCACGAACGCGAAGACGGACATCCAGTCCGTCACGGCGTAGTCGAGGCGCAGTAGCAGGTTGAGCGCCATGAGGCCGTGCGAATACGCGCCGTCCGCCGCGTTCGGGTTCGCGCCGTACTGCGCCCGGAAATGCCGCGCGTCTCCGAGTTCGCCAAACACGCGCGCCGTCAGGGTCAGGCGGTCCGTCAGGGACCAGCCGCGTTCGAGCCCGACATCCCAGTAGCACCACTCTTGTCCGTCCACCGCCCGACGCAGCAGGTAGTAGGGCGTGACGAACGGGTTTCGCAACGCCTGCGAGACGTTCCACTCCGAAATCGTGTGGGCGTGCGGACGATACCCCGGCAACGTGACCCACTTCTTCGCGACCGTCGAGTCGAGCGCCCAGCCCTCGGCGAGTTCAAGCGCGTAGCCATAGTACACGCCGTAGTCGACCTCGTTGTAGGCGTTGCGCCGCGTTGCCGACTGCCCATCGCGAGACATCGACGACACGCTCCAGGCGTAGCCGCCGATATAGCCGAACGGTGCGAGGTCAGCCGAAAGATCGACGGACTGCGCCGAGAACGGGTTCTTGTCCACAATCGCGCCGCGCGCCCAGTAGGCCGTCTCGACGTCCGCCTCCGCCTTCGCGCGGACGCGCGCAAGCGCCGATTCCGCCGCCCCGTCATCCGCCGCCAGCGCGACCGACGCGGCGCACAGCAATCCGACGGATCGCCAAACAGTCTTCAGTGGTCTCATTTGCTTTCTCCCTTGTCTTTGGATGGATTGCACGTCGATTCTCTCACGACCAACGGCGAATCCAGCAGAACGGTTCGCGTCGGCCGCATCGGGTCCTTGATGCGCTCGACCAGCAACTTGACGACCGTCGAGCCGATCGCCTCGCATGGCTGGCGCATCGTCGTCAGCGGCGGCATCGTCAGCCGCGCGCACTGCACGTCGTCAAAGCCAGCGACACGGACATCTTGCGGGACGCGCAGGCCGAGCCGCGCCAGCGTCTGCAAGAGCAGGGCCGCCTGACGGTCGTTGTAGCAGGCGATGGCGTCCGGACAATCTCGCTTCATCAGCCGACGAACCGCCGCAAGGTCGTCTGGCTCGGCGAAGACGGCCTTGCCCGGCAGTGGCAGTCCCGCGCAGCCCAACGCCACGCCCGTCTGCCGTTCCTGGACGCACGGCGCGCGATCCCGCTGCGTCAGGTAGACGACACGCCGTGCGCCCGTCTGGCGCAGATGCTTCGCCAGGCGCCGCCCGACGGCCAGGTGGTCTACCGAGACAAGATCGTAGGGGCTCCGCTCCGGCGGCCGTGCGATGTCGCTGTCCAGCAGCACGAGGGGAACCCCCGCCTCCGAGATGCGGCTGGCTATCCGGCCGTTGATCTCCGCCGCATCCGACACCAACTCAACCGGCTGAAGGATGACGCCGTCCACGCCGTCCGACAGGAACCTGTCGACGAGCTGCAGAACCTTCTGGACGCGCCCCGCCGCGCCGAGCGAGGACACGTCGCCGAACATCAGGCTGTAGCCGCACGACTGGCAGACCTGCGAGATCCGCTTCGCGACAGGCGCGAAAAGCTCGCAGTAGTCGCTCCCGTGGATGATGAGGCCGATCCGTCCGGTCGTGCGGCGACCGAGCCGCGAAAGGAACGTGCCCGCGCCGCGCCGGCGGACGATCAGCCCGTCCTTCGCCAGCTCGTTGAGGATGCGCACGGCGGTCTGGCGCCCGACGCCGAACTTGCGCATGACCTGAGCCTCGCTCAGGAACGCGCCGTCCCCATACGCGCCGCTGCGAATCGCCTCGCGCAGCTCGTGGACTTTCGAGAGATAGACAACTGTCGTCCCCATGGTGGATGTATTATACACCAAAAGAGTCGCCCGCGCACACCTAATCGGTTAACTTTCAATGTCCCCTGTAGAGTAGAGACCCACGCCTCGGCGTTGTCGCCGGTGCGACTTCCCCCTCGTCAAACCGTACGTGCGGATTTCCCGCATACGACTTTCCGTCGAGCGCTTTTCCCGTTGCCATGGATTCTTCCCTTTCTTTGATTGTCAAGCGCACATTATAGCAATTCTTCCTGTCAAATCCGCGCCCTCCTCACGTCCGCCCTTTACAAGTCACCTCGACCTTTTCGTCGGCCCTCCCCGCCGCTCGCCATGGCAACGGACACTCTCACGACCACCTCCCAATGGCACGGACATCCGACGGAAGCCTCGGCTTCCCGGGCTTCCGTCTCTGGCTTCAGATCTTCTAATGGCGTCTTCCGTGCCCAGTCGCTTCGCGCCATGGTCCGTCACGCGGCAAGACTATAGCCCCTTGAATGGGCAGGAGCGTCAGATGGGATGCGAGCCGTTCACAAAAGGCTCATGACGGCTTCGTCGATCTGACCGGGAATCGTCACGGGCAGACTGTGCTCATTTCCCGGAACCCGTATCACCTTCGCCTGCGGAAAGACGTCCGCCAGATAGTCGGCGTTCTGCGGACGAACGATTCCGTCGCGCTCGGACTGAAAGATGAAAACGGGAATCCTCAGAAGAGACCGCCCCGAAGAAGACGCACAAAAAGCGCGGAACTTCTCACGCAGGTCACTCGTCCGAAGATAGTCAAGCCCGCGCTCCAGACTTGACTTTTCATAAAGCGGCGATGAATTCGTGCCAAAAACGAGTTCCGTGCCCATCCGAAGCGCGGCAAGCCGACGCTCGCTCAAGCCGTGCCAACCCGACGCCTTGTCCTCCATCAAGAAAGGCGACGTCGAGACAAAGACTATTCCTCGAACCTTCTCGGGATACTTCATCAGCATCCGCATCGCATAGTTGCCGCCCATCGAGAACCCGATGAGCAACACGTCGTCGGAATCCGCAATGACCCGCTCCGGCAGGCTGTCCAGCTCCTCCAAGTAACTGAAGACCCAATCGTGCGGAAACGTGCAAAGCGCCCATGTCTCAGGACCTGCGGCCCAACCATTGAAGACCAGCACTTTCACGCGTCTACCCTCTTGACCAGGACAGGCCCCGTCACGTGACGTCAGGACTTGGCGACGCGAACGACGGTGGCGTGGCCGTTCAAATCGACTTCGGCCCCTTCGCACGAGGCAAAGACGACTTCCGTCGCCAGGATCTCGTTCTTCACGTATGCGAGATGCGCCGCGAGAGCCGCGTTCGTCTCGGCGTCCGCTTGTACCGTGACCACGATGCGCTGCGTGACCTCGAAATCGGCCTCCTTGCGCATCGTCTGGACACGGCTGACGAATTCACGGGCAAGGCCTTCCGCCACGAGCTCTGGCGTCAGTTCCGTCTCAAGGCCAACGACAATCGAGCCCTCGGACGCGACAACCAAGCCCGCCTTCGGCTTGCGCGTGACGAGGACGTCTTCAGCGGAGAGATCAATCCCCTCGACCGTCGCAGAGCCCGCGAAGGACCTGAACGACGCGATCGCCGCCGCAACAGCCTTCATCTTCGGGCCGCATTTCTTGCCGAGCGTCTTGAAGTTGGCCTTGAACGTGACGTCGCAGAGTTCCGTCTCGTCAGCGATGAACGACACGCGCTTGACGTTGAGCTCTTCTTCGATGAGCGCCTCAAGCCCCTCCACATCCCCTCCTGCAAGCTTCAGCGCGGCAAGCGGCTGGCGAACCTTGAGGTCGTTGTCCGCGCGCAGACGGCGGCCGAGTTCGACGACAGCCATCACGTCGGCCATGCGCTTTTCAAGCTCCGGCTGACGCGCGGCGGCGTTCGCGGTCGGGAAGTCACAGAGGTGGACCGACTCGGGGTCGCTCTCGCCCCTCAGGTTCGTGTAGATCTCCTCGGCGATAAACGGCGTGAACGGCGCGGCCACCTTGGCGAGCTGGACAAGGACATAGCGGAGCGTGCGATAGGCGGCATGCTTGTCGGCGTCGTCCGTCGACTTCCAGAAGCGGCGGCGACTGCGGCGGATGTACCAGTTCGTGAGATCCTCGATGAACTTGACGAACGGGCGCACCGACTTCTGGAGGTCATAGACGTCCATCGCCGCCGTCACGTCGGCAATCAGCGTCTCCATCGACGAGATGATCCATTTGTCGAGGACATTCGCGCTCTCGGGGTAGACGACATCCTTGTCGTGGAACCTGTCAACATTCGCATAAGTGACGAAGAAGGAATAGGCGTTCCACCACGGAATCAGCAAGTCGCGCATGAGCTGCTTGACGCCGTTCTCGGAGAACTTCAGGGACTCGGCCTTCACGACCGGCGAGTAGATCATGTACAGGCGAATCGCGTCCGCGCCATACGTGTCAAGCATGAGATTCGGGTCCGGATAGTTCTTTAGGCGCTTTGACATCTTCTTGCCGTCTTCGGCAAGGACGAGACCGTTCACAATCACGTTCTTGTACGGACTCTGGTCGAAAAGGCAGGTCCCCAGCACCATAAGCGTGTAGAACCAGCCGCGCGTCTGGTCAAGGCCCTCGGCGATGAAGTCAGCGGGGAAGTAGTCCTTGAAATCGCCCTCCCCCATGTAGTGTTGCTGAGCGTAGGGCATCGAGCCGGACTCGAACCAGCAGTCGAGGACTTCGGGCGTGCGGTGATACGTCTTGCCGTCCTTCATGATGACGATCTTGTCCACGAAATGCTTGTGGAGGTCCGTCACCTTCTCGCCCGAAAGCTCCTCCAGTTCCTTGATCGAGCCGACGCAAATCATGTCAGTCGGGTCGGCGTCGTTGACCCAGACCGGAATGCAGCTTCCCCAGAATCGGTTGCGCGAGATGTTCCAGTCGCGCGCCTCCTCCAGCCAGTTGCCGAAGCGCTTCTCCCCGACGTAATCTGGCGTCCAGTGGACCTTCGCGTTATTCTTCGCAAGACGCTCATGGAGATCCTCGACCCTCACGTACCACGCGTCAATCGCACGGTAGATGAGCGGCGTGTCCGTGCGGTCGCAGAACGGATACGAGTGGGTGATCGTCGCCTGATGGACGAGTTTGCCCTCGGCTTTGAGGCGTTTGATGATGTCCCTGTCGCAGTCCTTGCAGAAGCGGCCCTTGTACTCGGGCATCTCATCCGTGAACGCGCAAGCCGCGTCGAGCGGATCGACGATGACCTTCATGCCGGCTTCCTGACAGACGCGGAAGTCGTCTTCGCCGTAAGCCGGCGCGATGTGGACGATGCCCGTGCCGTCGTCCGTCGTCACATAGTCGTCGTTGAGGACACGGAACGCGCCTTCGCCCGCCTTGTCGGCATAATGCGGAAAGATCGGCTCATAGCGCGTCCCCTTCAGCTCCGTGCCCTTGAACGCCGCCACAAGCGCGTACTGGTCTTCTTTCTTGAAGAGCGTCGAAAGACGCTCTTTCGCCATCACATAACAAGGCCGCGTGTCATCCGTCAGGTCGCGCACGACAACATAGTCGATGTTCGCGCCCGCGCACATCATCAGGTTCTCGGGAAGCGTCCACGGCGTCGTCGTCCAAATGAGGAGATAGACCGCCGTGCCGTCTTTCATCAGCTCGGCAATGCGGCCGTTCGGCGTCTCGACGACGGGCGTCCGAACCGTCACGGTCGGATCCTGTACGTCCTTGTAATTCGAGCCCGCCTCGAAGTTGGAGAGCGGCGTCGAGAGCTTCCACGAATACGGCATGATGCGGTGAGACTTGTAGACGCGGCCCTGATTCCAAAGCTGCTTGAAGACCCACCAGATCGTCTCCATGAACTCAGGCTGCATTGTCTTGTAGTCGTGGTCGAAATCGACCCAGCGCCCCATGCGCGTGACGGTCTTGCGCCATTCGGAGACGTACTTCAAGACCATTGAGCGGCACTGCTCGTTGAACTTGTCGACGCCCAGGGCCTTGATCTCGGGCGCACCCGCAACGCCCAGCGCATCCTGCGCAAGCGCCTCAATCGGGAGACCGTGGGTGTCCCAGCCGAAGCGGCGTTCGACATATTTGCCGCGCATCGTCTGATAGCGCGGCACAATGTCCTTAATCGTGCCGGCGAGCAGGTGCCCATAGTGCGGCAGTCCCGTCGCAAAGGGGGGGCCATCATAGAACTTGTACCGTTCCTTTCCCTCATTGCGCTTGAGAGACTTCTCAAACGTCGAGTTTTTCGCCCAGAACTTAAGGATATCCTCCTCCATCTTCGGGAACGCGACCTTGTTCGAGACTGCTTTGAACATACCTTCTCCTGTCTTTCTGAAAAAATTGTCCGTGTATTATACCACATGCGGGGGAAATATGATATACTATGTTCAATTGCACCTGCCGGGGTGGCACAGTGGTTGACTGCGCCTGATTTGTAATCAGGATCCGCAAGGACGCGTCGGTTCGAATCCGACCCTCGGCTCCAGGCTTCCCCCCTTTAGCTGATGCGCGGGCGGACGTGTCGCGTCGCCATGGCGGTCAGCGGGTCTTCGGGCCAATAATGCCGCGGATAGCGCCCGCGCATGTCCTTGCGCACGAGATGGTACGCCCCGCGCCAAAAGCCCGCAAGGTCTTTCGTGACCTGAATGGGGCGATGCGCGGGCGAAAGCAGCGTCAGGACGATCGGGACTCGCCCGTCTGCGACTTTCGGCGTCTCCATGAGCCCGAAGCATTCCTGCAAACGGACCTCGACCGTGGGCTCGTCCCCCTCGTAGTGAATCAGCATATTCGACCCCGAAGGGACTTCCATGCGTATCGGCGCAAGACGATCCAGTTCCCGACGATCATGCCCCGAATCAGCCAAGAGCATGTCAAAGACGCGGAAAAGATCGATTTTCTCCAAATCACGCCATTTTGTCTGGCCCAACAGGAACGGTTCCAAAAAGACGAGAATGCGCGCGTCCGTCGGCTCTGGCCAAGATTCGTCCGGCAATGTTCGCGCAAGAAACGACAGCCGCGCACGGACTTGAAGCGTTTCCTTCGTCCAGCACGGAAGATTCGCCACGCCCTTCTGGCGAATGCCGTCCAACAAGGCCTGGACCACAAGTGCCGCGTCACCGTCATCTGTCGCTGAAGGCGCTTTCTCGCGCAAGGTCAGGAGACCGAGTTTCCGGCGAACGACTCGCTTGACGCGCTCGTTCGGACGATCCCAAGCACAGAACGGCTCTTCGACGATCTGCCCCGCAAAGAGGCCTTCGATCTCCGCCTCGTCAATCGGACAGGCCCGAAAGACTTTCGCATCGCCCGTCCGGTCGTCCAATTCACAGCAAACCAAAAAGGGAGCCTTCGCCAACGGATCGTCGTCCGGCAGAAACGCGCCGCGTCCCGACACCATCTGAAAGGTTCCGTTCCCGCGACTCTTCGCAACTCGATCCGGATAAGCCAGCGCCAACAGCGCACCTTCGGACAATGCGCCAGTCAAACCAAAGGAAGGCCCCCGAACAGACGAGAGCGCACGCTCGAAACGCCGCGTCAATTGCGCCATGCGCGCCGTCACCGGCACATATCGGATATCCGTCTCGCGGCTTCGCCCGCCCTCTTCCAAAACCGCCGCGAGACGACAGGCCGTATGCGCCGACTCGTGCGTGCCGACTGCCGCAAGAAGCATGTTCGCCAAACGCGGATGCATCGGCAGACAGGCCATCGTCCGGCCTCTCTCCGTCAAACGCCCGCGTTCGTCAAACGCGCCCAAGAGACGCAACAGGCTGACGGACTGCTCCCACGCGCTGGCCGGAGGCGGCGTCATCCACGGCAGGTCCGTGCGATGCAAGGCGCCCCAGACGGATGAGGACAACACGAGCGAACAGAGGTCGGCGTCCAGAATCTCCGGCGGCATCTTTTTCGGTCTCGACGTCTCTTCAGCCTCTGTCCAGAGACGATAGCAGACGCCTGCCTGAACGCGCCCCGCGCGACCGCGCCTCTGTTCGGCCCGATCCTTCGTGAGAGGCAACGTGACAAGCCCCGTCATGCCCGTGCCCGGCGAGAAGCGCGGCACGCGCATGAGTCCCGAGTCTATGACTGTCGTAATGCCCTCAATCGTGAGCGACGTCTCGGCAAGGGAGGTCGCGAGAATGACCTTTCGTCGTGAACTGGGCTTGAAGACGCGATCCTGTTCCTCTTTTGGAAGGCTTCCGTAGAGCGGCAGGACGAGAGCCTCCGCACCCTGCAGTTTCTCGGCAACGCGGCGAATCTCGCCCTCGCCCGGCAAAAAGCACAGGATGTCACCCGCCGTCTCGCAAAGAGCCTTCCCTACCGCTGCCGCCATCGACAGGTCTCCGAGATAGCGCGTCTCGACAGGGAAGAGTCGGCCCGAAGCCTCGACCAGACATGGCCCCGGATTGCCTCCGCTCAAACCGTGCAGGACTTCCCCGACATCCAAAGTCGCGGACATGACGAGCATCCGCAAGTCAGGCCGAAGAGCACGCCGAACCTCCAGCGTCAACGCGAACGCCAAGTCACACGGCAGTGCGCGTTCGTGGAATTCATCAAAGATGACAAGCCCGACATCCGACAGTTCGGGGTCTGAAAGCAGACGCTGGGCGAGCAAGCCTTCGGTCACGACCTCCAAGCGCGTCCGTGCCGACGCCTTGCGCTCAAGCCGAACCTGATAGCCTACCGTCTCGCCCACGTTCTCGCCAAGCTTGCGTGCGATGTACGTCGCACAGTTGCGCGCGGCCAGCCGTCGCGGCTCCAGCATGACGATCTTCTTGCCCGCCAGCCAAGGCTCGTCCAGCAGGGCCGGCGGCACACAAGTCGTCTTGCCGCTGCCCGGCGGCGCTGTCAGAACGACCTCATGGTTCGTGCGCAGGGCCGCAACGATTTCACCCAGCTTTTCTTCGACCGGAAACATGGGCTGGCTCAATCCCGGGCTTCCGTGTCCCGCCGAAGGGCCCGCGCCACCGGGCCAAAGCTGCGACGATGCTCGGGGCAAGGCCCCAACCGTGCCAGCGCGGCGTAATGCGCCGGCGTCGGATAGCCCTTGTGCCGGGCAAAGCCATAGCCGGGATAAAGGCGCTCCAAACGCAGACAATCCGAATCTCGCGCCGTCTTCGCCAAAATCGACGCCGCCGCGATGAACAGGGACTTCGCGTCGCCCTTGACAACGTTCATCGCATGCGGCAAAGTCGCGACGGGAAGTCCGTCCACAAGAATCGAGACCGTCGCCATTCCGCGTTCGTCCACGCCCAGTTTCGCGGCAACCTCAGTTGCGGCGCGGAGCATGGCGAGATGCGTTGCCCGCAGGATGTTCAACTCGTCAATCTCCGCCGCGCTCGCTGAGGCAACGGCCCATGTGCAGCCGGGCGTCGTCTTAATCGTTTCGGCGAGCGCGGCACGTTTCTTGGGCGTCAGCCTCTTTGAATCGGTAACCGCCGCCCAGTCGCCCACGAGCAGTTCCGCCGCACGGGCGAGCGGAACGGACACGGCGGCAGCGTAGACCCCACCCACAAGAGGTCCACGCCCAGCCTCGTCGATCCCCATCACGGGATCATTCGCCGCATTCTCGAAATCGAGCGAGACGGCCATTCGCCTACTTGAGCATCAAGTTCGCGAGGAGCTTGGAAAAGCGCGCGCCGTCCGTGACGGGAGAGCCTTCGGCGATCAGCGCCGAATCGTAAAGCAACGTCACCGCGTCCTTGAGCGCATCGCCTTCAAGGCCTTTCACCTTCGCGATGAGCGGATGGCTCGGATTCACTTCAAGGATGCGCTTGTCATCCGGCACGTCATTCTTCATGGCCCGCATCATGCGCACCATCGACGGCGAGAGCGCATGCTCCTGCGCGACGAGACAGCACGGCGAATCCGTGAGGCGCGTCGAGACGCGCACATCCGAAACGGAAGCCGAAAGCTCCTTCTTGACGGCCTCAAGAAACGGCTTCAAGTCGGCGGCGGACTTCTCGTTCGCCTCCTTCGCGGCCTTCTGCTCCTCCTCGCTGCCGAAAGCGACATCGCCTTTCGCGACATCGACAAACTTCTTGCCGTCGAATTCACGGAGCGATTCGGTCAGGTACTCGTCCACGGGGTCACAGAAAAGCAGCACGTCACAGCCATGCTTGCGTGCGGCTTCGAGGACCGGCGACTTGCGCGCGTCCTCCTCCCGCTCGGCGCAGACATAGTAGATGTCCTTCTGCGTCGCCGGCATGTCTTTGACGTAATCTTCCAGAAAGACGCGCTTCCCCGCGTCACTGCGCGCCGTCGGGTACATGAGCAGCTTCTTGATGCGGTCCGCATGCTCCCAATCGACATGAACACCTTCCTTGACGACCGCGCCGAACGCCGACCAGAACGCGCCATAGCGCTTCACATCCTTCTTCTTCAAGTCTTCCAGCACCGAAAGCACCTTCGACGTGACGGCGTCCTTGATTTTCTTGATCACTGCGTCGTCCTGCAGCATCTCACGCGAGACATTGAGCGGCAAGTCGGACGAATCGACGACGCCTTTCACGAATCGAAGCCAGCTCGGCAGGAGCATCTCGACGTCGTCACCGATGAAGACATTGCGAACATAGAGCGAAAGCCCGCGCTTCTGGTTCGGCATGAAGAGGTCCATTGTCGCCTTCTTCGGGAAAAAGAGAAGCGCCTTGAACTCGATCGCGCCCTCACCCGAAAAGGGAATCGTCTCGAACGGCGCTTCCCAGTCGTGCGTCATGTGCCTGTAGAACTCATCGTACTCTTCTTGCTTGACGTCCTTCTTCGTACGCTTCCAAAGGGCCACCATCGTGTTGAGGGGCTTTGCTTCGCGTTCTTCACGAGACTTTTTCGCGTCTTCTTTCTCGTCTTTCGACTGCTCGGCGGAGAGTTTCTCCTTGAAGAAAATCGGATAGGCGATGAAATCGGAATACTTCTTCACGAGGTCTGACACGCGCCAATAGTCAAGGTATTCAAGCTGGTCGTCGCGAAGATGCAGCGTGACGGACGTTCCGGGGAAGTCACGGTCACCATCTGAAATCGTGTAAGAGCCGGACATGTCAGACTCCCACTTGAACGACGCGCCCGTCCCGCGTTTCAGCGTCTCGACCGTCACCTTGTCGGCGACCATAAACGCCGCGTAGAAGCCGACGCCGAATTGTCCGATGAGTTCGGGGAGCGACTCACCGCCTTTCTCTTTCAGCATTTCGCGGAACTTCTTCGTGCCCGAGCTGGCGATCGTGCCAAGGTTCTGTTCCAGTTCTGCGGCATCCATGCCCGTTCCGCTGTCAGAAACCATGAGCGTCTTCGCCTCGCGGTCCACCGTGATCTGGATTTTCCATTCGGGATTGTCCGAAACCAGCGTCTTGTCGGTCAGCGAAAGGAACTTCGCGCGGTCAATCGCGTCCGATGCATTGGAAATCAGTTCCCGAAGGAAGATCTCTTTCTTTGAATAGAGCGAATTAACGACGAGATCCAGCATCTCTGCGATCTCGGCCTTGAATTGATTAGTCTTCTTTTCCATAGCAGATGCGTATTATAGCACAATTCAGAACCCGCGTTCATCGCGAGGTCCAGATGTTTCCCGACAGCTGGGCGTTTCCTCAAGACCCGACCTTAGAGACCACGAAGAAGACCGCCCGTCAATCCGCAAGACACTGCGAGATCACGCCATCAGTTCGGCGAGAACGGGGTCTTTCTCGCGAATCTCCTCTGGGGTCAGTCCCTCGATCTCGTGAGGGAAGACGATCCAGTCGTTTCCAATGTCCTTCGCCACGAAATCCGGCGTGAGATCGGTCTGGTTTTTCGCCGGCTTCCAGTAGACGCAGGCGATCTTCGCATCCGCACGAATATCATGCATATGCTCCATCACGGCCGCCGCCGTCTTGCCCGTGTCAAAGACATCGTCGATGAAAAGGACTTTGTCGCCCGGACGAAACATGCCGAAGATCGCGTCTCCCAACATAAAGCCGACCCTGCCCTCGTTCTGTCCAATGCCCGTGTAGCTCCAGCATTTGAGCGGAATGTGCTTCACTTCCCAGCCCGTCACCTTGAAGAACTCGTGGACGGCGATGGCGACAGGCGCACCGCCACGCCAAAGGCCAACGAGAAAATCGGGCTTCCAGCCGCTCTTGCGGATGTTCGCCGCAAGTCTCCACATATCGCGCTGATACTGATCAGCCGACAGATAATGCTTCTTGACTTCCATATTCTTAAGTTCCTCCCGTGAATTCAGACATGGTCGCCTCGCCCGCATGGCTGATGCCGCACGGACAAAGGCACTGAAAAAACGTCAGGACTAGGATGTAGATGTCAAGCGCCGGCGAATGGCGGTCCACGTAGTCTACGTCAAACTTGAACTTCTCTTCCCATGAGAGCGCATTGCGTCCATGAACCTGCGCCCATCCCGTAAGGCCCGGACGCACCGCGTGCCGACGAGCCTGCTCCGCCGAATAGCGCGGCAGATAGCGGACGGGGAGCGGACGGGGACCGACAAGGGACATCTCGCCCTTCAGAACGTTCCAGAACTCCGGCAACTCATCCAGTGAACTTGCCCGAAGGAAACGCCCCAAACGCGTCAGGCGCGCCGCATCATCCCCAAGGCCTTCTCGCATCGTGCGGAACTTGACGAGCGCAAACGCCCGCCCGCCCAGGCCGGCGCGCACATCTCGGAAGAAGACGGGCGAACCAAGGAACAAGCGCACAAGCACGGCAACGGTCGCCGCAAGAGGGACCCACAGCGGCGCAAAGAACAAAACAAGAAAGATGTCAGATAGACGTTTCACGACTGAGAATTGGGGAATCGGCTCCCGAATCCAATCCCATAGCGGCAAGGAGCTTCTCGGGCGGAGGAATCGGACGAAACGTCTCGGTCGAGACAAAGCAATGGCGCGTGAAACCGCTCACGAGGACCGCCGCCTCCCCCTTTCGGCGCACTTCGCACGCAATCTCAAGGCGAATGCCTTTCATCGCTTGGACCCATGCCGTCACCTCCAGGAGATCGTCATAACGCGCCGGGCGGCGGTAGTCCAACTCAGCATGAATGACAGGAAGCATCCAGCCTTCCGCCTCGCATTCCTTATAGGTGTAGCCCACCATGCGCATGAGTTCATTGCGCGCACGTTCAAAAAGCGTCAAGTAATTGCCGTAATAGACGACACCCATCTGATCGGTGTCGGCATACGGCACACGATATTCGAGCACTGTCTTCTTCATAGTCAATGAGAAGTTGGTGGTGGGGCAAGGATTCGAACCTTGGAAGGCGTAAGCCAGCAGATTTACAGTCTGCCCTCGTTGACCGCTTGAGTATCCCACCGACAAGCAAGTGAAGTATAGTATAGCATATCCGTTCGCATTGCGTCAAGGGGGGGGGGGGGGGGGGCGCTTATACACA